>NZ_JBYSZK010000002.1:0-494003 GCF_058787015.1 Roseateles sp. FW305-36 | reverse complement strand
GCGGCAGCCCATGCTGTGGCGTTCCCACAATCTAGGCAGCGGCGCGCGCAATCACAGGAGGGTTTTCACACAGCCTCGCTGCAAAGCCGCCCCTCACGTCGCGCGAACCACCAGCTCCGTCGGCATGATCTCGCTGGCTGCCACCTGGCCGGCTATGAGGTCCAGCACCTTGCGCGCCAGCAGCACGCCACCGTGGTGCCAGTCCTGGCGCACGCTGGTCAGCGGCGGCGCAAAGCTCTGGGCCGCGGGCGAGTCGTCGTAGCCGATCACCGAGACCGCATCGGGCACTGACAGGCCCGCATCCGTGAAGGCGCGCACCGCGCCCATGGCCAGCAGGTCGCTGGCGGCGAACAGGCCGTCGGGCGCCTTGCCGCCTTTCGCCAGATGGGCCTGCACGGCCGTGAAGCCGGCGCCGAAGGTGAAGGCCGCCGGCGTCAGCGTCTGACACTTGAGGCCGGATTTCTTCAGGGCCTTGGCAAAGCCCTGCTGGCGGTCGCGGATCTCGGCATGGCGCACGTCGCCCAGGAAGAGCAGCTCGCGCCGCTCGAGCGCGATCATGCGTTCGGCCGCGCAGGCACCGCCATGGGCGTTGTCGCCGCCGACGACGACCGAGTCGCTGCGGCCATGCTCTGCGCCCCAGACCACCATGGGCAGGCCCATGGCCGCGGCCGACTTCACCGCCGAGCCGTTGGCGCCCTGACCGAGCAGGATGAGGCCGTCGGCCGAAGCCGCCATGCCCTGGCCCGGGCTCTGCAGGGCCGACAGCAGCACGCTGAAGCCGCGCGAGGTCAGCTCCTGGGTGATGCCGCCCAGCAGCTGCAGCGGGTAGGCATCGGTCATGGGCCGGTCGGTGTCGGGCTGCATCTCCAGCATCACGGCCACCATATGGCTGCGGCGCAGGCGCAGATTGCGCGCATGGTGGTTGAAGCGGTAGCCGGCGGCCTCGGCCAGGGTCTTGATGCGCTCGCGCGTGGCCGGTGTGACCGAGGGGCTGTCGCGCAGCGCGCGCGAGACCGTGATGGTGGAGACGCCGGCCAGGGCGGCGATCTGCTCCATCGTGACCGGCTTGCTGTCCGTGGTCATGGGTACACCCTTCGGCCTACGGCCTTGCCTGGCCGACAGCGCGTCCAGGCGTTCGCCAGGCATGGGATGCCCACTGGGCATCCCATGTCCGGGCTTACTCCCGCCAGGCGGGAGCGAGCTTGCTTGGGACGGCCCGGCGCTGCGCTCATACCGCCTTCTGCTCGAGCACGTAGTTCGCGCCGTCGTACTGCCCCAGCTTCTCCACCAGCAGCGGCAGGCATTCGGCCAGCTCGTCGTGCAGCGTGAACGGCGGGTTGACGACGAGCATGCCGCTGCCCAGCATGCCGAAGCCGCGCTCGTCGGCCTGGGCCACCGTCAGCTGCGCATGCAACCAGCCCTTCTTGGCCATCGAGTCGGCACTGGCCTTCAGGCGCGGCAGCATCTGCGTGGATTCCAGCAGCTGCAGCTTGGGGTACCAGATCATGATCACCGTGTCGGAGGCGCGCTCCAGCGCCTCGCGCAGCGCGGCCAGCACCTTGGCGTAGTCGGTCTTGATCTCGTAGGACGGGTCCATCAGCAAGGCCGCGCGGCGCGTCGGCGACGGCAGCTCGGCCTTGATGGCGGAGAAGCCGTCGCGGTCGCTGACCTGGGTGTTGGGCCGGCTCTCCAGGTAGCTGGCGAGGATGCGGTGGTCGGTCGAATGCAGCTCGTAGGCGCGCAGGCGGTCGGTCTCGCGCAGCAGGAAGTTGGCAATCGCCGGCGAGCCCGGGTACTGGCGCAGCTGGCCGTCGGGGTTGAAGGCGCGCACCAGGCCCACATAGTCAGCCAGCGGCGCGGGCAGGTCCTTGCGGTCGTACAGCCTGGCAATGCCTTCGCCGTACTCGCCCTTCTTCTGCGCATAGCGGCCCTCGACCGAGTAGCCGCCGGCACCGGCGTGGGTGTCGATGAGGGTGTAGGGCTTGTCCTTTTCACCCATGTAGCGCAGCACGCGGGTCAGCACGAGGTGCTTGAGGACGTCGGCATGGTTGCCGGCATGAAAGGCGTGGCGGTAGGCGAGCATGGGGGCGATTGTCGCTAAGCCGCGCGAGCGAAGAGTCCCGCCACGGTGCTGGCGATGGGATCCGGGTCCACCGCCGTCTGGTTGGTCAACACCGCGACGGACCAGGATGGCGCGCCGAGGTAGCGCGCATAGGCACAGCGGTAACCGGGAATGAAGCCACCGTGACCGACCTTGGGCGCGCCCCAGGCGCTGCGGCTGACGATCCAGCCCAGGCCGTAGCGCAGTGGTCGGCCGTCCTCGCCCAGGCCCTGGTCCATGGGAACGGGCCGGGTCCACAAGGGGGACAGCGCCGCCGAATGCCCGCAAAGACCGGCATCCCAGCGCATCAGGTCGCGCAGGCTGAGCTGGATGCCGCCGCAGCCGTCGGCATAGAAGGCCTTCATGAAGGGCGGCAATTGCGCGCTGGCATCCACCACGCGGCCGTCGGCCTGCACCTGGCAGGGCGCGGCCATGTCGGCGAAACCGGCGTCGGCGGCCATGAAGCGTGCCGACGTCATGCCCAGCGGCTCGAAGATGCGCTCGCGCATCAGCTCCCGGTACGACCCGCCGGCGATGCGGCCCACCAGCATGCCCATCACGTTGAACCCGGCATTGCTATACAGAAAGCCCCGGCCCGGCGGCGCGTGCAGCGGGAAGGCCTGGAAGGCCGCCAGTTGCTCGGCCTCGGAGAAGGCCGCGCCGCCGCGGGCCTGGATCTGCCGGCGCAGCCCCGGGTCGGCCATCATGTCGTCGGGCCGGGTCGGGTCGCCGAGGCTGCGCAGGCCCGAGGTGCAGTTGAGCAACTGGCGCACGGTGATGGCTCGCCAGTGTGGCGGCAGCGGCCCCAGATGGCGCTGGATGGGGTCGTCCCAGCGCAGCCGGCCGTCCTGCACCAGCATCAGCGCCAGCTGCCCGAGAAAGGGCTTGGACAGGGAACCGAGGCAGAAACGCGTGTCCGCGTCGATGGCGCTGGCCTCAATCGGCCGCGCCTGGCCCCAGCAGCGCGTGACCACCGGCTGCCCGTCGCGCATGACGGCCAGGGCCAGACCCGGGACAGGTTGCGCCGCCAGCAGGTCGTCGACAAAGCGCTCGGCGCGCCGGGCGGCGGGTTCGGACTCGGCCCGGGCATCAACCAGGCCGGCGAGGCCCAGGGCGAGGAAGCCTCGGCGCGATGGGGTCACTATCGGATTCATAGAAAGATTCTGCAGGCGCCGGCATTGCAGTCGCGCTAACACATCCCACATCAACCGCACACAGCGAAAGGCCGGCGCCGCTTGCGTAGCCTCCTTCCCATCGCTCTCCCCATCGACTTTCCGACCGTCTTCACCATGACCACTCTTTTCGACCCCGTCCGCTTCGGCGACATCCAGCTGGCCAACCGCGTCGTCATGGCGCCGCTGACACGCAACCGCGCGACCCGGCAGATCCCCCACGCCCTGCACGTCGAGTACTACCGCCAGCGCGCCGGGGCCGGCCTCCTCATCACCGAGGCAACCCAGATCCGTCCCGACGGCCAGGGCTATTTCGACACCCCGGGCATCCACTCGCCCGAGCAGATCGCCGGCTGGAAGCAGGTCACCGACGCCGTGCATGAAGCCGGCGGCAAGATCGTCGTGCAGCTCTGGCATGTGGGCCGCATCTCGGTGAACAGCCTGCAGCCGGGCGGCCAGCAGCCGGTGTCGTCCACCAACCGCGCCGCCAAGACCAAGACCTATGCGGCCCATGGCGAGCTGGTGCCCACCGCCGAGCCGCGCGCGCTCGCCACCCACGAGATCCCGCAGCTGATCGCCGACTATGTGCAGGCCGCCAAGAACGCCATCGCGGCCGGCTTCGACGGCGTCGAGGTGCACAGCGCCAACGGCTATCTGCTCGACCAGTTCCTGCGTGACAGCGCCAACGACCGCAACGACGAGTACGGCGGCAGCATCGAGAACCGCGCCCGCCTGCTGATCGAGGTCATGACGGCCATCGCCGGCACCATCGGGGCCGGCCGCACGGCACTGCGCCTGTCGCCCGTCACGCCGAGCAACGACATCGGCCAGGACAGCAACCCGCAGGCCCTCTTCAACTATGTGGCCGAGCAGCTCGCACCCTTGAAGCTGGCCTTCCTGGAAGTGGTGGAAGGCGCCACCGGCGGCGCCCGCGACATCGCCCCCTTCGACTACGCCGAACTGCGCCGCCGCTTCAACGGCCCCTACATCGCCAACAACGGCTACGACCGCGGCATGGCCCTGGATGCCGTCGCCAGCAACCACGCCGACGCCGTCGCCATCGGCCGCCCCTTCATCAGCAACCCCGACCTCGTCGAGCGCATCCGCAGCGACCTGCCCTGGGCCGCGCCGCAAAAGGAGACCTTCTATGGCGGCGGTGCCGAGGGCTACACGGACTACCCGGTGCTGAAGCAGGCTTGATTCATACGTCGCCGATATGGCGATGCCCTGTTTCAGATATTTGACGCCTGAACGCGTGCTCTCCAGTATGGCGGCCGTCCTTGGGACGACCTCATAAAAACTGGAGACACGCATGAATCGCCTTCTCGCGCTGGCCTTGGTGACATCACTGGCCAGCCTCGCCGGGCCCGCCCTCGCGGCCGACCCGGTCAAGATCCTCTTCGTCGGCAACAGCTACACCTTCGGCCGCGTCGACCCGGTGCTGAGCTACAACGCTGGTGCCGTGCACGACCTGACGGCCGGCTTCAACGCCGTCAACCCGAGCGGCACCAACAGCTTTCCCCCCGGCACGGTGGGCCAGGGCAGCTTCGAGCCCCACCCCTGGGGCGGCGTGCCCGGCATCTTCAAGAAGATGACCGACGAGGCCGGCATGAACTACGACGTGTCGCTGTCGACGCGCAACGCGGCCTCGCTGCGCGGCCAGTTCCTGGACACGGCCAACAGCGACTGGAAGCTGCGCGAGAACGTCGCCACGCAGAAGTGGGACAGCGTCGTGCTGCAGGAGCAGAGCGACGCGGCCCTGCCCGCCGGCAGGGGCAAGAACGCCAACCTCGCCACCTTCAACGCCTACGCCGACCAGTTCGAGCGCTTCATCCACAACGGCGCGGCACAGAGCTACAAGGAGTCGACGTTGTTCGGCAGCCTGGCGGCCTGCACGGCGACGGGCCTGTCGTCCGGCAGCTGCAACACGACACGCACCATCGCCGCCAACCCCAACGCCAGCAGCAACACCAAGGTCTATCTGGAGGAGAGCTGGGCCCGGCCCGACATGGTCGAGGCCCACAAGGTCACGACGCCCGACCTCAACAGCGCTGACGGACGGCCCATCGTCGACGCCAGCGGCGGCAACGCCACGCTCTACTACAACAGCCTGGCCGGCATGACGGCCGATCTGCACGACTCCTTCTATGCCAAGGCCGCGTCCAACCCGGGCTTTGCCGGCGTCGTGCCGGTGGGCGATGCCTTCCAGCGTGCCGTCGACCAGGGCCTGGCCCAGGGCAGCGGCTTCTACAACGCGAGCGGCACGTTTGCCGAGACGGCGGGCGCACTCAACCTCTGGTGGCTGGACCGCACCCACGCGAGCAAATACGGCTCCTATCTTTCGGCCCTGACGCTGTTCGGCAGCATCACCGGCCACGACCCGTTGAGCCTGGGGCTGGGCGAGCAGGCCGCCGTCGACCTCGGCATCGACGCGACGACGGCGCGTGCGCTGCAGCGCGTGGCCAGCCAGCAGCTCGGCTTCACGACCGCCGTGCCCGAGCCGCAGAGCCTGGCCCTGCTGCTGGCGGGTCTGGGTGTGATCGCCTTGAGGACCGGCAAGCGCCGCAGCGGCGTGCCGGCCTGATTCAGCGGACCTCCATCACGTCCTCGATGACGTAGGCGACCTCGAGGATGCGCTTGAGGTCGCTGTCGCGGATGACCAGGGTGCCCTTGTCGCCCCATTCAGGGCCCCACATGTTCGCGAGACGGAACTCGGCCTTGGCCTGATCGAAGCCGACGACGGCCATGCTGTGGCCGCCGGTGGGGCGCAGCGGCGTGCGGATGACGACGCGGCCATCGGCACCGACCCGGTCGAAGTCCTCGGTGACGCTGAGCTGCACCACGGGCAGCTGCCCGGCCTGCATCGCACTGACGAGGGCCTCGGGCTTGCTGTCCAGCTTGCGAAACTTGCTGACCTTGTACGCCGGCTTCACCGAGGCCGCCGGGGCGGGACCGGCGTAGGGCCATTGCGACTCCAGCCAGGCGCCCACCTGCTGCGCACCCTTGAGGCCGCCGACGACGCTGCTGCCCTCGTAATCCTCGCCCGGCCATTCATCGAACTTGCGCGCCGTGACAAAGAGCCCGCGCGCCGAGATCGTCACCTTGCGGTTGAACTTGCTCTTGATGGCGGCCTGCAGCGCATAGGCGACGGAGAAGCCGATGGTGGTGCCTTCGCTGCCCTGGTTGCGGATGGCGCCCATCGCGTCGCGCAGGTCCAGCAGCAGCGCCGGGCCCGCCGCCGAGGCACTGGCCGACCGGTACTCCGGCGCCACCATGGTCATCTTCATGTACTCCTCGCGCCGCTGCGCCACCTCCTTGCGGTTGCCCTCCATCTCCTTCTCGAAGTCGGCCAGCATGCGCGTCACCTTCTCCGAGGCCTCCTTCTCCTTGCGCGCGATCTCGTTCTCGAACTTGGTCTCGATGCCCTTGCGCACCTCGTCCAGGCCCTTGAGGCCGACCAGCGTCAACACGACGGTGGCCGCGCCGAAATAGGCCAGGATGCGGGACTTGGCCTTCTCGGCGACCTTGTACGACCAGTAGTCGTCCCAGTCGGGATCCTTGGGGCGGGCGGGCGCCGGGGCAGCGTCGTCTGCAGATGTCATGCGGGCCTTCCTGCCTGGCGTCAATGCCAGCTGCGAAGGATTCTTGTCGCCATGCGCGCGCGGCTCATCCTCAACGCGGAGGAGAGGTGGCCCTCCACAGGATCGAACCAGGACGTGGCGGCGTGGCCGGCAGATGAATGCGGCTTCAGGTCTGGAAGGCGCCGGGGCTGCGCGCCGGACCGTCCAGCGCTTGCGTCGTGTGCGGGTGGCGGTACTCACGCGAGGGCGCCAGCCTGAGGCCGCCCCCCTCGCCCGCGTCGGCTGCCTTGCCGCGCAATGACGAATCCGGTTTGAGCCGGTAGTCGTCGCGCGCCGCGCGCACGAACTCATCCCAGTCGGCCGCGAAGTTGGCGCGCCGCGTCCAATGCCCCTCGGCCGCCAGCTTCGGGCCGCCGACCAGCAGGTTGTTGGCCAGCACCACCTCGGCTTGGGGCGGCGTCACGCGCAGCCAGATGCCACCATTCACGCCATTGCTCGGCAGCTGGTCCACCAGCGTGTTGTTGACGAGGTAGAGGGCCTGCTTCTCCCATTTGGCGCCCTCGACGCCGAAGGAGATCACATGCGGGTTCTCGGTCGTCGAACTCTGGACGATGAGATTGCCCATGACGACGGCGATGCCGCCGTTGGGGAACTCCAGCTCATAGCTGGCGCGGCCGCCGATCTCGTCGCTGAGGCGGTTGTAGAGGATGTGGTTCAGCGCCGCGCGGCTCTTCAGCAGATGGCCGAGCTTGCCGTGATGGAAATAGCTGCCCGTGACGGCGAGGCGCCTGATGGCGCCGACATAGAGGTTGTGCGTCTTGCCCTCGCGCAGCGCGATGGGGCCGAAGTCGCAGTCGACGATGTCGAGCTCGATGCTCTCGTCGTTGGCCGTCAGCAGGCCGTTCTCGTTGTCGACGAAGCCGCAGTCCACCAGGGTCAGCGAGCCTGCCTCGACGCGGATGCCGGCACCGTTGCGGTCGGGCACGGCGGCGCCGATGAAGTCGAAGCCCTCGATGCGCTGACGCCGGCCCGTCGTGACGAAGAGGCCTTTGCCCTGGGCATGGGCGCCATTGGCGAGCAGCCGCACGCGGCCGCCGACGGCACGCAGCGTCAGCTCGTGCTGGCGCCAGACCGCGACGTCGGCCACATAGTCGCCGGCGTCGACCTCGACGAGCGTGCCGTCACGGGCCTGCCGCGCCGCGGCGGCCAAAGACTTGATGGCACGCCGCGGGCCGACCTGCAGCACCGGACCCGCCCGGGCGGCGATGGGCAGCAGGCCGGCGGCGGCCAACAGCTGGCGGCGACGCATCAGCCCTTCTTCTTCATCTTGGCCTTGAAGAGCTCGACGATGCCGACTTCACGCGGGCCAGGAATCAGCTCGAAGCTGTCGCCGGCGGCGATCGAGCCCGCGCGCTTCACGGCCAGGTAGAAGCCGCACCAACCGCTCTGGGCCATCAGCTTGGCGGCCTGGTTGAAGCCCATGTGGGCATTGAACTTGAAGCAGGGGTAGCGCGGCTCGGAGACGACGAGTTCGCAGTCCGGGAAGCGCAGCACGTCGCCGATCCAGACCTGGCTTTCCAGCAGGCCCGACAGCGTCAGGTTCTCGCCGCAGTCGCCGGGCTGCAGGGCGCCCTCGACCTTGGCCTGGCCGCGCACCGTCGTCCAGAAGGCGTAGTGCTCCTGCGGATAGGCATAGACCGCCTTGGACAGGCCACCATGCACGCTGAGGTCGGCCTGCTCATCGCCCTCCAGGCTCAGCGCGTGCACGCCGACACGACCCGCGCGCGGGCGCTTGCGGATGGCGGAATCCAGGGACTCGCCCGTCGTGGCGACGAAATGCTCGACGCGGGCGGTATTCACGCTGAGGACTTGCATGTCAGGGGCGCCCGGCCGCCCGAAGGCACTGACGCGCCCCCTCGGGGGGGCAGCGAGCAAAGCGAGCGTGGGGGTTGTTTCATGCCCCCCATTCTCCAGGAGGCTTTTCGGCGTGTTGGCCTACAAGGCCGGTCGAACCGCCCATCTAGGCTTGCGCAAAAACCTCCAAGGGAGAGCCTATGAATGCACTCGACAGCGGCGCCAGGGTCTGGGCCGGGCTGGCGGTGGCCCCCTCCAGCGCGCTGATGTTCGTCGTCGGCGTGCTGCTGGCCGGCGCACTTGCCGGCGAATTCATTGCCGCGACGACGCGGCTGCCGCGCGTGGTCGGCTACACGCTGGCGGGCTGCGTGGCAGCCGCCTTCGGTCATGGCGTGGCCATGCCGCTGTCCGGCGCGGCGCAGACCGTCACCGACCTCGCCCTGGGCCTGCTGCTGTTCGAGATCGGCTGCCGCGTGCACCTGCGCTGGCTGGTTCGCAACCCGGGCCTGGCCCTGACCAGCCTGGCCGAGGCCTTGTGCAGCGCCGTGGCGGTGGCCCTGGTGCTGCGCCTCTTCGACCTGGGCTGGCAGACCGCCGTGGCCTGCGCCATCCTGGCCATGCCGGCACCGGCCGCCGTGTCGGGCCGCGTGTCGCTGGAGCTCGGTGCCGAGGGTCAGGTCACGCAGCGCGCCTCGGTGCTGACGGCCTTGAACACGCTGTATGCCGTCATCGCGCTGACGCTGATGCGCACCTGGTGGGCAGCCGACGATGGCGGCAGCCTGCCGCAGGCCCTCGCGGGCCTGGCCATCTCGTTGCTGACGACGCTCGGCGTCGCCGCACTGCTGGCCGGTGCGACCTATCTGGCCGCACGCCGCCTGGACCTGCGCAACCAGAGCGCGGCCCTGCTGGTGTTCGGCCTGGTGGCCTTTGCCATCGTCGCGGCGCGCGCCATCGGCGTATCGACGCTGCTGATGCCGCTGCTGGCCGGCCTGCTGCTGCGCAACACCAGCGAGCGCCCCTGGGTCTGGCCGCGCCACTTCGGCACGTCGGGCGGGGCGCTGGTGCTGATGCTCTTCGTCATCGTCGGCTCGGCCTGGTCGCCCAAGATCCTCGTGGCCGGCGGCTTCGCGGCCCTGGCCCTGCTGGCGGCGCGCTTCATCGCCAAGACCCTCGCCGTCGTGGCGCTGGCGCCGCTGGCCAAGGCGAG
Source organism: Roseateles sp. FW305-36 (assembly GCF_058787015.1). Taxonomy (NCBI): domain Bacteria; kingdom Pseudomonadati; phylum Pseudomonadota; class Betaproteobacteria; order Burkholderiales; family Sphaerotilaceae; genus Roseateles; species Roseateles sp. FW305-36. Next base: position 484,088 of record NZ_JBYSZK010000002.1, on the reverse strand, counting down.
CTGGCGGCAGGGCCTGGCCCTGTCCATCACGATGACGCCGCTGTCGGCCACGGCCCTGGTCATGCTCAGCGAGCTGATGCGCGCCGAGCCCGAGCTGGCCGCCGGTGCCGTGCCCATCATCCTGGCCAGCATCGCGGTACTGGAGCTGCTCGGTCCCATCGCCGTGCAGTTCGCGCTGCGCCTGGCGGGCGAGCTGCCACCGGCGCCCAAGCGCCGCAAGAACAACAGCAAGGAGGGCAGCACGCCATGAGCCTGGGTGAATTTTCCAAATCGCAGCCGCTGACGCTGGGCGTCGAGCTGGAGCTGCAGATCGTCAACAGCCACGACTACGACCTCGCGCCGGTGTCGGGCGACCTGCTGCGGCTGATGGAGAAGCGCAGCATCCCGGGCGACGTGAAGCCCGAGATCACCAGCAGCATGATCGAGCTCGCCACCGGCGTGTGCACCGGCTTCGGCCAGGTGCTGTCGGAGCTGGGCCAGATCCGCGATGCGCTGGTGGACTGCGCCGATCGCCTGGACGTCTGCCTGGTGGGCGGCGGCACCCACCCCTTCCAGCATTGGAAGCGTCAGCGCATCTTCGAGACGCCGCGCTTTCACGAGCTGTCGTCGCTGTACGGCTATCTGTCCAAGCAGTTCACCATCTTCGGCCAGCATGTCCACATCGGCTGCCCGAGCGCCGACGAGGCCCTGGTGCTGCTGCATGGCATGAGCCGCTTCATCCCCCACCTGATCGCGCTGGCGGCCTCCTCACCGTTTGTGCAGGGCGAGGACACCGGCTTCGACTCGGCAAGGCTGAATTCGGTCTTCGCCTTCCCGCTGTCGGGCCGCGCGCCCTTCGTGCAGAGCTGGACCGACTTCGAGGCCTTCTTCGCCAAGATGACGCGCACCGGCGTCGTCTCGGGCATGAAGGACTTCTACTGGGACATCCGCCCCAAGCCCGAGTTCGGCACCATCGAGGTCCGCGTGCTGGACACGCCGCTGACCATCGAGAAGGCCGCCGCCCTGGCCGGCTTCATCCAGTGCCTGGCGCGCTGGATCACGGTGGAGAAGCCCTTCACGCTCAGCGAAGACGACTACCTGCCCTACACCTTCAACCGCTTCCAGGCCTGCCGCTTCGGCCTGGACGGCACCTTCGTCGACCCCGAGACCGGCGAGCACCGCGTGCTGCGCGACGACCTCATCGCCGTGCTGAGCAAGCTGGACACCCATGCCGGCGACCTGCACGCCGAGGCCGCGCTGCAATACATGCGGCGCGAGATCAACGGCATCGGCAACGACGCCACCTGGCTGCGGCGCGTCGAGGAAGAGAGCCATCTGCTGCCCGAGGTGATCCGGCGCGCCGCCAGGCGCTGGCACGGCTAGGGCTTACTTGCTGCTCGGGAAGGCGAACACCGCCTGCTCGCGCACGCCCGACGAGGGCCAGCGCTGGGTGATCTGCTTGCGCCGCGTGTAGAAGCGCACGGCGTCCGGCCCATAGGCATTCAGGTCGCCGAACAGCGAGCGCTTCCAGCCGCCGAAGGAGTGATAGGCCACCGGCACCGGCAGCGGCACGTTGACGCCCACCATGCCGACCAGGATGTGGTCGGTGAAGTGGCGCGCCGTCTCGCCGTCGCGCGTGAAGATGCAGGTCCCGTTGCCGTATTCGTGGGCGTCGATCATCGCCATCGCCGCCTGCAGGCTCTCGACGCGCACGATGCCCAGCACCGGGCCGAAGATCTCCTCCTGGTAGATGCGCATGCCGGGCTGCACGCGGTCGAACAGGCAGGGGCCGAGGAAATAGCCTTGCTCGTGCCCGGCCACCGTCAGGCCGCGACCGTCGACGACGAGTTCGGCACCTTCGGCCACGCCCTGGTCGACATAGCCGCGCACCTTCTCCAGATGGGCCTTGTTGACCAGCGGCCCCATGTCGCAGCCGGCCTCGCGGCCCGCGCCGACCTTCATGCGCGCGATCTCGGCAATGAGCTTCTCGCGCACGGCATCGGCCGTCGCGTCGCCCACCGCCACCACCAGCGGGATGGCCATGCAGCGCTCGCCGCAGGAGCCGAAGGCAGCGCCCATCAGCGCCGTCACGGCGTTGTCGAGATCGGCATCGGGCATGACGACGGCATGGTTCTTGGCGCCGCCCAGGGCCTGCACGCGCTTGCCGTGCCTGGTGCCGGTCGCATAGATGTACTCGGCGATGGGCGTCGAGCCGACGAAGCTGACGGCCTGCACGCGCGGGTCGGTCAGCAGCGTGTCGACGGCCTCCTTGTCGCCGTTGACGACGTTCAGCACGCCCGGCGGCAGGCCGGCTTCCTGGGCCAGTTGGGCGATGTAGAGAGTGCTGCTGGGGTCGCGCTCCGAGGGCTTGAGGATGAAGCTGTTGCCGCAGGCGACGGCCATGGGCCACATCCACAGCGGCACCATGGCCGGGAAGTTGAAGGGCGTGATGCCGGCGCACACGCCGAGAGACTGGAACTCCGACCACGCGTCGATGCCCGGGCCGACGTTGCGGCTGTGCTCGCCCTTCAGCAGTTCAGGTGCGTAGCTGGCGTACTCGACGTTCTCGATGCCGCGCTGCAGTTCGCCCAGGCTGTCCGCCAGCACCTTGCCATGCTCGTCGGTGATGAGGCGGCAGATGGTGTCGGCATGGGCCTCGAGCAGTTCCTTGAAGCGGGTCAGCACGCGGGCGCGCTTGAGCGGCGGCGTGTTGCGCCAGGCCGGGTAGGCCGCCTGCGCGGCCGCGATGGCCGCCTCGACGGTGACGCGGTCCGCCAGGCGCACCTGGCCGCCGACCTGGCCGGTGGCGGGGTTGAAGACATCGGCCGAGCGGCTGCCGCCGTCGACCTGCTGGCCGTTGATGAGATGGGTGATCACGAGGAGGCTCAGGCGGTGGCGTTGAAGCAGTCGCCGAGGGCCGACACCAGGGTGTCGATCTCGGCTGCCGTGCTGATGAAGGGGGGCGCGAGCTGGATGGTGTCGCCGCCGTAGCGGACGTAGAAGCCCTTGCGGTACATGGCCATGGCGATGTCGAAGGGGCGCTTGGCCGGCTCGCCGGGCAGCGGCGCGACGGTGATGCCGGCGGCCAGGCCGAAGTTGCGGATGTCGGCCACATGCTTGACGCCCTTGAGGCCATGCACGGCGGTCTCGAAGGTCGACGCCAGCGCCTTCACGCGCTCCAGCGAATGCTCACGCTCCAGCAGGTCCAGCGAGGCGAGGCCCGCGGCGCAGGCCACCGGGTGGGCCGAGTAGGTGTAGCCGTGCGGGAACTCCAGCATGTAGTCGGGCCCGCCCTGGGCCATGAAGACGTCGTGGATCTCCTGTTTGGCGACGACGACTCCGAGGGGCTGCACGCCATTGGTGATCTGCTTGGCGGCGGTCAGGATGTCGGGCGTCACGCCGAAGGCCTCGGCGCCCGTCCACGCGCCGGTGCGGCCGAAGCCGGTGATGACCTCGTCGAAGATCAGCAGGATGTTGTGGGCCGTGCAGATCTCGCGCAGGCGCTGCAGATAGCCCACCGGCGGGATGACGACGCCGGCCGAACCCGAGAAAGGCTCGACGATGACGGCGGCGATATTGCTGGCGTCGTGCAGGGCGATCAGCTGCAGCAGCTCGTCAGCCAGGGCCGCGCCCATCGGGCCCTCCTGCGGCGGCATGCCCTTGAAGAAGCTGCCGTTGGGCGGCTGGGTGTGGGGCAGGTGGTCGGCCTCGATGGCCTGTCCGAAGGTCTTGCGGTTGCCCACCATGCCGCCGACCGAGATGCCGCCGAAGTTGACGCCGTGATAGCCCTTGGCGCGGCCGATCAACCGCGTCTTGCCGGCCTGGCCCTTGGCGCGCCAGTAGGCCCGCGCCATCTTCAGTGCCGTGTCGGCCGATTCCGAACCCGAGCCGGTGAAGAAGACGCGATTCAGGCCGGCGGGCATCTTCTCGACGATCTTGTTGGCCAGTTCGAAGGACAGCGGGTGGCCGAACTGGAAGGCCGGCGAATAGTCCAGCTCGCGCGCCTGGCGGCTGAGGGCGTCGACGATCTCGGTGCGGCCATGGCCCAGGCCCGTGCACCACAGGCCCGAGAGGCCATCGAAGACGCGCCGGCCATCGTCTGTGCGGTAGTAGGCGCCTTCGGCACCGGTCAGCAGGCGCGGGTTGGCCTTGAACTCGCGGTTGCCCGTGAAGGGCATCCAGTGGGCGTCCATCCAGCCCTCGGGGCGATGGTTTGCGGAAGGAGACATGGGCAAGGGCTCCGAAGAACGATGCGCGCATGCTGCCCGCCGAATCGCTTGCAGAGAATGGCAAGATATCAATGTTCACTTGACTTGATATGAAAGCAAAAACGCCCCCGCTGCCCGGCCAGATCGCCGATGTCGACCTGCGGCTGCTGCGCGTCTTCAAGGCAGTGGTGGAGTGCGGCGGCATGGCGGCCGCCGAGCTGGAACTCAACGTGGGCATGCCGACCATCAGCCGGCAGATCAAGGACCTGGAAGAGCGCCTGGGCCTGGTGCTGTGCCGCCGCGGCCGCGCCGGCTTTGCGCTGACGGCCGAGGGCGCCGAGCTCTATGCCGCCGCCCTGCAGCTGCTGGCCGCGACGACCGACTTCCGCGCCCGGCTGGAAGACATCCACCACCAGGTCAGCGGCGACCTGCACGTGGCCCTGTTCGAGAAGACGGTCAGCAACCCCGCCTGCCATATCGACCAGGCCCTGGAGCAGTTCCACCGTGCCGCGCCGGGCGTCAAGCTGCACCTGCATGTCGGCACCATCACCACCATCGAGCAGGGCGTGCTGGCAGGCCAGTTCCAGGTCGGCGTCATCCCCGAGCACCGGCGCTCCGACAGCCTGGCCTACCGGTCGCTGTTCGGCGAGACCATGCATCTCTATGCCGGCAGCCACCACCCCTGGTTCGCCGATGAGCGCCGCTTCAAGTGGGCCGACCTGCGGCGCCAGAAGCTGGTCGGCCTGGGCTATCACTCACCGAACATGCTGCTGGCCCACCACCGCAAGCTGGAGCGCCAGGCCACGGCGTCGGACCAGGAAGCCGTGGCCACGCTGGTCCTGACCGGCTGCTTCGTCGGCTTCCTGCCCGATCACTATGCCCGGCCCTTTGTCGAAGCCGGCCGCATGCGCGCGGTGTCCCCGGGCGAGCTCAGCTACGAATGCCGCTTCGCCAGCATCCACCGCAACGACCCGACCCCGACCCGGGCGGCGTGGATGTTGTTGCAGGCGCTGGAGCTGGCGCACGCGGGATAGGCCGCCGGCGGTGGCAAGCCATTCTTGAGGCTTCGTCGCCAGACAACGCTGCCACCCCAAAAGTTGCACGGAGTTTCAGCGCGCCTTCGCGCAAACCCTAGGCCCACTTCGCCACAGCCGTGAGCCTCTCTCCCATGACAGCATGGCGTTATTCCTGTTTTGCATGACCCCACCGACCCGGGTGGTTACGGCGTGATTACATTGGATTCGACAATCCACCTCCCGAGGTTCGGTGTGCTTGGGCCAGCTCGCTGGCTGCCCCAAACACATTCCCATGATTGGAGCTTTCGCCATGAACCAACCCGCCATGCAGGGCCTGAGGCTGAACCTGCCTGCCTATGTGAAACACGCCCGGCTGATCGCCTGGGTGGCCGAAATTGCGGCGCTGACCGAAGCGGCCGACGTCTACTGGTGTGACGGCAGCACCGAGGAATACCAGCGCCTGTGCGACCAGCTCGTCGCCGCCGGCACCTTCAAGAAGCTCAACCCGGCCCTGCGCCCGGGCAGCTATCTGGCCAATTCCGACCCCAGCGACGTGGCCCGCGTCGAGGACCGCACCTTCATCTGCTCGCAGAACAAGGAAGACGCCGGCCCGACCAACAACTGGATGGCCCCGGCCGCCATGCGCGACCTGCTGCAGACCGGCGAGCAGGCCCTGTTCAAGGGCTGCATGCGCGGCCGCACCCTCTACGTCGTGCCCTTCAGCATGGGCCCGCTGGGCAGCCCCATCGCCCACATCGGCGTGGAGCTGAGCGACAGCCCCTACGTCGCCGTCAACATGCGCACCATGACGCGCATGGGCCGCGCCGTCGTCGAGCTGCTCGGCACCGACGGCGACTTCGTCCCCTGCGTGCACACCGTGGGCGCACCGCTGGAAGCTGACCAGGCCGATGTGTCCTGGCCTTGCAACAAGACCAAGTACATCGTCCACTTCCCTGAGACGCGCGAGATCTGGAGCTATGGCTCGGGCTACGGCGGCAATGCCCTGCTGGGCAAGAAGTGCTTCGCGCTGCGCATCGCCTCCACCATGGGCCGCGACCAAGGCTGGCTGGCCGAGCACATGCTGGTGCTGGGCGTCGAAAGCCCCGCCGGCAAGAAGATGCATGTCGCCGCCGCCTTCCCCAGCGCCTGCGGCAAGACCAATTTCGCCATGCTGATCCCGCCCAAGGCCTTCGCCGGCTGGAAGATCACCACCATCGGCGACGACATCGCCTGGATCAAGCCGCATGCCGACGGCAAGCTCTACGCCATCAACCCCGAGGCCGGCTATTTCGGCGTCGCCCCGGGCACGAACTCGCACACCAACCCCAACTGCATGGCCAGCCTGGAGCGCGACGTGATCTTCACGAACGTGGCGCTGACCGATGACGGCGACGTCTGGTGGGAAGGCATGAGCGACACGCCGCCGGCCCATTGCATCGACTGGCAGGGCAAGGACTGGACGCCGGCCCTCGCCAAGGAGACCGGCGCCAAGGCCGCCCACCCCAACGCCCGCTTCACCGTCGCCGCGACCAACAACCCGGCCCTGGACGCCAACTGGGACAACCCCGCCGGCGTGGCCATCGACGCCTTCATCTTCGGCGGCCGCCGCTCCACCACGGTGCCGCTGGTGACCGAGGCCCGCGACTGGACCGAAGGCGTCTACATGGCCGCCACCATGGGTTCGGAGACCACCGCCGCGGCCGCCGGCCAGCAGGGCGTGGTGCGCCGCGACCCCTTCGCCATGCTGCCCTTCATGGGCTACAACATGAGCGACTACTTCCAGCACTGGCTGAACCTGGGCGCCAAGCTGCAAGCCTCGGGTGCCAAGCTGCCCGCCATCTACTGCGTCAACTGGTTCCGCAAGGGCGCCGACGGCAAGTTCGTCTGGCCGGGCTATGGCGAGAACATGCGCGTGCTGAAGTGGATGCTGGACCGCCTGGAAGGCACCGGCGGTGGCGAGGAACATGTCTTCGGCGTGACGCCGGGCTATGCCGACCTGAATTGGGACGGCCTGGACTTCTCGCAGCAGCAGTTCGATACCGTCACCCGCATCGACGCCGCCGAGTGGCAGGCCGAGATGAAGCTGCACGACGAGCTGTTCGCCCAGCTCGCCTTCCATCTCCCCGCTGCGCTGCCGGCCGTCAAGGCCCGCATCGAAGAGCGCCTCGCCCAAGAGGCCCGCTGAGCTTTCCCCTGTTCTTTCCGGTGCAACACTTCAACGGGCGCTCAGGCGCCCGTTTTTTTCTTCAGCGCCGGCCGCCGAACACCAGCAGCAGGCCGCCCACGGCAATGGCGCCCACGCCCAGCCAGACCGGCACATTGACCTGTTCCTTCTCCTTGGCCGAGACCTCCAGCGAACCCAGCTTCACAACGGTCTTGTCCTTGGTGTAGCTGAAGCCGCCCATGGCGAGGCTGGCCGCGCCAACGACGAGCAGCACGATGGCGATGATGCGAGTGAATCCCATGTCGTTCTCCTTGCTTTGAGGAGACGTCAGGCTAAGGGCGATGCCCTGTGACAAACGGTGTCCGACGGCGCGATGCGCTGTCGGACGAAGCCGACAGCGGGTCGTTTCACGGATAGTCCTTCAGCGTCGCCGTGTTGCTGCCACCCTTGCAGCGCGCCGCGTCGCCGGCGTCGTTGATGACATGCTCGATGCTGCCCTTGTCGACCAGGCAGACCGTGATCATGTGGTGCATGCGCACGCCCGCGGCCTTGGGCACCTCGAAGGCGCGGTCCAGCACGACGTCGGGCTTCAGGAAGACGCTGTAGGCGCCCAGGCCCCAGGCCTCGTGGCGGGTCACCGTGTCGGCCACCTTGTAGGCCGCATGGCCGCGGCCGCCGGCGGCGTTCGTCCACTGGCCTTGAGTGGGCGGGTCATAAGGGATCTCGGACTGGTAGAAGTAGACGCGGCCACCATTGCCCTGCCAAACGACCTGCTCCTTCTGGAAGTGTTCGACGAAGAGGCCGTGGATGGTCACGTCCTCGCCGTTGACCCACAGGCCGTGGGCGGACGGGTTGCTCGTCCAGCTGACGCCTTCGCCATGGTCGGCGCGCCAGATCCAGGTGTGGTCGACGAGGGTGTCGTGGGCGTTGATGCGCAGGGCCGTGTCCACCTGTCCGGCTGCCGCGCCGCCGATGCGGAAGAACAGGTCGTGCAGAGCTATGGGGTCGGCCTTGTGGCGCTTGTTGGCGCCCGCCGGCGCCACTTCCATCAGCACACCGGGGTCCTGCTTGCCGGCGTCCAGGAACAGGCCGGAGATCGTCAGCCCGTCGACGTCCGCCGTCTTCAGCAGCGGCTGGCCGTTGTCCGAACGCAGCGTCGGGAAGCCGATGCCCAGCACGACGGTACCGGCGCGATTGACCTGCAGCGCTTCGGTCAGGAGGTACTCGCCCGGCGTGAACAGCAGATGCTTGCCGGCGGCCAGCTGGCCGTTCAGCTTCGCCGCCGTGTCGCCCGGCCTGGCGATGAAGAACTGCGCGATGGGCAGGGTCTTGCCCGGCGCCGTGACGGGCTTTCCAGCGCCGTTGGCCCAGGAGACGCCCACGCTGTCATGCCGCAAGGCCGGCACGCGCACCGCATAGCCCCCCTTGGCGTCGATGAAGAGCCAGGGCTTCTCGCGCACCACCGGCACCTGCGCCACCTTGGTGTAGCGCTGGCCGGGCGTCGGGAATTCGCCTTCCGGCGCGCCCTTCACGCCGACGAAGACCATGTTCCAGTTCGATCCCGTCCAGCTCGCCCACTCGCTGTTGCGCGACAGCCATTGCTGCTGGGTGGCCGAGTTGACCTGACCGTCCACCCGCACGTCCGAGAACCAACCGCCGCTGGCCCAGCCCTGGTTCTGGTTCAGCCGCATATTGCCGCGCACATGCATGCGCCGGAACGGGATGGCCTGGGACACGGCCCATTGCATGGTGTTGTCACCGATGCCCAGCGTCGGCGTCACGGCGAAGTTCTCGGCGCCGCGCCAGAAGTTCTGCGTCGCGTTGTCGTTGTCCAGCAGGGCCGTGGAGCGCAGGTCGCCGATGACGTGGACGTCGTCGGGGTGGGCCCCCAGGCCCAGCACCTGGGTGTAGAAGCCCACCGGGATGCGCAGGTCCTGGTAGGTTCCCGGCTTGAGCAGGATGGCGTCGCGGCGCGGACCGAAATGATTGGGCTGCTGGGCCGCGTAGATGCCGTCGATCAGCGCCTGCAGGCCCGGCGCCTTCGGATCAACGATGTGGACGTTGGGGCCGAAGTCGGGCACGCCGCCTGCCCATGCCGACACCGCCAAGCCGGTGGCCAGCACCCCCATCATCACTCGCTTGCTCTGCATGTCTCTTCCTCGCGGCCCTCGAAATGGAATCGGTTCCAATTCCTGGATTGGATCATGCCCGACGGGCTCGGGGCATCAGGGTCAGCCCCGGCGCACAATGGGCCGCACTCGAGCAGCCTGATCAAGGCGAGGAGGCTCCATGAACCAAGGCTTCGGTCACGAACTGCCGCCGCGACATGCCCAGCAACAGCACCGCCAGGTGTCCCGCTACCTGGTGGTCATCGGCTCCAGCGCCGGCCCGGTCGCCAAACTCTTTCTCGACGACCGCCGACAGGTGGGCGAGTTCGACGCGGGCACGGAGGAGGTCGCCGTCATGACGCGCAACGCCTCCTCATCGACGGGCGCCAGCGGCGCCGAATGGGACAAGGCCCTGTCCGGCCACAGCGCCCAGGAGCGCGCGGCCGCCACGGTCCATCTTCTCGATGTCTAGAAGCTCGAACCAGGCTGCTTGAGGAATTCGATTTCCTCGGCCGTCGACGCGCGGCCCAGCATGGCGTTGCGGTGCGGATAGCGCCCGAAGCGGTCGACTATTGTTTTGTGCTTGAGCTCGAACTCGTGGGTGTGCCGTGGTGCGCGCTCGCGCATCAGCGGCTCGGCTGCCGCGTGGATGGCGGCGGACTCGCTGTGCATATAGGGCATGTAGAGGAAAGCGCGCCGCTCGATGTCGAGCAGCAGGTCGGCACCGGCGGCAACAGCCTCCTGCGCCAGGGCCAGCGCCAGCGGGTCGGCCGCAAAGGCTCCGGCCGTGCCGCGGTGGATGTTGCGCGCGAACTGGTCCAGAACGATGACCTCGGCCAGCCGCCCCGCGGGCGTGACGCGCCAGGTGAACAGCTCGCACAGCCTGGCCCTCTCGTGCAGGGCGCCGAAGCGGCTGCGCACGAGTTCGTCGAAGGCCGGGTCGACCTTCCACCACTGCGCCGGCTGGATCTCCTCGAACCAGAAGCCCAGGATGTCCTCGGCCGTCGCCATCACTTGCGCCCGCCGAAGAGCAGCAACAGGCCGCCGACCGCGATGGCGCCGACGCCCAGCCACACCGGCAGGTTCACTTCTTCCTTCTTCTTGGCCGTCAGCTCCAGGGGCCCAAGCTTCACGACGGTGCTGTCCTTGGTGTAGCTGAAGCTGCCCATGGCCAGGCTGGCCGCGCCGGCGATGAGGAGGAGCACGCCGACGATCTTGGCGAAGTTCATGAGGCTGGCGGGTGAGTGCGAAGAGGCCAGCAGCTTAAGCGCTTCACCAGGCGTAGCTCGCCCCCAGCAACCCGTAGTTGCTGCTCTCGCCTTGCGACCCATGGCTGCGCCCGATGCCTGGCATGATCGTCCAGCCGGCACCCGCCGCGATGGCGGCCTTCATCTGCACGCTGTGCAGATTGCCGCCGTCGTGCACGCGGTCCTGCATGACCTCGCCGTTCAAGGCCACGCGCTCGCTGACGCGCCAGGTCACGCCGAGCTGGTGGCTGCGGTCCAGGGCCGCCTCGTCGCGGTTGACGGCCGAGACGCGGTTGCCGACCAGCGGCACGCCGGCCAGCAGACCGCCGTTGCTGGTCGTCTGGGTCGTCGTCGAATAGCGGTTGTGCAGGGTGGCGCCGTAGACGGTCAGCCGCTGCGTCACCGCGACGGCGCCGTGCACGCCGACACCACGGCCTTTGACGCGCTGCTCCACCGGCGCGTTGCCGGCCGTGCCGCGCGCGCGACCCTGGCGCCTCACGGCGTCCACGCCCAGGTTGACGCCTTCCGTCGGCCGCCAGTCCGCGGCCGCCGCCAGATCGGTCTGGCGCAGCCGGTTGCAGTCGCGGCGCTGGCTGGCATTGACGCTGGCCTGCCAGGCCTTGCCGGTGACGCCGCCACCCACTGCCGCTTGCTTGGGGCGGTAGACCTCGCCGCTGGCCACGTCGCGGCTGCGCGACTCGCCGACGCCGGCATGAACCCAGGCGCTGTCGCCCAGGGGCAGGCTGAGGGCTGCCTCCGCGCTCTGGTTGCGCTGGCCGTCACGCTGGACGGCCAGGTTGAGCGTGCGCTTGTCGGCATTGGGGGCGGGCTCCTCGGCATGGACCGCGAGACTGGCGAGCAGCAGAGACAAAGAGGCGAGGGCTTTCATGGCGTTTCCTTCGGGTTCCGCGGGCCGGCCCGTGCCGACCCTTCCACTCGACAACGCCGCCCAACGCCAAATCCTTCCCATCGGCCTGTAAACACTTGCAAGCGCCCGCGCCGCCGGGCGCTAGAGTCGCCCCCCTTACGCCGTCACGCCGCCGATGCCGCCCACCCGCGACACCTTCCCCAACGCCTTCGAGGCGGTCTTCCTGGTTGCCTGCCTGTTCGCCGCCGAATTCCTGATCGGCATCGCGCTGTACGACGCCCGGACGGTGCTCGGCATGCACCCCAACGACCTGATGGACCTCGCCTCCGTGCTGGCCAACGGCCTGCTGCTGACGGCGGTCATGCAATGGTCGGGCCTGAGCTACGGCGCGCTCTTCCATCCCGCCAGGAGCTCGCCGCGCGCGGTGATGGGCCTGCTGGCCCTGCCCATCCTCTGCGTGGTGCCGGCCCTGACCCTGGGCATCACGACCCTCGAGGCCGGCGTGGTCGCGCTGTTCCCGATCTCGGCATCCGACGCCGCAATGTTCGAGCGCATGACCTCGGGCGGCGTGATCTCGGTACTGATGATCTGCCTCGTCGCGCCCATGGTCGAGGAGATGCTGTTCCGCGGCGTCATCCTGCGCAGCTTCCTGCGCCAGTACCCGCGCTGGCCGGCCATCCTGGGCACCTCCCTGCTGTTCGGCCTCACGCACATGAACGTCTACCAGTGCGTGGCTGCCTTCATCACCGGCACGCTGATGGGCTGGCTCTACGAGAGAACGCGCTCGCTGTGGCCTGGCATCCTGCTGCATGCCAGCTACAACACCGCGGTCATGTTCGGGCCGGATGCCGACAGCGCCGTCTCGCCCTTCTACGGACTGATCATCCTCATGCTGGCCGCGGCCGGCACCCTCCTGTTGAGATCGCTGCTGCTGCCACGCCGGGCCTGACGCGCGGATACTCCCGGCACCGTGATTCACAACAGGCCCTGCCGACATGAATCAGCCGCCGCCGGCCAGCATCGAGGCCACCGCCGCCGCCCTCCAGGGCCAGGCCTATCTGCCCTCGCGTGAACTGGCCACCGCCGCCTTCCTCGCCCTGCGCCTGTCGCGCCCCCTGCTGCTGGAAGGCGCGCCCGGCACCGGCAAGACCGCCATCGCCGCCGCCCTGGCCGCCGCGCTGCAAAGGCCGTTGATCCGCCTGCAGTGCTACGAAGGCCTGGACCTCGCCGCCGCCGCCTACGAGTGGAATTACGCGCGCCAGATGCTGGAGATCCGCCTCGCCCAGCCGGGTGAGCCCCGCACGGCGGACGAACTCTTCGCGCGCCGCTTCCTCATCGAGCGACCCCTGCTGCAGGCGCTGACGACGACGCCGGCGCCCGTCCTCCTCATCGACGAGCTCGACCGCGCCGACGCGCCCTTCGAGGCCTTCCTGCTGGAGTTCCTGGCCGACTTCCAGCTGACCATTCCCGAGCTCGGCACCGTCACCGCCGCCGCACCGCCCCTGGTCATCCTGACCAGCAACCGCAGCCGCGAGATCCACGACGCGGTCAGGCGCCGCTGCCTCTACCACTGGCTGGACTTTCCCGACGCGACGCGCGAGCTGGCCATCGTCCAGGCCCGCCTGCCGGATATCGCGGCACGCCTGGCACGCGAGGTCGTGGCCTTCGTTCAGGGCCTGCGCCAGCTCGATCTCTACAAGCTGCCCGGCCTGGCCGAAACCCTGGACTGGTCGCGCGCCCTGGTGGAGCTGAACGCCGTCAGCCTCGACCCCGCCACCGTGCAGTCGACGCTGGGCGTGCTGCTCAAATACCAGGACGACATCGCCCGCGTTCAGGGCAGTGAGGCGGCGCGCCTGCTGGCAGAGATGCGCGAGGTCGCACGCGCCTGAAGTGATGGACAGGCTGGCTGAAAACCTCGTCCACTTCGGCCGCGTGCTGCGCACCGCTGGCATGCCGGTGGGCACCGACCGCCTGCTGCTGGCAGCCCAGGCGCTGGAGGTCGGCGGCCTGGCCTCCCGAGCCGACTTCAAGGCCACGCTGGCCACCTGCCTCGTCGACCGCCCCGAGCACCGCCCGCTGTTCGACCAGGCCTTCCACGTCTTCTGGCGCGACCCCGACCTGCTGGGCCGCATCATGGCCCTGCTGCTGCCCCAGGCCCAGGGTCGCAGCGAGGCCCCGCCGCCACCCGAGAACCGCCGCCTGGCCGAGGCGCTGTTCCCCAGCGAGCCCACGGCACCGCGCACCGAGCAGGTCGACATCGAAGCCCGCCTGGACGCTGGCGACCGCGAGCTGCTGCAGCACCGCGACTTCGACACCATGACGGCCGCCGAATGGGCCGCGGCGCGCCGCGCCCTGGCCGCCCTGCAACCCCGGCTGAAGCAGCAGCTGACGCGCCGCCACGCCGCGGCACCCCGAGGCCGCATCGCCTGGCGCGCGACACTGCGCGCCGAGGCCCGCCACGATCTCGCCCTGCCGCTGCGCGAGCGCGCCCGCCACCGCGCGACGCCGCTGGTGCTGCTGGCCGACATCTCCGGCTCCATGGGCCGCTACTCGAGGGTGCTGCTGCACCTGGCCCAGGGCCTGCTGAACCCGGCGGCCGGCACGGGCGAGGCGCCCGTCGTCGAGGCCTTTGTCTTCGGCACGCGGCTGACCCGCATCACGCGCCAGCTCAAGAGCCGCGATCCCGATGCCGCCCTGGCCGCCGTGTCGACGGCGGTGCCCGACTGGGCCGGCGGTACGCGCATTGCCCAAAGCCTGCACGCCTTCAACCGCGACTGGGCGCGCCGCGTGCTGGGCGGTGGCGCGGCCACGGTCCTGCTCGTCAGCGATGGCCTCGAGCGCGACGCTCAGGAAAGCGCCCGCCTCGGCTTCGAGGCCGAACGCCTGCGCCTGAACTGTCGCGAACTGCTCTGGCTCAACCCGCTGCTGCGCTTCGACGGCTTCGAGCCGCGAGCCGCCGGCGTGCGCGCCCTGCTGCCCCAGGTAAGCCGCCATCTGCCGGTGCACAACCTGGACAGCCTGCAGCAGCTGCTCACCGCGCTGACCTGACGTCGTCCTACAAAGCGGCGGCGCACCGTCCGCCGCGGCCGACACGGCCGGCTGCCTAGATTCCGGTTTCAGCGGTGCGCATCGGGTGTTGCCGCTTCCGATGAAAGGAACCCCAGCCATGAAGATCTCGAAACTCGCTTCCCTCGTTGTCGTCGGCGCCCTCGTCGTGCCGCTGGCCAGCTTCGCGGATGACAAGCCCGCCGGCACGGCCAAGACCTGGGTCAAGGACTCGGTCGTGACCACCAAGATCAAGGCCCAGCTCGCCACCAGCAAGGTCTCCTCGCTCGCCAAGGTCCACGTCGAAACCGACGCCAATGGCTGGGTGGAGCTGACCGGCAAGGTGTCCACCCAGGCCGAGAAGGACCGCGCCGAAGCCATCGCCAAGGCGGTCGACGGCGTGAAGTCGGTCGACAACCAGCTGACCGTCACCGGCAAGTAAACCGGCAGATCAAGCGCCCCCCGGCCTCCCGCGCACGGCCCGCCGACGCACCACGGCGGGCCGTGCCTTTTTGCGGGCCCGGCGCCAGAATGCGCCGATGCAGATGACCGGCCAGCAAACCCTGCCCGTGAGCCAGGCCGACGCCTGGGCCGCGCTGAACGACACCGCCATGCTGCAGGCCGCCCTGCCCGGGTGCGAGGCCATCACGCCCAGCGGCGACCACGCCTTCGACTTGGCTCTGGCCGTCTCCATCGGCCCGGTCAAGGCCAGGTTCAAGGGCCGGCTGCAGCTGTCCGAGCTGACGCCGCCGCAGAGCTACCGCCTCGGCTTCGAAGGCTCGGGCGGCGCGGCCGGCCACGGCAAGGGCCAGGCCCTGGTGCAGTTGCAGGCGGTGGCGCCGCACGAAACGGTGCTCAGCTACGACGTCACCGCCAGCGTCGGCGGCAAGCTGGCGCAGGTCGGCTCGCGCCTCGTCGATGCGGCAGCCGGCAAGCTGGCCGAAGACTTCTTCGCGCGCTTCCACGCCGCGTTGGTCGAACGTCATCCGCCCGCCCAGGCGGCGACGCCGCCGGCCCCCGCCCCGCCGCCCCCCGGTCGCCTGAAGCGGCTGCGGGCCTGGCTGAGGCGGTTTTTTGCCTGACTGGATGTTGCAAATTGCCCGGACGGCTTCGTGACGGCCTGAAACAAGGGGGGTTTTCCCCGGGACGGCGCCGGTACAATTTCACAAGTCCGAAACAACGGGCCTGCCTTGTGCAGGCCCGTTCTTTTGCAGGCCCGTTCTTTTTATGTCCAACCCATCCCGCCGACTGCCGCACATCGACGTCCTGAAGGCGCTCGCGGCCCAGATCATCGTGCTGCACCATCTGGTCAGCTACGGTCCGATCGCCCGCGCCGCTCATGCCGCCCTGCCCCTGCTGGCCGGCGCGATGCATCAGTACGGCCGCATGGCGGTGCAGATCTTCCTGGTCGTCGGCGGCTATCTGAGCGCGCGTGGCCTGTCGCCGCGCGGCCAGGCCCTGCAAGCCGCCGCGCCCGAGCTGCTGTGGCGGCGCTATCTGCGCCTGGTGCTGCCCTTCCTGGCCGCCCTGGCGCTGACCCTGGGAATCTCCGGCCTCATCGCCTCGTCCTGGCCCGAACTGGTGCCCACCGACATCAGCCTCGGCCAGCTGCTGGCCCACGCCCTGCTGCTGCACGACGTGCTGGGCTACGAAGCCCTCACCGTGGGCGCCTGGTATGTGGCCATCGACCTGCAGCTGTTCGCGCTGCTGGTGGGCCTGCTGTGGCTGGCGCGGCGCGGCTGGCGGCATCCCAGCCGTCTCGTCGTCGGCCCCATCCTGGTCGCCGCCGGCGTGCTGGCCTCGGCCTGGGTCTTCAACCGCCAGCCCGAGCTGGACGCTTTCGGGCTCTATTTCTTCGCCGCCTATGGCCTGGGCGCCCTGGTGCACTGGCTGGGCCTGTGGCGCCATCGCCGCGCCGGCTTGGCTCTGCTGGCCGCTGCCGTCGGCGCCGCGCTGATGGCCGACTGGCGCGACCGGCTGGCCCTCGCGCTGGCCACGGCCCTGTGGCTGTCCTGGGCCCAGGCCCGCCATGGCACGGGTCGACCGCTGCTGCCGGACGCCTGGGCGTCGCGCATGGCCAGTGCCGCCACGCCGTCCTATGCCCTCTTCCTGCTGCACTTCCCGGTGCTGCTGCTGAGCAACGCCCTGCTCGCCCATCTGCCCGGCGCCTCTCCCGAGGCCGGCGTGGCGCTGCTGGTCGCCACCTGGCTGCTGGCCAACGGCCTGGCGGTGCCTTTCCACCGCTGGGTGGAAGCGCCCGCCGCGCGCTTCGATCCCCTGGCCTGGCTGCCGCGCCTGCGCACAGCCTGAAAACCACAGGTTTCGGGGTTGCGGCTGCGTGCTAATGTCACGCGAAGCCAGCCCGAGGATGCGCTTCCATGACGACGCCCAACGCGGCTCCCAGCCGCGAACAACTGCTGCATTGCCTCTACGAGGCCGCCGAGCTGGAGCACAACCTGATGTGCACCTACCTCTATGCGGCCTTCAGCCTGAAGCAGGGTGAGGCCGAGGGCCTGAGCGCCGCGGAGGCCGCCGCCACCGAGCGCTGGCGGCGCGAGATCACCGCCGTGGCCGTCGAGGAGATGGGCCATCTGGTCGCGGTCTGGAACATCACGGCCGCCCTGGGCGGCGCGCCGCGCATCGGCCGCGGCAACTTCCCGCTGGACCCGGGCTATCTGCCGGCCAGCGTGGTCGTCAAGCTGGCGCCCTTCAACGAGGCGACGCTGCAGCACTTCATCTTCCTGGAGCGCCCCGACGGCAGCAGCGAGCAGGACGGCGAGGGCTTTGCGGCGGAGCGCCAGTTCACGCGCGGCTCCGACGTGCCGCGCATCACGCCCATGGCCTGCGACTACGAGACCGTCGGCCACTTCTACAAGCAGCTGAGCGAAGACCTGCGCAGCTTCGTCGCCCTGCACGGCGAGCCGGCGGCCTTCGCCGGCGACCGCTGGCTGCAGCTGGGGCCCGACGAGCTCAACCTCTGCGGCGCCCGCCATGTGCTGTGCTCCAAGACCGCGCTGGCGGCCTTCGACGCCATCGTGCGCCAGGGCGAGGGCGCGCCCAGCGACAGCGAGACCTCGCACTACCAGCGCTTCGCCGCCATCCGCAGCGAGCTGGCCGCCCTGCGCCAGGCCAACCCCGGCTTCCAGCCCGCCTGGCCGGCCGCCACCAACCCGGTGCTGCGCCGCCCGCCGCGCCCCGAGGGCCGGGTCTGGCTGGAGAACCCCGACGCCAGCGCGGCGGTGGACGTGGCCAATGCCAGCTACGGCCTGATGCTGCGGCTGCTGGCCCAGAGCTATCTGATGCCCGGCCCCTCGGCAGAGAAAAGCCTCATCGTCGACCTCGGCATCGGCCTGATGCGCGCCTTCACGCCGCTGGCCGAGCATGCGGCACGCCTGCCCGCCGGCCCCAGCAGCCCGGGCTGCCACGCCGGCGCCAGCTTCACCGCCCTGCGCGATGCGGCCGGCATGCCGCCGGGCCCGGCGGCGCGGCGCTATGTCATCGAACGCCTCGGCCAGCTCGCCGACGCCGCGGCCGGCCTACACGCCCAACTGGGCGCAGAACGCACGGGCCGCGCCGCGCGCCAGCTGCAGTCGCTGCGCGAACGCGCCGAGCGCGGGCTGGACGTGAACGCACCGGCACCCGCGCCGACCGCCAAGCCGGCGGCCGCGGCGCCACCACCGCCCGCGCCGCCCACCGAGGTCGTCGACGGCATCGAGGTCGTGCAGGGTGAGAAGATGGAGTTGCGCTTCGAAGCCAAGCGCTGCATCCATGCGCGCTTTTGCGTGACCGGCGCGCCCAAGGTCTTCCTCGCCAACGTGCAGGGGCCGTGGATCCACCCCGACGCCATGCCGGTCGAGCGCCTCGTCGACATCGCCCACGCCTGCCCCTCGGGTGCCATCCAGTACCGCCGCAAGGACGGCGAGGCCGACGAAGCCGCGCCGCCCGTCAACCTGCTGTCGGTGCGCGAGTCGGGGCCTTACGGCATCCGCGGTGCGCTGTCGCTGCGCGGCCAGTCCATCGGCACGCGAGCCACGCTGTGCCGCTGCGGGGCCAGCAAGAACAAGCCCTTCTGCGACGGCAGCCATCACGACATCCACTTCGCCGCCAGCGGTGAGCCCGAGACCGGCCTGCTGGGCCTGTCCACCGACATGCCCGCGGTGCGCGACGGCGCCGTCGCCATCGAGCCCGAACCCAATGGCCCGCTGCAGCTGCGCGGCAATCTCGAGGTGTTGAGCGGCACCGGCCGCATGGTCTGCCGCGTCACGCAGGCGCGGCTGTGCCGCTGCGGCGGCAGCCAGACCAAGCCCTTCTGCGACGGCAGCCACGCCCGCAATGGTTTCAGTGCCGACTGACACCAACGACACCCGCGACGCGCTGCAATTGATGGCGGCGCGAACGCTGCTGTGGATCGTCGGCGTCGTCGGCACCATCGCCGCGCTGATCGGCATCGGCGAAACCCTGCTGGGCCTGCGCGCACTGTGGGCCAGCCAGCGCCTCGTCGTCGGCCTGGCCCTGCTCAGCGTCAGCGCCGTCGGCTGGCTGCTCTGCCGCGCCGGCCGGGCGCGCATGGCGACCACCCTGGTGCTGGGCGGCACCCTGCTGGCCCTGTTCGCCCATGCGGCCCATATCGGCATCGGCGTGCACACCATCGTCCTCGCTGCCGGCGCCCTGGTCATCGCGCTGGGCGGGGGCGTGGCCGGCAATGCGGCGGCGGTGCTGCTGACCGTCTTCTATCTCTGCGGCATCGGCGCGCTGGCCATGATGGAGGCCCAGGGCCTGCTGCTCGGCCTGACGGCGCCGCGCCAGCCCCAGCTGTCCGACCGCCTGGTTGCGCATTTCCTGCTGGCCACCAGCGGCCTCGCCTCGGCCCTGCTGCTCAACCGCATCCTCGGCACGGCGCTGACGCGCGCCATCGGCGAGGAAGCCCGTCTGGCCCGCCTCGTGCAGGCCGCCCACAACTGGGCCTGGGAGGCCGACGCCAAGTTCCGCGTGACCATGCTGTCCGACGAGTTCGAGACCCTGTCCGGCCACCAGCGCGAGGCCTTCCTGCGCATGGGCGAGCCCGGTGGCGTGGTGCTGGTGCGCGACGCCGACTACCCCGGCCTGCTGGAAGACATCCGTGCCAAGCGCGCCTACCGCGACCGCGTCAACGCCTTTCGCACGCCCGACGGCCGCATCCTGTGGGCGCTGACCTCGGGCGAACCCATCTTCGACGCCGACGGCGAGCACATCGGCTGGCGCGGCGTCAGCCACAACATCACCGGCGAACGCCTCGCCCTGCAGCAGCACCAGCGCACCGCCAACATGCTGGACCGCGTGCTGCGCGCCAGCCCCGATGCCATCTGCGTGGCGCATATGGAGGACGGCAGCATCCGCTTTGCCAACTCGGGCTTCTGCGCCCTGGTGGGCCTGACGCGTGAGGAGCTGATGGGCCGCTCGGGCCGCGAACTCGGCCTGTGGCCCGACAGCAGCGAGCCCAGGCGCCTGGCTGCCGAGCTGGCCGCCTCGGGCATCGTGCGCGACTTCCGCTCCGCCCTGCTGGTGCATGGCGAATGGCGCGACGTGCTGGTGTCGGCCGCCACGCTGGACTGGGAGGGCGAGCCGGCCACCATGCTGATCGCCCGCGACATCACCGACCGCGAGCGCGCCCGCATCGAGGCCGAGGCCATCCTGGAGCACGCCAGCGTCGGCATCGCGCTGACCCGCGGCGAGCGCTTCGAGCGCGTCAACCACCACTGGCAGGAGATCTTCGGCGGCACCGAACCCCAGCTCGCCGACGCCCACGCCAGCCTGCCGTCGGCCCAGCAGGTGGCCAGCGCCGCCCTGGCTTTCGAGCGCGACTTCATCCGCCCCGACGGCCGGCGCATCACCGTGCGCTTCAACGCCCGCGGCCTGCCGGCGACGCTGCCCGGGCGCAGCGAGCAGGACGGCGACCGCGCCACGCTGTGGGTAGCCGACGACGTCACCGAGAGGCGTCGCCAGGAGCGCGAGCTGCAGGCCGCCAAGCAGCAGGCCGAGGGCGCCAGCCACGCCAAGAGCGCCTTCCTCGCCACCATGAGCCACGAGATCCGCACGCCGCTGAACGGCGTGCTCGGCCTGGCGCGGCTGTTGCAGCAGGGCGCCCCCGACGACGCGCATCGCGACAAATACCTGGCCCACCTCGTCGGCGCCGCCGAGTCGCTGAACGAGATCGTGTCCAACGTGCTGGACCTGTCCAAGATCGAGGCGGGTCATCTCGAGCTGGAGAAGATCGAGTTCGACCTGCATGCCCTGGCCCAGGCCAGCTTCGAAGGCTGCGCGGCGCTGGGGCGGGAGCGCGGCCTGGACATGCAGATCGAGCTGGCGCCGGGACTGCCTCGCCTGGTCATCGGCGACCCGCTGCGGGTGCGCCAGATCATGGCCAACTTCCTCGTCAACGCGCTGAAGTTCACCGAGCGCGGCCACATCCGCCTCAAGCTGTCGGTGGCCGACACCGACCGCGTGCGCATCGTCGTCGCCGACAGCGGCATCGGCGTGCCGGCGGAACTGCAGGGCCGGCTCTTCCGCCCCTTCGCCCAGGCCGACGATTCGACGACGCGGCGCTTCGGCGGCACGGGCCTGGGCCTGTCCATCTGCCGCGAACTGGCCACGCGCATGCAGGGCCGCGTCGGCGTGCAGAGCGACGGCGCCAGCGGCTCCAGCTTCTGGGCGGAACTGGCCCTGCCGACCAGCCTCACCGTCGACGACACCGCCCAACGCAAGCGCATCCCGCTGCCGCCGCGCTACCCACTGGCCGGCCAGCGCCTGCTGGTCGCCGAGGACAACCCGGTCAACCGCCTCATCATCACGGCCCTGCTGCAGCGCCTGGGCGCCGAAGTCGTCGAGGCCGAAGACGGCGAGGAGGCCGTCCGCATCGCCCGCGAGCAGTCCGGGCGCCTGGACGGCGTGCTGATGGACCTGCACATGCCCAAGGTCGACGGCCTGAAGGCGACCGAACTGCTGCGTGCCGATGCGGCCACCGCCCGCCTGCCCATCCACGCCTTCACGGCCGCCGTGCTCGATCAGGAGCGCGAGAAGGCCCTGGCCGCCGGCATGAACGG
This sequence comes from Roseateles sp. FW305-36, assembly GCF_058787015.1. Lineage (NCBI taxonomy): Bacteria > Pseudomonadati > Pseudomonadota > Betaproteobacteria > Burkholderiales > Sphaerotilaceae > Roseateles > Roseateles sp. FW305-36. Next base: position 462,374 of record NZ_JBYSZK010000002.1, on the reverse strand, counting down.
CTTCATCGCCAAGCCCGTCGCGGAAGAGGAAGTCATCCGCGTGCTGGGCCGCCGCTGAAAGAGGACTCGACCATGGCCATCCGCATCGTCAGGCTCGGCAGCCCGCGCGCCCCGGACGAAGGCACCCGCATCGGCACCGTGCGCCGCCCGCCGCGTGGCGTGCCCAAGGCCGAGTTCGCGTCGCGCGACTTCTACGACGTCTGGTTCCCCAATCTCGCGCCCAGCCTCGAGACCATGAAGCTCGGCCAGGCCGTGGCGACCGAGGCCGAATGGAAGGCCTTCACGAAGAAATACCGCGCCGAGATGGCCGAGCCCGAGGCCCAGCACGCGCTGGCGCTGCTGGCCACGCTGTCGGCGCAGACGAACTTCTCGGTGGGCTGCTATTGCGAGGACGAGGCGCGGTGCCATCGGTCGCTGCTGCGCCAGTTGCTGGCCGACAAGGGCGCGCAAATCACGTAATTCGCCGGTGGCGTGCCAGTGTTGATTCGCGGGCCGAGCGCTGGGCCGCTCCCGAGCCGGCCCGCCTTGGGCGATGTGCTTACGGCTCAATGCCGCAAGCATCGCCGTCCCCTCGGGGGCTGAGGCCGGACACGGTGAGTCCTGAGGACTCGCCGTGCCTGCCGAAGCGCTGCGGGCTCTGGCCGCAGCGCGGTCCCGGTCAGGTTCGCCCGCGTTCAGCGCGGCGAGACTGGACGAAGGGGGCTCCATTTCACGCCCCACCGTTGTCCTGCGCCTCGCGCTTGCGATTCATGTCCGCCAGCGTCTTGCCCGGCTCGTCGCGGAAGGCGTCTTCCAGCACCTCCAGCGTTTCCACGCGGTCGACGCGGAAGCTGCGGAAGTCGTTGCGCAGCTCGCACCAGGCCGCCAGCGTCCAGACCGGGCCCCAGAACAGGCAGGCCAGCGGGCGCACGATGCGATCGCTCTTGACGCCGCCCAGGTCCAGATAGCCCACCTTCAGCTTGCGCCGCGCCTCGGTGGCCTCGCGCATGGCGGTCAGGTGGGCGCTGGTGGCCGGGTCCAGGGCCGGCAACGGTGCATAAAGGGCCAGGCTCTCGGCCGCTGCGCGGGCGTCCAGCGGCAGCACGGCGAGGATCTTGCTCAGCGCGTTCTCGGCCTGGCGGGCGAGTGCCGCGTCCAGGCGCGACTCGGCCATGCGCACCGTCGCGACCAGGGCCTGGGCCTCCTGCTTGCTGAACATCAGCGGCGGCAGGTCGAAGCCGGCCCGCATGCGGTAGCCCACGCCGGCCTCGCCCTCGATGGGCACGCCCTGCTGGCCCAGGGCCGCGATGTCGCGGTAGACCGTGCGCATCGACACCTCCAGGCGCTGGGCGAGGTAATCGGCCGTCGTGAGACGGCGCCCACGGATGAGCTGGACGATCTGGAAGAGGCGGTCGGCGCGGCGCATGGGGAGCCACTGTAGGGCAGTGGGCATGCCCCTTGCAGAAGACATGCGTCACCGACAACGACGTCGAACACCATCATGGCCATCTACGCCTCCTTCCAGGCTCGTGCGACCCACGCAGCCGAACTGGCCACGCTGGGCGCCATCAGCGCCCCGCAGCCCTCACTGGCGCAGGACCAGCTTTTCGTTGCACGCGCTTCGACAGGGCGAAGTCGCCCCGCAAAGGGGCGCAGTCAGCCCATGGCCGTGCAGAGCTCGACCAGCGCGCCGTCCGGGCAGCGCACATAGGCCACGGTCTGGCCCCAGGGCTTGGTGACCGGGGCGGCCAGCGCACGCGCCCCGGCGGCGACGGCCTTGTCGTAGGCGGCTTGCACATCACCCACCGTGAAGCCGATCTCCATGCCCAGCGGTTGGGTGCTTTCGCTCGCCGCGACATAGTCGTGCTGGACGCTGTCGCGCGCGGTCGCATGATCGACAAAGGCCAGCTTGGCCCCGGCCGCACCGGTCTCGACTTCGCCATAGGCACCGCTCTCATGCAGAAAGCGCGTCTTCAGGCCGAAGGCCTTGTCGAAGAAAGCCAGGGAGGCGGCGACGTCGGGCACGTAGACGAGGGTGTAGGCGAAGTTCATGCGGCGCTCCTGAGGTCTGAAAGACTGCATGCTGCGCCGGGTTGCCTGTCAGCTCCTGTCAGCAGCCCCCCCGGACGATACGCAGCAATGCGAGCCTTCCTCATCGCCACCGGCCTGGTGGCTCTCGCCAGCCTCGGCGAGAGCCTGGGTTTCTAAGGGGTGGTCAAAAGCCGCGGCGGCCCTAGCATGCCGGCGACCCAACTCGCCAGGGACAGGCCATGACCTTTCAGGATTCGATCAAAGTCTGCTTCAACAAATACGTCGACTTTTCGGGTCGCGCCAGCCGCTCCGAATACTGGTGGTTCGCCCTCTTCGTCGTGCTGGGCTGCATCGTCACCTCGGTGGTCAACCACTGGCTGTACTACCTGTTTGCCCTGGGCACCCTGCTGCCCCAGCTGGCCGCCGCCTCGCGCCGCCTGCACGACACCGGCCGCAGCGGCTGGTGGCAGCTGATCGGCCTCATCCCTCTGATCGGCTTCATCGTGCTGATCGTCTTCCTGGCCCAGGAGAGCGGCGAAGCGTCGGAGCCGGCCTGAGCTCACGGCGCCGTGCTGCAGGACCAGCGCAGCGGCGCCATCGTCACGCTGTCCCGAATGACGGCCAGATGTCGTTCGGGGGCTTCGGCGGCGGCACACGCAGCTTTGCCAAGGGCATGGGCGGCACCCAGGCGGGTGATCCGGAGCAGGCGGCGGCGACCATCGATGCGGCGCTGAGGGCCGAGGCCACGCCATTGCGGCTGCAGCTGGGGGCGGATGCGATTGACGCGGTGCGGGCGCACAGCGAGCAATTGCTGAAAGATCTGCCGGCTTGGGAGGCGATCGCCCGCGCTACTTCCGTAGACCTGCCGGCTTAAGCGGAGAACTTGACGAGCTCGCGGAAAGCCCAGCGATCACGGACAGATTGACTGGACTGCTTCAGCACGTAGAACGCGGTCTCGTGCAGGACAAGATGACACAGGTAGTCCCAGTCAGTTTTCAAGACCTGCAGCTCATTGCCAAAGCCATTGCATTTCATGAGGTCCAAGGCAGCGCGGATCATGGCGTCGCTCTGTTCATCTTGAATCACTATCAAGCATCGGTCAGGCCAAACGAAGCACTTTGCGGCCCTATCTGGATTGGTCTCGGGAACATCTCGTTCGACACACCATTGATGCACTGAGCCTACGACCTCGAGCCAATTCGGCTGAATACCATAGTGACCCAGTAGCTTGTGGACCTTCGTAATGTGCTCAGCAACACGAATCATGGTCAGCCGGCCCTAGTCATTCCGCCAACACCTGCCTCACCGCCCTGTCCCACTCCGCCAGCCTCGCCCCCGCCTCGTCGCGTGACATGCGCGGCTCAAACGCGCGGTCGAGTTGCCAGATGGCGCCGATCTGCTCCGTGGACTCGTAGACGCCAGTCCCCAGACCGGCCAGCAAGGCCGCACCCAGGGCCGTCGTCTCGATGACCTGGGGCCGCAGCACCGGGATGCCGAGCAGGTCGGCCTGGAACTGCATCAACAGATCGTTGGCACTGGCGCCACCGTCCACGCGCAGCTCGGTCAGCCGGTCCGCGGCATCGACGTCGGCATTCATCGCCGTCAACACCGCCGCGCTCTGGAAGGCGATGCTCTCCAGCGCCGCGCGGGCGATATGGGCTTGCGTGGTGCCGCGTGTCAGGCCGAGCAGGGCGCCACGCGCATCGGGCCGCCAGTAGGGCGCGCCCAGGCCGGCGAAGGCGGGCACGAACATGACGCCGCCGGCATCGGCCACGCTGCCGGCCAGGGTCTGCACCTCGCCGCTGCCGCCAATGGCCTTGAGCCCGTCGCGCAGCCATTGCACGACGGCGCCGCCGACAAAGACGCTGCCTTCCAGCGCGTACTGCGCCGCCGCATCGACTTGCGCGGCGCGCGTCGTCACCAGGCCTTGCGTGGAGGTGCGCGCCTGGGTGCCGGTGTGCATCAGCAGGAAGCAGCCGGTGCCATAGGTGTTCTTGGCCTGGCCGGGCTGCAAGGCCGCCTGGCCGAACAGGGCGGCCTGCTGGTCACCTGCAATGCCGGCGATGGGCACGCCAAACTCCGTCGCCTGGCCGAACACGCCCGCCGAGGGTCGCACCTCGGGCAGCAGGCTCTTCGGAATATCGAAGGCGGCCAGCAGCTCGTCGCTCCAGTCGCCGCGGTGGATGTCGTAGATCAGCGTGCGCGAGGCATTGCTGGGGTCCGTCGCATGGACCTTGCCGTCGGTGAGCTTCCACAGCAGCCAGCTGTCGATGGTGCCGAAAGCCAGCTCGCCGCGGGCCGCGCGCTCGCGGGCGCCCGGCACGTTGTCGAGCAGCCAGCGCAGCTTGGTGGCGGAGAAATACGGGTCCAGCACCAGGCCGGTCAGCTCGCGCACGCGCGGCTCCAGGCCCTGGGCCTTGAGCTGCTCGCAGAAGGCCGCCGTGCGCCGGTCCTGCCAGACCAGGGCCTTGTGCAGGGGCTGGCCGGTCTTGCGGTCCCACAGCACGACGGTCTCGCGCTGGTTGGTGATGCCGATGGCGCCGACCTTCACCCCCGCCTTGGCCAGGGCCTCACGAGCGCAAGCGATCTGGTGTTGCCAGATCTCCTCGGCGTCGTGCTCCACCCAGCCCGGCTGGGGGAAGTGTTGAGGCAGTTCGCGCTGAGCCACGGCCAGCAGGCGGCCGGAGCGGTCGAAAACTAGAGCGCGTGAACTAGAAGTTCCCTGGTCCAGCGCAAGCAGTGCATCCATGGCGTCGGTTCACTTAGAGTGGTCGGTATGGATGATATTGACGTCGTGGTGGTGGGAGGCGGCATCAACGGCACAGGTCTCGCCCGCGATCTGGCCGGCCGGGGTTGGCGCGTGCTGCTGGCCGAACGCGACGACCTCGCGTCCCACACCTCGTCAGCCTCCACCAAGCTCGTGCACGGCGGCCTGCGCTATCTGGAGACCTATGAGTTCTCCCTGGTGCGCAAGGCCCTGCAGGAACGCGAGGTGCTGCTGAAGAGCGCGCCGCATCTGATCCAGCCGCTGCGCTTCGTGCTGCCGCATGCGCCGCATCTGCGCCCGGCCTGGATGATCCGCATCGGCCTTTTCCTCTACGACCATCTGGCCCGCCGCGAGCTGCTGCCCGGCTCCCACGGCCTGCGCCTGGCGGGCAGCGTCTACGGCGCGCCGCTGAAGCCGGAGTTCACGCGCGGCTTCGTCTATTCCGACGGCTGGGTGGACGACGCCCGCCTCGTCGTGCTGAACGCCCAGGACGCGCAAGCCCGCGGTGCCGAAGTGCTGACGCGTTGCGCCGTGACCCAGGCGGTGCGCGGCAAGGACGGCTGGCAGGTCACGCTGCAGAACGGCCGCCAGCTTCGCAGTCGCGCCCTCGTCAACGCCGCCGGCCCCTGGGCCGAGCGCTTCCTGCGCGACCACACCCAGGGCGGCAACGGCCAGGCCCTGCCGACGCGCGGCCTGCGCCTGGTCAAGGGCAGCCACATCGTCGTGAACCAGCGCTTCACCCACGACCACGCCTACATCTTCCAGAACGCGGATGGCCGCATCATCTTCGCCATCCCCTACCAGGAGCATTTCACGCTGATCGGCACGACCGATGTGGAGCTGCCGGAGCACGAGGAACCGCCGTCGCGCGCCACCATCGCCCAGGACGAGGTGGCCTATCTCTGCGAGCAGGCCAGCCGCTACCTGGCCCAGCCCGTGGCGCCGGCCGATGTGCTGTGGACCTACGCCGGCGTGCGCCCGCTGCTGGACGAGGGCGGCTCGGCCTCGGCCGTGACGCGGGACTATCTGCTGGAGTCCGACAGCAATGGTGCCCCGCTGCTGAACGTCTGGGGCGGCAAGCTGACGACCTATCGCAAGCTGGCCGAGGATGGTGCGACGCAGGTGGGCGACATGCTCGGCGATGCACGCAAGCCCTGGACGGCAGGCACCCGGCTGCCGGGTGGTGACCTCGGCGCGCATGGCGTCAACATCGACGCCTTCGCCGCCGAACTGCAGGCCGCGCATCCGGGCCGACCGGGCGTGCGCCGTGTCGCCCGCGCCTACGGCCAGCGGGCCCGCGAACTGCTCGCGGCGCCGACGGGCGCCGAGATCGCACCGGGCCTGTTCGAATCCGAACTGCGCCATCTGGTGGACCATGAATGGGCGCGCGACGCCGAGGACGTGCTGTGGCGGCGCAGCAAGCTCGGCCTGCACTACACGGCCGATCAGCGTGAAGCCGTGGCAGCCTGGTTCAGAACGCGAGCTTGAAGCCGACCGTCGCCAGGCGGGCCCGCGTGCCGCCGAGTTGACGACCCCAGGACGCATCGACAAAGACCCGGTCCGGCACCAGCGCCACGCGCAGCGCCGCATTGGCCCAGGGATGACCCCGGTCGTCGCCGAAGACCTCGGCCATGGGCTGCCAGCGCCCGCCTTCGCCCAGCCCGTTGTGCTCGGCCGCCAGAGCCCAGGTGGTGCTGCGCCGGTGCGCCAGCTCGTCGCGCTGATGTCCCAGGTTGGCATGCAGGACCCAGTCGCGCGACAGCGGCGCCGTGGCGACGAGGATGAGCCCGACGCCGCTGCGCCGCCAGGCCGTCTCGACGTGGCGATGGCTGAGGCTGTAGGCCAGGCTCAACTGCGCGTCGCCGTCCCCCCAGGGCGTGCTGAAGAACTGCGTCTTGCCGTTCACCGCGAACTCACGCGGCGTGAAGGCCTGCAGCGCGACCTCGGTGCCGCCGCCGATGCCGCAGCCGAGTTGCAGATAGCTCTGGTGGGCGTCGCGCCCCTGGCCGCGCCAATCGCTGTGCGCGCCTTCGAGCTCGCAGGCGTGCGGATCCATGACGGGCGCGTCCTCGGCCTGCAGAGGCCGGCCCGCCTCGGCGGCGCTCGCGGCTAGCAGGCTCAAGACCAGGACGAAGGGCAGGCGTGACATGGAAAGAGCCTAGCGCCTGCTTGTGACGAAGGCATGGGTGATGATGCCGGCCATGTTGTTTGGTTTGTTGTTCGCCTTCGCCGCCGGACTGATGTGGGGGCTGGTGTTTGTCGCGCCCGTGATGTTGCCGGGCTATGCCCCCGCCTTGCTGACGGTAGGCCGTTACCTGGCTTTCGGGTTGATCGCCCTGCCACTGGCCCTGGCCCTGGACAGGCGCGCGCTGCGCGAGCTGCAGCGGACCGACTGGTGGGAGGCCGCCAAGCTCAGCCTGGTGGGCAACTTCCTTTACTACCTCTGCCTGTCGGCCGCCATCCAGCGCGCCGGCGCGCCGCTGCCGACCATGATCATCGGCACGCTGCCGGTCGTCATCGCCATCTGCGCCAACCACCGCAACCGCGTGCGCGACGGCCATCTGCCCTGGGCGAAGCTGGCGCCGTCGCTGCTGCTGATCGCCGCGGGTCTCGCCTGCGTCAACCGCGACGAGCTGGCCGTGTTGCAGGCCGAGGCCGGCGACCCGCGTCGCTATGCCGAGGGCGCCCTGCTGGCCATTGCGGCCGTGGCCTGCTGGACCTGGTATCCGATTCGCAATGCCGACTGGCTGAGGGCGCACGCCGATCGCAGCCCGAGGGCCTGGGCGACGGCTCAAGGCCTGGTCACGCTGCCGATGGCGTTGGTGGGCGTGCTGCTGCTCGCGTTGCTGTACCTGCTGGCGCCTGGCACGCTGATCCCCGCGGACTACGCTTTTCCCTTCGGCGAAAAGCCGCTGGCCTATATGGGCCTGATGGCGGCCATCGGCCTGTGCTCGTCGTGGCTGGGCACGCTGTGCTGGAACGAGGCCAGCCAGCGCCTGCCGACCTCGTTGTCAGGACAGTTGATCGTCTTCGAGACCCTGGCCGCGCTGGCCTACGCTTTCGCGTGGAACCAGCGCACCCCGCCGCCGGCGACTTTGCTGGGCGTGGCCCTGCTGATCGCCGGCGTGGTCTGGGCTCTACGCATCAAACCAGTGAAGCACGCCTAGAACCCGGAGTTGCCCGACCCCCGGTTCAGCGTGAAGCCACCCGTGTTGCTCAAGCCACCTTGCGCAGCACCGCTGACCGTCACGTTCTGGAAGGTCGCATTGCCGCCGGACTTGATCTGGATGCCGTAGGTGCCGGCGCCCGTGATCGTCACGCCGTCGAACAAGGCGCCCTGCACCTGGTTGGGTCCGCTGATGTAGATGCCCGAGTAGGTGCTGTCCTGGATGATCAGGTCCTTGATGATCAACGGCGACGTGATGCTCGACGTATCAGCGAACAGGAAGAGGGCGCCGAACTGGTCGTTCCAGTTGGGCTCAAAGCCGCCCGTGCGCACCAGGGTGTTGCCGGTGATGCGCGTGGTGCCGCTGAAGGGCACGGGGCTGAAGCGCGAGCTGACCGTGATGCCCGACGAGCCGACCACCGTGTCGCTGATGACGTTGTACTCGGCGCGGTTGCCATTGCCGCCGTAGATGCCGATGCCGTTGGCCAGCACCGGCGACTGCACGGTGTTGCGCAGATAGGCCGAGTTGGTCACCGCGGCGCCTTCCGAGAACATGGCCAGCGCGTCGTCGCCCGTGTTGCGCACGACGCTCTGGTCCATCACCACGTTCTGCACATTGGCGTGGATGTTGACGCCATCGGCGAAGGTGTTGCGGATGCGCAGGCCGCTGGCATAGAGGCCGTTGGTGCCCGAGTCGATCCACATGCCGACCTTGGTGTGCTCGAACCACAGGTTCTGGAACATCGAGCCGGTGCCGAAGTTGCCCTCCAGCGGCGCGTCGGTCAGCACCTGGCCGTCGGGGTCGCGCAGCGTGACCTTGCCCAGCATCAGGAAGTCGACGAGCTTGACGTTGCTGCCGGTGCCGTAGAGGCCACCGTGGCCGTCGTCGCCGAGCTGCACCGTCGAGTACCAGGGACCGGCGCCGCGCATCGTCACGCCGGAGATGTTGATGCGCGAACTCAACTTGAAGGTGCCCGCCGGGATCCACACCACGCCACCGCTCGGTTGCGCTGCGGCGATGGCCTGCTGGAAGGCCGAGGTGGCATCGCCGCCGCCGGACACCGCGCCATAGCTGGTGATGGAGAAGGCACCGGCCGGCATGGCGTAGGCAGCGGGCACGACCTCGGTCTCGATGAAGTCGATGTCGTAATAGGCGGCGCTGTTGCCGCTGTCCTTCTGCAGCTTGAACACGGTGCCGGCCGGATAGCTGGCCAGCGGCACATGGACCTCGTCGTAGAAGTGGCGCGGCGTGCCATCCGACGGCACGCCGCGGAAGGGATAGGCGCCGTAGACCCAGGCATAGGTCGAGGTCAGGTTGAGGTCCTGCACCTTGGTCCCGTTGGCGTACAGGGCCAGCGTCGCCGACTGGCCGCCACCGCCCGGTGCATCGGGGATGGAATAGCGCAGCACCAGGGAGTTGGTCGGCTGCGTCGTCGTGAAGCTGACCTGATGGCCGGTGCTCGACAGGCGCACCAGGCTGCGGCCGCTGGACTCGGATTGCACCGTGAAGGGCGTGCGGCTGGCCGTCAGCACGGTGGCGTTGGTCGAGGCGCTCTCCGCCTCGTACAGCGTCGTGCGCACGGTGGCGCCGCGTGCCGCGGCCGCCAGTTCGCCGGCCACGCTCAGGCTGTCGATGCCGACATCGGCGCCGGCGGACGCTGCCGCCAGACCGACGGTGTTGTGGCCGGTGCGCAGCGTCAGCGGCAGGCTCAGCGTGGCCCAGCTGCTGCTGGCCGGGATGCTGACGGTGCCAACCTTGGCCGCGTTGACGACGACGTCCAGCGTGCGGGCGCTGCCGCTGGTGTTGAGGTAGCGCAGGCTGGCGGTGGCGCTGCCGTCACCGCTCATGAAGACGGTGCGGATGGCGCGCGCACCGCTGCTGGAGAAGCCCGCGGCATAGCCACTGCCGTTGTAGCCGGTGACCGAGGTCGACACCGCGGCGCCGCCGGACATGAACCAGGTCTCGGCCTCGGCCGGCGTCACGTTCGGGTTGCCGCCGCCGGTGATGGCCGCGACGTCGAGCGCATCGAGGTTCACGTTGCCACTGTCGCTGGTCGTGAACTTGTAGGCCACGGTGTGGGCACCAGCGCTCAGCGTGACGGTCGACGTCTGCGTCGCCCAGCTGTCCCAGTTGGCCGTGGCAGGCAGGCTGACCTGGCCGGCGGAGGCGCCATCGACGTAGACGGTCAAGGTCTTGGCCGCGCCGGTGCCGTTGGCATAGCGCAGGCTCAGCGAATGGCTGCTGGTGCTGGCCGCCGTCACGGCGAAGGCGACCTGGGCATTGCCCTTGTTGCCATCGGTGAAGCCACCGACAAAGCCGCTGCCCTGGTAGCCGGTGTGGTCGGTCGCCACGACGGCACCACCGCTCAGCGTGGCGTTCTCCGCCTCCCGGCCGCCGCTGCCAGTGACGACGGCGTCGACGTCCAGCTTGTCGAGGTTGACATTGCCGCTGTCGGCGCTGGTGAACTTGTAGGTCAGCGTGTGATTGCCGGCCGTCAACGCGACGGTCGTCGTCTGCACCAGCCAGTCGTCCCAGTTGGCGGTGGCACCCAGGCTGACCTGGCCCTGGGACACGCCGTCGACGTAGAGCGTCAGCGTCTTGGCCGAGCCGGTGCCATTGGCATAGCGCAGCTTCAGCGTGTAGTTGCCGGCGCTCGCCGCATTGACGGTGAAGGCGGTCTGGGCATTGCCCTTGTTGCCGTCGACATAGCCGCCGACAAAGCCGCTGCCGGTGTAGCCGGCGTGGTCGGTGGCCGTGGCCGCGCCACCGCTGAGGGCGGCGCTCTCGGCCTGGAAGGTGGCAGCATGAATGGTGGACGCCGCCATCAGGATTGGCAGGCAGGCGATCAGTCGGCGCAGAGCCGGTTGGGTATGCATAGTTTTGTCTCCGTAGTGGTCTTCACGAGACCCGTCTGACGCGGGTCGAAAACCACTCTAGGGACGAGGGACAGCCCTTTGGCGATGCCCCGGCAAGGCGCAAGGCCTGAAGCTTCAAAACCTTGGGAAGGCTTCAGGCCGGCTTCAGATTCGCCATAGGTCCGGCGAGCGTGGCCTGGACAAGCGGGAGACGGCGGGACGTTTGGTAACGCGACCCCAGGACATTCACCGATGCGAACCCATGCTGCCGCGATGCAACCCGCGGCCCATCACGATGAAGCATTGTGAGTCGATCGGATCGCAAGGCGCCCGTCCGTGGCGCAGCGACCGCGGAATCTGCGAAGCGGGATCGGGCGGGCTGGCAAGGCATGCAGGCGCCAGAAGCGCTACCACGCCCGCTGGCGTGAGCCAGCAGGCGGTAGCAGGTCCGCCCGGCCCTGCCAAAGCGCATACGGCGCCCCAAGGCGCCGTATGGGGCTCCCCGACCGCGCCGGGGTCTCAGTTGCGGCGACGGCGTGCAGCGCCGGCAGCAGCCAGACCGAGGCCCACCAGCGCCAGGCTCATGGGCTCGGGAACGCTGGGCGGTTGGCCAACGAAGATCTCAGCCAGGACGCCCAGCTCGCCGGTGCCACTGGCGGCCCCGCCGTTGTCATAGCTGCTTTCCGCATTGCCGGTTTCGTCCAGGCCCAGGAAGCCGACGAAATGGCCGGTTGCGTTCACGTTCGGGCTGAACACCGCGAAGATGGCCTGACCTTCCCACAGGGCGGTGAAGGTGTAGGTCACATTGCCCGGTTGAGCAGCCGTGGAGCAGCCGTAGGTGTCGTCGTAGTCAGTCGCGAACAGGCTGCCCTGATTGCTGAAGCCAGGGCCGCAAGCGGCCGGGCCATCGTGGAATACGTAATCAAAGTTGACGCCGGCTGCAATGTCGGCCAGGTTCTTGACCTGCGTGCGGTGGAAGGCGCCTCCAGCGTTGCTGTCCTTGTCGACATCGGTGCCGGCCGCCAACAGCGCGTTGGCGCCGTTGTAGGCCGTGCCGCTGAGTCGGACATTGGTGAACGCCGAGGCAGTGCTGTTGTTGATGTAGATGTGCGGGTCGTCACCGGTGTACTGGCCGCTGATGGTGGCGACCAGAACGGGGCCTGCGTGGGCCAGGCCGGCAACGGCGAGCATTGCGGTCGCGGCGGTTTTGGCGAAAGCGCGGAAGACCATGATTTCGACTCCTCGTTTGAGTTCAATGAACCGGACGACAGGGGTTGCATCGGAAAGACAACCGCACGCAACCGCGGAACCCCATCGAATCAAGCATCTTTTGGGCCATCGACTCAAGTCTTTGTCAGGATTGGGCAATTGCAAGACGCGGAACGTGAGCCGCTGGATCCGGGACGGAAATGTCAGATTTCTCGACTCCCGAGTTCTAGGGATTCGCCAGGGCGATGCCCTCGCGAAGGAGACTGGTGGGCGTACGAGCCGCCCGACCGACTGCCGTGCGTGTGGTGTCGCGGGCCGGCGGTGTCGGCCCCATGAAGCCGGTGATGAACACCGCGGTCGCTCGGGACATCGACACCGGGTGACGCGGTTCAGCCTCGAGCAGCCGTGGGGCTCCACCCATCGCTGCCGGCTGTCGCATCCAAGCCAGCGCGGCAAGACATCAACGACCGTGCCCGTTGAGCCTCAAGCCGCGAAGACCTCGAACACCCGTTGCCCATCGAAGCCATCGGCCTCGCCGCGCTTGGTGTGGCCGCGGGCATTGCTGATCACGCGCGTGTCGCCCAGCCAATAGTTGTGGCGGCAGTGCAGATGGCCGTGAATCCACAGGCTGGCGTGAGGCAGCAGCTCTTCGTCGTTGTTGCAGAAGCTGGCCGTGCCGGGCTGGCGGCCATAGCGCGGGTCGGCGCTCTTCAGGCTGGGGGCGAAGTGGGTGATGGCCACCGTCGCGTCCCAGTCGCTCGTCGAGTTGCCTCGCGCGAGTTCATCGGCCAGCCAGGCGCGCTGCTCCAGCGCCAGCACGCGCACCGCATCGACGCCAAAGGGCTCGCCGTGGCGCGTGGACTGCATGACGTTCTGGAAGTAGCCGCCGGCACGCATTGCGCGGTCGCGCCCCGAGGGGCCAAAGGCGTCGAAGTCGCACCAGCGCGTGCAGCCGACAAAGCGCACGCGGCGGCCTTCGCGGTCGCTGATGACGACGGACTCGTCATCCAGCATGCGCAGGCCGACTTCCTTGACGTGAGCGCGCAGCGCCTCGCGCGCCTCGTCCACGTCACGGCGGTCGTACTCGTGATTGCCCGGCACAAAGAGCACCGGCACCGGCCAGCCGCGAAACAGCTCGAAGCTGCGCCAGGTCGTGTCGATGTCACCGGCCAGGATCAGCAGTTCGGCGCCGGGTGCGGGCACAGGAACGTAGCTCTCTGTCTCCAGGTGGAGATCAGAGAGCAGCTGCAGGCGCATCAGTTAGCGCCGTGACATTGCTTGTACTTGCGCCCCGACCCGCAAGGGCAAGGATCGTTGCGCCCCACCTTGGGCGTGTCGCGCTTGATGGTCTCGACGCGGTAGCGCTCGGCCTCGGTCAGGTCGGCCAGGTCGGCCACCGTGACGACCAGCTCCTCGATGGCATCGTCCAGGTCCTTCAGCGGATGTTCGCGGTTCAGCGTGGCGACGACTTCCTTCTCCTCGGCGGTCTCGGCCGGCAGATGGCGGTACAGGCGGGCCATGGCGGCGGCGACGTCCTCGTTGGGCATGTCGGCCAGCTCGGGGAAGCACAGGGCGGCATGCTGGAAGCCGGCCACCCAGGGCATCAGGGCGCGGGAGATCGGGCCCAGTTCGTCATAGCTGGCGCGGGCCGAGCGCTCCTCGTCGGTGGCGTCCTCGGGCAGGGGCTCGGGCTCCTGCTCTTCGTCGACCTCGAGGATGACGGGGTCGAACCAGCCGTCTTCCACGAGACCCCGGTTCAGGGCGGCGTGGCGGCGCTCGACGAGCTGGGTCAGCTTGTCCAGCCAGCCCGCGTCGACGGTCTCCGGCAGCAGGCCGCCGTCGTAGTCAAAGATATTGGGCAGCCACTCGTCGGACTCGATGAGGCGCGGCTGCACGATGACGCCACAGAGATAGCCGTCCAGCATGGAAGCATCCAGCGGTTGCAGGGGCTGGGGCGTGGCGGCGAGGAGTTCGTCGAGTTCGGCGAACTCGGCGTCGGTGAGGTCATGGGTGCTCATGGGCGGCGATTGTCGGGGTTTGCCCCCGCTCAACAAGCCGCCCCACCGAAATCTGGTCTCAAGCCGGGCCGCAATCGATGTCATCGATGTCAGCGCACCGCCACATTGGTAAAAACCCAAATGACATCGATAACATTTGCCATCAAAGTCCAGTCCATCGAAAGTCGGCGACGGCCGCGACGGCTTTCGGGACGCACAACAACCACTACCGGAGACATCCATGACCAGCTCACCCGCCACGCGCCGCGCCGGCGCCTTCCGTCCCCAGCTGATCGCCCTGGCCGCCGCCCTGCTGTGCGGCAGCGCCTTCGCCCAGGAGGCGAGCCCCACGCCCAAGCCCGCCGACAAATCCCCCGAAGTCAAGGAGCTCGAAGCCGTCGTCGTCACCGGCACGGCGCGCCGCGAGGGTGTGCGCAAGCTGGAAGCCGGCTTCTCGATCACGACCGCCACCGAGGAACAGATCAAGCAGGCCGCGCCCACCAGCACGGCCGACATCCTGAAGACCGTGCCCGGTGTCTTCGTCGAGACCTCGGGCGGCCAGGCCGGTGCCAACATCCGCGTGCGCGGCTTCCCGACGCCCGGCGACGGCCCCTACTCGACCTTCCAGCTCAACGGCGCGCCGCTGTACCACCTGCCCACGCTGAGCTTCTTCGAGCACTCCCAGCTGTTCCGCCTGGACGACACCATCGACCGCATGGAAGTGCTGCGCGGCGGCCCCAGCCCCATCTTCGGCAGCGGTCAGCCCGGCGTGACGGTCAACTTCATCCAGAAGGACGGCCGCAACCCCGAGGCCGGCCTGCGCGTGACGACGGGCACCGGCAACCTCAAGCGCGTCGACGGCGTCTATGCCGGCAAGCTCAGCGACCAGTGGAACATCATGGTCGGCGGCTTCTGGCGCGAGAGCGACGGCGTGCGCGACACGCAATTCCCCGCCGACAGCGGCGGCCAGGCCAGCGTCATGCTGAGCCGCAAGCTCGACAACGGCAGCCTGCAGCTCTATGCCCGCGCCTTGCATGACCGCAATGCCTTCTTCACCGCCATTCCGGTGGTCGGCTCGGCCGACGGCAAGAGCGCTTCCAGCTATCCCGGCTTCGATGCGCTGAAGGACTATTTCTACGGCAACGAGCTGCGCAACATCGTGCTGGAGACGGGCCGCGCCACGGGCCGCACCCTGCCCAACGGCAAGCCCGAGATCCAGCGCAGCGCCGTCACCAAGGACCTGGCCGACGGCCGCGGCGCCGACGTGCAGACCTATGGCGCCAACCTCGACTCCAAGCTCGGCGACTGGACGCTGACCAACAAGCTCAGCCACACGACGGGCGACACGCCGACGTACGCGCTGTTCTCGGGTGCCAACCCGCAGACGCTGTCCAGCTACATCGCCTCGCAGGTCGCCGCGGCCAACGGTGACGCGGCAGTCGTGGCCGCCGCGGGCAGGGCTGCCACCACCGGCACCGCCACCTTCACCAACGGCGGCGGCACGGTCACGGGCAGCACGCCCGTCATCGTCAACGGCATGTGGGCCGTCGACAAGGCGCTGCGCTCGACCAGCAACGAGACCCGCCTGTCCCGCGAGATCGCCCCGGGCAACAACCTGACCCTGGGCCTGTACCTGGCCGGCTACAGCTCGCATGACGTGTGGACCCTGGGCCAGGCCCAGTTGATGACGGTGCAGTCCCATGCCCGCCTCGTCGACGTGATGCTGGACAACGGCGTCAAGGCCTCGCGCAACGGCTATGTCTCGCCGCCCTTCTCCTTCGACCTCGACGCCAGCTACAGCGGCAACACCCGCGCCTTCTTCATCGCCGACGAATGGCAGCTGACCAAGGAGCTGCGCGTCGACCTCGGCGCCCGCCGCGAGACCCAGCGCATCACCGGCACCATCGCCAACGTCAGCAACGGCGACCTCGATGCCGACCCGACGACGATCTACAACAACAACCTGGCCTACTTCAACGGCACGAATACGCTGATCGACAGCAAGCTGAGCCGTTCCTCCTTCACCGGCGGCGCCAACTACGCCTTCACGCGTGACTTCAGCGCCTTCGTGCGCGTCAACAAGGGCCACCGCCTGCCCGACTTCGACGTGCTGCGCGGCCGCGGCGCCAACGAGAGCAAGGATTCGGTCGAGGACATCACGCAGTTCGAAGTCGGCCTGAAGACCGCCACCAAGCTCTACAGCGCCTTCCTGACGGCCTATGCCAACAAGCTGACCAACTCGCAGACCCAGCAGTTCACCAATGCCGGCAATGTCGTGCTGCGCCCCAACAGCAAGGCCAACGGTGTCGAGTTCGAACTGGCGCTTCGCCCAGGCTATGGCTTCGAGATCGCCGCCACCGGCAATCTGCAGGACGCGAAGTACAAGGACTTCCAGCAGTTCAGCGGCAACCGCGTCGAGCGCGCGCCGAAGTTCCAGGCCCGCCTGACGCCGAGCTGGCAGACCCAGACCGGCTTCGGCCAGCTGCGCACCTTCGCCACCTTCAGCCATGTCGGCGAGCGCTTCGCCGACCAGACCAACACGCTGAAGCTGCCGGCCTACCGCACCCTCGACGCGGGCGCCGTGTTCTCCATGGACAACGGCCTGGAAGTGCGCCTGACCGGCACCAACCTGACCAACAAGGTCGGCCTGACGGAAGGCAACTTCCGCGTGCCGGGCCAGGGCGTGGGCCAGGACGGCGTCTTCCTCGCGCGGCCGCTGTTCGGCCGGGCCTATGAGCTGAGCGTCGGCTTCCAGTTCTGAGGAAGCGCCAAGATGGCGATGCCTGAACTCCAAGCCCCGCTCGACATGACCACCACTCCTGCAGTCTCCCTGTCGAGCGGCGGCCTGCGCATCAAGCTCGCCATCATCCTCACCTACATGCTGTTCGGCGCCCTGCTGAACAGCGTGGGTGCGGTCAACCTGCTCGTCGTGCAGACGCTTGGCGTGCCGCGCGCTGAGGCGGCCCTGCTGGACGCGTGGAAGGACCTGCCCATCGCGGTCACGTCCTTCCTCGTCGCCTCGTTGCTGCCCCGCCTTGGGTTGAAGAAGTCCATGCTGCTGGCCCTGGCGGCCGTCGGCGCGGCCTGCCTGGCCATGCCGGTGCTGTCGGCCTTCTGGGCCATCAAGCTGCTGTTCTGCACCCTGGGCGCGGGCTTCGCCCTGGTCAAGGTCTCGGCCTATTCCATGATCGGCCTGGTCACGCAAGACCGCGCCGGCCATGCGCGCTTCACCAACCTGCTCGAAGGCCTCTTCATGGTCGGCGTGCTGGGCGGCTTCCTGCTGTTCAGCCAGGCGGCGCACTCGCAGGGACAGGCGTGGCTGCAGGTCTACAACATCCTCGCAGCGCTGGCCGCCGGCGCCTTCGCGCTGCTGCTGTTCAGCCCGCTGGACGAAGGGCCCATCCAGTCCTCGGACACGACGCTGCGCCAGGATCTCGTCGCGATGGCGCCGCTGCTGAAGATGGCGCTGGTGGTCGTCTTCCTGCTGTCGGCGTTTCTGTACGTGCTGATCGAGCAGGGCATCTCGACCTGGCTGCCCAGCTTCAACAACGAGGTGCTGCACCTGCCGACGGCCATGAGCGTGGGCCTGGCGGTCATCATGCCCGCCACCACCGCGCTGGGGCGCCTGACCAGCGCGGCCGTCATCGGCCGCCTGGGCTGGTTCGCCGTCGTCATCGCCTGCCTGGTCGGCATTGCCGCGCTCATCCTCGTCGCGCTGCCGATGGCGAAAGGCGCGCAGCCGCTGACCGGCGACATCGGCTGGCTGAACGCCCCGCCGGCGGCCTATCTGCTGCCGCTGACCGGCCTGCTGCTGGCACCCATCTACCCGGCCATCAATTCCGCCATGCTGAGTGCGCTGCCGCAGCGCCAGCACGCGGCCATGACCGGCCTCATCGTCGTCTTCTCGGCCCTCGGCGGCACGCTCGGCAGCTTCATCACCGGCCGCCTCTTCGTCGCCTTCGACGGCACCACCGCCTTCGGCCTGCTGCTGGTGCCCGTCGTGGTCCTGGCGGTCTCGCTCACCCGGCTGCGCCGGCATCTCGCGTCATGACTTCGTCCTCCTCGCGCCACCTCCTTGCGGTCGCGCCCACCCATGCGGTCGCCCCCGCCCACGCGGCGGCCGCCACGCCCCATGAGCTCTATGGCGAGCTCTTCGTCGCCGTGCAGATGACGCGCGTCTTCGGCGACGGCAAGAGCTTTGTCGACGCCCGGCCCAAGACCGCGCCTTCGCTGATCCGCGCCCGCTTCGAGGCCGAGCGCCGCCTGCCCGGCTTCTCGCTGCCCGACTTCGTGCACGCCCATTTCGAGCTGCCCGGGCATGACGCCCCCGTAGGCCCGCGACTGGGCATCCGAGAGCACATCCGCGCCCTGTGGCCGCTGCTGGTGCGCGAGCACCCCCAGGCCCAGGAGGGCGAGAGCCTGCTGGCCCTGCCCCAGCCTTACGTGGTGCCCGGCGGGCGCTTCCGCGAGCTCTACTACTGGGACAGCTATTTCACGATGCTGGGCCTGGTGGCCGATGGCCGGCGCGACCTGGCCGAGCACATGCTCGCCAACTTCGCCCACCTGATCGCCACCCACGGCTTCATCCCCAACAGCAGCCGCAGCTATATGCTGAGCCGCAGCCAGCCGCCCTTCTTCTTCCGCATGGTCGAGCTGCTGCACGCGGACGACCCCGCGGCCGGCTTCGCCACCCATCTGCAGTCGCTGAAGACCGAGCACGCCTTCTGGATGGCCGGCGAGGCCACGCTGGCACCCGGCCAGGCCCACCGCCGCGTGGTGCGCACGGCCGACGGCGCTCTGCTCAACCGCTACTGGGACGACCGCTGCACGCCGCGCGAGGAGAGCTGGCGCGAGGACGTGCTGACGGCCGAGGCCGCCAAAGGTCGCACACCGACCGACGTCTGGCGCGACCTGCGCGCCGGCGCCGAGAGCGGCTGGGACTTCTCCGGCCGCTGGTGCGCCGATCCCGCCGACATCGCGACCATCGAGACGACAGCGCTGGCGCCCGTCGACCTGAATGCGCTGCTGGCCGGGCTGGAGAACGCGATTGCGCTCGGCGCCACGCGCAGCGGCGACACCGCCACCGCCCGCGCCTTCGAGGCCCGTGCCGCCGCGCGCCGCCAGTTGCTGCAGACGCGCTTCTGGCGCTCCGATGCCGGCCATTTCGCCGACCTGAACTGGCGCCAGGCCGCCGATCCGCGCCCGCTGACCGCCGCCGCTCTCGTGCCCCTGTATCTCGGCATGGCATCGCCCGCCCAGGCCGACGCCATGGCCGCCCAGGTGCAGCGTCATCTGCTCGGCGCCAACGGCCTGCTGACGACGGCTCTCGTGACCGGACAACAGTGGGACGCCCCCAACGGCTGGGCCCCGCTGCAGTGGATGGCCGCCCTCGGCCTGGCCCGCTACGGCAGCACGGCCCTGGCTCGCGACATCGCTTCGCGCTGGTGTGCCAGCGTGCATCGCGTCTACCTCGCGACCGGCCGGCTGCTGGAGAAGTACGACGTCGCCGAAGACAAGCCCGGCGGCGGCGGCGAGTACGAGACACAGGATGGCTTCGGCTGGACCAACGGCGTCTTCGTGGCCTTCAAGACGGGGCTGCTGGCCCCCTGAGGCTTGGGGGTGTTGGCGCCTCGGCCCGTCACGACCTGGCCTTAAGCTGGGCCCTGATGCCTGCCGACACGCCCCCGTTCAGCGCCGCCGCCCTCGCCCGCTGCATTCCCTTCCTCGTCTTCATGGCCTTCCTGGCCCTGCGGGGCTATCTGCCCGCTGACCTCGGCCTGGATGCGCGCTGGATCTATGGCGCCCAGACCCTGGTCGTCGCCGGCCTGCTGGCCTGGTACTGGCGTGGCTATGGCGAGCTGGCGCGGCAGAACCTGCCTACCGCCCGCGAGACGGGCTGGGCGGTCGTCGTCGGCATCGCCGTCTTCGCCATCTGGATTCAGCTGGACGCGCCCTGGATGCAACTCGGCTCGGCCACCGCCAGCTTCGTGCCGCTGGACGCCAACGGCCAGCCCATCTGGACGCTGATCGCCTTGCGCCTCGTCGGCGCCGCCCTCGTCGTGCCCGTCATGGAGGAGCTGTTCTGGCGCAGCTTCTTGATGCGCTGGGTGCAGCACCCCGGTTTCGAGCGTGTGGACCCGCAGACGGTGGGCCTCAAGGCCATCGCGCTGTCGACCTTCGTCTTCACGCTGGCCCACACGCTGTGGCTGGCCGCCGTCGTCGCGGGCCTGGCCTATGCCTGGCTCTATCGCCGCAGCGGCAAGCTGTGGACGGCCGTCGTCGCCCACGCGGTGACCAACGGCCTGCTCGGCATTTGGGTCATCGCGACCGGGCGTTGGGAGTTCTGGTGAGAAGGGCCAGCGAAAGGCTGGCTCGACAGTCGATCTAACCCTTGCGCTGACCCAGTCCCGGCCGTTCCAGATCCCGGAAGGCCTCGAAGATCCACGACCGCAAGCCGATGACGACGCTGTAGGGCCGCTTCTCGGAGGCGGGAAGCTTCTGGTCCAGCAGGTGCTGGCGCGCGAAGTCGTCGGCGGCGCGCTGCAGCCGCTCCGCCAGCTCGCGGGCATGGCCGGCACCGAACTCGCCGTGCACCAGGGTCAGCAGCTCGCCATCGCCGTCGAAGCCGCCGGCGAAGAAGTCGGCCATCACGCGCTCGCGGAAGAACTGCATGACGGGGCCTTGCGGTCGCCAGCGTAGGGTCTTGGCCACCTTGAGCTTGTAGCGGTTGTGCGGCCGCAGCTCGATGACGCCCAGGCGGTCCAGCTGGGCCAGGGCCGCGACGATCTCGGCCTCGGCCATGCGATAGCGCGTCAGCATGTTCTCCAGCGGCCACTGGCTCAGGCAGCAGATGGCCACCAGCAGCAGCTTGGGGTCGGCGACGACGGCCTTCTCCTGCTCCAGGCTGAGCTCGCGCTGGGTCGGCGTCTCGCGCACCAGGCGTGCCGCCAGCTCGGCGAACTCCAGGCCCAGCACGCGGCAGATCTCGTCCACGCGTGACAGCGGCATCTCGCCGCCCGGCGCCAGCATGCGCTTGACGCTGGATTCCGACAGCTCCAGCTCGCGCGCCAGCTCGGCATAGCTGAGGCCGCGCGTCTTCAACTCGGCCTTGATCAGGGCCACGAGGGTTTGCGTGCTCGACATGGCGCGACGGTAGCGCATGACGGCACCCGCCGGTCCGCCGCACGCTGCCGTGCCGGATTTCCAAGGTCGCCGCGGCCTCCCAGCACTGAACATCGCGCCGCTCTCCACAGGACGCCCGATGAAACCCCTGCTTGCCTTGACTCTCGCCCTGAGCCTCGCCACCACGGCGCAGGCCCAAAGTCCCAACACCGCCGACTCGGTGGCCAGCACCCTGCCAACCGCCATGCTGTCGGCAGCGTTGCTCAACGCCGGCGGCGTGTCGACGCGACTGACGCCGCAGCTGCTGCTCGCCGAAGGCGCGGTCCTCAGCGTGATCGGCGTCTACGAGGAAGGCGATGGCTTCAGCTGGCTGCTGGAAAGGCCGTCCGATGGCGCCCGCTTCAGTGTGCGCATCGCTGGTCGCCTGCTCGACGGCGTGTTGATCGCGCCGGGAGCCGTCGTCTGCGTCACGGCCATGTCCACCGGCGCCTTGCTGTCGGCTGCGGGCCGGGCACTGGCCTTCATTCCCAACGAATCAGGCAAGGCCCTGTTCCACCACGAACGCATCAGCAGCTGACCCATGCTCACACGACGCCACCTGCTGTGCTGCGGCGCCCCACTCGACCGCCTGCGCGAGCACGACCCGCTGCTTTTCGACCTCGCGCTCAAGCGCGCCGCCCACTGGCGCGGGGCCCGGCTGTCACCGGTCGTCTTCGCCACCCGCCCCCATTTCGAGGGGGCAACGGTGTCATGAGGCGCTACTTTGCGACTCTTGCCACGCGCCTCGGCACTATTCCCAAGGTCGCGCCCACGGGCTTCCCTCAAGATCGCGGCCCATCACTTACTCACGCTGAAGAAAGAACTTTCCATGGCCACCCGCTTCGTCATGCAACGCGACACCAACGCCTGGCGCCTCCAGGTCTGGACCTCCTTCGTGCTGGCGCTGATCGCCTGCGCCTGGGGCGTGTTCGGTGCACCCGGCCAGGACCTGGACCGCGCCTTCCTCGCCATCGGCCTGTTCTTCTCGGTGTTCGCCTGCTTCGCCGTGGCCAAGACCCAGCGCGACAACCGCGACGGCCAGGTGGACACCCAGGGCTGGGTCATGATGGTCTGGATCGCCCTCGTCGCCGCGCTGGCGCTGACGGCCTGGGGCCTGTGGCGCATGCAGATGGACGACTGGACCAAGCGCTACCTGGCCGTGTCCTGGCTCTTCCTGGTCTCGACCACCTTCACGCTGGCCAAGACCCTGCGCGACCGCCATGAGGCCGATCTGCTCGAACAATCGAACGCGCGCGGCACCCAGCAGGAAGACTGAGGCTATTCGCGGGATTTCACGTCCAGGAAGCGCTGCTGGCGCAACAGCGCCTCACCCGCCTGGTCCTGCAGCGGCTGCAAGCGCCTTTGCAGGCCTTCATGCAGCGTCGCCAACTGCTGGACCAGGGCCGCATCGGCGCTGGGCTCCCCCGAGGCCAGCGGCAGCGCGCGCTGTGCCACCGGGATGCCCAGATAGGCCTCCAGGCTGTCGGGCAGATAGCGAGCCACGCACAGCTGCACAAAGGACCGATCCTGCATGGCCAGGCTGCCCAGGAATCCCGGTTGCTGGGTCAGCTCCAGGCTCTGCTTGATGGCCTTCAACGCATCCCTGGCCGGCGCTGGCATCTGCGGCGCGGCGCGCGCCAGCAACTGGTCCAGGGCCTGCAGGTCCGCACTCGACAGCAGCGACTCCTGGCCCGACTCGCCCGGCGCCCGACGCAGGCGCCAGACGCCGCGCGCGGCCCAGGCCAGGCCCGCCGTGCCGACGACGACCAGCACGCCCACCAGCACCGGCTGGCCCACGAACAAGGCTCCCGACAGCGAAGCCACACCGACACCTGCCTGCACGCGCGCGGCCATGGGCAGTGGTGTCGTCGTCATGGGCCGAGGGCCGGCTGCCAGCGGGCGCCCCAGCTCATGGCGCGCGCGCAACTGCTGCTGGCGCTGCTGGACGACCTCGGGCCGCTCTTCGCTGCCGGACGGCTGCAGCTGCCGCGTGCGCCGGTTCACCGGCTGCGAGCCAACGGCAAGACGCGACGACGATTCGGGGGCGGGAGCAGGCATGCGAGGCATCCTAACCAGCCGCCGGGGTGTCGCCACACGCTACCGGCCGGCGCTTGCCATGCGCCTCGGAACTATTCCCGAGTGCCCGCCTGCGGCATCGCGCAAGATCGCTGCCACCTCTGCTGCACAAGCGTTCATCGCCATGCCTCACACCGCCGCCCTTCGACGCCTTGCCCGGCCCGCCCTGCTCAGCCTCGCGCTGTGCGCCGCCTGGCCCGCCCAGGCCGACGCCAGCCTGTCCGAGGCCAGCGTGGCCGTGTCACTGGCCCCCGTCGCGCTGTCGATAGGCGCCGTCAGCGCCACCGGCGTCGCGCTCAGCGCCATCCCGGCGGGCATCCTGTCGGCCGGCGCCACGCTGGTGGTCGTCAGCGTCGAAGTCGTTGCCGGCGCGACGGTCTGGGTGCTGGAACGCGTCTCGGATGGCGTGCGCATCAGCGTCAAGGCCGCGGGCAAATTGGTCGAGGGCGTCGTCATATCGACCGGCACGGTCGTCACGGTCTCGGTCATCGGCGCGGGCACCATCCTGTCCGCCGCCGGCGAGGTCATCGCCTTCATCCCCAGCGAGATCGGCAAAGCCCTGCTCTACAACGAGCAGATCAGCCGTTGAAGCCCGTCCTTGCCGCGGCGGCGCTCGCCGTCGCGACGACCGCCCACGCCGGCCGCCCCTGCGACGAGAAGCAGCCGACGACCCGCCAGATCGAGCAGGGGCTGAACCTGGCCCAGGCCACGGCCCGCCAGCTCGATGCCAGCGGCGCCCAGGTCGTGCTGCTGGCGCGCGCCGGGCAGGACCTGTCCAAATACGGCCTGCAGTGGTCGCATCTCGGCTTCGTCTACAGGGACGCCAGCCAGCAACCGGCGGTCTGGCGCGTCGTGCACAAGCTCAACCACTGCGGCACCGACCATGCCGCCGTGTACCGCCAGGGCCTGGGTGAATTCTTCCTAGACGATCCCTACCGCTACGAGGCCGCCTTCGTCGTCCTCAAGCCCGAGCTGCAGCAGGCCCTGCTGCCCGTGCTGACCGACAACGGCCGCGTGGTGCGCTTCAACGAGCGCCGCTACAGCATGGTGGCCTATGCCTACGGCAGCAAATACCAGCAAAGCAACCAGTGGGTGCTGGAGACGCTGGCCGGCGCGGCGGCCCCGGGCGTGGTCAGCCGGCGCGCGGCACAGGACTGGCTGCAGGCCCAGGGCTACCAGCCCACCGACCTGCACCTGTCCACGCTGACCCGCCTAGGGGGACGCCTGACTCGCGCCAACATCGCTTTCGACGATCATCCGAGCGCGCGTCGTTTCACGAGTCATATCGACACGGTCACCGTGGACTCGATGTTCGCGTGGACCCAGCGCACCGGCCTGTCCCAGTCACCCCAACTCATCAAGCAATGAGCCAAGAACATCCGAATCAGTTCGCGCTGTTGAAGCAACGCCGCTTCGCGCCCTTCTTCTGGACGCAGTTCCTCGGCGCCGCCAACGACAACGTCTTCAAGTTCGCGTTCACGCTGATGATCACCTACCAGCTGCAGCTGGACTGGCTGCCGTCCAAGATGGCGGGCCTGGTCATCGGGGCCCTGTTCATCCTGCCCTATGTGCTGTTCTCGGCCACCAGCGGCCAGCTCGCCGACAAGCACGACAAGGCGCGGCTGATGCAGCTGGTGAAGAGCCTGGAGATCGCCATCATGGTGATCGCGTCCTGGGGCTTCTACGCCACCAATGTGCCGGCACTGCTGCTCTGCGTCTTCCTGATGGGCCTGCACTCGACGCTGTTCGGCCCGGTCAAGTACGCCTACATGCCGCAGCAGCTCAACGAGCGCGAACTGACCGGCGGCAACGGCATGGTGGAGATGGGCACCTTCGTGGCCATCCTGCTCGGCCAGCTGGTCGGCGGCATCCTGGTCGACACGCCCGTCGTCGGCCCCCAGCATGTGGCCTGGGCCTGCCTGGCCTTGGCGGTTGCCGGCCGCGTGACGGCGCAGGCGATTCCCGCCAGCCCGTCGACCGACCCGAATCTGGTCATCAACTGGAACCCCTTCACCGAGACCTGGCGCAACCTCAAGCTCGCCCACGAAGGCGTGGCGGTGTTCCGCTCCCTGCTGGGCATCTCGTGGATGTGGTTCTTCGGCGCCGTTTTCCTCAGCAACTTCCCGGCCTTCGCCAAGGAAGTGCTGCACGGCAGCCCCCAGGTCGCCTCGCTGCTGCTGGCGGTGTTCTCCATCGGCATCGGCATCGGCTCGCTGATGTGCGAGATGCTGTCCAAGCGCCATGTCGAGATCGGCCTGGTGCCGCTGGGTGCCATCGGCATGAGCGTCTTCGCCATCGACCTGTATTTCGCCGCCTCCGGCCTGCCCGCGGCCGAGCCCTACAGCGTCAGCGCCTTCCTGGCCGTGACGGCGCACTGGCGGGTGCTGGCCGACTTGGGCGCGCTGGCCCTGTTCGCGGGCCTGTACAGCGTGCCCATGTATGCGCTCATCCAGCTGCGCGCCCAACCCAGCCACCGCGCCCGCATCATCGCGGCCAACAACATCCTGAACGCTGTCTTCATGATCGCCAGCTCGGTCATCGCCGGCGCCATGCTGGGTGCGGGGCTGACCATTCCGCAGATCTTCCTGGCCGTCGGCATCGCCAATGCCGTCGTGGCCTTCTACATCTTCCTCATCGTGCCGGAGTACCTGCTGCGCTTCGCCGCCTTCGTGCTGACGCGCCTGGTCTATCGCTTTCGCGTCATCAATGACGAACGCATCCCGACCGCCGGCCCGGCCGTGCTGGTCTGCAACCACGTGTCCTTCGTCGACGCCGTGCTGCTGATGGCCGCCAGCCCACGCCCCATCCGCTTCCTGATGGACCACCAGATCTTCAAGATCCCGGTGCTGGGCTGGATGTTCAAGCTGGCCAAGGCCATCCCGATCGCCTCGCAGAAGTCCGACCCGGCCACCTACGAAGCCGCCTTCGCCGCCGCCCGCGCGGTGTTGAAGGACGACGAGATGGTCTGCATCTTCCCGGAGGGCGCCCTGACACGCGACGGCGGGCTGCAGCCCTTCAAGGGCGGTGTCATGAAGCTCATCGAAGGCATGCCCGAAGTACCCGTCATCCCGATGGCTCTGGGCAATCTCTGGGGCAGCTTCTTCTCGCGCGTGGAAGACGGCAAGGCCATGGTCAAGCCGCTGCGGCGCGGCATGTGGAGCCCGGTCAGCCTGACGGTGGGTGAGGTGATGGCGCCGGCCGCGGTGTCGCCCGACGCCCTGAAGACTCAGGTGCAGGGGCTGCTGGCGGGAGCTGCAGCATGAGTGACGCCCGCACCCCGTTCGGCCGCATCGTGCTGGTGGGCATGCTGATCATCGCCACCCTGGGTTTCGGCCTGGCGGGCTTGTGCGGCGGCGTCTTCACCGTGATGGCCCTGCCCGAGGTGATCGCGCCACCGCGTCACGAGGGCTTTGCGGGCGCCATCCTCTTCATCTCCCTGCCCAGCCTGCTGATCGGCGGCGTGCTCGCTTGGCTGTGCGTGCGCAAGCTGCTCAAGATGTCACGCAGCGACGATTGATTGCCGACGCCGTCAGTGCCGCCTGGGTCCACAGCGCCTTCGCCTATGCCGGCATGGCCCTCGGCGCGGCGATGTGGCGCCGATCGCTGCGGCAGCAGTCGCGCGGTGGCGCGCTGGCGCCGGGCAATTTCGGTGTCCTCGTCGGCCTGCTGATCGGCGCTGCCCTGGGCAACAAGCTCGTCTTCCTGATCGAGCGCCCCGACATCGCGCTGGCCCTCTGGCAAGGCGGCCAGCTCATCTTTCCGGGTCAGAGCATCGTCGGCGGCCTGCTGGGCGGCCTCATCGGCGTCGAGCTTGCCAAGCAGCTGACCGGCCAGACGCGCAGCACCGGCGACGCCATGGTGCTGCCCATCGCCGTCGGCCTCGCCATCGGCCGCGTGGGTTGCTTCCTCGCCGGCCTGCATGACGACACCTATGGCCTGCCGACGACCCTGCCCTGGGGTGTGGATTTCGGCGACGGCGCGCCGCGCCATCCCACCCAGCTCTACGAGATCGCCGTCGTGCTGGCCCTGGGCCTGGCGCTGCACCGCGCCCGCTTCGCCACACCGGGCCTGGCCTTCAAGCTCTTCCTCTGCAGCTATCTGCTCTGGCGCTTCCTCGTCGAATTCCTGAAGCCCGTGCCGGTCGCCTGGCCGCTGGGCCTGTCCGGCATCCAGTGGACCTGCCTGGTCGCGCTCGGCCTCTACGCCCCCATCACCGCCCGCGCCTGGCGCCAACCCGCCCTGGCCACGCCATGAACCGCAAGAACCGCCCCTATCTGTTCTACGACACGACGCAGTCGGTCTGCACGACCTGCCTGAGGCATTGCGAGGCCAAGATCCTCATCAAGGACGACCACGTCTACATGGACAAATGGTGCCCGGCCCATGGCACCGAGCGCGTGCTGGTCAGCGACGACGCGGCGTACTACCGCCAGTGCCGCGAGGTCTTCGTCAAGCCGCCCGAGATGCCGCAGCGCTTCGCGACACCGATGCAGTACGGCTGCCCCTACGACTGCGGCCTCTGCCCCGACCACATGCAGCACAGCTGCCTGTCCATCGTCGAGATCAGCGACCACTGCAATCTGCGCTGCCCGACCTGCTATGCGGCGTCCGGCCCGGAGCGGCTGACGCACCGCTCGATGGACGAGGTCATCGCGATGCTGGACGCCATCGTCGCCAGCGAGGGCGAGGCCGATGTCGTGCAGATCTCCGGCGGCGAGCCGACGCTGCATCCGCAGTTCTTCGACATCCTCGATGCCGCCAAGGCCCGGCCCATCAAGCATCTGATGGCCAACACGAATGGCCTGCGCATCGCCCAGGATGCAGCCTTTGCCGAGCGGCTGGCGGGCTATGCGCCGGGGCTGGAGATCTATCTGCAATTCGACTCGCTGCGGCGCGAGGCGTTGATGGACCTGCGCGGCGCCGACTTGCGGCGACCGCATGAAGAAGCCCTCTCCAGGCTGGACGCGCTGGACCTGTCGACGACCCTGGTCATGACCGTCAAGCGCGGCGTCAACGACGACGAGATCGGTGACGTGATCCGTCACGGCCAGTCCTTCGGCTGCGTGCGCGGCGTGACGCTGCAGCCCATTCAGAACGCCGGCCGCGTCGAGGCCTATGACGCGGCGAAACACCGCCTCACCGTCAGCGAGTTGCGCCGCCGCATCGCCGAGCAGAGTGGCGTCTTCACGCCGGCCGACGTGCTGCCCGTGCCCTGCAACCCCGACACGCTGGCCATGGCCTACGCGCTGCGCAGCCAGGACGCAGAAGGGGGCCTGGTACCGCTGACGCGCTATCTGGATGCCGCCACGCTGCTGTCCGGCGACCGCAGCACCATCGTCTTCGAGGGCGACCCGGCCTTGAAGGCCTCGGTCTTCAAGCTGTTCTCCACCAACCACTCGCCCGAGAGCCAGTCCAACTGCCTGTCGGAGCTGCTGTGCTGCCTGCCCAAGATCGATGCACCCCAGCTCAGCTATCGAGACGTCTTCCGCGTCCTCATCGTGCAGTTCATGGACGCCCAGTCGCTGGACATCCGCGCACTGAAGAAGAGCTGCATCCACATCGCGCGGCCCGATGGGCGACTGATTCCCTTCGAGGCCTACAACCTCTTCTACCGCGACGAGCGCCAGACCGAGCTGGCCGCCATCCGCGCGGAGATCGACCAGGGCCGGGCCTTGCGCCTCGCGGCGGCTGGGACGCCCATGCACTTCGCCCGGGCCGCCGGCATCGACTGAGGTTCCATTCGCGTCGCGGCGACGGGATTTTTTGCCACGCGCCGCGCTGGGAAAGCCGGGACACTGTGAACAAAATCGGGCACGTTCCGCTACCGCCGGAGGATCGATGAGAGCCATCGCCCTGCTGCTGGCTGCCGCCAGCCTCGCGCTGCCCGCCATGGCGCAGACGGAGTACCGCTTCTCGCCGGTCAACCAGGCCAATCTCGCGACGGCGGCCTCGTACTGGAATCCCATCGTCGCCTACGTCTCCGAGAAGAGCGGGGTGAAGCTGTCGCTCAAGCTGGGCCGCACTTCTGCCGACACCACCGCCTTTGTGCTGGCCCAGGAGGTGGAGTTCGCCTTCACCAACCATCTGTTCAGCCCGGACCGCGAACAACTGGGCTGGAAAGTCTTCGGGCGCCGCAACACGCCGGCATTGCATGGCCAGATCGTCGTCGCCGCCGACTCACCGATACAGGATCTCGCTCAGTTGGACGGCAAGGAGATCGGCTTCCCGGGCCCCGAGGCCTTCATCGCCTACAAGACGACCTATGCCCAGCTGCTGCAGCGGAAAATCAACGTGCGCACCGTCTTCGGCGGCAACATGGACGGCGCCTTCGCCCAGCTCTTCAGCGGCAAGGTTGCCGCGGTGGGTGCCAACTCGCAGCTCGTCGAGGGCTATGCCAGGCGCGAGGGCAGGCAGTTCCGCGTGCTGTGGAACTCCGAGCCCTACCACGACCTGGCCCTGATGGTGTCTCCCAAGGTGCCCGCGCGCGATGCACAGGCCGTCGCCAAGGCCTTCACGGAGATGGCACAAGACCCGAAAGGCCGTGAGATCCTGGCCTCCGGCGCCAAGCTGATCGGGTTGTCGACGGAGGCCTACTTTGTCGCTTCCGACGGACATGAATACGCGTCCTACCGCCGCTTCTATCAGGCAGCCCCGGCCCAGTTGCGCTGAAACGGCTCACGATGTCCCGCCTGGATTCCCTGCTGCCGCGCTCCCTGGTCAGTCGCGTCATGCTGCTCTACACGGCGGCGCTGACGCTGCTGGTCACCGCCGGCTTGGGTGTCTTCCTGGCTCATGCGGTCAAAGCCACGCTGGAGGACGCCGAGGTCGGCGCGCAGGCCATGTCGGCACTGCTGTCGCCCGCCATCGCCGACGCTGCCGTCATCGGCGACTACGACACCATCAAGCGCACGCTGGATCGCGCCATCGCCCATCCGTTGTTCGAGCGTGCCGCCTTCATCGATCTCAAGGGCGGCCGCATCGAGGTCGTGCGACAGGATCTTCCTGACCCGACACCGCCCAACTGGCTGGTGCGCCACGTTGCCGCCCAGCAATCGCCCGTCAACGCGCCCATCAACGTGGGCGGGCGCGACTATGGCATCACCCGTCTGACCGTCTGGAGCGAGCGCCTCGCCGCCGACATCTGGCAGGGCATGCGGCTGGCGATGCTGCTGGCCAGCGTTGGCGTCCTGGCCGGTATCGCGATGGTCTGGTGGCCGCTCAAGCGCTGGCTGGGTCAGCTGGACCGCGTCAGCGACCTCGGCGCCCGGCTGCAGCAGGGCCACCAGGCCATCCTGCCCATGCCCGTCGACCAGGCACCCACCGAGTTCCAGCGCACCTTCGAGGTTGTCAATCAGGTCGCCGCGTCGCTGCAGGCCGAGCGCACTCAGGCTGCCGTCACGCTGGCCTCCATCGCCGAGGGCGTGGCCACACTGAACCGCGCCGGCATCGTCGTGCTGGCCAACCCGGTGCTGGGCCGCTTGCTGGGCACCGAAAGCACGATGCTGCTGGAGCACCCGATCTCGCAGCTGCTGCCCGAGCTGCATGTCGACCCTGCCACCGACCACGGCTGGCATGGCCGCCGCTTCGAGCGCGGCGAGCGCGTGCTGGAGGCCAGCCTGGCACCTGTGCGATCCGATCAGGGCGAGTCCGCGGGTGCCGTGATCGTGCTGCGCGACGTCACCGAGCAGCAGGCCTTGGAGGACCGCCTGCGTGCCGAGCTGGAAGCCCGCTCGCACGCCATGGAGGCCATGAGCGAGATGCTTGGGTCTGCGGGCTCGGTACCAGAGGGCCTGCGCACGGGGGCAATCGAGCAGCTGTCCAGCCAGGTGGGTGACATGGTGACGCGGCTGCGCCGCCAGACCGGACAGCTGCATGCCATCTTCAACCTCAGCCCGGACGGCTTCATCGCCTTTGACGCGCAGCGCCGCGTGCAGTTCGTCAGCCCGGCCTGCGTCTTCCTGACGATGCTGCCGGATCGTGATGTATTGGGTCAGGATGAGGCAGGCCTCGAAGCGCTTCTGCAAGGCCGCTTTGCCCAGCCGGACACGCAGCGCCCGCTGCGTCTGCAGGAGCTGCGCGAGACGCCGCGGATTGTGCAGATGGCCAAGCCCATGCAACGCATCCTGTCGCTGGCGCTGCACGACGGTGGCGGCGTCGAGACGCCGCAGCTGCTGCACATCCGCGACATCAGCCAGCAGTTCGAACTCGACCGGCTGAAGAGTGAGTTCATGACGACCGCTGCTCACGAGCTGCGCACGCCGATGACCAGCATCTACGGTTTCGTCGAGCTTCTCATCCATCGCGAGTTCTCACCCGAACGGCACAGGGAGCTGCTGCAACGCGTACACCGGCAGAGCCGCGCCATGATCGACATCCTTGACGAGCTGTTGGACCTGTCACGCATCGAGTCACGCCGCGCGCTGGACTTCCAGTTCCAGCCCGTCAGCCTGGGCGAGCTGCTGCGCCAGACGCTCGACGACTTTGGCGTACCGCCGGGCCGTGAGCCGCCGACGCTGTCGCTGTCCGCCGTAGCGCCGTGGGTGCAGGTGGACGCCAGCAAGCTCGGTCAGGCGCTGCGCAACTTGCTGTCCAATGCCTACAAGTATTCGCCCGCCGGCGGGCCCGTGGCGATACGGATGCTGCCCGTCGGCGAGGAGCTCGTCGACATCGAGGTGCAGGACCACGGCATCGGGATGACGCCGGAGGAGCTGGAACATGTGACCGAGCGCTTCTACCGTGCCGACCGGTCGGGCGCCATCCCGGGCACGGGCCTGGGCATGGCCATCGTCAAGGAGCTCATAGAGCTGATGGACGGCAGCCTGCAGCTGCATAGCGAGCCAGGTCACGGCACGACGGCGACGCTGCGGCTGCGGCGCATCGCGCCTCCCGGCTAGGAGGTGCGCCACCCTCTCCAGCGTCGCACCAGCTTGAGCTTGATCGCCCGTGCCGTGCGCCACACGGCACTGGCGCGTATCCAAGCGAGCAGATCGGCCTTCCAGGCCGTCCAGCGCGCGTAGAAGCGGGCGAACCAGGGCAGTTGCATCAACGCCGGCTGGATGAGCTGGAACAGCCAGGCCAGCAGGGCCGTGCCGAACAGCTTGGCCCCGATGATGACCGCCACGCCCAGCAGCGCGTGGCCCTTGGCCACCAACCAGACGGCCGCCAGCTTGATGGGCAGGATGAGCAGGCTGGGCAGCACGAGCACGACGAAGGCCCAGCGCGGTGGCAGACGCTTGAGCAGGGCCTCGATCTGGCGGATGACCGGCAGCTTCGCGATCAGCGCGAAGACGCGCCGCAGCGGCTCCCAGCCCCACTCCTCGAACAGGATGAGGATGGCCAGGACGACCCGGATCAACCAGCGCAGCGGAGCGATGAGGGCTTTCAGCATGCCGCTATCTTGGGGCCGTTGCGCCGTTCACCAAGAGGTCACACCCCGCGCGCCCGGTCGGCGTGGAACTGGGCCCGCCAGGCCTCGAAGCGACCGGCGTCCAGCGCGTCGCGGATCTCCTGCATCAGGTTCAGGTAGTAGTGCAGGTTGTGCACGCTGGTCAGCATGGGGCCGAGCATCTCGCCGCAGCGGTCCAGGTGGTGCAGATAGGCGCGGCTGAAGCCCTGGCAGCACTCGCAGGTGCAGGTCTCGTCCACCGGCTTCTCGTCGGCCTTGTAGCGGGCGTTGCGCAGGCGCAGGTCACCGAAGCGCGTGAACAGATGGCCGTTGCGCGCATTGCGGGTGGGCATCACGCAGTCGAACATGTCGATGCCCTGGGACACGCCTTCGACGAGATCCTCCGGTGTGCCCACGCCCATCAGATAGCGCGGCTTGTTCGCGGGCAGCTGATGGCCGGTGTGCTCGAGGATGCGCTGCATCTCGGCCTTGGGCTCGCCCACCGACAGGCCCCCGATGGCATAGCCCGGCAGGTCCAGCTCGGCCAGGCCCGCCAGCGAGGCGTCGCGCAGGTGGGTGTACATGCCGCCCTGCACGATGCCGAACAGCGCGTTCGGGTTCTCCAGGCGGTCGAACTCGGTGATGCAGCGCCTGGCCCAGCGCAGGCTGAGCTCCATCGACTGCTTGGCCTCGCGCTCCGTCGTCAGCACGCCCTTGCTTTCATAGGGCGTGCACTCGTCGAACTGCATGACGATGTCGGAGTTGAGGATGGTCTGGATCTGCATGCTGACCTCGGGGGTCAGCAGCAGCTTGTCGCCATTGACGGGCGAGGCGAACTTGACGCCCTCTTCGCTGATCTTGCGCATGGCGCCCAGGCTCCAGACCTGGAAGCCGCCGGAGTCGGTCAGGATGGGCTTGTTCCAGCTCTCGAAGCGGTGCAGGCCGCCGAACTGCTTGACGACGTCCAGGCCCGGCCGCATCCACAGGTGGAAGGTGTTGCCCAGGATGATCTGGGCGCCCATCTCCTGCAGCGAACGCGGCGTGACGCCCTTGACCGTGCCATAGGTGCCCACGGGCATGAAGATGGGCGTCTGCACGACACCGTGGTTGAGCGTGAGCGTGCCGCGGCGGGCGCGGCCTTCGGTCTTGAGGAGGTCGAACTTCAGCATGGGGGTGGGATTGTCGCAGTCGCCCGGGGCTGGACGCCATGCCCTCCAGCCGCCACCATCCAGCCCATGATGCGCACCCTGATCGCGGGCTGGCTGCTCGCCTCGGCGGGGCAGGCCGCCCAGGCCTGCGGCCCCTACACGGCCGCCCTCTATCCCTACGCCCGCTTCTATTACGAGGACCCGCAGAAGGGCCCGGCCGGCATCGACAAGGACATGTTCGACGAATTGGCGCGCCGCACCGGCTGCCAGCTGCGCATGGTGGTGGAGTCGCGCGTGCGCATCTGGGACCAGATGCGCCGCGGTGGCGTGCAGATGACGCTGTCGGCGCTGATGAGCACCGAACGCCGCGAGATCGCCGAGATGGTGCCCTATGCCCAGGGACGCTACCAGGTGCTGATGCGCCGCGAACTGGCGGCTCGCATCCCCAGCATCGCGGCCTTCGAGGCCGATACCCGATTGAAGCTGCTCGACGTGCGCGGCTATGTCCACGGCCCCACCATCGACGCCTGGGTGGCCCGCATGCGCAGCCAGGGCCGCCTCGTCGAGACGGGCGACTTCAAGACCGCGGCCCGCATGATGCGCGCCGGCCGGGCCGATGCGCTGCTGGCCCTGCCCAGCGGCTGGGGCATCGCCCAGGCCGCCTTCGACGACCCGGATGAGCTGGTGCCGGTGGACGTGACGCCCAACGAGCGCCATCCGGTCGCCCTGGCCATGCTGCACAGCATGCCGGACGCCGACCGCCAGCGCCTGAAGCGCGCGCTGACGGGCATGCTGGCGGACGGCAAGGTCCACGAGATCCTGACGCGCCATCTCGGCGACAAGGGAGCCAGGGCCGCAGCCTATACCGGCGATTGAGGTCGACGCTGAAGGGAACGGTCCTTCGGGGCCTGCGACCGCTTGGCCGGCTGGCGGGACAACGCCCCACTGAAACTTCCGCTGGACGCAAACATCCGCATCGCCAGCTTCACTCGCCGCCGGTCGCGGTGCCGAGGAGGGTGTTGGCCCCAAAGGCCCAGACGGCCCGCGCATCGACGATGGACAGGCGTCGCAGGTTGGCGCTCGTTGGCGCGGCCTGGAACTCCCAGGTCTGCCCCCCGTCGCCGGTCGTCCAGATGCCCCCCTGCGCGGAAAGTGCCCAGCCGCGCTGCGCGTCCGCAAAGGTGAGCTGGGTCAGCAGGCTGCGGTACCTCGACGAGCCGGGCAGCGTGACCGCCGACCAGGTCTTGCCGAAGTCCTTGCTGCGATGCAGGCCGCTGGTGTTGAACAGCCAGAAGCTGGAGGCCCCTGTCGCCACGCCAAACAACCCTATCCCGGAGGCGACCTGGGGCACGGTACATGCGGTCCAGTTCGCGCCTCCGTCTTCGGTGGTCTGGAGGCAGAGGATGGGAGGGTTGGAAGAGCCGGCGTAAAAACTGCTGCCGGCCACACCGTGCTGCGCGTCAAGCATCTGCATGCTGGACGCGGAAAGCATCCCCGAAGCCTGCCAGTTCATGCCCAGGTCGGCCGACCGGAACACCTGGGCGCCCGTGTACAACCATCCCTGCGTGCGATCGATGAACTGCACATCCAGCACCGTCCCCTTGAACACGCTCGTCCAGGTCTTGCCACCGTCCGCACTGCGGAGCAGCCGTGGCTCGGGAGCGCCCCGATCGGTGAACAAGCCGCTGAGCAGCAGCGACTGGTCCGGGCCCTTCCAGAGGTTGTAGACCGTGCCGGCAGGCAGGGTCGTGTTGGTCGTCCACGACCGCCCCCCATCGTCCGTCTGCAACAACGTGGTCGCGCTGGAGACCACGAAGCCCTGCTTGACCGTCAGGAAGACGCCGCCGCCATTCGTGGCCACAGGCACCGAGCGGGGGCCTGCGACGGCGACGCCGGCCCAGGTGACCCCGTTGTCTTCGGTACGGAACAGCTTGTCCTTGCGCAACTGCAGGCCGCGCTGGGCGTCGAAGGGCTTGTTCTCGGCAACATCACCCAGACTCGACTGGATGCGGAACTGGTAGCTGCGCGTGAAGTCGGACGACGCCGGCGAAAAAGCCACCCAGTTCTTGCCGGCATCCGAGGAGAAGAACGTCAGATCACCCTGGTAGCCAAAGACCGTCTTGCCGCCGGCGCTGAGTTCCGCCCAGAGCCTTTGCTCATCGACGGCATGGATCGCCAGGCTCTTCATGTCCGCGGCTTGGGGGAGGCGCTGCCATGGCGCCCCGGCCGGGTTGGACAGCAGCAGGTTGCCCTGGTCGTCACGCACGCCGAGGCCGGCGTCGCCGATGAACCCTGTCGAACCCGAAAAGGCATCCCCTCCCAATGACTCGCCGGGTGCCGCCACCGCCCAGGTCGCGCCGCCATCGACGCTGTAGCAGACCTTGGCGACATAGGTGCCCGGCCCGAGCACATAGCTGGTATCGGTCACCGCCATCAACCGCCCGGCAGGCGCGACCTGCAGGCTTGCACTGTTGAGGTGGTAGACACAGGACGCCGGGAACGATCCAAGGGTCTGAACGGTGAGCCCTGCATCGTCCGACGCTTCCACCGACAAGCCGTTGAGCCGCCACATGCGGCCGGATCGACCTGCCGCGGGCAGGGAGGACAGGTTCAAGGTCCATGGCGGGGTCGTGGCGCTGACGGGATTGGCGCGCCAGGTGGCGCCACCGTCCACGCTGCCGAATGAAGGCCCCCTCGCGGAAACGGACTCGGCGATCAAGGCCCTGCCGCCCAGCACGCGGACGCGGTAATTGGAGCCCAGGCTTTCATCCTGGGCCGGCAGCGCCGGTGCAAAGCTCGCGCCGCCGTCCGAGGTTCGCCAGATCACCGGGTCAAAACCCACCGTCCCTTCTACATTGGCCGCCACCCAGCCATTCATGGCGTCCGTGAAGTAGACGCCCGTCGCACCGTTCGGCCCCGAGGCGGCCAGGGTCTGCCAGGTCTTGCCGGCATCCACCGTGCGCCACACATCGCCAAAACCGGTGACCAGCCACGCCTGCGTAGCGTCGGCGACGTGGACCGCCTGGATGGGTAGCGCCTGCGACTCGACCCCGATCCGGCACCAACCACCCAGGCCCGGCCGACTGCAGGACGTGCTGCGCAGATTGGCCCAGGCTTGCACGGTCAGCTTCCTGGTGGCGGCAACGCTGGCCCCCTGCGCATCGGTAATCGTCAGCGCCACCGAGTACTCGCCTGCGCTGGCATAGCTGTGCTGCGGGCGCGCCTCGGTACTGGATTCGCCGTCGCCAAAACGCCAGTCGTAGCGCCAGCCTGCCGCGGCGGTGACGACGGAACTGTCGAAGGCGACAGCGGTCTGCCAGTCGGCTTGTGCCGGAGCCGTCACGGTGATGCTGGACGGCAGCGCCGGCGGCGCTGGGGGCGGCGGTTCGTTGGACGATCCACCGCCGCCGCAACTGGCAAGCAACACCGAAATTCCAAGCCATGGCGCCGCCAGGCGTCGGGCAAAGTCCACGAACACGCTCCCTGATTCTGTTTTCCGAATCTAACAGCCAAGATCGACGCAGTCGTGGCGCCATGGGAGATGGCAGCAGGCTGGATGCAACGACTGGCAGGCCGCACATCACACCGTTGATGTGGTCGGACAATCCCGCCACATGCCCCTGACCCTCGCGGCGCCGGCCGAACACGAACTCGTCATCAAGAAAAGCCGCTTCCTCGGCCGCGTCGAGCCCTGCGCCGATCGCGCGGCGGCCCTGGCCCGCGTGGCCGAGCTGCGTGCCGCCCATCCCGGCGCGGCCCATGTCTGCTGGGCCCTGCTGGCCGGCGGCCACTCGGCGGCCAATGACGACGGCGAGCCCGGCGGCACCGCCGGCCGACCCATGCTGGACGTGCTGCGCCACCAGGGCCTGGACGGCGTGCTGGCGACGGCCGTGCGCTATTGGGGCGGTGTCAAGCTCGGCGCCGGCGGCCTGGTGCGGGCCTACACCGACTGCATCGCCCAGGCCCTGCTGACGGCCGAGAAGATCGAGCGCGTGGCCCAGGTGGAACTGGGCTGCGAGCTGCCCTATGAGCTGGAGGGCCGGCTGCGCCGCCTGGCCGAACAGCATGGCGCCCTGCTCGTTGACGTGCGCCACGAGACGCGCGTCAGCATGCGCTTCAGCCTGCCCGTGACGGCCCGCGCCGCCTTCACCGCCGCCGTCAACGAAGCGGCCCAGGGCCGGCTGGCCTGGGCGCGCGAAAGCAGCATCGCCGCGGGGTAACGGATCAATCCCCGCCGCTGCCGGTGCCGAGGACGACGCCGTTGCCGGTGATCCAGCCGTTCTTGGTGTCGACGAAGCTCACCCCGGTGAGGTTCTGGCCCGTGGCCTGGGCCTGGCGCCTCCAGGTCTTGCCACCGTCGCTCGTGACCACGACCAGGCCCCGGCTGCCCACCAGCACGCCGTAGCTCGGCGTGGGGAATTGCAGGGCCAGCAGCACGCCGCGCGCCGGCAGCGCCACGTCGACCTGGACCCAGGTGCGTCCCGCATCACTGGAGCGCATCACGGTCTCGCCGACCAGCCACAGGGTCTGGGCGTCGCTCCAGGCGATGTCGTTGAAGACCGTGGGAAAGCAGGTTGGCGTCCAGGCCTGGCCGCCGTCCGTGCTGGCCGCCACGCAGCTGCCCGAAGGCTCCATGCCCGGCTTGCGGCCCAGCAGCACCAGATGCTGGGCATCCAGGGCCTTCAGCCGCTCGGCCTGCAAGCCGTTGATGATCATGGCGCCGCCCCAGCTGTCGCCGCCATTGCTGCTCGCCAGCACCGCGGTGCTCGACGTGGCCTGATCAAAGCGTGCCACCCAGACCTTGCTCTCGTCCAGCGCGGCCACGTCGGCGTAGGAGGACGTGGCGCCTGGCGCATAGGACAGCGTCATCGCGCCCAGCACCTGCGCGCTGGCACCGCCGTCCCGCGTCGTGCAGAGTCGACCGCCCTGGTTGCTGTCGCCCAGCGCCCAGCCTCGAGAAGCGCTCCCGTAGGCGATATGCCGGATGAAGCCGCAGGCGTCGTTCCAGGCGGTCTGCCAGATGGGGCTGCGGCCGGTGCCCTGCAGCAGCCCGACATTGCCGGGGGCCAGCAGGCCGGCGCCCGACGTCTTGTCGAACAGGTGGGGCTCGGACCAGAGCAGCACATCGACCGTCGCGAACGCCAGGCCCGCCGGCGACAGGAAACTGCTGGTGCCGCGGGCCGCAAAGCTGCCGTTGCCGAGCAGCTGCACCCGCGTGGGCACGAAGCCACCCGTCGGGAGGGCCGTGTTGACGAAGCGCTGGCTGCGCCAGCTGACGCCGCCGTCGGACGTGCTGAGCAGGAAGCTGTCCTGGGGGCTGGTCGCACTGATCACCAGCGTGTTGCTGTCGGGGGCGGCGAGGAGCTCCCGGCTGGAGAAGCCCGCCGGCAGGGCGACCGCCCGCCAGGCCTGATCCAGCCCGGTCGACCGGTAGAGCCCGCCATCGGCGCCCAGGGCCCAGCCGCCGCCCGCGGGCAACAGCCGCACCGCCGCGCTGGAAATGGGCGTGTACAGGCTGGGTTTGGGGCCGACGTAGTTGCCGAAGGTCGGCAGGCCTTCGCTGGATTGCTGCTTCCAGCTGGCGCCGCCGTCCTGGCTGACGCAGAAGGCCCAGTGGTCGCCATCGCCGGCGTGCTGCGCGCCGAGCTGAGCGACCAGGGCCGTGCCGCGCACCTGCAGCGGCGGCAGGGCATTGGCAAACACCGGCGCGCAGGCCGGCGCCGCCGCGGCGGCGGTCCAGGTCGCACCGCCATCGGTGGACAGGCTCGCCTGCTGGCCATCCCACGACCACAGCGGGCCGTCGGGGAGCATCGGGCCGGCCGGTGCACCGCTGGCGGTGTAGTAGCTGTCGAGGAAGTGACCGCTGTGCGTGAAGATGCCGCGCGCCTCGGGTGGCAGGCTGCGTGTCGTCCAGGTCTTGCCGGCGTCGCCGCTGAAGCGGTTCAGGGACGGCGCCCAGATCCGGCCATTGCCTTGCGCGAACAGCGGGACCGGGGCCGCGTTGCCCGCGAGCGCGTCGGTCAATCGGGTCCAATGCTTGCCCGCGTCCACGCTTTGCCAGAGGTGGCGGCTCGTGAAGACCCAGGCCGTGTCGGCATCGGTCAGGGTCAGGCGCTGGGGCTGTTCATCGTCGAGCATCAGGCCCAGGCTGTAGGGCGCCCAGGTCTGTCCGCCGTCCTGCGTGGCGGCAACGTCGCCCACCGGGCTGACCGCCAGCCCCTGGGTCGCGGTCGACCAGACGACATCGGCGAAGGCGATGGCGGGCTGCGGGTAGCGCAGCCCGCACCAGCCCTGGCCGTTGTTGCCGGTACAGAGCAGCTCACGCAGGCGCGCGGTGTCGTTGACCTGGACGATCGACGTACCACTGACCTGCGCAGTGCCATTGCCCAGCGTCAGCTTGACGGCGTAGTCGCCCGGCTTGGTGTAGCTGTGCTGGGGGTTGGTGTCGGTGCTGGTGCTGCCGTCACCAAAGTCCCAGCTGAAGCTCAGGCCGGCACCGGACGTGGCGGAGCTCGTGAATGCCACGGCCTGGCTGATGTCGGCGCCTGCCGGCACCGTGACGACGACACTGGCCGGCAGCGCGGTCGGGTTCGGCGTCGGGCTGGGGTCGCTGCCACCACCACCGCCGCCGCAGGACTGCAACAGGAGCAGGCCGAAGAAGCCAAGGACATGGGACGGATTCAAGCAGCGCAAGAACAACTCCGAGAGTGGCGGCGCGCGCAAGATACCTGCGTTTGGCCCGCAAACTGACGGTTATTTTCACACCCCCTAGACACCGCGGGCCAGCAGCATCGCGTCGCCGTAGCTGAAGAAACGGTAACGCTGTGCAATGGCGTGGGCGTAGACGGCCCGGATGTGCTCGTAGCCCGCCAGGGCGCTGACCAGCATCATCAGCGTGCTCTTGGGCAGGTGGAAGTTGGTGACGAGTCTGTCGACGACGCGGAACTCGAAGCCCGGTGTGATGAAGATCTCGGTCTCGCGGGCGCCCGCCTCGAGCTGGCCACCGCGCGCGGCAGACTCCAGGGCGCGCAGCGTCGTCGTGCCGACGGCCACGACGCGGCCACCGCGGGCGCGGCAGGCGGCCACGGCATCGACGGTCGACTGCGGCACCTCGAACCATTCGCTGTGCATCTTGTGCTCGTCGAGCCTGTCGACACGCACCGGCTGGAAGGTGCCGGCGCCCACGTGCAGGGTCACATGCGCCTGCTCGACGCCACGCGCGGCCAGCCGCGCCAGCAGGGCCTCGTCGAAATGCAGGGCGGCCGTCGGCGCGGCGACGGCGCCGGGTTCCTTGGCGAACACCGTCTGGTAGCGACGCACATCGTCGGCGCTGTCGGCATGGGCGATATAGGGCGGCAGCGGCACATGGCCATGCTGCTCCAGCAGCGCGAAGGGGTCGCCGGCGAAGCGCAGATGGAACAGGCCGTTGTCCGGTCCGCAGCGGCCCAGCACCTCGGCGTCGAAGGCATCGGCGAAGCGCACCCGGCTGCCTGGCTTGGGGCTCTTGCTGGCGCGTAGATGCATCCAGACTTCCTGGGTGCCGGGCAGCACGCGCTCGACCAGCGCCTCGACCGATCCGCCGGTCGACTTCAGTCCAAACAGCCGCGCCTTGATGACGCGGGTGTTGTTGAAGATCAGCAGGTCGCCGGCCTGCAGCAGCTCGGGCAGCTCGCGGAAGACGCGGTCCACCAGACCGCTGCCGGTCGCGTCCAGCAGGCGGGAGCCGGTGCGCTCGGCCGCGGGATGCTGGGCGATCAGTTCCGGGGGCAGGTCGAAATCGAAGTCGGCGACGGTGTAGGCCGGCGGGGCGGAAAGACTCATGACGCGTTGGAGGGCAGGACGGACCCGTGCCAAAGAAAGATGGATTTTCCCATCGCGCCGACTTGATGCAGCGCAAGGTGCGGGCGACGGCCCGGTGCCAGCATGGCGCCAGGAGATTCCATGAGCACTGCCCTGACACCCGGACAACATGCGCTGCTGGAGAGCCAGCTGCAACTGGCGCGCCAGCGCGTGCAACTGGCGCTGCAGGCCCAGCGCGAAGGCAGCGACCGCCTCAGCCATGCCGCCGCCCTGCTCGAGGACGAGCCGCAGCAGCACGGCGCGGACCGCGAGCTCGACCAGGCGCGCGACACCCACCTGCTGACCGAGCTGCAGGACATCGACGATGCCTTGATGCGGCTGAAGCTGCCCGGCTATGGTCGCTGCGTCGACTGTGCCGCCGTCATCCCCTTCGATCGCCTCCAGCAGCTGCCCCAGGCCCTGCGCTGCGTCGCCTGCCAGGCGAACGCCGAGGCCGCAGGCTGAGCCTCAACCGGAGTTTGCATGTTCCACGCCGTCGTCCACCTTGATCACCACCACGCCCAGGTGCTGCACTTCGACGCCCACCAGGTGCACGCCGCCCGCATCGAACCCCAGGACCGCCGTGCCCATGGCCATGACGCCCACGGCGAACAGGCGCTGTTCGAGGCCGTCTGCCAGGCGGTGCAGGACACTTCCGAGGTGCTGGTGACCGGCTCGCATCCGGTCATCGGCCAGTTCCGCCACTACGTCGAGGCACACCGGCCCGCGCTGGCGCCCCGCATCGCCGACTACCGGCCGGCCGCGCC
Source organism: Roseateles sp. FW305-36 (assembly GCF_058787015.1). NCBI lineage: Bacteria > Pseudomonadati > Pseudomonadota > Betaproteobacteria > Burkholderiales > Sphaerotilaceae > Roseateles > Roseateles sp. FW305-36. The sequence goes on along the minus strand of NZ_JBYSZK010000002.1, from coordinate 419,993 downwards.
GCTGAGCCAGGGCCAGATGCTGGCCATGGCGCGCCAGTTCTTCATCGCCCACGACCGCATGGCCGGCGTGCCGATGCCGGGCTGAACCGGCCGGCGGCCGCTTGCCGCGTGAAATCTCACACGGCCGGGCCGGGAACGGGTCGCCTGCGACGGGGCTTGTCACACACGCCTCCTAGACTGGTAGCGCAATCCCTCCGCCCTCGTGAAACGCCGCTCCTGTCTCGTCCTGCCCGCGCTCATCGCAGCGTCCTTCACCGTCGCCGCGGCCGACGACGTCCTGCTCGGCATCACCGAAAATCTGCCGCCGTTGAACTACCTGGAGGACGGCAATCCCCAGGGCTTCAGCGTCGAGCTGCTGCGCATGATGGCCAGCCAGGCCGGCGTGCGCCTGGAGCTCCAGGTGCTGCCCTGGCAGCGCGCCATGCAGGTGGCCGAGGCCAATGCCCAGGGCGTGCTGTTCTCGCTGACGCGCACGCCCGAACGCGAGGCCCAGTTCCAGTGGGTCGGGCCCATCGCCCAGCGGCGCATCCTGTTCTACAAGCTGGCCAGCCGCGCTGACCTGACGCTGACCCAACTGGCTGACCTGGGCGGCTCTCGCATCGGCGTCGTGCGCGACTCGGCCGCCGACCGCGCACTGCAGGCCGCGGGCCTGCGGCCGGGCATCGAGCTGGAGCATGGCCTGGACGATGCGACCAATGTGCGCAAGCTGATTGCCGGGCGCATGGAGTACGTCACCCTGCTGGACTGGGCGGCCGCCTGGAATCTGCGCCAGCTGCAGCTGCCCTACGGCACCCTGCAGGCCGTCATGGAGCAGGACGTCAGCAAGTCCTATTGGTACGGCCTGCGTCTCGACGCCAACCCGGCCCTGGTGCGCCGGCTGCAGGCGGCCCTGGACACCATCCGGCGCGACGGCCGCTATGAGCGGCTGCGGCAGCGCTATTTCCGTTAGGGCCTGTGAACGCTATGGCAATGGGTCGCGCAGGCCCTTAGCCCGCCAGCTGCTGGTGCACCCGCTGCGCCAGCGGCTGCAGCTCGATGGCCGGGTGGGCGCTGAGGGCATAGCCGAAGCCGCCGTCCACCCAGTAGAGCGTCGTGCGGCCGTCCTGCTGCAGCAGGCGGAACTCCGCATTGGCCGGCGCGGCCGCGGGCTCGAAGACGGCCACCAGCAGCGTCAGGCGGTCGCCATCGGCGTTCTCGTACATGAACTGCGCCCGCGGGCTGCCCGGCTGGCCGGCGTCGCCCGGCAGCAGCCGGCCGCCGAGCAGGGCGTAGCCGCGGTCGGCCAGCACCGGCACCTTCAGCGGCCGGCCCAGGCGGCGGCTCAGCCACTGCACGAGATGGTCCTGCTCGGCGGCCGACACCTCCACCGGATGGCGCTTCTCGGTGCTGTAGACGGCGAAGGCCACGCCGGCCTCGCGGGCGAACTCGGGCACCGCTCGGTGGGCCAGGGACTCGACCGGCAGGCGCGGCGCACCGGCATCGTGGCGGCCCCACTGGTAGCCGCCGCCCAGGCCCGCGGCCAGCAGCACACCCGCAGCCAGCGCCTGAGGCAGATAGGCACGCCGGCGCTGGGATGCCGCCGCACGCAGCACGACGCCGGTGAAGTCGGCCGGCGTGTCGTCCAGCGGCCAGTCGCGGGCCAGGCCGCGCAAGGCCTGGCGCTGGCTCTGCCACTGGGCGACGCGGGCGGCGGCCTCGGGGTCGGCGCGCAGGCGCTGCTGCACGGCCGCGGCAGCCTCGGGCGACAGCTGGCCGTCGACGTAGGCATGCAGCTCGGCCTCGCCCGCCGGCAGGGAGTCGGGAGGGGGGGAGTGGGGCTGGCTCATCGCTTCATCCGCGCCAGGGTGACGATCTGGGCGCCGGCCATCGGGGCCGTGGACGCCAGGCGCTGGCGCAGGGCCTCGCGCCCGCGGTGCAGGCGCGACATGACGGTACCGACGGGCACGCCCAGGATCTCGGCCGCTTCGGCATAGCTGTACTCCTCGACGGCGACGAGCAGCATCACCGCGCGCTGGGCCGTCGGCAAGGCCGCAAGCGCCCGCTCCAGGTCCAGGCGCTCGCCGGCCGGCGCGGCCGGGTCGGCAGGCTCGGGCATCTCATCCAGCAGCGCATGGCCATCGTCGAGATGCCAGTCGCGCAGCTGGTTGAGGTGCAGGTTGTGCATGATGGACAGCAGCCAGGACCGCAGCGAGGGGCCCGGCCGCCACAGCGCCCATTTGCGGCAGGCGCGCTCCAGCGTGTCCTGGACGAGGTCGTCGGCGCGCGTGGCATCCCCAGTCAGCAGGCGCGCATAGCGGCGCAGCGCCGGGATGTGGACGAGCAGCTGTTCGACGGCCACGCCAGGATGCCGGATGCGTCAGGGGCGGGCGAGCTGCCAGACCTTGTTGAAGCCGTCGCCGCTGCGGTCGCCAGCCTTCTGGTCCTTGGCCCAGAAGTACAGAGGCTTGCCCTTGTAGGCCCACTGGCGGCTGCCGTCGTCGCGGGTGACGACGCTCCAGTCGCCACTCGCCGCAGCACCCGCAGCCGCGGCCAGCGGCGGCCAGTTGGTGGCGCAGGGGCCGTTGCAGACGCTCTTGCCGCTGCCGGCAGCGTCCTTGTCGAAGGTGTAGAGCGTCATGCCGTTGGCACCGACGAAGACGCCATCGACCACGTTGGCGGGCGCCGGAGGGGTGGACGCGCAGGCGGTGAAGGCCATGACGGAGGCGCAGGCCAGCAGACGGAAGTTCATGTCGAAACCCGAAAGAGTGGAGGGGACATGACGGTGAACACGGGAAGGCCACCCACTATTCCATGCGCTCCCGAAAAATCCCAATCCTTCATTCGCCGCGCACCAGCATCCCGGTGGTCTCGTGGATGCCCTGGTCGGCCTGGATGGCCCCGTGGGCACGGCGGGGGCATTCTGGCAGCAGGCCCGCTGAACCCGCTGCCTGCCCGGGCCACCCGGCGCCCGCAAAATGGCGCCCATGCCCGAGGCCGCCGCCACGCCCCCACCTCAGCCCAAATCCGCGCCCCAGAAGGCGATGGAGAAGCTCGGCCTGGTGCGCGACATCGACCTGGCCCTGCATCTGCCGATGCGCTATGAGGACGAGACCCAGCTGACGCCCATCGCCGACCTGCGCGAGGGCGTGCCGGCCCAGGTCGAGGGCATCGTCGTCGACTGCCAGGTCGAGCTGCGCAGCCGCCGCCAGCTGCTGGTGCGGATCAAGGACGGCACCGGCACCCTGCTGCTGCGCTTCCTGCACTTCTATCCCTCGCAGCAGAAGCAGATGTCGGCCGCCACCCGGCTGCGCGTGCGCGGCGAGGCGCGCGTGGGCTTCTTCGGCCGCGAGATGGTGCACCCCGTCGTCAAGGTCGTCGACGAGGACACGCCGCTGGCCCAGTCGCTGACGCCGGTCTACCCGGCCTCGGCCCAGCTGCCCCAGGCCTATCTGCGCAAGGCCGTGGCCTCGGGACTGGCGCGGGCCGACCTGCGCGAGATCCTGCCGGCCGGCGTCGTGCCCCAGGGCCTGCCCAGCCTGAAGGAGGCGCTGACCTATCTGCACCACCCGCCGCCCAGTGCCTCGCAGGAGGCCCTGCATGAGCACCATCACCCGGCCTGGCACCGCCTCAAGTTCGAGGAGCTGCTGGCCCAGCAGCTGTCGCAGCTGCAGGCCCAGCGCGAGCGCGCACTGCTCGTCGCACCGGCCCTGCGCGCACGGCCGGGCGGCCTGCACGAGAAGCTGCTCGCGGTGCTGCCCTTCCAGTTGACCGGTGCCCAGCAGCGCGTGTCCGAGGAGATCGCGCAAGACCTGGCGCGCCCCCAGCCCACGCACCGGCTGCTGCAGGGCGACGTCGGCTCGGGCAAGACCGTGGTGGCGGCCCTGGCCGCCGCCATCGCCATCGATGCCGGCTGGCAATGCGCGCTGATGGCACCGACCGAGATCCTCGCCGAGCAGCACTTCCGCAAGCTGATCGGCTGGCTGGAACCTTTGGGGCTGAAGGTGGCCTGGATCACCGGCAGCGTGAAGGGCAAGGCGCGGCAGAAGATGCTGGACGCGGCCGCCTCGGGCGAGGCCCAGCTCATCGTCGGCACCCATGCCGTCATCGAGGACAAGGTGAGGTTCGCCAAGCTGGGCCTGGCCATCATCGACGAGCAGCACCGCTTCGGCGTCGCGCAGCGGCTGGCGTTGAGAAACAAGCTCAAGGCGATGGACCTGGAGCCGCATCTCTTGATGATGAGCGCCACGCCCATCCCGCGGACCCTCGCGATGACCTACTTCGCCGACCTCGACGTCTCCACCATCGACGAGCTGCCGCCCGGCCGCAGCCCCATCGTGACCAAGGTCTTCACCGCGTCCAAGCGCCATGACGTGGTCGACAAGATCCGCGGCGCGGTGGCCGACGGCGCCCAGGTCTACTGGGTCTGCCCGCTGGTGGAGGAGTCGGAAGCGGTGGATCTGCGCAATGCGACCGAGACGCACGCGGAGCTGAGCGCGACGCTGGCAGGCACCAGGGTGGGCCTGCTGCATGGCCGCATGTCGCCCGCCGACAAGGCCGCAGTGATGGCGCAGTTCTCCAGCGGCGAGATGAGCGTGCTGGTGGCGACGACCGTCATCGAGGTGGGCGTGGACGTGCCCAATGCCAGCCTGATGGTCATCGAGCATGCCGAGCGCTTCGGCCTGGCCCAGCTGCACCAGTTGCGCGGCCGTGTGGGCCGGGGTGCCAAGGCCAGCGTCTGCGTGCTGATCTACAGCCCGCCGCTGTCCGACACCGGCAAGTCGCGATTGAAGGCCATGGCCGAGACGACCGACGGCTTCGAGATCGCGCGCCGCGACCTCGACATCCGCGGCCCCGGCGAATTCATGGGCTCGCGCCAGAGCGGCGCCGAGCTGCTGCGCTTTGCCGACCTGCAGGAAGACGCGCCCTTGCTCGTCGCCGCACGCGCCCTGGCGCCGCGGCTGCTGGACGAGCATCCCGAGGCCGCGCGCCGTCAGGTGGCGCGCTGGCTCGGGACCAAGGCGGAGTTTCTGAAGGCTTGAGCGCGGCCGAGGGCAAGGCTGATCTGCTTACTTGCAGATGAAGCTCTTGGCATTCACCTCCTTGACATTGCCCGCACCGCAGGTGGCAACGGCCTGCTCGCTCATCTTGGCAATGGCGGCTGATTCGGCCGGGAAGGCGGTGGCGGGCGGTGCGAAGACGCAGGCGCTGAGGAGGCTGGAGGCGGCCAGGGCAAGGGCGAAGGCGGCGATGCGGGTCATGCGGTATCCGTCGTTGGAGATGAAGAAGGCCGCAGCCTAAGCGGCCCACTGCCAGCCGTCGCGCCCGGGGCGACGAACTGCACGACCGCAGGGTCAGGTTGCAGGGACGACCGACACGCCGAGGCAGACACCCAGGTCCGTCGCCGTGGCCAGCGTGTCGCCGTCCAGCGGCACGGCCTTCATGCGGCCCGCCACCTCGGCCAGTGGCACGGGGCGCACGTCGCGGCCGTCAAGCGCCACCATGACGTCGCCCAGACCGGCATCGAGCGCCCGCACCGCCGCGGCGCCGAAGCGCAGCGCCGCGACGCGGTCGAAGGCCGTCGGGCTGCCGCCGCGCAGCAGATGACCCAGCACCACGCAGCGCGCGTCCTTTCCCGTCAGCCGCGCCAGCGCCTGCGCCACCTGCTCGCCCATGCCGCCCAGGCGCTCGGCGTGGCCGGCCTCGGCGGGGCCGCACAGCACGCGCTCGCCGCCGCGCGGGTGGGCGCCCTCGGCCACGACGACGATGGAGTAGGCCAAACCGCGGGCCTCGCGCCGCGCGATCATCTCGGCCACGGGCGCGAGGTCGAAGGGCAGTTCGGGCAGCAGGATGGCATGGGCGCCGCCCGCCAGGCCGGCATGCAGCGCGATCCAGCCGGCGTACCGGCCCATGACTTCCACGGCGATCACACGGTGGTGGCTGGCGGCCGTGGTGTGCAGGCGGTCGATGCACTCGCTGGCGAAGGCCGCGGCGGTATCGAAGCCGAAGGTCATCACGGTGCCATCGAGGTCGTTGTCGATGGTCTTGGGCACGCCCACGACACGCAGCCCGCGCTGGGCCAGTCGGTGGGCGATGGCGAGCGACCCGTCGCCGCCGACGGCCACCAGCGCGTCAACGCCTTCACGGGCCAGCGCGTCGAGCAGGTCCTGCGAGCGGTCGACGAGGGCGACGCTGCCATCAGCCTGCGGCATCGGGAAGGCGAAGGGGTCGCCCTTGTTGGTGGAGCCCAGCAGCGTGCCGCCCAGCGCAGCAATGCCTTCTACGCGCTCGCGCGTGAGCGCGAGGCAGCCGTCGCCGGCACGGTAGCGCTCGGGGCGCAGCAGGCCGTCGTAGCCGTCGCGGATGCCGACGCAGGTCCAGCCGCGCTGCAACGCGGCGCGCGTGACGGCCTGGATGACGGCGTTCAGCCCGGGGGCGTCGCCGCCGCCGGTCGTGATGGCGATGCGGCGGATGGCGGGGTTCGGCGTGGACATGCGCCCAGTCTCCTACAGCTCCAACCTCTCGCGCAGCAACTTGGCCTGGCGCCGCGACACCTCGACCTGGTGGCCGTCGCGCAGCAGGACACGGTAGCCGTCGTTGCTCCAGGGCTGGATGTCCTGGATCCAGCGCAGATTGATCAGGTGGCTGCGGCTGGCGCGGAAGAAGAGCTGGGGGTCCAGCCTCTCCTCCAGCGCCGTCAGCGTGCGCGTCAGCAGCGGGCGCTGACCGTCGAACCAGGCCTGGGCGTAGTTGCCGCAGGACTCGAAGCCGGCGATGTCGCCCAGGCGCACGAACCAGCAGCGCTCGCCATCGCGCAGGAAGACCATGTCGTCGGCCCCCTTGAAGGCGCCCGCCGCCATGCCGGCGGCCGGCGCCGGCCGCAATCTGTCGCGCGCCTTGGCCAGGGCCGCCTCCAGCCGCGCGGGATCGATGGGCTTGAGCAGATAGTCCAGCGCATTGCGCTCGAAGGCCGCCAGCGCATGCTGGTCATAGGCCGTCGTGAAGATGACCAGGGGCAGGTGCTCGAGCTGGTCCAGCAGGTCGAAGCCGGTGGCGCCGGGCAGCTCGACGTCCAGCAGCAGCAGCTCGGGAACCAGCGCCTCGATGGCCGCGCGCGCCGGCGCGAGCTCGGCGGCCTCGCCGACGACGTCGGCGTCGGGAATGGCCGCCAGCAGGGTGCGCAGCTCCTGGCGGGCCAGGCGCGAGTCCTCGACGATATAGATCCTCATGGGGCCAGCTCCACGGTGACGGTCACGCGGCCGTCCGCTGCGGCTATGCGGCAGCCCGCGCCGTCGCCACCCGCACGGGCCAGGCGCTCGCGCAGATGGGCCAGGCCGAGGCCGGTGCCGTCCGACGAGCCCGGCGCCCACTGGCCGGGGTTGCTGACGGCCAGCGTCAGCCGCGCGCCGTCGCGCTTCAGGCCGATGTCGACGACCCCGCCGCCCGCGGTGCGCGCGATGCCATGCTTGATGGCGTTCTCCACCAGCAGCTGCAGCAGCATGGGGGGCACGCTGGCGCCGGCGGTAGCGGGGTCGACCTGCCAGTCCACGTGCAGCCTCTCTTCGTGATGCAGCTGCTCGAGCGCCACATAGTCGCGCACGACGGCCAGCTCGTCGGCCAGCGGCACGCGCTCCTTGGCGCTGTGCTGAAGGGTGTGGCGCAGGGTGTTGGACAGGCGGCTCAGCATCTCGCGGGCGCGGGCCGGGTCTTCGTTGATGAGGGCGCGCAGATTGTTCAGCGCGTTGAACAGGAAGTGCGGGTTGATCTGGGCACGCAGCACCTGCAGCTCCAGCTCGCGGGCGGCGGTTTCGGCCTTCCACTTGGCGATCTCGCCGTGGCGCCAGCGGTTGATCATCTGCACGCCGACCCAGACCGCCATCCACAGCCACAGCAGCACGCTGGTGTTGAAGGTGTAGGTCGCCAGCACCATCCAGCCACGCGGCAGGCCTGCAGGAAACTGCAGCAGTCCCAGCGTGATGCCGGCCGAGTTGACGGCGTAAGTCAGCAGCTGCACCACGAAGGCGAACAGCGGCGGCACCAGCAGCAGGCGCAGCAGCAGGCTGCGGGGCGGCAGGTCCAGCCAGGCGCGGCGCAGGGCCAGCGCACGCAGGGCCTCGCTGGCCACCCACAGCCCAGCGCCGACGAAGACCATGACGAAGACCAGGGAGCCGCTCAGCGCTCCGAAGCTCGCGATCATCGCGATCGAGAGGCCCGAATAGAAGCACCACAGCAGCGCCTGCACCGCGATGCGCTTGCGCATGTCCATGCTCCTCCCGGGTCGTTGCTCTTACTTGGCGGTGGCCAGGAAACCCTTGACCTCGCCGACCAGCCAGTCGGCATCGTCCCACATGAGGAAGTGGAAGCCGCGCTGGCTCATGGCGATCCTGGCGCCGTCCAGGCCGGCGTACTGGGCCTCGAAGATCTTCTTCGTGCTGTCCAGCGTCGAGCCCATGGGTTCGAAGGCGGCCCAGGCGCCGAGCACCAGGGTGGGCGTCTTGATCCTGGGCAGCAGGGGGCGCAGATCCTCGCCCCACAGCTCGGACATGGCCTGAGCCGAGGTAGCGCGGTCGCTGGCCAGGCTCCAGCCATAGACGCGTTCGTTGTTGGCCGGGTTGCGGCTCATGCCCATGGAGCCCTGGCGGGCACCGGCCTCCCATTGCTCCTGGGTGGCCGACAGCATCTGCTGGCGCATGCCGGCGGCCATGCCGCGGGCGGCTTCCGGCGTGGCACCGCGGATGCCGGCCAGGAAGGGCAGGGAGTCGACGATGACGAGGCGGTCGATGCAGCCCGGCTTCTCGGCTGCCATTTCCAGCGCCAGCACGCCACCCAGGCTGTGGCCCATGACGACGGGCCTGTCGAGCTTGCGGTCGTCCACATAGGCCAGCAGGCGGTCTCGCATGCCGTTCAGGAAGTTGTCCATCGCCACGGCGGGCGCGCCGGCGAAGCCGGGCAGCTGCACGATATGGCATTGCACGCCGGGCTGCAGGGCGGCGCAGGTCTGGTCCCAGGTGCTGGCGGCGCTGTTCAGGCCCGGGATCATCAGCACCGGCCTGCCCTGGCCGACGACGTCGACGCGCAGGTCGTGGAACTCGGTCGTGGCGGCGTGGCTGTTGCTCACCCACAAGGCGGTGGCAATGCCCACGGCAGCACCGAACAGGCCGATCCAGGTACGCTTGGACATGCAGGTCTCCATCGAGGTTGTGATGGACGCATGTTGCCGGCGCTGCGGCGCGTCGCCCGGCACCGGATGACGAACGGCAAGCCGGGCGGACGAATGGCGGGCCGCCCGGACGGGCGGGGGGGCTTACTTCAAGCGTTGTGCCCAGTAGACGAGCACCTCGGTGCGCGGCTCGATGTCGGTCGAGCTGTAGGTGTAGGTCGGCACGACGTTGATCGCGTCCAGCGTGTTCAGGCCCGAGATGATGCGGCCGAAGACGGCATAGCCCGGGTTGGCGGCGCTCTGGTAGTCCAGGCTGGCGTTGTCCTGCACATTGAAGAAGAACTGGCTGGTGGCGGAGTCGGCGCTGTCGCGACGGGCCATGGCAATCGTGCCGCGCAGATTGGACAGGCCGTTGTTGCTCTCCAGCTTGATGGGCGCGAACAGCGGTGTCTTGGTCACCATGCCGCTGGTGTAGCCGCCGCCCTGGATGACGAAGTCGCGGTCGACGCGGTGGATCAGCGTGTTGGAGTAGAAGCCCGCCGACACGTATTTGTAGAAGTTGGCGACCGTCTGCGGCGAGTAGGTGTCGTAGAGCTCGACAACGATCTCGCCGCTGCTGGTCAGCATGCAGACCGTGCCCCATTTGCTGGCGGCGGACGCGGCCAGGCCGGCCGGGCTGCAGGACTGCGTGGGGGGATTGGGATTGGGGTTGGGGCGCGGGTATTGCGTGCCGCCGCCACCGCCACCGCCGCCGCCACCCCCACCACCGATCTCGACTTCCACGCCGCCGCCGCAGGCGCTCAACACGGCGGCCGCGCCCAGGGCGAGGACGAGGCTCAGGAAGCGGGTGGGCAGGCGCATGGGACAACTCCGGTGACGACGGTCTAGAGCGGCTAACGTCAGCCTTCGTGGCCTGTTGACTCTGCTTACAAGCCTTTACGTGCGCTGGCTATAGTCCGCGCCGCCGCCACGAGCGGCGCTTCTTTTCCTTCCACTTCGCCGTCGACCCCATGTCCGCTCTTCGCACCCGCCGCTTCGCCCTCCTGCTCGCAATGAGCGCCAGCCTCGGTCTGTCCGCCTGTGGCGGTGGTGGCGGAAACTCCGGCACCCCCATCAACCAGGACCCCAACGGCTGGAATGCGGTGACCACGCTGAAGACGACCGACACCACGGTCGGCACCGGCGCCACCGCAGTGGCCGGCAGCAAGGCCACGGTGAACTATTCGGGCTATCTCTACGACGTGCGGGTGGCCGACACGCGTGGCACCAAGTTCGATGCCGGCAGCTTCCAGTTCACCCTCGGCACCAACCCGCTGCAGGTCATCGCCGGCTTCGACCAGGGCGTCACCGGCATGAAGGTGGGCGGCAAGCGCACCGTCACCATCCCGGCCAGCCTGGGCTACGGCAGCACCGGCGCCGGCAATGGCGCCATTCCGCCCAATGCCGCCCTCGTCTTCGACATCGAGCTGACCGCGATCAACTGACTTCGAGGTTGTCGATCAGGCGGGTCTTGCCCAGCCTGGCGGCACCCAGGGCGACCAGGGGCTGGCCTTCGACGGCGGCTCCGAGGTCGTGTTGGCGGCGCAGCGTCAGATAGTCCGGCGCCCAGCCAGCCTCGCGCAGCGTCTGCATGGCGTCGGCTTCCATGGCCGCGAGGTCGCGCTCGCCGGCCTGCCAGCGGGCGATCAGGGCCTTCAGCGTGCGCGACAGGCGCAGCGCTTCCACCTTCTCGGCCTCGCTCAGATAGCCGTTGCGCGACGACAGCGCCAGGCCTTCGTCACTGCGGCGGGTCTCGCCGCCGAAGATCTCGATGGGCAGGCCCATCTGCGCCGTCATGCGGCGCAGCACCATCAGCTGCTGGTAGTCCTTCTTGCCGAACACGGCCAGCGTCGGCTGCACGAGGTTGAAGAGCTTGTGCACGACGGTGCAGACGCCCGTGAAGAAGCCGGGCCGGAAATGACCTTCGAGGATGTCGGCCAGCTCGGCGGGCGGCACCACCTTGTAGCCCTGGGGCTCGGGATAGAGCTCCTTCTCGCTCGGCGCGAAGACGATGTCGCAGCCGGCGCCTTGCAGCAGCGCGCAGTCGCGCTCCAGCGTGCGCGGGTAGGTGTCGAAGTCCTCGTGCGGCGCGAACTGCAGGCGGTTGACGAAGATGCTGGACACCACGGCACCCGCCGGCCCCACCAGCTCACGCGCCTGCTTCACCAGCGCGAGGTGACCCTCGTGCAGATTGCCCATGGTGGGCACGAAGCCGCGCTGGCGATGGATGGCGAGGGCGTCGCGCAGCTCGGCGATGGTGTGGATGACTTGCATCGTCTGCATCCAATCAAAAAACAAGCAAAGCCACAGAGACACAGAGGCACAGAGAACAAGCGCAGTCTCTCTGTGCCTCTGTGTCTCTGTGGCTGTGTTTCATAGATTTCTTAGAACCCGTGCGTCTGGTTCACCGGGAAGGTCTTGGCCTTCACCTCGTCCACATAGCCCTTCACCGCCGCCAGCACCGAGTCCTTGCCGGCCATGAAGTCCTTGACGAAGCGCGGCTTGCGGCCGGGCGTGATGTTGAGCATGTCGTGCAGCACCAGCACCTGGCCCGAGGTGCCGACACCGGCGCCGATGCCGATGACGGGCACGGGCGATTCGGCCGTGATCTCGGCGGCCAGAGCGGCCGGCACCATTTCGTAGAGCAGCATGGCGGCACCGGCTTCGACGGCCTGCCAGGACTCGCGCTTCATGCGGGCGGCGCTTTCCTCGTCGCGGCCCTGCACCTTGAAGCCACCCAAGGCGTTCACCGTCTGCGGCGTGAAACCGAGGTGCACGCAGACCGGGATGCCGCGCTCGCTGATGAAGCGCACGGTCTCGGCCGTCCAGCCGCCGCCTTCGAGCTTGACCATATGCGCGCCGGCCTTCACCAGCGCGGCGGCGCTCTTCCAGGCCTCTTCCTTGCTGACGTGATAGCTGTCGAAGGGCAGGTCGGCAATGATCCAGGCCCATTTGTGGCCGCGCGACACGCAGAAGGTGTGATAGACCATGTCCTCGATGCTGACCGGCGCCGTGGAGCCGCGGCCCTGCAGCACATTGCCCAGGGAATCGCCGATCAAGAGGATGTCGACGCCGGCTTCGTCCAGCAGGCTGGCGAAGGCCGCGTCATAGCAGGTCAGCATGGCGATCTTCTCGCCGCTCGCGTGCATCTGCGCCAGGCGCGGCAGGGTCATGGGCTTGCGGTCGGTCATGCGTCTTCTCCGTAGAAACCCCGATGAGGCTGCCGAGGCGGCCGCAGTGTAGCGTTGCGCCCCATGACCCTGACCGAGCTCAGATACATCGTCGCCGTCGCCCGCGAGCGTCATTTCGGCCGCGCCGCCGAGGCCTGCTACGTGTCGCAGCCGACGCTGTCGGTGGCGATCAAGAAACTGGAGGAAGAGCTCGACCTGAAGATCTTCGAACGCGGCGGCAGCGAAGTCACCGTGACGCCGCTGGGCGAGGAGATCGTGCGCCAGGCGCAGTCGGTGCTCGACCAGGCCGGCGCCATCAAGGAGATCGCCAAGCGCGGCAAGGACCCGCTGGCCGGCGCCCTGCGCCTGGGCATCATCTACACCATCGGCCCCTATCTGCTGCCCGAGCTGGTCAAGCACACCATCGAGCTCTATCCGCAGATGCCGCTGATGCTGCAGGAGAACTTCACGGTGAAGCTGCTGGAGATGCTGCGCACCGGCGAGCTGGACTGCGCCATCATGGCCGAGCCCTTCCCCGATGCCGGCCTGGCCACGGCGCCGCTCTACGACGAGCCCTTCGTCGTCGCCCTGCCGGCGGTGCATCCGCTGGCCACGCGCGAGACCATCTCGGCCGAGGAGCTCAAGCGCGAGACCATGCTGCTGCTCGGCACCGGCCATTGCTTTCGCGACCATGTGCTGGAGGTCTGCCCCGAGTTCGCGCGCTTCTCCAGCGACGCCGAGGGCATACGCCGCAGCTTCGAGGGCTCGTCGCTGGAGACCATCAAGCACATGGTGGCCTCGGGCATGGGCGTGACCGTCGTGCCCCAGCTGTCGGTGCCGCGCGATCCCGCACCGCACCTGGCCTTCGTCCCCTTCAGCGAGCCCGTGCCGACGCGCCGCGTCGTGCTCGCCTGGCGGCGCAGCTTCACGCGCTACGAGGCCATCGCGGCGCTGCGCAATGCCATCTATGCCTGCCAGCTGCAGGGGGTGGCACGGCTGAGCTAGGGGGCCGCTGCGCGCTCGTCAGTACTGGTGATGGCAGGGATGCCGTCGGGTTCCAGCATGGAGTCCTTCGCCGCCTCGCTGCGGCTTCTTCAGGGGGCCTTCCATGCACAAACCCATCACCATGCGCCGTTGCCCGGCGCCCGTCCTCGTCTCCACGCTGCTGGCCAGCGCCGCCCTGCTGAGCGGCTGCGGTGGCGGCGGGTCGGCAGCCGAACCACCGCCCGCGGCGCCGCTGACACCGACGCCGGCACCGCCCGCCACGGTGGCCATCAGCGGCAAGGCCGTCGACGGTGCCCTGTCCGGTGCCACGGCCTGCTATGACCTGAACGACAACGGCGCCTGCGACAGCGCCGAGCCCAGCGCCACCACCGCCGGCGACGGCGGCTTCAGCCTGGCCGTACAGCCGGCCGATGCGGGCAAGCACCGCGTCGTCGTGATGGTGCCCGCGACGGCCATCGATGCCGACACCGGCGCCGCCGTCGGCACGGCCTTCACGCTGCTGGCACCGGCCAGCGGCAACAGCGCGGCGCACAGCGTCTTCGTCAGCCCGCTGTCCACGCTCGTGCAAGGCCATGCCGATGCCAACGGCGTCAGCCTCGCCGACGCGACGGCCCTGGTGCAGGCCCAGGCCGGCCTGGCCGTCTCGCCGCTGGCCGACTTCACCGCCAGCGCCAATGCCGACAACAAGCAGGCCGCCCTCGTCGCCCGCCTCGTGCAGGCCACCACGCTGGCTCAGGCCGACGCCCTCAAGGGCGTGGTCGGCCAGGCCGACATCAGCGGCGCCACCGCGTCGGCGGCCGAAGTGAACCAGCAGGTGACGAGCGCCGTCGTCGGCGCCCTGCCCACCATCGCCGGCAAGGCCGCCGAGACCGGCGTCGCCGGTGCCAGCGGCGCGGCGCTGACGACGGCCATCAACGACGCCGCCAAGGCCGTCGTCGCCCAGGCCGGCATGACGCCCGACGAGGCCAAGGCCGCCATCGGCGCGGCCAAGCTGCCGGCCGACGCTTCCGTCTCGACCGCCATCCCGACGGCCCAGCTGACCGCCCTGCGCTACACCGACGTCAACAACTGGTTCATGCGCAGCCTGCAGAACAGCGCGGCCGACAACACGCCTGATGCCGCCGGCTTGATCCGTTATGCCTCCCTCTATATGCTCAGCCAGAGCAGCGGCTACAGCGCCGCCGGCGTGACCCAGGCCTGGGCCAACGGCGGCAGCGCGGCGCGCAGCGGCGACCTGCACTGGAACGGCAGCGTCTGGGTGGCCTGCAAGCTCGGCGACCGCAACACCGCCAGCGTGCGCGATGCCCAGGGCCGCGCCAGCTACAACTACTGCGACGGCCTGGAGAAGGGCCGCACCTGGCGCACGGTGCTGGACCTGGCCGGACAGGGCATCGCCAGCGTGTTCACGAGCCGCATCCGCAGCTACCCCGGCGGCAGCGGCGGCGTTCTCTATGCCAACTGGGGCCCCGCCAACCTGGCCAGCTTCGGCAGCGCCAGCTTCCCCGCGGGTGCCAGGCTCTACTACCAGACCAACACGCCGACCGAGACCGCCATCGCCTACGACGTGCAGGCCAGCGCCATCGCGACGGGCTACAGCGCCGAGATCGCCGCCGGCGGCGACGCCCGCAGCACCACCGGCCTGGCCTGCGCCGGCACGACGACGGCCGTCAACCTGACCACGCTGGAAGACCTCGTCGCCCGCAACCCCGGCAAGCCCTGCATCTTCGCCAAGGCGACGAGCGGCGGCGACGCCAGCCTCGACCCCAACGAGTGGTGGAGCAACTCGACGGCCAGCCTCGGCACCCTGGCCGGCGCGGCCACCAGGCCGGCCGGCACCGGCAACTGGTACAGCACCGACCTGCGCCTGCGCGTGGCCTTCGCCGGCGGCGGCGGCACGGCGACCACCTACTACAGCTGCCTGAACCGCGCCAGCAACGGCAGCACCCGCAACTGCACGCCGCTGGGCAGTGGCAGCTACAGCATCAAGACCCTGGGCGACGCCCGCGTCATGACCCTCAGCGGCCTGCCGGCACTGATGGCCCAGGCCGGCTACAGCCGCGTCTTCGTCGAGCGCGGCGGCAAGGTCTATTTCGGCTACCAGAACCCGGCCGGCGCCAGCCAGAGCCTGCTGCGCCTCAACCTCGAGGCCGCCAACGCCGTGCTGGCCGCCCTGCCCGGCATGCCGGCCATCAACCCCGCCACCCGCTACACCGACCTGTCCGCCGCCAGCCAGGCCGCGCTGACGACGGCCAAGGGCGCCTGGCTGGCCACCGACGGTGACAACCTGGCCCTGCTGCGCATCGGCGACGGCGGGCGCTACCTGTTCGGCCAGGCGGCCGCGGCCCATGCGCTGTCCCAGACCGGCCACGAGCTGGGCTGGCTGAGCTATGACGCCGCCAACCAGACCTTCACCGGCCTGGTGGAGAGCAACTCCGCCGGCGAAGGCGCCGAGCTCAAGCGCAGCGCTGCCGAGCAGGCCACCGAGAAGCTGACCATCACCGCCACCCAGCTCAGCAGCAGCCTGGGCACGGTGTTCAGCCGCGCGCCCAACGACAACACCGGCATGGTCGGCCTGTGGGCCTTCTCGGCGACCGAGTTCAACACCCAGCACTTCCTCTTCCTGCCCAGCGGCAAGCTGCTGATGATCGACCCGCTGGGGGACACCCAGCCCGGCAGCTGCCTGAACGAGCGCAAGGGCCCGGCCGGCGGCGAATACTCCAGCTACAGCTACGACAAGGCCAGCGGCGCCCTGGCCGTCACCGGCAAGATCTACGACACCAACGGCTGCGCCGGCATGTGGGACATCGGCGCCAGCGCCAACGCCAGCTTCTCGGCCCAGGTGCAGTTGTCGGCCGACGGCATGACGGCCACGGTCACGGCGCCGGACGGCGTGTTCACGATCTATCGCATCACCCCCTAAGCCGGAGCCCACGCCAGCGGGTCCCTCGTCGCAACATCGGGCGCCGACCACGGCGCTTGATGATTTTGGCTATTGTTAGGTTAGTTCTATTCAAAACCACCGCCCAATAGCCATCATTAAGCTTTGGTCTCCCCCCAGACACCAGGAGCCGACATGAGCGACCCGACCACCAAGCCCGAAGGCAAGTGCCCCTTCCACCACGCCGCCGGCAGCGGCACCACGAACCGGGACTGGTGGCCCCACCAGCTGCGCGTCGACCTGCTGAACCAGCATTCGAGCAAGTCCAACCCGCTGGGTGAGGACTTCAACTACGCGCAGGCCTTTGCCAAGCTGGACTACGCCGCGCTGAAGGCCGACCTCGTCAAACTGATGACGGACAGCCAGGACTGGTGGCCCGCCGACTTCGGCCACTACGGCCCGCAGATGGTGCGCATGGCCTGGCACGCTGCCGGCACCTACCGCACGACCGACGGCCGCGGTGGCGGCGGGCGCGGCCAGCAGCGCTTCGCGCCGCTGAACTCCTGGCCCGACAACGTCAACATCGACAAGAGCCGCCGCCTGCTCTGGCCCCTCAAGCAGAAGTACGGCCAGGCCATCTCCTGGGCCGACCTCTTCATCCTGGCCGGCAATGTGGCGCTGGAATCCATGGGCTTTCGCACCCTGGGCTTCGCCGGCGGCCGCGAGGACGTGTGGGAACCCGACATGGACGTGGCCTGGGGCGCCGAGACGAAATGGCTGGCCGACGACAAGCGCTTCGAGGGCGAGCGCAGCCTGATTGCCAGCGTTGGCGCCACCCACATGGGCCTGATCTATGTGAATCCCGAAGGCCCCAACGCCAGCGGCGACTACCTGGCCGCGGCCAAGGACATCCGAGCCACCTTCGGCCGCATGGCCATGGACGATGAAGAGACCGTCGCGCTGATCGCCGGCGGCCACACCTTCGGCAAGGCCCACGGCGCCGCGCCCGAATCGCACAAGACCGCCGAGCCCGAAGGCGCCAGCATCGAGTCCCAGGGCCTGGGCTGGACCAGCGGCTTCGGCAGCGGTTCCGGCAAGGACACCATCTCCAGCGGCCTGGAAGTCACCTGGACGCAGACGCCGGCGCAGTGGAGCAACCACTTCTTCGACAACCTCTTCAAGTACGAGTGGGAGCCCATGACCTCGCCGGCCGGCGCCAAGCAATGGGTGGCCAAGAACGCGCCGGAGGACATCCCCGACGCGCATGTGCCGGGCAAGTTCCACAAGCCCACCATGCTGACGACCGACCTGACGCTGCGCTTCGACCCCGAGTTCGGCAAGATCTCGCAGCGCTTCCGCGACGACCCGCAGTCCTTCGCCAATGCTTTCGCCCGCGCCTGGTTCAAGCTGACCCACCGCGACATGGGCCCCAAGGCCCGCTATCTCGGCCCGGAAGTGCCCAAGGAAGACCTGATCTGGCAGGACCCGCTGCCCGCGGCCACCCACCACCCCAGTGCCGGCGACATCGCCGAACTGAAGGCCAGGATCGCCGCCTCAGGCCTGTCCGTCGGTGACCTCGTCTCGATCGCCTGGGCCTCGGCCTCGACCTTCCGCGGCGGCGACAAGCGCGGCGGCGCCAACGGTGCTCGCATCGCCCTGGCCCCGCAGAAGAGCTGGGCCGTCAACGAAGCCGCCGTGAAGGCCCTGCCCCGGCTGGTCGAGATCCAGCAGGCCTCGGGCAAGGCGTCGCTGGCCGACCTCATCGTGCTGGCCGGCGGCGTCGGCATCGAGCAGGCCGCCAAGGCCGCGGGCGTCACCGTCGAGGTGCCGTTCGCACCGGGCCGCGTCGACGCCACCCAGGACCAGACCGACGTCGAATCCTTCGCCGTCCTCGAGCCCCTGGCCGACGGCTTCCGCAACTACAGCAAGGGCAAGCTTGGTGCCTCCACCGAGGCCCTGCTGGTCGACCGCGCCCAGCTGCTGACGCTGACCGCGCCCGAGATGACGGCCCTGGTAGGCGGCCTGCGCGTCCTCGGCGCCAACGCCAACGGCAGCCCGCACGGCGTGTTCACCGACAAGCCCGGCACGCTGAGCAACGACTTCTTCGCCAAGTTGCTCGACATGGGCACGGTCTGGAAGCCGACGGATGCAAGCGCCGAGACCTTCGAGGGCCGCGACCGCAAGACCGGCGCCGTCAAGTTCACCGGCACGCGAGCCGACCTCATCTTCGGTTCCAACTCCGTGCTGCGAGCCTATGCCGAGGTCTATGCCAGCGCCGACGGTCGTGCCAGGTTCTTCCAGGACTTCGTCGCCGCCTGGACCAAGGTCATGAACCTCGACCGCTTCGATCTGCACGCCTGAATCAGAAGAATTCAGAGCCGATTCAGGACGTTCAGCAGCGGGATCCCCAGGATGCGAGGCCGCCGGCACCCCCGCCGGCCTCGCCACCTGACCCAAGAGGCTCCCATGTCCGATCTCCGCGCCCGCTTTCCCCTCGAACCCCTGACCCTGCTGCGCCTGACGGTGGCGCTTTTCATCGCCCTGCACGGCTGGGTGCGCTTCGTCCACGGCGACGCGCTGGGCTTCGGCGTCTATGTCGAACGCCATGGCGTGCCACTGGGCACCTGGCTGGGCCCGGCCGTCACCGGCTACGAGATGCTGGCTTCGCTCGTGCTGGCCAGCGGCCGCTTCATCTTCCCCATCAGCCTGGGCTTCGCGGCCATCTACCTCGTCGGCATCCCCGTCCACCATCTGCAATATGGCTGGTTCTCGTCGGGCAACGAAGACGGCTGCGAATACCCGGTGCTGATGATCGTCTGCCAACTCTGCCTGGCCTGGCAGCACGCGCCGACGCTGCTGCGCGCCCGCTGGCCGCGGCTGTTCGCCAGCGCCTGAACCCACGGGGGCGGGCCGAATCCGTTAGGCTCACCCCGTTATGTCTTTGGAGCCGTCATGGCCAAGAAATCCGCCGCCCCGTCCATCAGCATCGGCATCAGCGACAAGGACCGCGCTTCCATCGCCGCCGGTCTGTCCAAGCTGCTGGCCGAGACCTACACGCTGTACCTGACGACCCACAACTTCCATTGGAACGTGACGGGCCCGATGTTCAACAGCCTGCACGCCATGTTCATGGCCCAGTACACCGAGCTGTGGAACGCGGTCGACCCCATCGCCGAGCGCATCCGCTCCCTGGGCTTCCCGGCGCCCGGCAGCTATGCCCAGTTCGCCAAGCTCAGCGGCCTGCCCGATGCGCCCGCCACGCCGCCCAAGGCCATGAAGATGGTCGAGCTGCTGATGCAGGGCCACGAGGCCATCGCCCGCAGCGCGCGTGCCATCTTCCCGCTGGTCGACAAGGCCGGCGACGAGCCCAGCGCCGACCTGCTGACCCAGCGCCTCACCGTCCACGAGCAAACCGCCTGGATGCTGCGCAGCCTGCTCGAAGAGTGATGAAGGTCGCCGTCCTCACCTTCGACGGCTTCAACGAGCTCGACAGCTTCATCGCCCTGGGCCTGATCAACCGGCTCTACGCCCAGGGCTGGTCGGCCGCCATCACCAGCCCGACCGAGCAGGTGACATCGATGAACGGCGTCACCGTCACGGCCCAGCAGCCGCTGGAGTTCGCCAACGAGGCCGATGTCGTGCTGTTCGGCAGCGGCATCCACACCCGCGCCATCGCCAACGACCGCGTGCTGCTCGACCGGCTGCAGCTCGATCCGGTGCGCCAGCTGATCGGCGGCCAGTGCTCCGGCACGCTGCTGATGGCCCGCCTCGGTCTGCTGGCCGACATGCCCGCCTGCACCGACTCGACCACCAAGCCCTGGGTCGTCGAGGCCGGCGTGCGCGTCGTCGAAGAGCCCTTCCACGCCCGCGGCCCCATCGCCACGGCCGGCGGCTGCCTGGCCTCGCAATACCTGGCCGCCTGGGTCATGGCCAGGCGCGCCGGGCTGGATGCGGCACGCTCGGCCCTGCACTACGCGGCGCCGGTGGGCGAGAAAGAGGTCTATGTCGAGCGCGTGCTCGGCGTCGTCAAGCCTTTCCTGCCAGACGCTTGAGGCCCACCGCTGATGTCGGTTTTCGGCGGCTTGCTGCGCAGCCGGCCACCGTTCGCCCCATCGCATCACCGGGATGCCGGCGCGGCCCTAGCCTGCATGCGGACCGATTCGTGTCCGTCATGGGAGATTGATTGATGAAAGCCTCCGCCATCGTGGCCGCCGCCGCCGTCGGCATGCTCGCCACCGCCCTTGCCCAGCCCGCCGACCTGCCGTCGGGCTGGATGCAGAGCGGCGACGCCCAGACCTGCGAGGGTCATGTCGTGTCGACGAGCGGCGCCCCCAGCGCCAGGGTGTTCAGCATGGACTGCAAGCCCGGCACCCAGGGCTTCTCGTCGCTGATGCAGATGCTGGCGGCCACGGACTACGCCGGCAAGCGCGTGCGGCTGAGCGCCCAGCTGCGCGGCGACCAGCTGGCCGCCTGGGGCGGCCTGTGGATGCGGGCCGACAGCGGTCAGCGCCAGGGCACCGCCTTCGACAATATGTTCGACCGCCAGCTGCACGGCAGCTTCGGCTGGAAGCCCGCCGAAGTGGTGCTGGACATCCCGGCCGATGCCACGGCGCTGAGCTTCGGCTTCCTGCTCACCGGTCCCGGGCAGTTGCAGGCGACGCAGTTCCGGCTCGAGGTCGTGTCCGATGCCGTGGCGACAACGGGCCAAGGTGCCCGCGTGCTGCCCCGGCAGCCCAGCCAGATGACGCCGTCTTGAGCAGCGCGGCACCCTCCCTGGGCAGCGACCTGGCCGAGGCGCTGCGCGAGGAAAAGGTAGGCTGGCGGCGCCCGGCGCCGCTGCTGACCGGCCTCGCGCTGTTCGCACTGGCGGCCCTCTTGCTGCGCGATCACCCCGCCTGGGCGCTGTCGCTGGGCCTGTGGCTGGGCCACGCCGCCACCGACGGTCTCTGCGGCCTGCTGGCGCGCAGAGACCGTGCTGCCGCCGAACTGCTGTTGCTGGCCTGGCTGCTCGGCACCGCCCTCGGCTGGGCCACGGAGCAGGCCCTGGCGCCGCAGGCCATGACGGCGGCCGAGCGCGTGACACGCGCCTGGCTGCACCTGGGCTTCGGCGCCGTCATGCTGGGCCTGCCACTGCTGCAGGGCCTGCGCCGGTTGCGCGCGCTGCGCCGTGTGGAGCAGGAGCGCGCTCGGCTGCGCGCCGAGCTGCAGATGCTGCAGGCCCAGATCGAGCCGCATTTCCTGTTCAACACCCTGGCCACGCTGCGCAGCTTCGTGCGCCAGGGCTCGGACCGCGCCCTGCCGCTGCTGGACGCCGTCAGCGGCTTCCTGGACACCGCCCTGGCCCGCACGCGCCAGGCCGAATCCACGCTGGGCGAGGAATGCCAGATCGTCGAGCACTACCTGGCCATCATGGCCCTGCGCCTGGGTGAGCGGCTGCGCTGGCGCATCGAGGTCGATGACGCGCTGCGCGACCTGCCGCTGCCACCGCTGATGCTGCAGCCGCTGGTGGAGAACGCCGTCCAGCATGGCATCGAGCCCAGCGAGAACGGCGGGCATGTGCTGCTGCGCGCCGCGCGGTCCCCAGGCCAGCTGCAGCTCAGCGTCATCAACAGCGGCCAGCCGCTCATCGACACCCCGCCCAAGGGCCATGGGCTGGCCCTGGCCAACCTGCGCCAGCGCCTGCAGGCCCTGCACGGCGATAGCGCCGCGCTGGACCTCGCCACCAATGCCGAGGGCCTGACCGAGGCCCGCATCACCCTGCCATGACGACTGCCCTCATCGCCGACGACGAGCCCCAGCTGCTGGACGAGCTGCAACTGCTGCTGCGCGATGCCTGGCCCGACCTCGACATCGTCGCCCGCGCCCGCAACGGCAGCGAGGCGCGCCGCCTGCTGGACGAGCTCCGCCCCGACATCGCCTTCCTCGATATCCGCATGCCCGGCATCGACGGCCTGGACCTGGCCGGCCTGGCGCCCGCCGGCACGCGGCTGGTCTTCGTGACGGCGCACGCCGAGCACGCCCTGGAAGCCTTCGAGCACGCCGCCGTGGACTATCTGCGCAAGCCCGTCACGCCGGCGCGGCTGGCCGCCACGGTGCAACGTCTGCAAGCCGGCCACGACGGCTCCAGGCTGCGCTTTCTGCAGGCCTGGACGGGCAACACCATGAAACTGCTGGACGTCGACCAGCTGGCGGCGCTGCGCTCGGAGCTGCGCCATACGCGGGCCCTCAGCCAGGGCGGTGAACACCTGCTGCTGCGCATGTCGCTGAGCGAACTGCAGCCGCAGCTGGACGCCCAGCTGTTCTGGCAGATCCACCGCGGCTCGGTCGTCAACGCCCGCGCCATCGAGCGCATCGAGCGACGCGACGACGGCGAGCTGTGGGTGCATCTGCGCGGCATCGGCCAGGCCCTGCCGGTCAGCCGCACGCACCGGGCCCGCTTCAAGGGGATGTAGACCGCGGAGCGGCTGGGATAATCGCGGGTTAGCCCGAGAACAACTCCATGTCCGAACCCATCGCCAGCCGCATCGAGACGGAAGTCCGCCGCCGCCGCACCTTCGCCATCATCAGCCACCCCGACGCCGGCAAGACCACGCTGACGGAGAAGCTGCTGCTGTTCTCGGGCGCGATCCAGATCGCCGGCTCGGTGAAGGCGCGCAAGGCCTCGCGGCATGCGACGTCGGACTGGATGGAGATTGAAAAGCAGCGCGGCATCTCGGTGGCGTCGTCCGTCATGCAGATGGAATACCGCGACTGCGTCATCAACCTGCTCGACACGCCGGGCCACCAGGACTTTTCGGAAGACACCTACCGCGTGCTGACCGCCGTCGACGCGGCCTTGATGGTCATCGACGCCGCCAACGGCGTCGAGCCGCAGACCCGCCGCCTGCTGCAGGTCTGCCGCGCCCGCAACACGCCCATCCTGACCTTCGTCAACAAGATGGACCGCGAGGTGCAGGAGCCGCTGGCGCTGATGGACGAGATCGAGCGCGAGCTGGGCATGACCGTGGTGCCCTTCACCTGGCCGGTCGGCATGGGCAAGCAGTTCCACGGCGTGATGGACCTGCGCCAGCAGCGCATGCGCGTGTTCGCGCCCGGCGAGGACCGCGCCGCCGGCACCGAGGAAGTGCTGGAAGGCCTGGACAACCCCGCCTATGCCGAGCGCTTCGGCATGCAGTATGACAACGCCAAGGGCGAGATCGAGCTGGTGCGCGAGGCCGCGCCCGAGTTCAGCCACGACGACTTCCTGAGTGGCAGGCAGACGCCGATGTTCTTCGGCTCGGCCGTCAACAACTTCGGCGTGCAGGAAGTGCTGGACGCCCTCGTCGAGCTGGCCCCGCCACCGGATTCGCGCCAGGCCATGCAGCGCACCGTGCAGCCGGAGGAGCCCAAGTTCACCGGCGTGGTCTTCAAGATCCAGGCCAATATGGACCCGGCCCACCGCGACCGCATCGCCTTCGTGCGCGTGGCCTCGGGCCGCTTCGAGCGCGGCATGAACCTGAAGGTGGTGCGCTCCGGCAAGAGCCTGCGCCCCAACAGCGTCGTGACCTTCATGAGCCAGAAGCGCGAGCTGCTGGACGAGGCCTTTGCCGGCGACATCATCGGCATCCCCAACCACGGCGTGCTGCAGCTGGGCGACACCATCACCGAAGGCGAGGCCCTGCAGTACACCGGCCTGCCCTTCTTCGCGCCAGAAATGTTCCGCGCCGTCGAAGTGGCCGACCCGCTGAAGACCAAGCAGCTGCGCGCCGGCCTGACCCAGCTCGGCGAGGAGGGCGCCATCCAGGTGTTCCGGCCCATCGCCGGCAGCGTGCTGCTGCTGGGCGCCGTCGGCCAGCTGCAGTTCGAAGTCGTCGCCCACCGCCTGGAGCACGAGTACGGCTGCAAGGCTCGCATCATGCCCAGCCGCTTCCAGGTGGCGCGCTGGGTCACCTGCGACGACCCGGCCGAACTCAAACGCTTCATCGACGCCAACGACCACCGCATGGCCTACGACGCGGTCGACGCGCCGACCGTGCTGGTCGAGTACGCGCCCGAGCTGCGCGCCATCGAGGCCAATTGGCCCAAGATCAAGTTCCACGCGCTGCGCGAGCACGCCGGCCTGGTGTTCCAGCAAAGGCTGGACGGCTGAGCATCCCTCGCTCGGGGTCCCGCCTCTTCCTATATCTTGAGGGGGCAGGCAGGCATCGGGATTGTGGGCCGGGAGCGGCTGTGGTGTGCTTGCGCGTCCTGAATCCAGAGAGGCGCCCATGCCCGGCACTGCATTCCCCTTTGACTGCGAAGACGCGGGCCGGCGCCCGGCCTGGCGCCGGCTGACCCTGCTGGCCGCCGCGCTGGCGGTTGCCGGCAGCGTTCAAGCCCTGCCCGCGCTCCCGGCCGCGCAGGCCTATGCCCAGGCCACCAGCACCGACTTCGCCGGCAATGCCTGCGACAGCGGCCTGAAGATCGGGATCAGCGGCACTTCGGCGGGTTGTACGTCGATATCGGCCGGCGTGAATGCCGGCAGCCAGGCCACCGCGGGCTTTGGCAGCGTGCACATCAGCTCCAGCGCCGACACCCAGAGCGCCGGCACCGACAGCCATTCCGGCAATGGCTGGTCCAGCGCAAGCTTCGTCGACTCGATCGCCATCCATGGCCCGGCCGGCAAGATCGGGACGCTGACCGGCACGCTCTATTTCAGTGGCGGCATCGGCGCATCGGCCAGCGGGTCGCCGAACACCGCGACCAATGCGGGCGCCAGCTACAACTTCAGCGCCAGCTTCTTCGGCCAGAACGTGGCCCTCAGCGGCAGCGTGCTGGAGGCCACCAATGGCGTGTCCAACAGCAGCAACCCGGCGGGCGGCGCCTTCCTGGTCACGGCGCCCATCAGCTTCGGCAATGACGGCTGGGCCATCGGCTCGATCACCATGACGGCCATCACACAGTCAGAGTCTTCCGCCCGGCCCTACCAGCCCTTCTCGGGCGCGCCCATCATCACGGCCGATGCCCATGCGGCCGCCGGCTTTGGCCACACCCTGTACTGGGGCGGCATCAGCAGCCTGACCGTCGACGGCGTCGAGCTGGCGGGCTATGACCTGGCGTCGGCATCGGGCGCCGACTATCGCTTCTCCACCGCGGCGGTGCCCGAGCCCGGCAGCGTCGCGCTGCTGCTCGCCGGCCTGGCCGTCATCGGCTGGCGCCAGGGCCGCAGCCGCCGCTGAAGCGACACCGCCGTCAGCAGGACGACCCCAGCCAGCGGCCGGTGGACAGCATGCGCTGGTCCACTTCGTCCGCGCTCAAGGCATTGCCGGTGCGGCCGTCCACGGCATTGCCGCGGCCGTTGAGCTCGATGCGGTAGCTGGTGGGGCCATAGGTGGCGTTGAACTTGCCCTGGGTCAGGCCGCCGCCGCCGGTGCGGCAGGCATAGCTGCCGACCGCTTCGCTGCTGGTGAGCTTGACGCCGGTCGTCTCGCACTTCCAGGGGCCGGAACCGCTGAGGGCCGATTCCAGATAGGTCGGCAGGTCGATCCTTGACTGTTGCGGCGTCAGGCAGGCCTGCTTCTCCGCCGCCTGCTGCTTGTCCATCTCGGCCTTCTGCGCATCGGTCAGGCGGCTGCGCAGCTTGGTGCGCAGGGCCGTCAGCCCAGGCTTCATCGACTGGCCGTTGATCCAGATCTCGCTGTCGGCGGCCCAGAGGCCGGGGTTGACCTCGAGGACGGGGGCGGCGAGGGCCGGCAGCGCGGATGCGGACAGGGCCATGACGAGGCAAAGGGAAGGCAGGCGAGGCATGTTGAAGTGAAGAGCTCGAAACGGCGCGCATTGCAGCAGCCGCTGCCCGCAAGCGGCAATCCCTCGATCGCCGGCCACGTGTAACGGCTCGCTACCATCTCGCCATGCCCACGACCGCTGCCCGCCCCTGTCCCTCCTGCGGCGACGCTCTGCTGGTGCGCACGCTGCCGGGCCATCACGCGGGCAGCGTCGACATCGACTTCTGCTTCGGCTGCCAGGGCATCTGGTTCGACCACCACGAGAACCTGCAGCTGTCGCCCGAGTCCATCGTGGCGATGTTCAAGGCGATGCACCAGCACCAGGGCGACCGGCGCGGACCATTGGCCGGCACGCCGCGCTGCGCGGAATGCAGCGCCCGGCTGGTGCAGGGTTTCGACTTCGTCCGCAGCGGCCGCTACGTCACGCACCGCTGCCCGCAGGGGCATGGCCGCTTCAGCAGCTTCTCGGCCTTCCTGGTCGAGAAGGGCCTTGTGCGCCAGCTCACCAAGCCCGAGATCGCCGATATCGCCAGCAAGATCGGCGTCATCCATTGCAGCAGCTGTGGCGCAACGGTGGACCTTCGCAAGGAAGACGCCTGCTCGCATTGCCGATCGCCGTTGTCGCTGCTCGACCCGCAGGCCGTCGAGCAGGCGCTGCAGGGCTATGCCAAGGCCGCCGCCAAACGTCCGGCGCCCGAGAACGTGGCCGACGCGCTCGGCCTGATGCTGCGCGATCGGGCCCGCGCTGAGCGAGAGAGAGCACAGCAGGGTCATTTCGGTGACGTTTATGCGGTGGACCTGTTCGCCGCCGGACTGAGCCTGATCAGCAGCTTGTGGGAAGACTGAAGGACGCCTGATCCATGGCCGCCAAACCCAGCGACTTTGACAAGGGTCTCGCCCTGCACCAGCAGGGCCGCCTCGCCGAGGCCGAGCACCACTACCGCCGCATGCTGCGCACCGCGCCGACGAACTTCGACGCCCTGCACCTGCTGGGCGCCCTCTGCGGCCAGACCGACCGCTTCGACGAAGCCCTCGAGCTGCTGAACCGGGCCCTGGCCCAGCGCCCCGACAGCGCGCCGGCCCTGAACAATCTCGGCAACACCCTTGGCAGCCTGGGTCGCCATCAGGAGTCGGTGCAGGCCTTCGAGCGGGCCCTGGCCGTGCGACCCAAGGATGCCAAGGCCCTGCGCAACCGCGGCACCAGCCTGCGCGCGCTGGAGCGGCCCGAAGAGGCC
This sequence comes from Roseateles sp. FW305-36, assembly GCF_058787015.1. NCBI lineage: Bacteria > Pseudomonadati > Pseudomonadota > Betaproteobacteria > Burkholderiales > Sphaerotilaceae > Roseateles > Roseateles sp. FW305-36. The sequence continues at coordinate 392,787 of NZ_JBYSZK010000002.1, read as the reverse complement.
CTGGCCAGCTTCGACGCCGCCCTGGCCCTGCAGCCCGGCTACTCCGAGGCGCTGATAGGCCGCGCCGAATGCCTGCTGACCCTGCACCGAAGGGGCCAGGCCATCGCGGCCTTCCAGCAGGCCCTGGCCCTGGGCAAGGACGTCGACCAGATCCAGTACGCCCTGGCCGCCCTGGGTGTCGGCAGCGCGCCCTCGACGGCGCCGGCCGGCTATGTCGAGGCCCTGTTCGACATGTATGCCCACAACTTCGACGAGCACCTCGTCAAGACCCTGGGCTATCGCACGCCCGCGCTGCTGGTGGCGGAGCTGCAGCGCAGCGAACCGCCGAAGGGGGGAGGGGACGTCATCGACCTGGGCTGCGGCACCGGCCTGTGCGGCCCGCTGCTGCGCCCGCTGGCCACCCGGCTGACCGGCGTGGACCTGTCCGGCCTGATGCTGGCCAAGGCCCGCGAACTGGGCCTGTACGACGAACTCGTGCAAGGCGACATCGTCCAGGCGCTGGACGGTCAGCCGCAGCGCTTCGACATCGCCGTCGCCGCAGATGTCTTCGTCTATATCGGCGAGCTGAACGCGGTCTTCGCCGCCACCGCGGCCGCGCTGCGACCCGGGGGCCTGTTCGCCTTCTCGGTCGAGGCCTGCGAAGACGAGGTGGACTTCCGCCTCGGCGCCAAGCGCCGCTACGCCCACTCGCTGCCGTATCTGCAGCGCCTGGCCGCGCGCCACGGTTTCACGATGGCATCGTCCACGCGCAGCGCCATCCGCAAGGAAAGCGACGAGGCCGTCGACGGGTTGCTGGTCGTGATGCGCCGCGCCTGAGGGCGGCGCCCGGTGCCGACCCGGCGGCGATCAGAACTTCTTCTGCAGCTCCTGCACGGACGCGTCGCCCGGTATGGCATGGGGCGCGCCACCTGCCAGCGCCGCATGGCGGGAAAGCAGCCGCCAGGGGGTGAGGTCCGATTGCCACAGATCGACGACGAATACGGCCGCACGTCCCTTGCCGCGCGGCTGCAGCACAAAGCTTGCGAGCACTCGTCCCGTCGCCACCTCCTGCGCCGTCATGCCGCGCACGCTGTAGTCAGCCGCGCCAGCCGTCTTGACCATGGCATCCACCCAGGCCTCGAAGGGCACGGGGCTGTCCGGCCGCGCGGCGGAGATCATCATGAAGTCCTCGCCGAGCAGGCCCTCGAGCGCCCGGGCGTCGCGGGCACGGGCGGTGGCGAGCAGCAAGTCCTCCGCCTGGCTGGCTCCCTGCACCAGCCGCGTGGGCAGGGAGGCACCCGAACCAGCCGCCCCCGCAGGGGCGGCCAGCACGAGCGCGGCCAGCGTCACTGCCGCTTGTTGGCGTAGTCGGTGTAGCACTTGTTGTCCACCGGGGACAGGTTGCGCTGGATCAGGAAATTGCGTCCGGCCAGCGTCTGGTTGTAGGACGAACCGTTGGCCGCCGTCTGCTGGTTGCTGCCGAAGGTCCAGGCGCACTTGTCGGCGTTTTCCGCGCCGCTGGCGTCGTACCAGGCGTTGGCCTGCGGGTCGCTCAGCGTCTCCTCCAACTCGTGAGCCACGACCGAGGCCATGCCATCCACGCCCGGGTTGCCGTTCGGGCTGATGGTCTGTGCCGCGCACGAGGCCAGGCAGCGGTTGGCATTGCCCACGAAGCTGAACTTGACCACCTGGCCGGCGATGGTGGCCGAGCTGTGCCAACCGCAGTACTTGTTGCAGAAGCCCGAGGACTCGGACACCTCGGTGGAGGTCAGCACGAAGTAGATGCCGTTGGGATCGGCCGCGCCCTTGCTGGTGATATAGGACTTCACGACCGACTGCACGCGCGCATCGCTCAAGCGCGTGCCCTGGCTGCCCGTGTCCACGCCCTCGTTGTAGGTGCCCAGCAGCCCGGACACGGCGCCGCTGCCGGAGGTGTAGTTCTTGTTGATGGCCAGGTAGTTGGAGCCGCTCAGGCCGGCGATCAGGTCGCGGATGACCTGCTGGCCGGCGGGGTTGTCGCTGCCATTGGTCTGGTTCCAGTTGCCGTACCAGATCACGTGGACATTGGGCTGGCCGGTCATCACGGGACCGCCATGGTTGGTGATGGGCGACAGCGATGCCGTGCCGCCGGCCGTGGGCGCGTCGTGGCTGGCGCTGCCCTCGTTGACGCGGTGGGAGCCATGGCGGTCCGGGTTCAGTTCGGAACCGGCCTGCGCCAATGCCGCAGCCGTGAACGCAGCCGCTGCCAACGTCAGCCCGAGTCGAGTCATTCTCAGCATGGGTATTCCTTCAACGATGTTGATTGACTGGCCCCGTCGAGGTGACCCCGCCGAGGATGTCCCAGCGTAGACAAGCCCATGGGACGGCCGGCTTCACAGAAACCCTGGCGGCACGACACCAAGCTGACAGGCAGCCTTCGCCAAGCTGCCGGCTCGCCGTACCTCGCAGCCACTGCGCCAGCTGAGCGAAAGAGCGAAGATGGGGTCTTCCCTGCCCCCACGCATCGCCGACATGAAGCCCCTGCCGACCCTCGCCTTGACCCTTGCCGCGGCCCTCGCGTCCACGGCCCAGGCCGCCCCCGAACTCGAAACCGTCGTCGACGGCCTCAAGACGCCCTGGGCGGTGGCCTTCCTGCCCGATGGCCAGTTCCTCATCACCGAGCGCGACGGCGCCCTGCGCACCGCCAGGGCCGGCGGCAAGCCCAGCGCGCCCATCCAGGGCGTACCGGCGGTCGACGCGGTCGGCCAGGGCGGCCTGCTGGACGTGCAGCTGGACAGCGACTTCGCGCGCAACCGCACGATCTACTTCTGCTTCGCCGAGCCCAGCGCCGACAGGAAGAGCAACAGCACGGCCCTGGCCCGCGCTCGCCTCAGCGAGGACCTGAAGCGCCTGACCGACGTCAAGGTCATCTTCAGCCAGAAGCCCAAGGTCGAGAGCAAGCACCACTTCGGCTGCCGCATCGTCGAGATGCCCGACGGCAAGCTGATGCTGAGCATGGGCGAGCGCTACTCCGGCATGCAGAGCGCCCAGACCCTGGACAACCACCTCGGCAAGATCGTGCGCGTCGGCAAGGACGGCAGCGTGCCGGCCGACAACCCCTTCGTAAACACGCCCGGCGCCCTGCCCGAGATCTGGAGCTATGGCCATCGCAACTCGCAAGGCCTGACCCTGGACGACAAGGGCCAGCTCTGGGAGCACGAGCACGGGCCCCAGGGCGGCGACGAGCTCAACCTGATCCGCCCCAAGCTGAACTACGGCTGGCCCGTCATCACCTATGGCGAGAACTACGGCGGCGGCAAGATCGGCGACGGCATCTTCGCCAAGGCCGGCATGGAGCAGCCCGTCGTCAAGTGGGTGCCGTCCATCGCCCCCTCGGGCCTGGTGCGACTCAAGAGCGCCAAGTACGGCCCGGCCTGGCAAGGGAACTTCTTCATCGGCTCGCTGAAGTTCGGCTACCTCGAACGCGTCAAGCTCGACGCCGACAACCGGCCCATGGAGCAGGAGAAGCTCTTCGCCGACGCCGGCCGGATGCGCGATGTGCGCGAAGGCCCGGACGGCCTGCTCTATCTGCTGCTGGAAGCCCACGGCCGCCTCGTGCGCGTGAAGCCCTGATGCGAAAACCCGCCTGAGTCTGCGACCATCGGCCCCGCAAGGGAGACGCCGATGATCACAAAGAAGATTCGCGGCCTGGCCGCAGCCGTGTCGATGGTCGCACTCGCCGCCCAGGCCGCGCCGCTGACACCCGCCGAACTGCCCGCCGCCGCACGTGACTGGCTGCCCTGGGCGGCCCAAGGCCAGTCGCCACTGGGTTGCCCAGCCGGTGCCGCGGAGGGCGAGACGCCGGTCTGCGTCTGGCTCGGGCGGCTGCAGCTCGCAGCGGGCACTCGCGACGCCAGCTTCAAGCTGGAGGTGCAGGTCTACGGTGCGCCGGCCCGCGTCGTGCTGCCCGGCGAGGCGGGCGCCTGGCCGCAGGACGTCAAGGCGGGCGGCAAGCCGCTGGCCGTCGTCGAGGCCAGCGAACACCCGGCCGTGTGGCTGGCACCGGGTGCCCATGTCGTCGAAGGCCGCATCACCTGGGCCGAGATGCCGCAGAACCTGACCGTGCCGGCCAACCTGGCGACCATCGTCGTGACCAGTGACGGTGCCACGCAGGCCCGCGCGCCCGACGGCGACGGCCGCATCTGGCTGCGCGCCGTGGCCAGCCCGGCCGAGGCCAGCGACAGCGTCAACGTGCAGACCGTGCGCCTCATCGACGACGAGCTGCCGCTGACCGTGACCACCGCCTTCGACCTGCGCGTGGCCGGCCGCGCCCGCGCCGTGGAGCTGCCGCTGGCCCTGCTGCCGGGGCTGCGCGCCATGCAGCTCGACAGCCAACTGCCCGCGCGCCTGGCCGACGACGGCCGCCTCATCGTGCAGGCCCGGCCGGGCAACTGGCGCATCGAGCTGCGCGCGCGGCTGATGGCGCCGGTGCAGACGCTCAACCTGCCCGAGGGTGCACCCGACGAAGAAGTCTGGGTCGTCAAGGCCGCGCCGGCGCTGCGGCTGATCCGCCCCGAAGGCCCGACCAGCGTCGACCCGCGCCAGGTCGAGATGCCCGAGCCCTGGCGCGCCCTGCCGGCCTTTCGCCTCAAGCCCGGCGAGACGCTGAAGCTGACCGAGCTGCAGCGAGGCAATGCCAAGCCGGCGCCGGACACGCTGACGCTGGAGCGTCTGCTGTGGTTGGACTTCGATGGCCAGGGCCTGACCGCCAACGACAAGTTCAGCGGCCAGCTGTCGGCCAGCTCGCGCCTGGCCATGCCCGCCCCGGGCCAGCTCGGCCGCGCGGCGCTGAACACCCTGGACCAGCCCATCACCCGTCTCGGCGCCGAAGGCCTCGCCGGCTTCGAGGTGCGCGACCGCAGCACCGGCATCGAGGCCGACAGCCGCTGGCCCGCGGACGGCGCCCTGCCGGCCAGCGGCTGGAGCGTCAGCGTCGACAGGCTGCAGGCCCAGCTGCAGCTGCCGCCCGGCTGGCGCCTGCTGCATGCCCAGGGTCCCAGCAGTGCCAGTGGCGCCTGGATCGGCCTGTGGACGCTGTGGGACTTCTTCTTCGTGCTGCTGGCCGCGCTGGCGGCCTACCGGCTGCTGGGCTGGCGCGTCGGCGTGCTGCTCGGCGTGGCGCTGGCGCTGACCTGGCACACGCCGGGCAGCCCGCCGGCCTCGCTGTGGTTTGGCCTGCTGGCGCTGACGGGCCTGGCCCGTGTGCTGCCGGCGGGGCGGGCCCAGGCGGCGTTTTCGCGCGGTCGCATCGCGGTGGGGGCCATGCTGGCCCTGCTGATGCTGCCGTTTGCGGTGCAGCAGGTCAGGGAGTCCATCTATCCCAGCCTGGAGCAGACCCGCTGGGTGCCCGGATTCGCCAGCAAGGAAGAAGCGGAAGACACCCGGGGTGGTGTCTCGGTGCGTCTGGACAGGGCCTCGCCGGCGCCCTTCATCCCTCGACCCGAAATGCAGATGGCCTCGCCCGAGCCAGCCAAAGGCGGCAGCTACCTGTCGAAGTCCGCCAAGGTCATGGAACGCGTCGACCCCAATGCCCGCGTGCAGACGGGCCCCGGCCTGCCCACCTGGACCTGGCGCGGCCACACCCTCACCTGGAGCGGCCCGGTCACGCCCGAGCAGACCTTGCGGCTGTGGCTGCTGCCGCCCTGGGCAACGGCGCTGATGAAGCTGGGCGGCCTGGCCCTGCTGAGCCTGGCGCTGATCGTCGTCGCCGGCCTGAAGCCGCCGCCCTTGCGCGCATCCCGCGTGGGCACGAGCGCCGTGGCTGTAGCCCTGTCGTTGGCCCTGGGCCTGACGCCCCAACCGAGCGAAGCTCAAGCCGCCTGGCCCAGCGAGGAGCAGCTCAAGGCCCTGCGCGACAAGCTCGCCGCGCCGCCCGACTGCCTGCCGCGCTGCGCCGAACTGGCGCGACTCTTCGTCAGCGCCTCGGGCTCGACGGTGCAGCTGCGTGCCGAGATCCACGCCCAGACCCTGGTGGCCGTGCCCCTGCCCGGCCAGGGCACCGGCTGGCAACCTGGCAGCGTCACGCTGGATGGCCAGCCCGCCGCCACGCGCCGTGACGACGAAGGCAAGCTGCTCGTGGCCGTGCCGGCCGGCGTGCACCAGGTCGTGCTGAGTGCCGACGTGGGCGGCGCCAGCAACCTGGACATCAGCCTGCCGCTGCCGCCGCGTGCGCTGCAGAGCGACCTCAAGGGCTGGGCCCTGGCCGGCCTGGACCCGCGCGGCGAAAGCACCGGCGCCATCACGCTGAGCCGCGAGGCCACCGCGGGCAGCGCCCACCGCGAGGACACCGGCACGCAGCGCGACGCGCTGCCACCCCTCGTGCGCGTGGAGCGCCTGCTGCAGCTGGGCCTGCACTGGCAGGTGCAGACCCACATCCAACGCATCGCCCCCAGCCGCGCGCCGCTGCGCGTGCGCTGGGCCCTGCTGCCGGGCGAGGCCGTCAGCGATGCCCGCGTGACCGTGGACGGCACGAGTGACACGAGGACGGCCAGCCTGCAGCTCGGCGGCGACGAAGAGGCCGAAGTCGCCAGCACGCTCAAGCCCAGCGAGGCGCTGACCCTGCTGGCCGGCAAGGAGCCCAACCAGGTCGAGCGCTGGACCGTGGACGCGTCCACGCAATGGCATGTGGAGTCCAGCGGCCTCCCGCCCACGGCCCTGCAGCAGGGCGGCCAATGGCAGCCCGAATGGCGGCCCTGGCCCGGCGAGACCCTGAAGCTGACGGTGCGCAAGCCCGCCGGCATTCCCGGCCAGACGCTGACGCTGGACAGCGCCAAGACCATGATCGATCCCGGCGAGCGCAGCACCGACCTGCAGCTCGACCTCAAGCTGCGCGCCAGCCTCGGCGGCCCGCACACCCTCAGGCTGCCGGCCGGGGCCGAGCTGCTGGGCGTGACGCTGCAGGGCAGCGCGCTGCCTCTGCAGTTGCGCGACGGCGCCCTGACCCTGCCGCTGACGCCGGGCGCGCAGGAGGTGCAGATCCGCTGGCGCGCACCCGAAGGCATGGGCGCCTGGTGGCACCACGAAGGGCTGGCCCTGGGCCTGCCCGGCGTCAACGACGCGCTGACGCTGAGCGTGCCGCAGGACCGCATCGTGCTGGCCGTCGGCGGGCCGATGATGGGACCGGCCGTACTGATCTGGGGCGTGCTCGTCGTCGTGGGCGTGCTGGCGTGGTGGGTGCCGCGCGGCCTGCCCGGCGTCATGGCCCGGCCGGCCTGGCTCATCCTGGCCCTGGGCGTGGCGCCCGTGTCCCTGGGCGCCCTGGCCCTGCTGGCCGCCTGGTTCGCCCTGCTGGAGGCACGCCGGCGCTGGGCGCTGGCCCAGCCGGCGGCACCGCGCTGGCTGCGCATGCTGGTGCAGCTGGTCCTGGTGCTGTGGACGCTGTTCGCCATCGCCGCCCTGCTGAGCGTGCTGCGCACCGGCCTGCTCGGCTACCCCGACCTGCTCGTCGCCGGCCCGAACTCGACCGCCCAATGGCTGAGCTGGACCTCGGACCGCTTCACCGAGCACACGGCCGGGGCCTGGGTCGTCAGCGCGCCGGTCTGGCTGTACCGTGCGCTGATGCTGGCCTGGGCGCTGTGGCTGGCAGCGTCACTGCTGCGCTGGGTGGGCTGGGCCTGGGTTGCATTCAGTGCGGGTGGCGCCTGGCCGGCCAGGCCGGCCGTGGTGCGGGCCCCCAAGGAGGATGGCCAGGCGCCGGGCTGAGGTCCGGCCGTGACAATCACGCCCGATGTCGGATTGGTTCTCCCTCGCCCAGCTGCTGGGCTATGTCGCCTTCGTGCTCGGCGTCGCCTGCTTCCTGCAGACCGACGACCGCCGCTTCAAGCTCTTCATGACGGGCGAGTGCATTGCCTACATCGCCCATTTCGCGCTGCTGGGCAATCCGACGGCGGTGGCGAGTTCGTCGCTGTCCATGCTGCGCTCGCTGCTGTCGCTGTACACGCGCTCGAAATGGGTGGCGGTGGGCGTTGTCGCGGCCAACATCGGCTTCGGGCTGGCCATCGCCGGCAAGCCGAGCGACTGGCTGCCGCTGACCGCTTCCTGCCTGGGCACCCTGGCCCTGTTCACGTTGCAGGGCGTTCCGATGCGGCTGCTGATGATGTGCGGCACTTTGCTGTGGATCGCCAACAACCTCATCGTGGGTTCCATCGGCGGCACGGCGCTGGAGGTGGTGATCGCAGTGATCAACCTGACGACGATCACCAGGATGGTCAAGGCTCGCCGAGGCGCTCGAACTCCGCAATGACCTGGGCCCCGAACAGCAGCAGCGTGGCACCGATCTCCAGGCTCAGCAGCACGGCGATGGCGGTGGTCAGCGAGCCGTAGACGGTGCCGATCTGCGACAGAGTGCCGAAGTACCAGACCAGCAGATGGCGCGACAGCTCCCACAGCAGGGCCGCGGCCAGCCCGCCCACCAGGGCCAGCGGCAGCGACAACCGGCCCACCGGCATGACCAGATAGACCGAGGCCAGCACGAAGACCTCGCCGGCGAAGCCGAGCAGATAGAGCATGACGCCCGACACGCCGTCCAGCGACCAGCTCAGGCCCAGCAACTCCACCTCGCGCTGGCCCAGGGCCTGGAAACGGCCGGCCACCAGCGTCACCAGCAGCAGGCCCAGTCCCAGGCAGAGGATGTAGACATAGGGAATCAGCGCCGAGATCAGGAAGTGGCGCCGGCGCAGCCGGTGGCGGTGATGGAAGATCACCGCCATCGCGCTCTCCAGCACCGAGAAGGCCAGCGAACTGAAGAACAGCATGCTGCCCAGCAGCACCCAACCCATCACCTCGCGATGCGCCAGGAAGCGCGCCAGCTCGGCCACGATGGCCACCGACTGGCCCGGCACCAGCCATTCCAGATAGCGGCCCACGGTCTGCAGCAGCAAGGCCTGCCCGACCCAGTGCGACAGCGCTATGACGCTGAGGATCATCAGCGGCACGATGGACAGCAGGGCGTAATAGGCCACCGCACCGGCCAGCAGCAGGCCCTGGTTGGCGCGGAAGGCCTTCAGCGTCTGCCAGGCAAAGCCCCAGGGGTTGTGCAGCACACGGGCGGTCTGACGGGCAAATCTGTGGGTGAAAAGTTGCATGCGCCCAGGTTCGGCGCGCGGAACAGGCGCGGCTTGTCGGCGGGCACAACGCCCCCCTGTCAGACAGCGCCGTGACACGCGCCAGGCCGCGCACGGCCGGTGTAACGGCGCGTACGCTGCGGCGTCATGAGCGCGCTTCCCTCCAGCATAGACCCGGCCCCGCCCGCCAGCGAGCCATTGCACCTGCACATGCCGGTCGATGTGCGCAGCTTCTCGCTGGCGGCGCTGGCCCTGGTGGCGGTGCTGTTCGCCCTGCACGTGGCCGGCGCCTTCTTCGTGCCGGTGCTGCTGGGCGTGATGCTGAGCTATGCGCTGGCGCCGGTGGTCGAGCAGCTTCAGCGTCTGCACCTGCCTCGCGCCCTGGCCGCGGCCCTGCTGCTGCTCGGACTGATGGGCTGCGTGGGCTGGACGGGCTATGCCCTGTCGGATGACGCCAACAAGCTGCTGGAATCGCTGCCCACTGCCGCCGAAAAAGTTCACACGGCCATGACTTCCCGCCGACCCGGGTCGACCAGTGCGCTGGATCAGGTTCAGAAGGCGGCCACGCAGCTGGAGCAGGCAGCGGAGGCCGGCGCGCCGGCGGCGGCACCCGCCAATGCGCGCGGCATCACCCGCGTCGTCGTCGAGCGGCAGCGCTTCAACCTGCACGACTATCTGTGGACCGGTACGATGGGCCTGCTGGCCTTGCTCGGCGAGACCCTGGTGGTGGTGTTCATCGCCTTTTTCCTGCTGGCGTCGGGCGACACATTCAGGCGCAAGCTGGTGCACCTGGCCGGCCCGACCTTCGCCAAGCGGCGGCTGACCGTGCAGACCCTGGACGAGATCGGCGAGCAGATCCAGCGCTATCTGCTGGTGCAGGTCTTCACCAGCGCCGTGGTCGGCCTGACGATCTGGCTGGCCTTCCTGTCCGTCGGCATGGAGCACGCGGCCGTGTGGGGCGTGGTCGCCTTCACGCTGGACTTCGTGCCCTACCTCGGCGCCACCGTGCTGACCAGCAGCGCCGGCCTGATGAGCTTCGTGCAGTTCGGCACTGTCGACATGGCCCTGCTGGTGTCGGGCATCGCGCTGGGCGTGCACACGCTGTCGGGCAATCTGCTGATGCCCTGGCTCAGCAGCCGCAGCAGCCGCATGAACGCCTTCGCCGTCTTCATCGGCGTCCTGGCCTTCGGCTGGCTGTGGGGCCTGTGGGGCCTGCTGCTGGGCGTGCCCATCCTGGCCAGCGTCAAGGCAGTGTGCGACCGCGTGGACGGACTGCAGCCGGTGGGCGAACTGCTCGGGACCTGAGCCGTTCGCCCTCCAGGGTCAACGATTCGCCGAATAGTTCACCGGCAGCCAGTCATAGCCCTTGCCGTCGACGCGCAGCTTGCCGATGCCGGGGAAGCTCACATGCGTCACGGCCACGTAATAGCCGTCCTTGGCCGCGGCCGCATAGGCCTTCTCGCGCGCCGGCGCGGCAGCCTTGGGATCGGAATCGAAGCTCATCGTGACGGCCGGCTCGGGAAATTGCACCGCCGCCACGTGCATCAGGTCGCCCCAGAACATCATCTTCTGGCCCTTGCTCTCGGCGACGTAATTGCTGTGGCCGGGGGTGTGGCCATAGGCCGGGTAGGCCTTCACACCGGGCACGATCTCGACGCCAGCGGCGCTGCCCTCGAAGGGCTTGAAGCGGCCCGCGTCGGCATAGGCCTTCACGTTGGCGGCGATGGCCTTGGCGCCGTCACCGCCCTTGGCGATCTGCTCGGGCGTCAGCCAGAAGTCGGCGTCGCGCTTGTCCAGGCGCAGCGTCGCGTTGGGGAAGTTGGCCTTGCCGTCGGCGCCGGTGCCGCCGATGTGGTCGCCGTGCATGTGGGTGATGACGATCTCGTCGACCTGGTCGGGCGTGTAGCCCGCGGCCTTGAGGTTGGCCAGCACGCGCCCCAACGTCGGGCCGAACAGGCCCGAGGCGCCTGTGTCGACCAGGACGATCTTGCTGCCGGTGTTGATCAGATAGGCATTGACCGAGGTCTCCAGCGGCACGCCGAGATAGGCGTGCTGCAGGGCCTTGAGGGTGTTCGGTGCGGGCTGCTGCAGCAGCTTGTCCACGGGCAGGTCCAGGGTGCCGTCGGACAGGGCGGTGACCTCGAAGTCACCGAGCTGCATGCGGTACCAGCCCGGCGCCTGGCCCTTGAGCTGCGGGCCGGCGGCGAGGGCCGTGGTGGCGCTGAAACCAAGGGCGAGGGCGGCGGGAAGCAGGCGCTTGAGCATTGTTCGTCTCCGGGGGGATGAAGGGGAGCGGCGCAGGATAGCGGCGCCCTGGCGACCTTGCAGCCCCCAGGGGTGTTGTCTGACTGCCGGACAGCTTCGGCGGCGGCGAATGACTGGAATCCGGACAGTGCCGACGCTTCGGACGCGAAAACCGCGGGTTAGCTCGCAAGGGTTTGCCAGTGACTTGCCCCGAGTTGGCGCGGGCATGGCTTTTGCGGTTTGGGGACCTGGCATCCATTACGACGACAACCAGGAGACAAGCCATGCCCCGACGCCTGCCGGCGCCTACGCCGCTGCATTTCGCCATCCTCGCCGCCCTCGGCGCTGCCCTGCCCGCCGCCGCGCAGACCGCGCCGGCCGCCGAACCCACGGTGACGACGCTGGACGTCGTCAAGGTCACGGCGCGCAAGCGCGAGGAGTCGCTGCAGGATGTGCCCGTCGCCGTCACGGCGCTGACGGCCGAGCAGCTGGACAAGCTGGCCATCAAGGACCTCGGCGACCTGCAGGGCCAGGTGCCCAACCTGACCATCTACGCCGCCCGCGGCAGCAACACCACCATCACGACCTTCATCCGCGGCGTCGGCCAGGCCGACCCGCTGTGGGGCGTGGACCCGGGCGTGGGCATCTATTTCGACGATGTCTACATCGCCCGCCCGCAGGGCGCGCTGCTGGACGTGTATGACGTGCAACGCGTGGAAGTGCTGCGCGGCCCCCAGGGCACGCTCTACGGCAAGAACACCATCGGCGGCGCGGTCAAGTACGTGTCCAAGCCACTGCCTCAAGCGACCGAAGGCTCGGTGACGCTGGCCGTCGGCAACTACGGCCAGGTGACGGCCAAGGGTGGCGTGGGCACCGCCGTCAACGACGGCCAGTTCCGCTTCCGCCTCGCCGGCGCCAGCCTGAACCGCGACGGCTACGGCAAGGACCTGACCGACGGCAGCCCGGTCAGCGACCAGGCGACGACCAGCGGCCGCGTCTCCATGGGCTGGTTCCCGACCGGCTCGACCTTCAACGCCCAGCTGTCGGTCGACCGCACCCGCGACGACTCCCACATGCGCGGCTTCCAGCGCCTGAACGTCAATGCCTTCGACCCCGCCAAGACGCCGGCCACCACCGGCCGCTACGACATCGCCAGCGGCATGCCCAATGCCAACCGCACCAGCAGCGAGGGCGAATCGCTGACGCTGAACTGGGGCCTCAGCGACGACTGGAGCCTGAAGTACATCCTGGCCCACCGCGCTTCCGACACCAACACCTCCATCGACTTCGACGGCCTGCCCAACAAGATCGCCGACGTGCGCGCCGAGTACCACGACAGCTCGCAAAGCCACGAGCTGCAGGCCATCTACGAGGGCCAGAACCACTCGGGTGTCATCGGTGCCTACTACTTCGACGGTCGCGCCGGCGGCACGGTGCGCAACAACTTCTTCAACCTCAGCTTCGGCACCACCAACGGTCTGGTCTACACCAAGGGCAAGGCCATCTTCGGTGACTGGAGCTGGCGCCTGACGCCGCAGTTCAGCGTCAGCGCCGGCCTGCGCTACACCGACGAGAGCAAGCGCGCCGTCGTGCTGAACCAGGCCTTCGCCAACGACCAGTTCAGCGGCGCGCCCATCGCCGTGCCGGCCAATTTCGACAACAGCCGCTCGGTCACCAACACCTCGCCGCGCCTGTCGCTGGAGTACAAGGCCAGCCAGGCCATCAAGCTCTACACGACGGCCTCGCGCGGCTTCAAGAGCGGCGGCTACAACATCCGCGCCAACACGGTGGCCTTCCCGTCGTCGGGCAAGCCCTTCGCGGACGAAAAGCTCGATTCGCTGGAAATGGGCGCCAAGATGATCCTGGACGACGGCCGGCTGGAGCTGAACACCGCCGTCTTCCACAACAAGTACAAGAACGTGCAGCTGTCGGTGTTCACCAGCTACACCCAGGCCAACGGCCAGCCCGGCTTCTTCGGCGACTTCACCAACGCCGGCAAGGCCACGGTGCAGGGCGCCGAGGTCGAGTTCCTGTGGATGCCGACGACGGCCTGGCGCATCAGCGGCAACCTGGCCACGCTGGACGCCAAATACGACGAATACATCGACCGCGGCGTCAACGTGGCCGACCAGAAAAAGTTCACCAACACGCCCAAGTTCCAGGCCGGCCTGAACATCGAGAACAACATGAAGATGCCGGTGGGCACCCTGCGCTCGCGCCTGGGGCTGACGCACCGCAGCAAGGTCTACCCGACGACCGACCTGTCCGAGGCCCTGGCCCAGGACGCCTACACCCTGGTCAACGCCGGCCTGATCTGGGAGAAGGACGCCAAGCTGAGCTTCTTCCTGCAGGGCAGCAACCTGACCAACAAGGCCTACAAGACCGACGGCTACAACATCGCCGCCCTGGGCGTGCTGAACGCCTACTACGGCGCGCCGCGCATCTTCACCGTCGGCGGCACCTTCAAGTTCTGACGGTGCGACTGAGCGGGTTCGGCCTCGCGGAAGGAGGCGGGCCGGCGCGGTACATTGCGCCGGTCATGCCTCTGTCCAAAAACCAGACACAGCCCGCCGGCATCCCCCAGGATGTCGATGGGCTGCTGCGCCTGGCCGCGCAGTCGATGTTCGACGTGCTGGCGCGGTCGACGGAAGGGATGATGGTCATCGACCGCAACCACCGCGTCGTCTGGATCAGCGAGGGCTACAAGCGCTTCCTGCCGGCCCTGGGCTTCAACGACGAACGCGAGTTCGTCGGCCGCCCGGTCGAGGACGTGGTGCCCAACACGCAGATGCTGCAGGTGCTGGAGAACGGCAAGCCTGTCCTCGTCGACCTGCTGACCAACAAGGCCGGCACCTTTCTCGTCAGCCGCCTGCCTTTGAGAAATGACGACGGCGAAGTCATCGGTGCCCTGGGCCTGGTCCTGCTGGATCACCCCGAGACGACGATGCAGCCGCTGATCCAGAAATTCGCGCGGCTGCAGCAGGAGCTGGAGGACACGCGCCGCCAGCTCGCCGCCCAGCGCCGGCCCAAGTACACGATCGCCAGCTTCATCGGCGCCAGCCCCGCGGCCCTCGAGGTGAAGCGCCAGGCCCGCCGCGTCGCGCAGACCGATTCCACCGTGCTGCTGCTGGGCGAAACCGGCACCGGCAAGGAGCTGATGGCCCATGCCATCCACTCCGCTTCGCGGCGCGCCCACCGGCCGCTGGTGGGCGTCAACATCGCCGCCGTGCCCGAGACCCTGCTGGAGGCCGAGTTCTTCGGCGTCGCGCCCGGCGCCTACACGGGCGCGGAGCGCAAGGGCCGCGACGGCAAGTTCAAGCTGGCCGACGGCGGCACCTTGTTCCTGGACGAGATCGGCGACATGCCGCTGGCACTCCAAAGCAAGCTGCTGCGCGTGTTGCAGGAGCAGGAGGTGGAGCCTCTGGGCAGCAACACGGTGCTGCGCGTCGATGTGCGCGTGATTGCCGCCACCAGCCGCGACCTGGCCGCCATGGTCGCCGCAGGCACCTTTCGCGCGGACCTGTACTACCGCCTCAATGTGCTGCCCATCCGCGTGCCCGCGCTGCGCGAGCGGCTGGACGACATCGAGGCCCTGGCCGAAGCCCTGGGCGAAGACATCGCCCGCCGCAGCGGCATGCCGCAGAAGCTGCTCAGCCCCGACGCCATCGAATGGCTGATGCAGCAGACCTGGCCCGGCAATATCCGCGAGCTGCGCAACACGCTGGAGCAGGTCAGCCTGATGAGCGACGACATGCAGCTGACGGCGGCGCATTTCCAGGGTGGGGCGGTGTCACCGGCGGCGACGGCCGCCGCTGCTGCGCCGGCGCCTCCGCCTGCAGCGCCTGCCATCACGACGGCTCAGGCCGTGGCGCCTCTACCCGAGCTGATCGAGGCGCTGGAGCGCGACGCGATTGCCCGTGCGCTGCAGGCCACCGGCGGCAACCGCATGGCGGCGGCACGACTGCTGCAGATCTCCCGGGCGTCGCTGTACGAAAGACTGGCGCGCTGGCCGGACCTCGAAGTCCAGCTTTCGGACAACGCCTGAAATTCGGACACTCTCAACGTCCCTAACGGCCAAAAACCTCGGGACAACCCGCACGAAAACCGTCACGGCGCCCCCTTCCCCGCCGGGCACGGCCCTTGCAAAAAGGGAAGACACCGTCTGCCGACAGAGCAGACCCACAAGACCTCAGGAGACAAGCCCCATGCGCCCCATCACGCGCCGCCTGACCACCCGCGTTCTGCTCGCCGCCGTCACGCTGGCCACCTCCGGCCTCGCCCTGGCTGCCGGCAATGAAATCCGCATCGCCCACGTCTACAGCAAGACCGGCCCGCTGGAGGCCTACGGCAAGCAGACGCAGACCGGCTTCATGATGGGCCTGGACTACGCCACCGGCGGCACCATGACCGTCGCAGGCAAGAAGCTCGTCGTCATCGAGAAGGACGACCAGGGCAAGCCCGACGTCGGCAAGAGCCTGCTGGCCGCGGCCTATGGCGATGACAAGGCCGACATCGCCGTCGGCCCCTCGTCCAGCGGCGTGGCCCTGGCCATGCTGCCGGTGGCCGAGGAGTACAAGAAGATCCTGCTCGTCGAGCCCGCCGTGGCCGACTCCATCACCGGCGAGAAGTGGAACAAATACATCTTCCGCACCGGCCGCAACTCCAGCCAGGACGCCATCGGCAATGCCGTGGCCGCCGACGTGGCCGGCCTCAACATCGGCGTGCTGGCCCAGGACTACGCCTTCGGCCGTGACGGCGTGAAGGCCTTCAAGGAAGCGCTGAAGAAGGCCAAGATCGTCCATGAGGAATACCTGCCGACGCAGACGACCGACTTCACCGCCGGCATCCAGCGCCTCGTCGATGCGCTGAAGGACAAGCCCGGTCCCAAGGTCATCGCCGTCGTGTGGGCTGGCGCGACGACACCCTTCCCGGCCCTGGCCGCCCAGGACCTGCAGAAGCGCTACGGCATCGCCGTCGGCTCGGGCGGCAACATCCTGCCGGCCATGACGGCCTACAAGCAGTTCCCCGGCATGGAAGGCGCGACCTACTACTACTTCGGCATCCCGAAGAACCCGGTCAACGAATGGCTGGTGGCCAACCACTACAAGCAGTTCAAGCAGCCGCCCGACTTCTTCACCGCCGGCGGCATGAGCGCGGCCATCGCCCTCGTCGAAGCCCTGAAGAAGACCAATGGCGACACGGCAACCAACAAGCTTATCAAGACCATGGAAGGCATGAGCTTCGAGACGCCCAAGGGCCGGATGACCTTCCGTTCTGAGGACCACCAGGCCATGCAGTCCATGTACCACTTCCGCATCAAGGTCGACCCCGCCTTCCCCTGGGGCGTGCCGGAGCTGGTGCGCGAGATCAAGCCGGAAGAAATGGCCGTGCCCATCCGCAACAAGCGCTGAGCGCGGACGGCCCGTGCTCGAAACCAAGAACCTGACGATCCGCTTCGGCGGCCATGTGGCCGTCGACGGCGTGTCCTGCGCCTTCCAGCCCGGCACGCTGACGGCCATCGTCGGCCCCAATGGCGCGGGCAAGACGACCTACTTCAACCTGATCTCGGGTCAGCTGCCAGCGACCAGCGGCGAGGTCTGGCTGGATGGCGAGAACCTGACCCAACTGCCGGCGCCGGTGCGCACGCGCCGCGGCCTGGGCCGGGCCTTCCAGCTGACCCAGCTGTTCGCCCACCTGACCGTGCTGGAGAACGTGCGCCTGGCCGTGCAGGCTCGCCAGGGCAAGGGCCTGCGCATGCTGTCGGTGTGGCTGTCGCATCGCGAGCTGATCGACGAAGCGCGCGCCATCCTCGAGCGAGTGCGCCTGGCCTCGCGTGCCGACGACCTCGCCGCCAGCCTGCCGCATGGCGACCAGCGCAAGCTCGAGGTGGCGATGCTGATCGCCCTCGATCCCAAGGTCTATCTCTTCGACGAACCGACAGCCGGCATGAGCGTGGACGAAGTGCCCGTCGTGCTCGACCTGATCCGCGCACTGAAGGCCGAGAAGAAGCACACCCTGCTGCTGGTGGAACACAAGATGGACGTGGTGCGCGAACTGGCCGACCGCATCATCGTGCTGCACCAGGGCAAGCTGGTCGCCGATGGCGACCCGGCCACCGTCATTGCCTCGCCCATCGTGCAAGAGGCTTATCTGGGAGTCGCAGCATGAACCTGTTGCAGCTCCAGGGCGTCCACACCCACGTCGGGGCGTATCACATCCTGCACGGCGTGGACCTCGACGTGCCGGCCGGCCAGGTCACCATGCTGCTGGGCCGCAACGGCGCCGGCAAGACCAGCACGCTGCGCACGCTGATGGGCCTGTGGACGGCCAGCAGCGGCATGGTGCATTTCAAGGGCGAAGACATCACCAAGCTGTCGACACCCGACATCGCCTCGCGCGGCATCGCCTATGTGCCCGAGACCATGGGCATCTTCGGCGAGCTCAGCGTGGCCGAGAACCTGCTGCTGGCGGCACGTTCGGCCAAGCGCATCGTCGATCTCGACGCCAGGCGCCTGGACTGGCTGTTCGGTCTCTTCCCCGCGCTGAAGACCTTCTGGACCCATCCGGCCGGCAAGCTGTCGGGCGGCCAGAAGCAGATGCTGGCCATCGCCCGCGCCATGATCGAGCCGCGCGAATTGCTGGTCATCGACGAGCCCAGCAAGGGCCTGGCGCCGGCCATCGTGCAGAACCTCATCACGGCCCTGCGCGAGCTCAAGGGCACGCAGACGACGGTGCTGCTCGTCGAGCAGAACTTCCGCGTCGCCGCCGCGCTGGGCGACCAGGTCGCGGTGATGGACGACGGCCGCATCGTGCACCGTGGCGCCATGCGCGAGCTGATCGAGGACTCCGACCTGCAGCAGCGCCTGCTCGGCCTTTCTCTGGCGGCCCACCAATGATGAAGCTCGACCCCCGCCCCCTGGCCCTGCTCGCCGCGCTGATGCTGCTGGCCCTGCCCCTCACCGGCAGCCTCAGCACCTGGCTCAACCTGACCCTGGCCGGTCTGGCCATGGGCCTCATCGTCTTCGTCATCGCCTCCGGCCTGACCCTGGTCTTCGGCCTGATGGATGTCCTCAACTTCGGCCACGGCGTCTTCATCGCGCTGGGCGCCTTCATGGCGACGACGGTGCTGGCTGCCATGGCGCCCTGGGCCACCAGCCCCAGCGTCGCCGCCAATCTTGCGGCCCTCGGCGCCGCGTGCCTCGCCGGCATGGCCATCGCAGCAGCCGTCGGTATCGTCTTCGAGCGCGTACTGGTGCGGCCCGTCTACGGCCAGCACCTGAAGCAGATCCTCATCACCATGGGCGGCATGATCATCGGCGAGGAGCTGATCAAGGCCAGCTGGGGCCCGGCGCTGATCCCTCTGGAACTGCCCGAGACCCTGCGCGGCATCTTCCTGGTCGGTGACGTCGCGGTCGAGAAGTTCCGCGTGCTGGCCATGGCCATCGGCATCGCCGTGCTCATCGCGCTGCTGCTGGGGCTGAACCGCACCAAGATCGGCCTGCTGATCCGTGCCGGCGTGCAGGACCGCGAGATGGTCGAGGCCCTGGGCTATCGCATCCGCCGCCTCTTCGTCGGCGTCTTCGTCGCCGGTGCCGGGCTGGCCGGCCTGGGCGGCGTGCTCTGGGGCCTGGTGCAGCAGGGCGTCACGCCGCAGATCGGCGGCCAGGTCAACCTGCTGCTCTTCATCGTCATCATCATCGGCGGCCTCGGCTCGACGGTGGGCTGCCTGGTGGGCGCGCTGCTGGTCGGTCTCGTCGCCAACTACGTCGGCTTCATCGCACCCAAGGCGGCCCTGTTCTCCAACATCGGGCTGATGGTGGCCATCCTTCTCTGGCGCCCGCAGGGCCTCTACCCGGTGGGAGCCAAGTGATGCTGCGCTCGCTGCTCTCCCACGACCTGCCGCGCAGCCGCATCCTCGGCGCGCTGCTGATCGCCTGCTTCGTCGGCCTGCTCGGCGCGCCCTTCATCTTCACGGGCACGCAAGCCCTGAACGTCGCGGCCAAGATTCTGGTCTTCATCCTGCTCGTCGCCAGCTACGACCTGCTGCTGGGCTACACCGGCATCGTCAGCTTCGCCCACACCATGTTCGTCGGCATCGGCGCCTACGGCATCGCCATCGCGTCGACACGGCTGGGCTCGGACTGGACCTCGCTGGGCATAGGCTTTGTCGCGGCACTCGCGCTGAGCGCCGTGCTGGCCCTGGGCATGGGCCTGGCCAGCCTGCGCGTGAAGGCCATCTTCTTCGCCATGATCACGCTGGCCGTGGCCTCGGCCTTCATGACGCTGGCCTCGCAGCTGAGCGATTTCACCGGCGGCGAGGACGGCCTGAACTTCCAACTGCCCGAGGTGCTGAGGCCGTCGACCGAGTTCATGGAAGACCCTTTCCTCGGCGTGATGCTGGACGGCCGGCTGCTGACCTATTACCTGCTCTTCGTCGCCGTCGCGGCCCTGATCGCGCTGCTGCTGCGCGTCGTGAATTCGCCGTTCGGGCGGGTGCTGCAAGCCATTCGCGAGAACGAGTTCCGGGCCGAAGCGATTGGCTACCGCACCGTCGTCTACCGCACCGGCGCCAACATCGTCGCGGCCCTGCTGGCCTGCTGTGGCGGAGCCTTGCTGGCCCTGTGGCTGCGCTACACCGGCCCGGAGACGGCGATGAGCATGGAGATCATGCTGGACCTGCTCCTCATCGTCGTCATCGGCGGCATGGGCACGGTCTATGGCGCCGTCATCGGCAGCGTCCTCTTCATCGTCGCCCAGAACTATCTGCAGGCCCTGCTCAAGGGCGCCGGTTCGCTGGTCGAAGGCGTGCCGGTGCTGAACACGCTGGTGTCGCCCGACCGCTGGCTGCTGTGGCTGGGCCTGCTCTTCGTGCTGGCCGTCTACCACTTCCCCGGCGGCATCGTCGGGCGGCTGCGGCTGGCGGCGTGGACGCGCGCAAGGGGAGTGAAAAACAAATGAGATCGCGTTACCTGAACTGCCTGGGTCGCGAGATCCACGTCACGCAATGGGGTGACCCGCGCACGCCCACCGTCGTCGCCTGGCATGGCCTGGCACGCAGCAGCCGTGACTTCGACGACTTCGCGTCGGCCCTCAGCCATCGCTGGCATGTCGTTTGCCCCGACACCCTGGGCCGCGGCCTGTCGCAATGGGCCATTGACCCGGCGCGCGAGTACTGCCTGGAGTTCTATGTCGAGCAGGCCGAGGCTTTGATGGACCAGTTGGGCCTGACCAAGGTGCACTGGGTCGGCACATCGATGGGCGGCGCCATCGGCACGCTGGGCGCGGCGACCCGGCTGCGTGGCCGCATCAAGCGCCTGGTGCTGAACGACAACGGCCCCGAGCTGGCCGCGCCGGCCCTGGCCCGCATCAAGACCTATGCCGGCCAGCCGCCGAGCTTCGCAACGGTCAGCGAGCTGGAGACCTATTTCCGCGAGATCTACGCCAGCTTCGGCCAGCTGAGCGACACGCAATGGCGCCATCTCACCGAGACGTCGCTGCGCCGCCTGCCCGACGGCCGCGTGACCACGCATTACGACCCGGCCCTGGTGGCGCAATTCGAGCACCATCCAGACGACTACGAACTCTGGCAAGCCTGGGACCAGCTCGACCTGCCGGTGCTCTGCCTGCGCGGCGAAGACTCGACGCTGCTGACCGCCGAAACCGCCCAGGCCATGCGCGAGCGCGGCCCGCGCGCGGCCGTCGCCCTCATCCCCGGTTGCGGCCACGCGCCCGCCTTGAACACGCCCGAACAGATCAGCCTCATCGAGCGCTTCCTTTCGGCCGACCAAACCCCGTGAATGCCCGTAAGCCAGTGTCAGGCTTGAAGGCCTAGAGTCGCGCAGCCAACCCGGAAGTCCATGAGCGAATTCATCCTCGAGACCCAGGACCTGACCAAGGAGTTCAAAGGCTTCACCGCCGTCGACTCGGTCAACCTGCGCGTGCAGCGTGGCCACATCCACGCCCTGCTCGGCCCCAACGGCGCCGGCAAGACCACCTGCTTCAACCTGCTGACCAAATTCCTGACGCCGACACGCGGCCGCATCGTGTTCGCGGGTGCCGACATCACCGGCGAAAGCTCGGCCCAGATCGCGCGCCGCGGTGTCATCCGGTCTTTCCAGATCTCCGCGGTGTTTCCGCACCTGACCGTGCTGGAGAACGTGCGCATCGGCCTGCAGCGCTTCACCGGCACGAGCTTCCATTTCTGGAAGGGGCTGACCGGGCTGAAGACGCTGGACGCCAAGGTGCTGTCCCTGCTCGAACTGGTCGACCTGCGCGACATGGCGAATGTGAAGGCGGCCGACCTGCCCTATGGCCGCAAGCGGGCCCTCGAGATCGCCACCACCATGGCGATGGAGCCGCAACTGATGCTGCTGGACGAACCCACGCAAGGCATGGGGCATGAGGACGTCGACCGCGTGACGGCCCTCATCAAGCGCGTGGCCGAGGGCCGCACCGTGCTGATGGTGGAGCACAACATGAAGGTGGTGGCCAGCATCGCCGACCGCATCACCGTGCTGGCCCGCGGCGCCGTGCTGGCCGAGGGCGACTACGCCACCGTGTCCAAGCACCCCGCGGTGCTGGAAGCCTATATGGGCACCGAAGCCACCGAGTTGCAGGGAGCGCACTGATGGCGACACCCGCCCTCGAAATCCAAAACCTCAACGCCTGGTATGGCGAGAGCCATATCCTGCACGGCCTGTCCTTGAGCGTGCAGCCCGGCCAGGTCGTCACGCTGCTGGGCCGCAATGGCGCCGGCCGCACGACGGCGCTGCGCGCCATCATGGGCCTGACCGGTGCGCGCAAGGGCTCGATCAAGGTCCATGGCGAAGAGACCATTGGGCTGTCGACCCATCGCATCGCCAACTTGGGGCTCGGCTACTGTCCCGAGGAGCGCGGCATCTTCGCGTCGCTGACGACCGAGGAGAACCTGCGCCTGCCGCCGCTGCTGAAGGCCCGGCGCGGCAAGGTGATGAGCGAGACCGAGATCTACGCGATGTTCCCCAACCTGGCGGAGCGCAGGCACAGCCCCGGCACGCGGCTGTCGGGCGGCGAACAGCAGATGCTGGCCGTCGCGCGCATCCTGCGCACGGGTGCGGACATCCTGCTGCTGGACGAGATCTCCGAGGGCCTGGCCCCCGTCATCGTCCAGGCCCTGGCCCGCATGATCCGCGCGCTGAAGGCGCAGGGCTTCACCATCGTCATGGTGGAGCAGAACTTCCGCTTCGCCGCCCCGCTGGCCGACCACTTCATCGTCATCGAGCACGGCGAGGTCGTGCTGTCCTTTCCCGCAGCCGAACTGCCGGCCCACCAGGCCAAGCTGGACGAGCTGCTCAGCGTCTAACCCGACCTTCAACTGGAGACATCATGAAGAAGACCCTCATCGCCGCCGCCCTCGCCAGCTGCGGCTTCGCCGCCCAGGCCCAGATCTCGGGTGACGTCATCAAGATCGGCTTCCTGACCGACATGTCCAGCGTCTATGCCGACATCGACGGTGCCGGCGGTGTCGAGGCCATCAAGATGGCCATCGCCGACATGAAGGGCATGGCCGCCGGCAAGAAGATCGAGCTGATCTTTGCCGACCACCAGAACAAGGCCGACGTCGCCTCCGCAAAGGCGCGCGAGTGGATGGACACGCAGGGCCTGGACCTGCTGGTGGGCGGCACCAACTCCGGCGTCAACCTGGCCATCGCCACCGTCGCGGCCGAGAAGAAGAAGCCCTTCATCTCCATCGGCGCCGGCAGCTCCGCGCTGACCAACGCCAACTGCACGCCCTACACCATCCACTACGCCTACGACACCGTGGCCCTGGCCAATGGCACCGGCGGCGCGGTGACCAAGGCCGGTGGAAAAAACTGGTACTTCCTGACCGCTGACTACGCCTTCGGCGCGGCCCTGCAGGCCGACACCACGGCCGTCGTGCAGAAGAACGGCGGCACCGTGAAGGGCAGCGTCAAGCATCCGCTGAACGCCAGCGACTTCTCCAGCTTCCTGCTGCAGGCCCAGGGCTCGGGCGCCCAGATCCTGGGCCTGGCCAACGCCGGCGGCGACACCATCAACGCCGTCAAGGCCGCCAACGAGTTCGGCATCACCAAGACGATGAAGCTGGCCGGCCTGCTGATGTTCATCAACGACGTGCACTCCCTGGGCCTGAAGACCACCGAAGGCATGTACCTGACCGACTCCTGGTACTGGAACCAGAGCCCCGAGGCCCGCGCCTGGAGCCGCCGCTTCTTCGAGAAGATGAAGCGCATGCCCTCGTCGCTGCAGGCCGCCGACTACTCGGCCGTGACCCACTACCTGAACGCCGTCAACGCGACCAAGACCGACGATGCCGAAAAGGTCATCGCCAAGATGAAGGACACGCCGATCAACGACTTCTATACCAAGGGCACCATCCGCAAGGAAGACGGCCGCGGCATCCACGACATGTTCCTGATGCAGGTGAAGTCGGTGAAGGAATCGACCGAGCCCTGGGACTACTACAAGGTCGTGACGCGCATTCCGGGTGAAGAGGCCTTCACCAAGCTCGCCGACAGCAAGTGCCCGCTGGTGAAAAAGTGATCCCCTGAGGGCGCGATGACAGAGTTCTTCGGTATTCCCCTGCCGGCCCTGCTGGGTCAGCTGCTGCTCGGCCTGGTCAACGGCTCGTTCTACGCGATGCTGTCCCTGGGCCTGGCGGTCATCTTCGGCATGCTCAACATCATCAACTTCGCCCACGGGGCGCTGTACATGATGGGGGCCTTCTTCGCCTGGATGGGGCTGGAATACCTGGGCCTGAACTACTGGTTCATGCTGGGTCTCGCGCCCTTCGCCGTGGGGCTCATCGGCATCGTCATCGAACGCACGATGCTGCAGTGGCTCTACAAGCTGGATCACCTCTATGGCCTGCTGCTGACCTTCGGCATCACCCTGGTCATCGAGGGCGTGTTCCGCAGCTTCTACGGCGTCTCCGGTCAGCCCTACCAGGTGCCGGACGCGCTGCAGGGCGCCACCAACCTCGGCTTCATGATCCTGCCCAACTACCGCGGCTGGGTGGTCGTTGCCTCGCTGGTGGTCTGCTTCGCGGTCTGGGCGCTGATCGAGAAGACGTCGCTCGGCGCCAAGCTGCGTGCCGGCACCGAGAACCCCAAGCTCGTGCAGGCCTTCGGCATCAACGTCCCCGCCATGGTGACGCTGACCTATGCCGGCGGCGTGGCCCTGGCGGCCTTCGCCGGCGTGCTGGCCGCGCCCATCCTGCAGGTGTCGGCGCTGATGGGGTCCAACCTCATCATCGTGGTCTTCGCCGTCGTCGTCATCGGCGGCATGGGCTCCATCCTCGGCTCCATCCTGACCGGCCTGGGCCTGGGCATCGTCGAGGGGCTGACCAAGGTCTTCTATCCCGAGGCGTCCAACACGGTCGTCTTCGTCGTCATGGCCATCGTGCTGCTCGTTCGTCCGGCTGGCTTGTTCGGAAAAGAGAAGTGATGAACAAGAAAGTCATCGGCTACGCCGCCCTGTTCGCCGGCATCGCGCTGCTGCCGGCCCTGGGGGTCTATCCCGTCTTCGTCATGAAGGTGCTCTGCTACGCGCTGTTCGCGTGTGCCTTCAATCTGCTGGTCGGCTTCACCGGCCTGCTGTCCTTCGGGCACGCCGCCTTCCTCGGCACGGCCGGCTATGTCTGCGGCCATGCCCTCAAGGTCTGGGGCCTGCCGACGCCGGTCGGCCTCGTCGCCGGCATGGCCGGCGCGGCCGTCGTCGGGCTGGTGTTCGGGCTGCTGGCCATCCGGCGCTCGGGCATCTACTTCTCGATGATCACGCTGGCCCTGGCCCAGATGCTTTACTTCTTCTTCCTGCAGGCGCCCTTCACGGGCGGCGAGGACGGCCTGCAGGCGGTGCCGCGCGGCAGCTTGCTGGGCCTGCATCTGGAAAGCGACCTGACGCTGTACTACGTCGTGCTGGCCATCTTCATCGCGGCCTTCTGGCTGATCTACCGCATCGTCCACTCGCCCTTCGGCCAGGTGCTGACCTCCATCCGCGAGAACGAGGCCCGTGCGACGTCGCTGGGCTATGACACGGCCCACTTCAAGCTGCTGGCCTTCGTGCTGTCGGCCGCCCTGGCCGGCCTGGCCGGCGCCACCAAGACCCTGGTGCTGGGCTTCGCGACGCTGACCGACGCGATCTGGACCACCTCGGGCCTCGTCATCCTGATGACGCTTGTCGGTGGCATGGGCACCCTCGTCGGTCCCATGGTCGGTGCCCTGGTCATCATCGCGCTGGAGAACAAGATCGGCGACCTCGGCAACTGGCTGGGCGACCTGACCGGCGTGGCCTGGTTCAACAGCCTGGGCGAATCGGTCAGCCTCGTCACCGGGCTGATCTTCATCGTCTGCGTGCTGGCCTTCAGGCGCGGGCTGGTGGGCGAGGCGATGGCGCTGTTCGAGAAGCGCCGCCCGGCTTCCTGAACACCAGCACATTGCCGGCCATCACCAGGGCCAGGCCGGCCAGGGCCGGCGCCGTCCACTGGTAGCCCTCCACCCAGGCCGACACGTTCAGCGCCACGACCGGGAACAGCACGGTGCTGTAGGCCGCCCGCTCGGGGCCCAGCCGCCCCACCAGCGTCAGATAGGCCGTGAAGCCGATGACCGAGCCGGGAATGGCGAGGTAGAGCAGCGCACCGACGTAGCGGGCGCTCGCGTCAAACACCAAGGGCAGGCCGGCCGCGAGCGCATAGCCCGTCAGGATGGCCGTGCCGACGGCCATGCCCCAGGCATTGGTCTGCACCGGCTTCAGCCCCTGGTTTTGCAGGGCGGCCGACAGCAGGTTGCCGGTCGAGAAGCACAGCGTGCCGCCCAGGGCCCAGGCCAGGCCGACGGCGCTGGCATGGCCACCGCTGATCTCGGGCCAGAACAGCAGCACCAGGCCAGTCAGCCCCAGCGCACCGCCGGCCAGCACCTGGGGCGCAATGGCCCGTCCGTGCACCACGCGGGCCAGCAGCGCATTCCACAGCGCCGCGCTCGAGAACACCACGGCCACCAGGCCGCTGGCCACCGTCTGGCTGGCGTTCAGGAAGCAGACGAAGTTCAGGCAGAACAGGCACAGCCCCTGGGCCAGCACCCAGCCCAGCGCCTTGCCGCGCGGCACCACGAGCTGGCGGCGCCAGATGAGCCAGGCGAACAGCACCAGGGCCGCCAGGCCGAAGCGGTAGGCGATGGACAGCGCGATGGGCACGGTGCCGAGCTGCCACTTCAGGGCGATCCAGGTCGTGCCCCAGATCAGTACCACCAGCACATAGAGAAGAGCATTCATGCCGCCATCGTGGCCGGTCGGGCGGCGGCGCGATTGCATATTCCTGCGCTTCGTCGGCCCGGCCACGGCACGGAAGGGGCCGGTGGCCCTAGCATCGGCTCATGCTCGACCTGACCGCCGGTTCGACCGCCCACCAGCCCGTCTTCGACGTGCTGGGCCGCTCGCATGCGCGCCGCGAACGTGAGCTGGCGCTCGCCGACGGCCTGCGCCTGGTGCAGTGGTGCAACCGCGGCGGCCGCATGGACTATCAAAAGCCCGGCCACCACACCCTGTCGGTCTATCTGCAGGGCGGTCACGACACCCACCTCGTCGAGACGCCCCGCGACACCGGCCACCCCGGCTGCCACTGCATCCTGCCGGCCGAGCACGAATCGCGCTGGAACGTGGCCGGGCCGCTGCGCTTCGTCCACCTCTACCTGTCCGACGCTGCCTGGGCCGACCGCATCGTGCGGCTGCTGGACGCCGAACCGCGCGCCATCACGCTGGAGCAGCGCATCTTCGGCGAGGACGCCACCCTCGCCGCCTGGGCCCAGGGCGTCGCTGCCCAGGACTGGCGAGACCCGGCCGAGCGCCTGCGCATCGACGCCCTGAGCCAGGCCGCCCTCGACCACCTGGTGCTGCAGGCCGCCCGGCCGCGCCAACGCGAGCGGGCCGAACGCGCGGCCGGTGGCCTCTCGAGCGCGGCCCGCCGGCGCGTGCTGGATTTCGTCGACATGCACCTGGACAGTGCGAACCTCAGCCTGCCCCGCCTGGCCGCCGAGGCCCATCTGTCGGAATTCCACTTCGCCCGCATGTTCCGCGTCTCCATGGGCAGCACGGTGCACGACTGGGTCGCCGCTCGCCGGCTGGACCGTGCCCGCGAACTGCTGAGCGGCAGTGCTCTGCCATTGGCCGACATCGCCGCCGCCTGCGGCTATGCCGGTGCCAGCCATCTCAGCCAGCGCTTCAAGACGGCGCTCGGCACCACGCCGGGGCAATACCGTCGACTCCTGCCACCACGCCGTCAGCATTTACCAGCGAGTTAGGGGGGGCGCGCCACGGCGACATGGCCCACTATCGAGCCCATGCCCACGTCACCCCGCTTCAAGTTCACCGTCACCCTCGTGGTGTCGGTGCTGGCGGTCGTGCTGACGCTTTTCGTGCCCGGTGAGGACGAAGTGGCCGGCAATGTGGCCCGCACGGCCAGCATCCTGCCGCCGCCGCAACGCTGAATCTGTCCGCCCCGGCGTGACAAAAACGACGCCGGCCGGGCCGCATTGAAAAGGCCGGTTCGCGGAGCGGACACTCAGGGGCGCGATGATGTGAGACTTTGAAGTCCCGCACGCCCCCCGACGATGAATGAGTTGTTGATCTGGACCCTGGCCGCCGTGGCGGTCGCCGTCGTGCTGTTCCTGCTCTGGCTGGGGCGCCGCCGCCAGCAGAAGGCCCGTGCCGACGCCGAGCGCCGCGAAGCCGACAGCCTGATGCAGAGCCAGGTCGAGCACGCCGCTCGCGCCCAGCATGTGTCGGCCGAAATGGCCGCCCGCCAGGAAGCCGACGCCCAGGCCCTGCGCGAGGTGGAAGAAGCCGTGGCCCAGCGCCTGGCCCAGCAGCGTGCCGAGGAAGAGGCGATCGAGGCCGAACGTGTCCGCGTCGAGCAGGAAGAAGCCGCCCGCCTCGAAGCCCAGGCCCAGGCCACCCGGGAGGCCGCCGCGGCCGCCGAAGCCGAGCGCCAGGCCGCTGAACGGGCCGAGGCCGAGCGGCTCGAAGCCGAACGTGTCGCCCGCGAGGAAGCCAAAGCCCGAGCCGAACGCGAAGCGGCAGAAGCCGCCGAGGCCCAGCGCCAGGCCGAAGCGCGGGCTGAAGCCGAGCGCCTCGCCCGCGAACGGGCCGAACGCGAAGCCGCCGAAGCCGCGCGCCTGGCTCAGGAAGCCGCCGCCCGCGAAGCCGAGGCCCGCGCCGAGGAAGCCCGCCGCCAGGCCGCCGCCCAGGCCGAAGCCGAACGCCTGCGGGCCGAGCGCGAGGAAATCGAACGCCTGGCCCGCGAGCAGGCCGCGCGAGAAGCCGCCGAGGCCGAGCGCCTGGCGGCCGAACAGCGGCGCCTCGAGGCC
Organism: Roseateles sp. FW305-36; assembly: GCF_058787015.1. Lineage (NCBI taxonomy): Bacteria > Pseudomonadati > Pseudomonadota > Betaproteobacteria > Burkholderiales > Sphaerotilaceae > Roseateles > Roseateles sp. FW305-36. The sequence goes on along the minus strand of NZ_JBYSZK010000002.1, from coordinate 364,088 downwards.
GAACGTGCGGCGGCTGCGCAACGTGCTGCTGCCGAAGCCGCAGCTGCGGCCGCAGCGGCAGCGGCCGCCCAGGCGACCCGCGAGCTGCGCGCCGACGAGACCCTGGTGCTGGTCGCCGACGACTCCAAGATCGTCCGCGTCAAGATCAGCCGCCTGCTGGCCACCCAGAGCTATCGCGTCGCCTTGGCCGAGAGCGGCGAGCAGGCCCTGGAGCTGCTGGCCGCCGAGCGCCCCCATGTGCTGATCACCGATGTCGAGATGCCCGGCATCGACGGCTTCGAGCTGACCCGCCGGGTGCGCGCCGCCGCCGCCACGGCCGAACTGCCGGTGCTGATGATCACGTCTTCCGACGACAAGCAGGAGCAGGCCCAGGCCGCCGGCGTGACCCAGCTGCTGGGCAAGCCGTATTCGGAAGAAGCCCTGATCGCCGCCATCGAGAAAGCCCGACTGGCCGTGCGAGTCCCTGCTTAAGCCGCCTTCTGCACCTCGCGCGCCCAGCGCGGCGCCCATTGCAGCAACGGCTCGATGGCCACCAGCAGCGAGCGCCCCTGGGGCGCCAGCCGGTAGCCGCTGCCCGCGTCATGCTCGACGAGCAGGGCGGCGCGCAATTCCGCCAGGCGCTGGTTCAGCACCGAGGCTGACAGGTCGCCGCAGGCCGCTTGCAGGGCGCGGAAGTTCAGGCTCGCATCCTCGCCGCGCAGCTCCCACAGGATGCGCAGCGTCCAGCGGCGGTGGAAGAGCTCCAGCGCCGCGTTGATGGCGTCCTTGCCCGAGGCCGGCGTATCGGCCACCACCAGTTTTTCGAGGCGTTTTGTCGTCATGCTTTGATTTTAGAAGCAACTGCGGCTAGAGTTCGCCCACCGCAACGCTTCTTATTTCGAAGCATGAACACTGCCACGACACCCCGCATCGCCCCTCGAACCATGCCCCTGCCGCCCGACGTCGCCGAGCGCATGAGCCGCCTGCTGCCGGCGGGCATGCCGCCGCCGCAGATCTTCCTGACCGTAGCCCGCCACGGCGAGCTGTTCAAGGAGATGGTGGACAGCGGCTTGCTCGGCCCCACCGGCCTGGCCGACCGCAGGCGCCTGGCGCCGCTGCTGCGCGAAGCCGTCATCCTGCGCACCTGCACGATGGCGCGCTGCGACTACGAGTTCAACCTGCACGAACAGACGATCTCGCGGCGCATGGGCTTGAGCGAGGCACAGATCGCCGACCTGCGCCGGCCCGCGCTCGACGCGGCGCTGTGGACGCCGCAGCTGCTGGCCGCGCTGCGCCTTGTCGACGGCCTGGTGGCGCGCCTCGACGTCGAGGACGCCAGCTGGGCCGAGCTGTGCCGGCACTTCGACGAGAACACCCTCATCGAGATGACCCAGCTCGTCGGCCACTACACCGGCGTCGCGATGCTGGCGGCCCTGGCGCGGCCGTCTCTCGACCGCTATCGCTAGAAGCCGCCTTCGGGTCCGGCTAGCAGCACAGCTCGTCCAGCTGTGCCACGGAGGCCTGCAGCAGGTCCGCCACCAGGCCCAGCAAGCGGTCGCGCTCGACGGCGACCTGCCGCGCCAGATCCGTGCCGTCCAGGCCGGCATGCTCGAAGCTCAGCAGCCGGTGAAAGGGCAGATCCAGGGGCACGCCCTCCATGAGGCCGCGCGGACCCACCGGCAGGCCGCCCCGCGGTGAAGACGGGCGTTCGGTCAGGTCGATCATGGTCCCGACCATGCGCACCGCGCGGCCTTCGGCGCTGCGTTCGATCACGCGGCCGCGGGAGTGAACACGGCGATAGCCCGAACCATTGCTGCGCAGGCGAAAGCTCGCTTCATAGGCCGGCCGCCCGCCGACGGCATGCTCGCGGATGGCGGCGAGCATGGGCTCCAGGTCTTCAGGATGGACGCGGCAGCGCCAGAAATGCGTGCTGTCGGCGCTGTGCGGCTCGGGGAAGCCCAGGCGCTGCTTCCACTGCGGGGAATAGTGGACCGTCTCGAGCTCGAGACGCAGGTCCCAGATCCCGAGGTCGCCCTCCTCCATGGCTTGCCGCCAACGGTGGTCCGCCGGTTGCTGCTGCATTTCCATGCGGTGATTGTGAGGCCCGGTGCCCGGCTTGCCGGCAAGTTGCGCCAACGGATACCGCCGCCGGCCATGGCACAGTGCACGAAGGACCGGGTCAGTGCTCCACCGCCGCCAGCAACCGGCCGACGAACTCGTTCAGGGCCGGCCCGTTGTCGATCCAGCGCACGACCGCGACGACATCGTTCTCCCAGTCGATGTAGATGATGTTCTGGCCATTGCCGCGGAAGGTCACGCTGCTCTCGGGCGCCGCCGGCAGGGCCTTCCGGCCGGGATTGAGGAACCAGTTGCAGTAGCCGTACTCGGCGTTGTCCGGCCCCGGCTGGCGGGCCTTGGCGATCCAGTCGCGCGACACCAGCGGGCGGCCGTTCCACTCACCCTGGCGCAGGAAGAGATAGCCGAAGCGAGCCATGTCCCAGGCGTCGATGAACATGCCGCCGCCCCAGTGGCCGCCGCCCGAGACCGACTGCATGCGCTGGCCGTCCAGCTCGACCCAGGAGTTCTCGTAGCCGTTCCAGCGCCAGCGGCTGGACGCGCCGATGGGGTCCATGACCTGCTCGCGCAGCACCTCGGGCAGCGGCCGGCGCCAGACCTGCAGGGCCGCCAGGGCCAGCACGTTGACGCGCACGTCGTTGTACTTGTAGTGGGTGCCCGGCGCAAACATCGGCCGGTTCGGCCAGTCCTCGGGCGTCTTGCCGACGGGGCGGTCGGCCCAGTCGGGCTTGCCCCACAGCGTGCCCTGCCAGTCGCTGGTCTGGCGCAGCAGGTAATCCCAGGTGATGGGCGCGTTATGCGGCGCGGTGAAGAGGTCGACGCCGGGCGGCATGTAGTCGGCCGCGCGGTCGTCGGTGCTCTTGATCAGCCCCTGCTGCCAGGCCAGGCCGACGACCGTGGACAAAAAGGTCTTGGTGACGCTGTGCGACATGTCGACGCGCTGCGTGTCGCCCCATTCGGCCACCACCTTGCCGCGGTAGATGACCAGGCCGTTGGCCGTCGCCCGCTCGCGCGTGGGCCCGATCTGGCCGCCGTAATAGGGCTCGTTCCTGCCGAAGCTCTGGGCCAGGTAGAGGGCCTGGTCGCGTGGTGCCGGGTTCTCATGGGCCTGGGCATAGGCGACGGCTTCGGCCAGGCGGGTTGCATCCAGGCCCAGCGCGGCCGGCTGGGCCCGCGCCCAGTCGCCACGCGGCGGGAAATAAGCGGGCTCGGCGACGGCCAGCGTCGAGACCAGGGCGGCGAGGAGGACGAGGCGGCGAGGGAGGCGCATCGGGCCATTGTGGCCAAGGGGCGCGGTGGTCGGTGAATTTGCGCTGGCTGCTGTTTTGCAGGCGACGGGGTCGCAGCGGAAGCAGACACTACGCCATAGTCAATTCAGCCATGGCGCAAGGATCTTCTTGTGGAGCAATTGCTACAGGGTTCATGCCACTGCGGCGCAATACGAATTCGTCTGCCAAACGTTCCGACCCGCGCGACGTCATGCAACTGCTCGATATGCCGCCGGCTTGGCGCGATCTGGGGAGTTTTTGACTGGATGACTGTGGAGCTGAGCGCGAGCAGCGATGCCCTTGCCTCCTACGTCTGGGGCGAGAAGACCCTGCGCACCATGCGTTGTACGAGTTGCGGATGCGTAACCCACTGGGAGCCCTTGCAGCCACAGGATGGCGCTTGGCACGGCGTGAATCTGAGGATGTTTCCGGTGAAGCTTCTCGAGCAGGTACGAGTCCGCCGCTTTGATGGTGCAAAGTCCTGGACATTCCTCGACGAATAGCGGCGCCGTCCGTGCGCGTGCAGCTTGAGGTCAGTCTAGGGTAGCTATCCTGCACAGATTCAACTCCCCTGACGCTGCATCTCAGCAGACAACAACTTGATGGAATTGCCTCGCCTCAGCGTGCGGGCCCTCGCGGTGGGTCTCGTCACCATGCTTGCACTGGACCTGGTGTCGGGCGTTGCCGTGCTGGCGCTCTGGCCCGGCGATGCCAGCACGTCGGCAGACGTCGCGGCGATCGCCGCGCAGCCCGCCTACCTGGCCGTTGCCCTGGTGATGGGGACGATGACGACGGCCGTGGGCGGTGGCATCTGCGCTCGCCTGGCAGGCAGGCTTCCGTACTGGAACGCCGCCGCCTTCGGCGTGTTGAGCATCGCCATCGGGCTGCTGCTGTCCGATCCCACCCAGCCCTGGTGGTTCACGGCGATGGCGATCCTGGTCTCGATGCCGGCGGCGATCTATGGCGCGCAGGTGAGCCTCAAACGGAGGCGATAGCAGCGAGTGGTCACTGGGACTGCGCAAGCCGCAGTCCGTTGTGCAGCGAGGCCGTGTGAGAACTCGGCGGCGGCTTCATCGGTCGTCAATCGAAGCGTTGCGTGTCCGGTTTGGCGCGCGCAATCGCGGTTTGCGGGTTGCTGAGGTATTCGGAGAGCAATACGGCCCGTTGCAGGCTCGTGTGCGTCGCCAGCAGCAATGGAGAAGGGCCTCACGCCCCCACTAGTCTCATTGCCCTTTTGGCTTTTGCAAAGCCGAGGATGCTCAGCACGCGCTTGAAGTTGTACGCCAGCACGCTCAAGCTCATCTCGGTGCCCACGTTCTGGATGCCACGCATTAGGAAGTGCGTCCAGCCCATCCAGTGCTTGAGGGTGCCGAAGACATGCTCAATGGTGCGCTTGCGTACCGTCATGGCGTCCGGCATGCGGTCCAGTCGCTGCTGCACCCTTTCTGCGATCTCCTCGTGCTCCCAGCGCCTGATGCGCCGGTACTCACTGGTCGTGCATTGGGCTTTCATGGGGCATGTTGGGCAGGCGCTGGACCAGTAGATGTGGATCTGCAGGCCGTCCTCTTCTCGACTGAAGCGGTGTATGGCGCGCTGCCCCGCAGGGCACTGGTACTCGTCTTCTCGGGCGATGTAGATGAAGTCGGTCTTGTCGAATCGTCCCTCTGCCCTTGCGTTGGATGTCATGGGTTTGGGGACCACCGCTGCCACGCCTGCGTCTTCGCAATCCTTGAGGACTGGGCTGCTGTAGTACCCGCGATCGGCGATGGCAGTCAGTCGGCGCTTGCCCATGGCTTCTCTTGCGGCCACGGCGATTGCGCAGAGCTGGGCTCGATCGCTGCCGGTGTTCGTCACTTCATGCGCAACGATCAGGTGGTTCTTGGTGTCGACAGCCGTCTGCACGTTGTAGCCCACCATGGCCGTGCCCTTGGCGCGTAGGTGGTCATCGCGCGGGCGTCAGGATCGGTCTGTGAGAGCTGGTGATCGGGTAGGGCCTGCAGCTGTGCCTTGACGGCTTGAAGCTCTTGCATGCGTTGCCGCATCTTCTGGATCTTGCCCTGCAGTCGCGCCGTCTTGGCCTGCATCTCCACCGGCTGCGTCCTGTCGGCCGTCTCCAACGCATCGAGGTAGCGCTGGATGCTCTCTTCCAGCTCACGTTCACGACGCTCGATCTTGCCTGGCGTGTAGTTGCGCTCGCGGTTGTTGACCGCCTTGAACTTGCTGCCGTCGACGGCCACGACAGCCTCGGTGAACAGCTTCAGTTCTCGGCACAGCATCACGAAGCGGCGACAGACGTTGCGAATGCCTTTGCCGTTGTCGCGGCGGAAGTCAGCGATGGTCTTGAAGTCGGGAGCCAGCCTGCCGGTCAGCCACATCAGCTCCACGTTGCGCTGGCATTCGCGTTCAAGGCGACGGCTGGACTGGATGCGATTGAGATAGCCGTACAAGTACAGCTTCAACAGCACCGACGGGTGATACGAGGGGCGGCCCGTTGCGGCTGGACTTGCGCCATCGAAGCCCAGCGCTACGAGATCCAACTCGTCGATGAAGACGTCAATGACTCGGACCGTGTTGTCCGCGTCAATGAAGTCGTCCAGGCACTCCGGCAGCAGCGTGACCTGGTGCCGATCTTCTCCCTCGATGAATCGCTTCATGTGGCAGCCCTGAGTGGCGTTCCCACAATCTAGGCAGCGGTGCGTGCGATCCAACGAGGGTTTTCACACAGCCTCCAGCGGAAGCGGACGTCCGTAAACTCATAGCGCAATACCACTTGAGGGGACGCATGCTCGGTTTGCTTCCATGGGAGCGTTGGCTACATCCGTTGATCTATGGCCCTCTCATGACGGCTTTCGCAATTTGGTACATGTGGTCGGAACACGCATCACTTGCATGGTGGAAGTGGCTTCTCCTTGTCGCGGGCGCCCTCTACGGCGTCGTAGGTACCGTCCTATGGGTTATCAAGCGAACGAATATTTTCGATAGCTCATCTCACGTAGAACGATAGTTAGGCGTCGATGCCCTGACCTGTGGACAGGTCAGCAACCAGCCTCAAGGCGCCGATCACTCCGCTGCAGAAGCGCAACTAGTTCTTCCGGTAGTGCGCCGTGATCGCATCGATCAGCGCCTGCCTGACCATGGCCGCCTGCGGATCGGTCGCGGCCGGCCAGGCGCTCTGGGTGACGACGACGAGGTTGAGTTCGGGGTCGATCCAGATGCCCTGGCCGAAGATGCCCGAGGCCCGGTAGGGCTTGCCGCGGGTGGTCCACCACTGCAGTCCGTAGCCGCCACGGCCCTGCAGGCCCTCGGTGGCTTCACGCGTCGTCGTCGTGGCCTGCTCGACCCAGCCGTCCGGCACCACCGCCTGCCCGTCGGGCAGACGGGCGCCGCGCATGAAGAAGAGGGCGAAGCGGCCATAGTCGCGCAGTGTGACCGACAGGCAGCAGCCGGCAATCTCGGCACCCGAGCGGTCGAGCATCCAATAGGCGTCGCCCTCCATGCCCAGCGGCTGCCAAAGTTTCTCGGACAGGTAGTCGGACAGCGTCCGGCCCGTCGCCGCCCGCACCAGCGAGCCGACGAGATTGGTCTCGCCCGTCTTGTAGACCCACTTGCTGCCCGGCGCGGCTTCGCGAGGCAGGCGGGCCATGTAGGTGACGACCGGGTCCGAGCCGTTGACGGAGGGCTCCGCGGCGAAGCGGGCGACGTCGGAGTTGGGGTCGCCGTAGTCTTCGTTCCAGCGCACGCCGGACGTCATGTTGAGGAGCTGCCGCACGCTGACGCCCTCGTAGCCAGAGCCCTTGAGTCCCGGCAGATAGGTGGTGACGGCGTCGTCGAGGCTCTTGATGCGCCCGTCGCGGATCGCCGCTCCGACGAGAGTGGACGAGAACGACTTGGCGACCGAGAAGCTCGTCCAGCGCATCTGCGGCGTCTGGCCCAGGCCGTAGCGCTCCAGCACCACCTGGCCGTCCTTCAGCACCAGCAGGCCCGCAGCGCGGTTGCGCGTCATGTAGTCGTCGAGGGTCCAGGTCTGGTCGCCGACCTTGAAGCTGAGTTCCAGCGGCTGGGCCGCCACCGGCAATGCGCTGGCCGTCGATCCACGCTTCACGAGCCGGGTGGGAAACAGATCCTCCATATGGGGATAGCCGGCCTTCTGCTGCTCGAAGCTCCAGAACAGCACGCTGCCGCCGACGCTTGAAGGCGCCGAGGCAGCCGGCGTCGCGGTGGTCGGTTCCGCGGACCGGGCAGGCTGCAGCGCAGCCGTCAGCAGGGCTGCGGTGACGGCCGGCAGGAGTCGCGCGGCGACGAATGTCTTCATGGCTTTGTCCTCGGTGCTGCGGTGAATGGGCGGCCCGGCCACCGTCGGCAGGTCCGCGGCTGGCGAGCTTAAGGGCAAGGCGCCCGGCCAGCGCTGCGTCGAAACGCCCTGTCGTCGTCGTCGTGTCGGCGCAGGGCGATGCCTGTCAGATCTTGCGCGCCTTCACCCGCGCGCCATCGACCAGCGTCGTGGGCGGGTAGAGGACGACCTCGGTGCCGACCGCCGGCCCGCCCTTCACCCATGCATGCGTGCGGCTGCGCGCCATCACCTCGACCGGCTGCAGGCGGGCGCGTTGGCCGTCGATCACGAACACCGCCATGCCTGGGGCATCGGCGCGCGGGAATACAGCGGCCAGCGGCACCTGGCGCGCGCGCGCCTCCGACAGCACGACGATGCGCACGCCCACCCGGTAGCCGTCGCCCAGCGTCGGCCACTGATCGGCGGGTTGCGTCAGGTCGATCAGCACGCGCACGCGCTGCTCCTCGACGCCAAGCGCCGACACCTTGGTGAACGCGCCGGGCTCGACGAGGCGAAGCCGCCCCGTCAGCTCCCCCGGGCCGCCCCAGCGCTCCACGTGCACCATCTGGCCGGGCTTCAGCTTCACGGCCTCGGTGGTCAGCATCTCGGCCACGACCTCCATGCGCGCGGTGTCGCCCAGCTCCAGCAACGGCGTGCCCAGGGCCACGCTGGTTTCGCTGGCCTGCTGGATGCGCAGCACGCGGCCGGCCACGGGCGAGCGCAGCACGAAGGCCGGGCCACCGCCACGCTGCGCCACACCGAGCGCCGCCCGGGCCTGTTCGGCCTCGTGCGTTGCAATGTGGTGCTCGGCCCGTGCCGCCTCCAGGTTGCGCTCGGCGCCGACGGAAGCGAGTCGGTCGGCCACGAGCTTGGTGGGTGCAACGAAGCCCTGCTTGGCCAGCTCGTCGCTGCGCTGCGCCTCGATGCGGGCCTGCATGAGGGCCACCTTGGACCCCTCCACGCGCGCGGCCGCGCGCTCGACGCCCGCCTGCGCGGCGTCCACCCGCGCGCGCAGCTCGCGCAGGCTGCGCTCGTCCAGCAGCGGCGACAGCGAAGGCGTCAGGGTCGCGACGACGTCGCCCGCCGCGATGGCATCGCCCTCCCGCAGCGCGATGCGGTCCAGGCGGCCGGCCAGCGGCGCCGAGACGACGTAGCGGTCGCGCAGCCGGGTGCGGGCGTCTTCGTCCACGGTGGCCTCGAACGGGCCCTCGACGACGCTGCCGACCTCCACGTCCAGCGGGCGAGGCGCGAAGGCCCAGGCCAGCGCCAGCACGGCGGCCAGCGTCGCGCCGGCCAAAGTCAGTTTCGAGGAGGTCTTCATTGTCATTCCCGGGTCTTGAGAACGGCCACCATGTCGAGCCGGTCGATGCGGCGGCGCACGACGGCGCCGCTGGCGAGCCCGGCCGCCACGACACACAGCGCCGCCCAGGCGTAGGTGCGCGCGCGGATCACGACCGGAAAGAAGAACTGGTCGGACTTCAGCAGCTCGGAGATGGCGTGGATGAGGGCCCAGCCCAGGGCCATGCCCAGGGGCAGGGCGATGGCGATGGTGATGGCCATCTCGCCGAGCAGCATGGCCGACACCTCGGCGCGCGTGAAGCCGAGCACCCGCAGGCTGGCCAGCTCCCAGCCGCGCTCGGCCAGCACGATGCGCGCGTTGTTGTAGACCACGCCCACCGCGATGACACTGGCGAACACGGTCATCAGGGTGCTCATGATGCGCACGTTGCGGGCGCTGATCTCCTGCATGTTGCGCACCATCGTGGCCTTGCTGAAGGCGCCGGCCACGCGGGGCATCGCCTGGGTCAGGGCCAGCACCTCGGCCTCCCGGCCCCGTTCGATGGACAGCACCTGGCCGCCACCGAGATCGCCATCGCCCAGCGCGCGGTTGAGGGCGTCGCGGTCGATGTAGGCGTTGAGGCCCATCATGTCGCGCACCGTGCCGCCCACGGCCAGCTCGATGCGGCGCGGCTCGCCCTCCAGCACCTCCAGCCAGACGCGGTCGCCCGGCTTTGCGTCGAGCTTGGCGGCCAACCTGTCCGTGAGCAGCAGGCCGCGATCCTCGAGCGGCAGCTGGCGGTTGTCGACGTCCACCAGCCGGTACAACTCCGGCCGGGGCGCGAAGCCGCGCACGAGGACGCGCTCGGTGCGATGCCCATGACCCATCACCACCGGCACGAAGCGCGTCGTCTCGACACCCCTGACGCCGGGCAGCCGAGCCAGTTCCAGCCGTGCGCGGACGGCGTCTCCGGGCTCGGCCGTCCACACGGTGATGTCGCCGCGCAGGGACAACGTGAACTGCGTGTCGATGATGGCCTCCATCGCGTCGCGGAAGTAGTTGCCGAGGATGGTGATGGCCACCGCGGCAGCCACGCCGCCCACGGCCAAGGCCGCGCGCAGCGGCCGGCGCTCCATGTTGCGCACGGTCATGCGCAGCGCCGGCCCCATGGCCTGGATGCCCAGGCGCTCGAGCAGCGTGCTGCGGTAGCGGCCGGGCGCCGGCGGCCGCATCGCCTCGGCCGGCGCCAGCCTCACCGTAGCGAGGATGGCGCTGAGGGTGCCGATCACCGCGGTGCCGACCGTGATGGCCGCGCTGATGGCCACCAGCGGCGCGGCCAGCTGGTGCTCGAAGCGCGGGAAGTGGAAGAACTCGGCGTACAGCCGCGTCAACGCGCCGCCCAGGATGTCGCCCACCGTCAGGCCGAGTGCGAGGCCCAGGGCCACGATGGCAAGCACGAACTTCAGGTAGTGGGCCGCGATGCTGGCGTTCGTGTAGCCGAGGGCCTTGAGCGCGGCGATCTGCTCGCGCTGGGTGCCGACGAGCCGCGTCACCACCACATTCAGCAGGAAGGCGGCCACGCCGAGGAAGATGGCCGGCAGCACGGTGCCGAGCACCCGCTGTTCCTTGATCTCGTTGTCGAGCATCTGGTGCGAAACCTGGTTGTCGCGGCCATACACGTCGCGGCCGCCATAACGGCCCAGCAGGCGTGACAGGTCCGCCACGGTGCCTTCGGCGGACGCACCCGGCGCCAGCTTCACGGCCACGCGGTTGAACGCACCCTGCATGTCGTAGGCCGCGGCGAGGGCGTCGCGGTCGACCCAGAACACGCCGAAGCCGCGCAGGTCGGGCATGCCCCAGAGGCCGGCGAAGATGTATTCGGGCGACAACGCCGTGCCGACGATGCGCAGCCGGCGCTGCTTGCCGTTGACGAGGGCGTCCACCGCGTCGCCCGGCTTCAGGCCCCGCGCCTGTGCGAAGCCCTCGTTCACGAAGGCCGCCAGGCTGCCGTCGCTGGGGGCGTCGCCCAGGGCGTCAAGGCGCTGCCCGGCGCGCACGCTGACGAGGTTCATGCGCGGCGGCTGCCGCCGGTCCAGTCCAATGAGCTGGCCGATGATGGGATCCGCCAGGCCGGGAATGGAGACCCGCACGGTCGCCTCGACCGTGGTCTGAACGTCGGCCACGCCGGGCAAATCGCGCAGCTCGGCCTCCAGCGCCCGTGGCGCCCGCTTCACACCGGCGAACAGGTCGGCGAAACGGCCCTCGGCATAGAAGTGCTCGCGCGCCAGGGCGAGCGAGTCGACGGCGGAGAGGCTGGTGACGAAGCCGGCGATGCCGCTGGCCACCACCAGCGCGATGGTGAGCGCCTGGCTCCACATGCGCCGCAGGTCGCGCAGCAGCTTGCGGTCGAGGGCGCGCATCACCAGGCCAGCTCCGAGGGCGACAGCCGGTGCTCGTTGACGACGATGCGCTGGATGCGGCCGTCGCCGAGGTGGATGACGCGATCGGCCATGGCGGCGATGGCGGCGTTGTGCGTGATGATGATGGCCGTCGTGCCGAGCTCGCGGTTGACGCGGGCGATGACCTCGAGCACGAGCTTGCCGGTCTGGTAGTCCAGCGCGCCGGTAGGCTCGTCGCAGAGCAGCACTTCGGGGCGCTTGGCGATGGCACGTGCGATTGCCACGCGCTGCTGCTCGCCGCCCGACAGCTGGGAGGGAAAGTGGTCGCGCCGGGGCGCCAGCCCGACGAGGGCCACCGCTTCGTCGGCCGGCATGGGGTCGCGGGCGATGTCGGTGACCAGCGCGACGTTCTCGCGCACCGTGAGGCTGGGGATGAGGTTGTAGAACTGGAAGACGAAGCCGACGTGCTCGCGCCGGTAGGTCGTCAGCACGGCTTCGTCGGCGCCCTGCAGCGCCTGCCCGCCGAACGACACTTCGCCCGTGGTCGGCGTGTCCAGGCCGCCGAGGATGTTCAGCAACGTGGACTTGCCGCTGCCGGATGCACCCAGCAGCACGATGAATTCGCCGCTGAAGACATCCAGGTCGACACCGGACAAGGCCCGGACCTCGATCTCCCCCGTGCGATAGACCTTGCTCAGGCCTCGAGCCCGGAAGACGGGCCGGCCAACCGCTTCATTCACCATGGTCCCGTCATGTTGCGGGGCCAGGTGTGCAGGGGACTTGCGCTATCTCAAGGCGATCGACGAAGGAGGCTTCAGTTCACCGCCTCGCACAAGCGCCTGGCCAGCGCGCCATCTCGCTCGATCAGAAAGGCACGCAGGCGCTGGGCATAACCCGCCGACACGGCCTCACGCACCGACGGCCTTCCTGCCAGCGCCGCGCGCCAGGCCTGCACGCGCGGCTGGCCGTCGAACAGGCCCTCGGGCGGGATGACGTCGAAGTAGCGGAACACCGGGCCGAAGACCGCGTCGACCAGGCCGAAGCGCCGGCCGGCAAACCAGGGCCCTTCGCCCAGCACGGCTTCGAGCTGCTCGAAGCGCAGGCGCAGCGCGGCATAGGCCCGCTCCAGAGCCGTGTCGTCACCCGCGCTGTAGAGCACCGCGATGCCGCTCAACACCGCCGAGCCGAACTCCATCCAGGCCCGCTCACGCGCTCTCGCGAGAGCGTCTTCGGGATGCAGGCGCGGCGGCCGGGTCTCGTCGAGGTATTCGCAGATGACGGCGGACTCGAAGACCGCCTCGCCGCCGACGCTCAGCACCGGCGTCTTGCCCAGCGGCGACAGACGCAGGAACCAGTCGGGCTTGTTGGACAGATCCACGTCAATCCGTTCGAAGGCCACGCCTTTCTCCTTCAGCACGATGGCCGCGCGTTGGACATAAGGGCAGAGGGCATGGCTGATCAGCGTCACACCCGAATTCATGCCGCGCTCCAGGTGAAGCGGTCGCTGCGCTTGAGCGCGGCGGCGCCATCACCGCCCAGCCACAGCACGATGGACATGGCGGCCAGGAAGACCGGGTACTCCCAGCCGCCACCCGGTGCATTGAAGACCCAGCCATTGGGCGCATGCACCCAGGCCGCGCCGAGCAGGACAGGCACCAGGGCCAGCGCGACCTGGCGCGGATAGACGCCCAGCAGCAGCATGGCGCCGCCCATGGCTTCCGCCGCGAAGACGGCATAGGCCAGCGCGCCTGGCAACCCTTGGCCGACGAAGAACTGCGCCGTGCCCGGCAGCGTGAAGACAAAGAGCTTGAGGCCGGCGTGAGCGAGGTACATCAGGCCGAGGGAAAGGCGCAGCAGCAGCAGGCCGGCGGAGGTCGAGGGGTTCATGAGCATCTCCAGGGAAGGGGTGGCGCTGCGGTCAATGTAGGTAGGCATACGGCGCATGAAAATACGCATGCAGATCAACTCCGATTGCAGCCATGCAATACGAACTCGCTCCCGCCGACCTCGCCCTGGTGCTGGCCCTGCACCGCGCCGGCACGCTGGCCGCGGCCGGCGAGCGTCTCGGCGTCAATGCGTCGACCGTCTTCCGCATGCTGCAGCGGCTGGAGCGTGGCCTGGGCCAAACTCTGTTCGAGCGCGGCCGGCGCGGCTACACCGCCCTGGAACTGGCGCGCACGCTGGCCGCCCAGGCCGAGCAGGTCGAAGCGGCGCTGGAAGCCGCCCGCGCCGCGGCGCAAGCCCAGCCCGGCCAGGCCGCCGGCACGGTGCGCCTGACGACGACGGACACGCTGCTGCACGGCCTGCTCGCGCCAGCCCTCGCCACCCTGCATCGCGAGCAGCCGCGGCTGCAGTTCGAGCTGCACACCGGCAACGAGCTGGCCAGCCTGTCGCGACGCGACGCCGACATCGCCTTGCGCGCGACGAGCAAGCCGCCGGCCCACCTGATCGGCCGCCGCGTCGGGCCCATCCGTGTCGCCCTCTACGCGGCGAAGTCCAGCGTCATCAAGCATTGGGACCAGGTCGAGGCCGGCGGCGCGGCGTGGGTCGCACCCGACGACGGCCTGCCCGAGCACCCGTCGGTGCGCTGGCGCCAGAAGCACTTCCCGACGCTGCAGCCGGCTTTCCGCACCGGCAGCGTGCAGAGCGTGGCCGAGCTGGTGGCGCTGGGCCTGGGCGTGGGCGTGCTGCCCCTCTTCCTGGCCGAGCCGCGGCGCGAATTGCGCCGGCTGACCGAGCCGCTGGACGAGGCCGAGACCGATCTCTGGCTGCTGACCCATCCGGAGACGCGCCATTTGCAGCGCGTGCACACGGTCTGGAACCACCTGACCGAAGCGCTCAAACTGGACTGACGCGATCCCAAGGTGGCACGTCCCCACCGCCAAAGCGCTCGGCCAGAAAATCCACCAGCAGGCGCAGGGCCAGCGGCTGGTGCTGGCGCGACAGGAAGACGGCGTGCAGGCCCAGGGGCTCGGGCTCGTAATCGGGCAGCAGGCCGACGAGGCGGCCTTCGCGCAGGTCCTCGGCGACGAAATAGGTCGGCAGGATGGCAATGCCACCGCCGGCCAGCACGGCGCGGCGCAGCACGGCGGCGTCGTTGGTGGACAGGACGTCGGCAATCGGCCGCTCGATGGCCTGGCCGGCATGCCGGAAGCGGTACTGCGCCGCGCTGACGAAGGCATGGGCCATGCAGCGATGGGCCTGCAGGTCCTCCAGCGTCTCGGGCCGGCCGCGCTCGGCGAGGTAGCCGGGCGAAGCACACAGCACCGAGCGGCAGACGCCCAGCGGCCGCGTGATCAGCGTGGGCTCCAGCGTGTTGGTGATGCGCACGGCCAGGTCTATGCCTTCGGCGGCGAGATCCACGCTGCGATCGGCCACCATCAGCGTGAAGCCGACTTGGGGGTGGGCGCGCTGGAAGTCAACCAGGGCCGGCGTGAGCTGGGCATCGGCGAACGACGGCGAGCAGGTGATGCGCAGCCGTCCGGCGGGCTCACGGCGGGCGACACCGGCCTGGTGGGCGACGTCTTCGCTCAGGTCCAGCAGCTGGCGGCAGGAGGCCAGGGCCGACTGCCCCGCCTCGGTCAGGCTCAGGCGCCGCGTCGTGCGGTGCAGCAGGCGTGCCCCCAGCCAGGCCTCCATGGCCGCCAGATAGCGGCTGACCATGGCGGTGGACATGTCCAGGCGCTCGGCCGCCTGGGTCAGGCTGCCCTGCTCGACGACGGTGACGAAGACGCGGGTGGCGGTGAGACGGTCCATCAACGGCCGATTCTGTCGATTGGCGCAACAAATATTCGATTGAAGCGAACTTTATCGACTGAACCAACGTAAATACAGTGAATCCGGTCCCACAAACCCTTCACCGGAACGCTCACCATGTCCTTCTTCCACCCCCGCCGCTTCGCCCGCCTGCTGCTGCCCACGCTGACCGCCGTCGCCACCGGCGCCGCCCTGGCCCAGGCCCCCGCCACACCCCTGACCCTCAAGGTCTACAACGCCGATGCCAACAGCTTCCACGTCAACGCCATCGTCGTCAGCGGCAAGACCGAGGCCATCGTCATCGACAGCGGCTTCACCCGCGCCGACGCGCTGCGCGTGGCCGCCAACGTGCTGGACAGCGGCAAGGCGCTGAAGGCCATCTTCATCAGCCAGGCCGACCCCGACTACTACTTCGGCGCCGAGGTGCTGAAGAGCCTGTTCCCGCAGGCCCAGGTGCTGACCACGCCGGCCGTGCGCGACAAGATCCAGGCCAAGCTGGCCGGCAAGGTCTCGTTCTGGGGTCCCAAGATGGGCACGAATGCACCGCGCCAGCCCGTGCTGCCCGAGGCCATGACCGGCACGACGCTGACCGTCGACGGCGAGACCATCGAATTGCGCGGCACCACCGGCACGCTGGCCCATCGCCCTTGGCTGTGGATCCCGTCCAGCCGCGCCATCGTCGGCAACATCGCCGTCTTCGGCGGCCTGCATGTGTGGACGGCCGACACGCAAAAGCCCGCCGAGCGTGCGGCATGGGCGACCCAGCTGGACGAGATGCTGGCGCTGAAGCCGGCCGTCGTCGTGCCCGGCCACATGGCCGCCGGCACGGCCCTGGACGACAGCGCCATCCGCTACACCCAGGCCTATCTGCAGCGCTTCGAGGCCGAGCTGCCCAAGGCCGCCAACGCCGCCGCGCTGATCGCGACGATGCAGCAGGCCTACCCGCAGGCTGGCCTCGGCATCGCCCTGGACATCGGCGCCAAGGTCAACAAGGGCGAGATGGCCTGGTAAAGAGCCTGGCAAGCCCCGCCCCGGCCCGGGCGGGGAGCATTCGACGGACACTGTTGACCTTCCCACGATGGGAAGGCTGAGGATGACTCCAAGTCCTCACCGAAGTGCCCGCCATGACCTCCCCCACCTCCGCCCTCAACGACGTGACGCTGCAAGTCAGCGGCATGAGCTGCGCCTCCTGCGTGCGCCGCGTCGAGAAGGCCCTGCAGGCCGTCCCCGGCGTGCAGCAGGCCAGCGTCAACCTCGCCACCGAGAAGGCCAGCATCCAGGCCCTGCCCAATGTGCCGGTCGCGGCGCTGACGGCAGCCCTGGGCAAGGCCGGCTACCCGGCCATCGCGGTCGAGCGTGCCGCCCCGCCGGCACCCGAGCCCAGCGGCGGCCTGCCCGCCTGGTGGCCGGTGGCCGCGGGTGGAGCGCTCAGCCTGCCGCTGATGTTGCCCATGCTGGCCGGCGTCATGCTGCCGGGCTGGCAGCAGCTGCTGCTGGCCACGCCGGTGCAGTTCATCCTCGGTGCGCGCTTCTACCGCGCCGGCTGGGGTGCGCTGCGTGCCGGCAGCGGCAATATGGACCTGCTGGTGGCCCTGGGCACCTCGGCGGCCTATGGGCTGTCGGTCTATCTGCTGCTGCGCCACCCCGGCCACACCCACCTCTACTTCGAGGCCTCGGCCGCCGTCATCACCCTGGTGCTGCTCGGCAAATTCCTCGAGCAGCGCGCCAAGCGCCAGACGACGGATGCCATCCGCGCACTGAATGCGTTGCGCCCGGCCACGGCGCGGGTGCTGCGCGGTGACATCGAAGTGGAAGTGCCGGTGGCCGAAGTCCGCGTGGGCGACCTGGTCGCCGTGCGGCCCGGCGACCGCATCGCCGTCGACGGCGAGATCGTCGGCGGCCGCAGCCATGTCGACGAGTCGCTGATCACCGGCGAGAGCCTGCCGGTGGCCAAGTCCGAAGGCCAGCGCGTGACCGGTGGCGCCATCAACGCCGAGGGCGCGCTGACGGTGCGCACCACGGCCATCGGCGCCGAAACGGCCCTGGCCCGCATCATCCGCATGGTCGAGTCGGCCCAGGCCGCCAAGGCCCCCATCCAGCGCATCGTCGACCGCGTCAGCGCCGTCTTCGTGCCCATCGTGCTCGTGCTGGCGGCACTCACCTTTATCGGCTGGTGGTTCCACGCCGGCGACGCCGAACAGGCCCTGGTCAACGCCGTTGCCGTCCTCGTCATCGCCTGCCCCTGTGCCCTGGGCCTGGCCACGCCGACGACGCTGATGGCCGGCACCGGCGTCGCCGCCCGCCAGGGCATCCTCATCAAGGACGCCGAGGCGCTGGAACTCGCCCACGCCGTGACTGTCGTCGCCTTCGACAAGACCGGCACGCTGACCGTGGGCCAGCCGACACTGACCCAGGTCCTGCCGGCCGCAGGCGTGAGCCGCGATGAAATGCTGCAACGGGCCGCTGCCCTGCAACGCAGCAGCAGCCATCCGCTGGCCCTTGCCGTGCTGGCCGAGGCCAAGGACCTGGCCGCCCTGCCCGTCGAGCAGGCCCGTGCGCTGCCGGGTCGCGGTGTCGAAGGCGTCGTGCAGGGGCGCCGCCTCGCCCTCGGCAGCGCACGCCTCGCGCAGGAGCTGGGCGTGGCCGGCGCAGCGCTGGCGGCCGAGGCCCTGAAGCTCGAGGCCGAGGGCCACACCGTCTCCTGGCTGATCGAAGGTGACCGCCTGCTCGGCCTGCTGGCCTTCGGCGACCGCATCAAGGACAGCGCCGCCGCGGCCGTCGCGCAATTGCAGGCGCGCGGCATCCGCACCGTCATGCTGACCGGCGACAGCCGCGGCGCCGCGGCCGGCGTCGCGCGCCAGCTCGGCATCGGCGAGGTCCACGCCGAGGTGCTGCCGGGCGACAAGGCCGCCACCGTGCAGGCCCTGCGCGAGAGCGGCGCCGTCGTGGCCTTCGTCGGTGATGGGCTGAATGACGGGCCGGCCCTGGCCGCCGCGTCGGTGGGCTTCGCGATGGCCGGCGGCGCCGATGTGGCGACCGAGGCCGCCGGCGTCACGCTGATGCGCGGCGACCCGCGGCTGGTCGTCGATGCCCTCGACATCTCGCACCGCACCTACGCCAAGATCCGCCAGGGCCTGTTCTGGGCTTTTGCCTACAACGTCGTCGGCATCCCGCTCGCTGCACTCGGCCTGCTCAATCCCGTCATCGCCGGCGCGGCCATGGCCTTCAGCAGCGTCAGCGTCGTCACCAATGCACTGACGCTGAAGCGCTGGCGCGGCACGGCCACGGGACAAGCGCGATGAACATCGGCGAAGCGGCCCGCGCCAGCGGCGTATCGACCAAGATGATCCGGCACTACGAAGGCATAGGCCTGGTGCCGCCGCCGGCGCGCAGCGAGGCCGACTACCGCGTCTACGGCGAGCGCGAGATCCACCTGCTGCGCTTCATCCGCCACTCGCGCGACCTGGGCTTCTCGCTGGCGCAGATCCGCGCCCTGCTCGGCCTCTGGCAGGACCGCGACCGCCCCAGCCGCCAGGTGCGCGCGCTGGCGCTGGAGCATCTGGCCGAAGTGGAAGCCAAGCTCGCCGAGCTGCAGGCCATCAAGTCGACGCTGCAGCAGCTGGTGCACAGCTGCCACGGCGACGAGCGGCCCGACTGCCCCATCCTCGACACGCTGGAGACAGGCTCGCGGTAACAAAGCGCTGACACATCCGCGCTATCGTTGCCCATCCTCATCACACCGCGAGTCCACGATGCGCTTCGCCCTCCTTGCCGTCCTGGCCCTGGCCGCTGCCGCCGCTCAAGCGTCGTCCACCACGGCCTCCTCGGCCGCCGACGCCGGTTCGTCCGCCTCGGGCAGCGTGTCGGATTCCTTCAAGGGTTCGTCCAACAGCAGCGCCGGTGGCGAGCGCCGCGCCGAAGGCCGCTATCGCGTCACCGAAGTGGCCCAGGCCGACAGCGCCGGCAAGCTGCGCCTGAAGCTGGAGCGCGAGGGCGCCGCGCCCGTCGAGCTGACCCTGCCCCAGCAGGCGCTGGCGGCCCGGGCCGTCAACGTCGGCGATGAGGTGCAGGCCACGCCCCAGCCCTATGGCGTCGCCTTCGCCCATGCGGACAACGGCCAGGCCTTCTTCCTCGTGCTGGAGGACAACTGGCACCGCGAGCTGGCGGCACGCGTCGTCAAGCCTTGATCCGGGCAGCCGTCACAGCCGCCCTGCTGCTGACGGCAGCCACGGCGCAGGCCGGCGTGCTGCCCCGCGGCTGCGACCCCAACCGCGAAGTCACGGCCGCCCAGCAGGACCGGCTGCTGCGCTTCACGGCCGTCATCCGCCAGTTGCTGGCCGAGTCCGGCACCCCGGCCGCCTTGATCGCGCGTTCGGGCACCGACCTGTCGCGCTTCGGCCTGCGCTACTCCCACGCCGCCATCGCGCTGGCTTCAGGGCTGGACACGCCTTGGGCCGTGCGCCAGCTCTACTACGCCTGCGCCGAGGGAGCGCCCCGCCTCTTCGACCAGGGCCTGGCCGGCTTCGTCTCGGGCAGCGACGACGTCGACATCGGCTATGTCAGCGTGCTGCTGCTGCCGCCCGAGGCCGCCGCGCCGCTGGCAGCCGCGACGCTGGACAAGCCGATGGCGCTGGGGCTGCTGAACGCGCGCTACAGCGCCAACGCCTATCCCTTCAGCACCCGCTACCAGAACTGCAACCAGTGGGTGGCCGAACTGCTCGCCGCCGCCAGCGCCGGCCCGCGCACCCGCGAGGAGGCTCAAGCCTGGCTGCAGCGCGAGGGCTATGCGCCCGTGCCCGTGCAGGCGCCCGGCTGGCTGCTGCTGGCCGGCCACGCCATGCCCTGGCTGCACTTCGACGACCAGCCGCGCGAACAGCTGCGCGCCGGCGCCGTGCAGACCAGCCTGCCGGACAGCCTGCAGGCCTTTGCGCAGCGGCGCTGGCCGACCGCACGACGCGTCGAGTTCTGCCATGGGCCGCAGGGTGTCGTGCAGCGCGAAGGCGGCGCGCCGCTGGCAGCGGGCTGCGTGCCGCAAGCGGGCGACCGCGTCATCGCATGGAACTGAAGGCGCCGCGATGAAGGATCCCACCGCCGCCCAGGTCGCCGACTTCATCGCCCGCTACACCCCCGAGATGGCCGCAGCCATCTCGGCCTGCCGAAGCAAGCTGCAGGCGCGCGTCACCCACGGCTACGAACTCGTCTACGACAACTACAACGCGCTGGCCATCGGCTATGCCTGGGCCGACAAGGCCTCGGCCAGCCTGGTGTCCATTGCCGGCTATCCGCGCTGGGTGACGCTGTTCTTCCTCTACGGCCGTGACCTGCCCGACCCCGAAGGCCTGCTCGAAGGCGAGGGAGTGCGGGTGCGCAGCATCCGCCTGAAGTCGCCCGACGACCTCGACCGCCCCGCGGTGCGCCGCCTGCTGGACCTCGCCCTGGCGCCGCACGCGGGCGACTTCGCAGCGGCGCCGCCCTTGAAGACCGTCGTCAAGTCCGTCGCCGCGAAGCAGAGGGACCGGCGCCCGCCGTGAAGAGGCCTCCGGCCTGAGCCACCAAAAATGAGGATGTGCGGCGCGCCCGCGCTGCGCACAGTCCGACCCCACAACAACGAGCTTTTCTCGGGGGCCGAAATGGACGAATTGATGGATCGGGCCGTGGACACCACGGCGGGGGAGAACTCCAACGAAGGGGCCGAGCTGCGAGGCTCGTCCTTCGACTACCTGACGCAACCGGGCACCGACCTGGTCGCCAAGGCCCAGGCCTTCCATGCCTGGGCGCAGAACCGCGTGGCGCATGGCGTCTTTCCCTATGCCAAGCGCCTGGGCGGCCGGCCTGGCGCCACGGCCGAGCTGACACTGCTGGACGGCCAGCGCCATGCCGGGCTGAACTTCTCGTCGCAGGAATACCTGTCGCTGGCCCGCCATCCCAAGGTGTGCGCGGCGGCGCAGGCAGCGATGGAGCGCTACGGCGTTCACAGCGCCGGTTCCACCGCCCTGGCCGGCAATGTCGAGGAGGCGGCGGCGCTGGAAGCCGAGCTGGGCGAACTGCTGCGCACGCCTGAGGTGCTGCTGTTCCCGACCGGCTGGGCCGCGGGCTTCGGCGCCATCAAGGGCCTGGTGCGCGAGGCCGACCACATCGTCATCGACCAGCTCGCCCACAACTGCCTGCACGAGGGCGCGCGCGCGGCGACGCCCAATATCCATCTGCACCGCCACCTGGACGCCGACCATGTCGAGCGCCTGCTCAAGCGGGTGCGCCAGCGCGACCCGCACAACGGCATCCTCGTCGTCACCGAGGGCTGCTTCTCGATGGATGCCGACTCGCCGGACATCGCCCGCCTGCAGGCGCTGGCCCACCAGTACGGCGCCCTGCTGATGGTGGACATCGCCCATGACCTCGGCTGCATGGGCCCGGGCGGCGGCGGCCAGCTCGAGATGCAGGGCATGCTCGGCAAGGTCGACCTGGTGATGGGCTCCTTCTCCAAGACCTTCGCGTCCAACGGCGGCTTCGTCGCCAGCCACCACCGCGCGATCAAGGAATACCTGCGCTTCTACGCCGCGCCCAACACCTTCTCCAACGCGCTGTCACCGGTGCAGGTGGCCATCATCCGCGCCTGCGTGGCCATCGTGCGCTCCGCCGAGGGGCAGCAGCGCCGTGACCGGCTGATGCAGGGCATCCTGGGCCTGCGCAACGCGCTGACCGAGCACGGCATCACCGTGCTGGGCCACCCTTCGCCCATCGTGCCCGTCATGCTGGGCCACGACGCCCTGGCCCGCGTGGCCAGCCGCGAGATGGCCCAGGCCGGCCTGCTGGCCAACCTCGTCGAGTACCCGGCGGTGTCGCTGAACAGCGCCCGGCTGCGCATGCAGGTCATGGCCGACCACACGCCGGCCCTGGCGCAGACGGCGGCGCGCATCGTGGCGGACTCGCTGCAGCGTGCACGTGACATCACGGGTCACGTGCACTGAAGCCCCTCGCCCAGCGCTCGGCCCGAATGCAAATGCAGCGGATCAGTCCCGTGCGGGGATTTTGAGCCCGCGCTGCACCGCCGGCCTGGCCAGGAAGGCCTGCAGCACCCGCTCGACCTCGGGGAAGTCGTCATAGCCGACGAGGTCGCGTGCGCCGTAGAAGCCGATCAGGTTGTTGACCCAGGGGAAGGTCGCGATGTCGGCGATGCCGTAGTCGTCGCCCATGATCCAGGCCTTGCCCTGGAGGTGGACCTCCAGCACCTTGAGCAGGCGCCTGGCCTCGGCGGCATAGCGGTCGCGCGGACGCTTGTCCTCATAGTCCTTGCCGGCGAACTTGTGGAAGAAGCCGACCTGGCCAAACATCGGCCCGATGCCGCCCATCTGGAACATCAGCCACTGGATGGCTTCGTAACGACGCGCCGGGTCCCGGGGCAGCAGCTGGCCGGTCTTGTCGGCCAGGTAGATGAGGATGGCGCCGCTCTCGAACAGCGGCAGCGGCTGGCCGCCAGGACCGTCGGGGTCGATGATGGCCGGGATCTTGTTGTTCGGGTTCAGCGACAGGAACTCGGGGCTGAGCTGGTCGTCAGTGGTGAAGCTGACCAGATGCGGCTCATAGGCCAGGCCGATCTCCTCCAGCGCGATGGCCACCTTGACGCCGTTGGGCGTGGGCAGGGAATAGAGCTGCAGGCGATCCGGGTGGGCGGCGGGCCATTTCTTGGTGATGGGGAAGGCGCTCAGGTCGGTCATGTCGTGGGCGGGAGCGAAGGAGTCGGGCCACTTTAGGGGCGACGGCCAAGACCCGGGCCGGACGAGGCTTTCAGCGCTGGCGTAGGGGAAGGCGTGGGGAAGGGGGCGCTCAGCGCACCCCGGCCGGCTTGCGCGTGGCCTGGCAGAACTTGGCCTGCGCAGCCTTGTCCTCGGGCTCGACGCGCGGCTCCAGGCCCGCCAGGGCTTGCGTCACATGGGCGTTGCCCTTGTATTTCTGCTTGAGCCGGGCCAGCTCGGCATCGGTGCCGGGGCAGCTCTGGCAGACCAACCAGTCAATGTCCTTCTGGCGCTCGGCGTCAAAGCCGTGCTGGCCGCGGTAGTGGTCGCAGGCCTCGCGCAACTCGACCAGGGTCTGGACCTCCTTGGGCAAAGGCGTCGGTGCCGCCCACGCCGCCAGCGAGGCGCAGAGAAGCGCTGCTGCGGCCGACCGGCTCATGCCCATCAGTACCTCTCGACGTACGCCGACGCCCGCGGCCCCGGCTCATACGGGTCGGGCCAGTAGTCGGTCACACGCAGGATGAGTCCATCTTTCACATCGAAGATTGTCAGACCCATCATCGGTGGCGCGCTGCTGATGAAGTCGATCTGCGTCATCGCGCTGCCCGCATCGGCAATGCATCGGCGCACCTCGACGCGCCAGGGCTGCGGCCAGGTGGCAAAGAAGTCGACATAGCCCGCGGCGCTGCAGATGCGTTCGCGGCTCTGCGGCGCTTCATAGACCATGTCGGGCTGCAGCAGGCGGCCGAAGGCCTCCCAGTCCTGGGCATTGGCCAGTTGCCAGTGCAGCAGCACGAGATCGCGGGTCGTCAAGCCCATGGCGCAGGCCTTCGCAATGCAATCCAACGACTATGCAGCAAACCGGCAGCGCCGCGCGGCGTGAAAATGCCCCCATGTCCACCACTGCCCACGCCACCACGCCCCCGTCGCGGCTGTCCCTGTATCTGCAGCTGATCCGCTGGGATCGCCCCGCCGGCTGGCTGCTGCTGCTGTGGCCGACGCTGTCGGCACTGTGGATAGCCGCGGACGGCTGGCCGGGCTGGCATCTGCTGGCCGTGTTCACGGCGGGCACGGTGCTGATGCGCTCGGCCGGTTGCTGCGTCAACGACGTGGCCGACCGCGACTTCGACCGCCATGTGCAGCGCACGGCCGGGCGCCCGGTGACGACAGGCGCCGTATCGGTCAAGGAAGCGCTGGTGCTGGGCGCAGCCCTGTCCCTGGTCGCCTTCGGCCTGGTGCTGACGACCAACCCGCCGGCCATCCTGCTGAGCTTCGCGGCCCTGGCCGTGGCCATCGCCTACCCCTTCGCCAAGCGCGTGCTGGCCATGCCCCAGGCCGTGCTGGGCGTGGCCTTCTCCTTCGGCATCCCGATGGCCTTCGCCGCCGCGCTGGGCGGCATGGAATGGAATCTGCGCGCCGTGCCGCTGTCGGCCTGGGCCCTGCTGGTGGCCAACCTCTTCTGGGTGCTGGCCTACGACACCGAATACGCCATGGTGGACCGCGACGACGACCTGAAGATCGGCGTGCGCTCCTCGGCCATCGCGCTGGGCCGCTGGGACGTGCCCGGCATCATGATCTTCTACGCCACCTACCTCGCGATGTGGGCCGGCCTGGGCCTGCGCCTGGGCCTGGGGCGCTGGTTCCTGCTCGGCATCGCGGCGGCGGCGGTGCAGGCCGCCTGGCACTACAAGCTGATCCGCCGGCGCCACCGCGCGGGCTGCTTCACCGCCTTCCGTTCCAACCACTGGCTGGGGTTCGTGGTCTTCGCCGGGACCGTGGTGGACCTGGCCCTGCGCCGATGACCACGCGGCGCCACGTTCTCGCCGCCAGCGCAGCGTCGCTGGCGGCGGCGTGGGCCGATGCGGAGCCAGCGGCCGGATCGCTGCTGCTGGTGAACACCGTCTACCCGCCGCTGGTGAACCCTCAGGGCCATGCCAGCGGCGAAGGCGTCGACATCGAGATCGCCCGCGAGGCACTGCGGCGCGGCGGCTATGCCGGCACCATCGAGATCGAGTGGGTGCCCTGGAAGCGCGCCCTCTTCATGCTGGAACGCGGCACGGCGGACTTCACGACGACGGTGAACTACAGCCCCGAGCGCGACCGCTTCCTGCGCTGGAGCCTCAGCTACCGCGCCGGCAAGAACTACCACTTCTACACGCGCGTCGGCTCGGGCCTGAAGCTGGAGAAGCTGCAGGACCTGCGCGGGCTGCGGCTGGCCGTCGGCGCCGGCTACATCTACCCCAAGGCCGTGCTCGAGCAGGCGGACGGCCGCGTGGAATACGCGCGCGACGTGGGCACCGCGGTACAGCTGGTGGAGCGCGAGCGCGCCGACGTCGTCGTCGTGACGGCGCTGGTGGGGCTGTGGGAGGTGAGCCATCTCGGCCTCGTCAGCCGGCTGGAGCGGCAGCCGCTGCAGCACTTCAATCCCGAGCCCACCTTCATGGCCTTTTCCAAGAACAGCCCGCGCAGCATGGCCGCGCTGGCCGCCATGGACGCGGGCCTGGCCAGCATGCAGCGTGACGGAAGCATCACCCGCATCGAAAAGCGCTACGTGCGCTGAGCAGCCTAAGCCCTAGACTGCGCGCCCACGCGGCCCAGACCGCTTGCGCTCAATCAGGGAGTTCGTTCATGTCCTATCCGTTCCGCCGCACGGCGGTGCCGGCCGTCGTCCTGGCCTTGCTTGTTGCCGGCTGCGGCGGCGGTGGCGGCCCCGCAGGCACGCCCATCTTCCGTGCCGGCGACAGCCCGTCCTCCCCGAGCTCGACGGGTGGCCCGTCCAGCAACGGCGGCAGCAGCAGCGGCGGCAACACCTCGCCCGACCCCGCCGGTCCCTCGGCGAGCTTCGCCCAGCAATGCGCCGCCGGCAACACGCTGGCCGCGGGCAGCCTGCGCACCTCCACGCTGGACACTGAGAAAAAGTGGCTGCGCGCCTATTTCGACGAGGCCTATCTGTGGCGCGACGAGGTGCCGGCCGTGGACCCCTCGCAGCCGGCCTACAGCGGCAGCGACAGCTACGCCGCCATGGACGCCTATTTCGAGGCGTTGAAGACGCCACGGAACACCGACACCGGGCAGCGCCGCGACCGCTTCAGCTTCACCTATCCCACCGCCCAGTGGACGGCCTTGATCGACAACGCCGTCGAGGCCGGCTATGGCATCGAGTGGAAGCTGACCAGCCCGCTGCCGCCGCGGCAGATCCAGATCGCCTATGTCGAGCCCGGCAGCCCCGCCGATGTCGCCGGCCTGAAGCGCGGTGACCAGCTCGTCGGCGTGGACAGCGTCAGCGCCGACGTGGGCGACGCCTCCGGTGTCGATGCGCTGAACTCTGCCCTCTTCCCCGACCTGCCCAACGCCCGGCACGACTTTGTCTTCACGCGCGGCGACGGAACGACGCTGCGCCCCCGCCTCACCAGCGCGACCATCACCAAGACGCCGGTGCCCATCACCCGCGTCGTGACGACGCCGTCCGGCCAGCGTGCCGGCTATCTGCTGTTCAACGACCACATCGCGCCGGCGGAAGGCCAGCTGATCACGGCCATGCAGGGCTTCCAGGCCCAGGGCCTGCGTGAACTGGTGCTGGACCTGCGCTACAACGGCGGCGGCTATCTCTACATCGCCAGCGAACTGGCGACCATGATCGCCGGCGCGACACGCACTTCGGGCCAGACCTTCGAGACGCTGAAGTTCAACGCCAGGCGCAGCAGCGAGAACGAGGCGACGCCCTTCTTCAACACCTCCTGCATCCTGGTGGGCAACCACTGCACCCAGGAGCAGCCGCTGCCGGCGCTGAACCTGACCCGCGTCTATGTGCTGGCGCAGTCGGGCACCTGCTCGGCCAGCGAGTCCGTCATCAACGGCCTGCGCGGCATCGGCGTGGATGTCGTGCTGATCGGCGGCAAGACCTGCGGCAAGCCCTATGGCTTCACGGCCAAGGACAACTGCGGCGTCAGCTACTTCCCCATCGAGTTCGTCGGCGTCAACGCCCAGGGCTTCGGCGACTATGCCGACGGCCTGGAACCCAAGGCCGACGCCACGGGCAGCAGCTCGCGCTTCGTCAAGGGCTGCACGGTGGCCGACGACACCGGCCACGCGCTGGGCGACGCCTCGGAAGGCATGCTGTCCGCCGCGCTGCGCCATATCGACACCGGCAGCTGCCCGGCGGCCACCGCCAAGGCCCAAGGCACGGCGCGCGGTGACGGTGTGGCGATGACGCTGAAGCGCCATCCGGCGCGCAGCAACCGCGTGCTGGCGGGACGTTAGGCCTGCGGGAAACGGGCGCGGATCGCGTCCATCCAAGCCAGCAAGGCCAGCGTTTCAGCGTGCGGCATGCGCGGGCTCTCCACCAGACCGGCGCGGACGCAGGCCTGGACCTCGGCAATCTCGCCCTCGAAACCGTTGAGGACGAAGGGCGCTTCGACACGCCGGGCCGGTGAGCGATGCGCGTCGAGCTCGACGACCTGGGCATACGAGAAGCCCTGAGGAAAGCGCAGGGCGCCCTGGCTGCCCAGCACCTCGAAGGCATTCGCCGAGACGGCGTCGAAGCCGCAACGGAACTGCGACGTGACGCCGCCCGGGAAGTGCAGGCTCACGTTGACGGCGGCATCCACCCCGCTGGGCGCCAGCCTGGCCTGCACGTCCATGGCGACCGGCTCCGGGCAGGCGCCGTCATTCATCTGCTGCAGCACCCAGCGCGTCACGGCGAGGTTGTAGATGCCGATGTCCCACAGCGCGCCGCCGGCCAGCGCCGGGTTCCAGAGCCGGTGCTGCGGGTCGTAGGCGGCGGGGAAGCAGAAGCTCGACTGCATGGCCCTCAGCTCGCCGATGGCGCCCTCGCGCAGCCAGCGGCCGGCGATGTCGTAGGCGGGCAGGAAGCGCGTCCACAACGCCTCCATCAGGAAGACGCCCCGGCTGCGCGCCAGCTCGATCAGGGCCTGGCCCTCGGTGCGCGTCGTCACCAGCGGCTTCTCGCACAGCACGGCCTTGCCCGCTTCCAACGCAGCGCGGATGTATTCGCCATGGTGGGAATGCGGCGTGGCGATGTAGACGGCGTCGACGGACGCGTCGACCAGCAGCTCGGGCAGTGCGGTGGTCACGCGCGCCGGCGCCTCGCCTTCACGCTGCCATTGCGCGGCAAAGGCCTGGCCCTTGACCGCGTCGCGCGCCAACACCGCGGCGAGGCGGGCGCCCGGTACCGCGGCCAAGGCGGAGGCGAACTGGTGGGCGATGCCACCGGGGCCGATCACGGCCCAGCGGAACAGGTCGGCGTCAGCGGCCATCGCTGAAGGCGTCAAGCCTTGTTGACGCCGCCCGGGAAACGGGCGCGGATGGCATCCATCCAGCCCAGCAGGCCCAGGGTCTCCGAATGCGGCATGCGCGGGCTCTCCAGCAGGCCGGCGCGGATGCAAGCCTGGGCCTCGGCGATCTCGCCCTCGAAGCCGTTGATGACGAAAGGCGCCTCGATGCGCTCGGCCGGCTCCTTGCGCGTCACCAGCTCCACCGCCTCGGCCTGCCAGAAGTCCAGCGGGAAGCGCAGGCCGGCCTTGGAGCCCAGGGCCTCGAAGGCGTTGACCGAGGCCGCGTCGAAGCCGCAGCGGAACTGCGACGTCACGCCGCCGGGGAAATGCAGGGTCACGTTGACGGCGGCGTCGACACCGGTCGGCGCGAGCTTGGCCTGCACGTCGATGGATTCGGGCTCGGGGCAGGCGCCGTCGTTCATCTGCTGCAACACCCAGCGCGTCACGGCCAGGTTGTAGATGCCGATGTCCCACAGCGAACCGCCGGCCAGCGCTGGATTCCACTGGCGGTGCTGCGGGTCGTAGCTGGCGGCGAAGCAGAAGCTCGACTGCATGGCGCGCAGTTCGCCGATGGCACCCTCGCGCAGCATGCGGCCGGCGAGCTCATAGGCCGGCAGGAAGCGCGTCCACAAGGCCTCCATCAGGAAGACGCCCCGGCTGCGCGCCAGCTCGATCAGGGCCTGGCCCTCGGCGCGCGTCGTCACCAGCGGCTTCTCGCACAGCACCGGCTTGCCCGCCTCCAGCGCGGCGCGGATGTATTCGCCGTGGTTGGAGTGGGGCGTGGCGATGTAGACGGCGGCGATGGTGGGGTCGGACAGCAGCTCCGTCAGCGCTGTCGTCACGCGCGCCGGGCGGCCCTCGCCCCGCCACTGCTGGGCATAGGCCTGGCCCTTGGCCGCGTCGCGCGCGAACACGGCCGCGAGCTGGGCGCCCGGCACGGCCGCGAGGGCGCCGGCAAAGCGGTTGGCGATGCCGCCAGGGCCGATGACGCCCCAGCGGAAGATGTCGTTGTCATGGGCCATGGCTGAGGGCTTTCACGAGGTCGGATTGGGTGAGGATGCCGACGAGCCGGGCCTGCTCGCCGATGATGGGAATGTGGTGGTGTCCGGTGTCAGAGAACAGCGGAACCAGCTCGGCGATGGCGCGCTCGGCACTGGCCACGCGCACCTGGCGGCTCATGATCTGGCCGACGACCTCGGGCTTGGTCGAATGCGTGGCCGGCGAGGGACGCAACAGCGTCTGCAGGCGGCTTGCCAGACCCTCGCGCTGCTGGCCTTCGGCGGCGCGCATGAAGTCGGCGCGCGTGACGATGCCGACGATGCGCTGCACGCGGTCCACCACCGGCAGGGCCTTGATGCGGTGCTGCTGCAGCAGCGCCCAGGCTTCGCCCAGCGGCGTGCCGAACTCCACCGTGATGACGGGCGTGGACATGATGTCGGCGCAGCGCAGGCCGCCGAGGCGGTTGCGGTAGCTCAGCATCTCGGCCTCGTGCAGCAGGTCGGCGAGATCGTCGCGCGGCACGTCCAGCACCTGGTTGTAGCGGGCCAGCACGGCGTCCAGCTCGGCATCGCCGAAGCGCGGCGGCGCGACGGTGGCACCCGCGGCGGGCGCCGCCGGTGCGGTGACATGCTGGGCGTGCGGATAGCGGCGGCCGGTCAGCGTGTTGTAGGCCATGCCGGCGAGCACCAGCAGCAGGGAGTTCAGCGCCACCGGCACGAAGGCGAAATGCCAGTCGTGGGTGGCCGTCAGCACCATCAGCAGGCTGGCCGCGCCGCCCGGCGGGTGCAGGCAGCGCATGCTGAACATGACGCCGATGGCGAGCGCCACCGCAATGGCCGCAACGGCCAGTGGCGGCAGGGGCAGCCACTTCATGCAGGCGATGCCGACCAGGGCCGACAGCGTGTTGCCGCCCACGGCCGCCCAGGGCTGGGCCAGCGGGCTGGCCGGCACGCCGAACACCAGCACCGCGCTGGCGCCCAGCGGCGCGACCAGCCAGGGCAGGCCCGGCCCCATGGTGAGCTGGCTCAACAGGCCGGCCAGCAGCAGACCCAGGCAAGCGCCGACCACGACGCGCAGGCGCTCGCGCGCATTGACGGCCTGCGGCGCGGGTCGCAGCGCACTCAGCAGGGCGAGAACTCGATCGGGCAGGGAGGCGGCAGAGGACATGGGCGGCAGCAGGGCTGAGTAGCCAAGGCCGCCGATTGTGTCCGCCACCGGCCCCTGCGCCGGTTCAACTCGGTTTCAGATGACCCGCGTCAGGCTTTCGCGAGCAGGCCGTTCATCTTCACCTTGAGCACCTGGGCCTGGGCGCGGCGCTCCTTGGTCGCGGCGCGCTGGTAGGCGGCCTCGGCCTTCTCGCGCAGGGCCACGGCGCGCTGCAGCGCCTCCTGGTAGCGCTCGACGGTGTAGGTGTTCTCGGTGCCGATGTAGACGCTGCGGGCCAGCGGCGTCTCGCCGAAGCGCGGCAGGGTCACCGCGAAGCTGCAATCACGGACGCGGCTGCCGGCGCGCTGGCGCACGATGGGGCCGGAGATGCCCGATGGCAGGTCGCTCTGCTTCTTGCGGCTGGGCGTGCGGCGCAGGCGCGAGGGCGCAGGCAGCGTCGCAATGCGCTTGAGCAGCTCCTTGGTGGCCATGGCCAGCGCGCGGCGGGCGCCGGTGCCGTCCTGGCTGTGGTCGGAAAACAGCTTGGTGCCGCCATAGCGCAGCTGCCAGCCATGGGTCGACAAATGGTCGATTCTTTGAATGCATTGCGGCACGACAAAACGCTCACCGCTGAAGATCACCACATCACGTGTGTTCATCACTGCCCCCAGTGTTCCAGCCCGCCTGTTGCGTCTTTGCGCGGCGGGTCTACTAACGCCCCTCTGATACGGACTGAGTTTATGGGGGTTTATGGGCGCAGTGCTAATTTATGACGCCATGGAAACAGTTTCATCGAAAAGGCGTCAGCTCAATGACAGCTAAGCGTCCGGTCGTACGGGTTCACCCGGGTCGCTGACGGGCCAAGGCCGGATCGAAGAGCTCCATGACCCGCAGCTGGGCGCCGCTGCGGCTGAAGACCGAATTGCGCGACCACAGCATCTGCGGCGAGGGCGCCTTGCCGGTGGCGGCCTCCCATTGCCGCATGGCGTGCCGCCGCGTGTGGCCGTGGCGGGACAGGCGGCGTGGCTGCAGCTCGCTGCGATGGATGCGGTAGTCGTCGTAGAGCAGATGGGCCAGCGGCCGGGCACCCAGGCCCTTCAGCGCCCGCCAGGGGCCGGTGGTGGCGCGCTGGTGCACGGCTGAGCGTGCCCACACCAGGGGCTCGCCGTCGACGCGCAGGATGACCTCGCGCACCACCGTCAGCCCGCGCGGCGGCAGGCCCAGGGCGGCGCGCTCCAGCGCCCGGAACGGCGCCACGCCCTGGCGCAGCACCTGCACCTCGAAGCGCTCACCCAGGCGGGCCAGGCGGCGGCTCAATGAGCCCGGCGCCCGCAGCCAGTCGCGCAGGCTGTTTCGCGTTGCGATGCCCATGTCAGCGGCGCACGGCCGCCCGAAGGCGCTGACGCGCCCCCGCGGGGGGCAGCGAACAAAGTTCGCGTGGGGGCTCCATGTCAGCCGAACTCTTTGCCCAGTTCTGTCGCCCGCTTCTGCGCAGCCAGGACGGCGCGCTGTATCGCCGCGTCGACGCCGTCGGCCTGCATCGACGTGATCGCCGCGTAGGTCGTGCCGCCCTTGCTCGTCACGCGTTCGCGCAGCGTCGTCGGCGACTCGTCCGAGCGCAAGCCCAGAGCCGCCGCGCCGGCGCAGGTGGCCAGGGCCAGGCGCTTGCCCTGCTCGGCGCTCAGGCCCATGTCGACGGCCGCGGCCATCATGGCCTCGACGAAGAAGAAGAAATAGGCCGGTCCCGAGCCCGACAGGGCCGTCACGGCGTCGAGGTCGTCCTCGCGCTCGACCCACAGCGTCTGGCCCGTGGGCGCCAGCAGGCGCTCGACGGTGGCGCGCTCCTGGCCCGACACCGCCGGGCGGGCGAACAGGCCGGCGATGCCCTTGCCGATCAGGGCCGGCGTGTTGGGCATGGAGCGCACGACGCGCTCGCAGCCGGTGGCGGCGACGATGGACTCGGAGCGGATGCCGGCCATCACCGACAGATGCAGGGAGCCGCCCAGCCAGGCCTTGATCGGCTCGGCGGCTGCGCCGAAGAGCTGGGGCTTGACCGCCCAGACGATGGTGCCGGCGGCGGCCAGGCCGGCGTCGCCCGCGGCCACGGCCGCGATGCCGAATTCGCCGACCAGCTTCTCGCGCTGCGGCGCATAGGGCTCGACGATGATGAACTGGCCAGGCTTCATGCCGGCGCGCAACAGCCCACCGATGATGGCGCTGGCCATGTTGCCGCCGCCGATGAAGGCAATCGTTTCTGCACTCATGGACGCGAGTCTAGAGCCTGGACCGGCCGTGTTTTCACGGAACGAAACAGCAACACGGCCGGGCTATGGTGGCGCCATGCGCCCCGCCCGTCTCGACCGCCGCTCGCTGCTGTTCGCCACCGCCACCCTCGCCCTGGCCGGTTGCGCCGGCGGCCCGCCGCCGCCCAAGCCCTGGGCCGAGACGGCGACGCGCGAGCTCAACCTGTCCCTGGCCGGCTTCGAGCTGCAGGGCCGCCGCGTGGTGGTCACGCGCAGCGCCGGCGCTGCGGGGCCTTTGCCCGTCGTCCTCTACCTGCCCGGCATCGGCCAGGGCCCCGAGACCGGCCAGCGCTGGGCCGCCACCTGGGCCCAGGCCGGCTATGCCGTGCTGGCCGTGCAGCCGCTGGAAGACGACGCGGCGGCCTGGCGCTCCAGCCTGGCCCGCAGCGGCGAGTTCCGCGAGCTGGGCCAGCTGCACTACGGCGACGCGATGCGCGCCGACCGCCTGGCCGCATTGCGACGCCTGCTCGCCGCGCTGCAGGCCCAGCCGGTGGCCGGCGTGAACCTGGACTGGCAGCGCGCGGCCATCGCCGGCTACGAGATCGGCGCGCAGACGGCGCTGGACCTGGGACAGGACGCCGGCGCCTGGCTGCCGCGCGCCGTCATCGCCATCAGCCCGCCGCCCATGGACGCCGCCGCCGCGACGCCGGCGGCCCTGCTGATCACCAGCGACAGCGATGGCGACGCCCTCGGCCTCGTCACCCGGCCGGCCGAGCGCCGCCGCGCCTTCGAGACCCTGCAACCCGGCGCAGCCTGGCTGCTCAACCTGCCCGGCGCCTCGCACGCGGCCCTGGCCGGCACACTGGCCCCCGAAGGCTGGCATGCCCAGGACCAGCACCGCGGGCGCGAAGGCGCCATCGGCGGGGGCCAGCAACGCGGCGGCATGGGGGGTGGCGGCCAGGGAGGGCAGATGCCCCACGGCCCGGCGGGCGGTACGCCGCGTGGCCCACGCAGCGGCAGCGCCACCGAGGCGGCCCAGGCCGACCTGCACGAGGCCATGCGCCTGAGCGTGGCCTTTCTCGACGCCCGCCTGCGCGGCGCGGCCATGCCGACCAGCGCCCTGCTGACGGCGCGCTGAAGTCCGGCGGCGGACTGCCTACACTCCCGCCGCAAACGGGAGGACCTGCATGGGCGCGACGACGGCCGATCTCGATGATCTTCTGCTGCATGACGAGCTGCTCAAGACCGTGGGCAGCCGGGCCCTGCTGCTGCTCGGGCTGACCCTCTCGGCCGTGATCGGCTTTATCGGCCACATCGTCGTGCTGGCCGTCATCGGCTGGCTGGGCACCTGGTTCATCGGCACCCACATCATCAGCCGCGCGGCGCCGGTGCTGCGCACCGCCCCCCTCGTCAAATACCCGCTCTTCCTGAGCTGCGCCATGCCCTTCCTGAGCCTGGTGGCGCCCGTCTATCTGTGGACGGCCGCACGCAGCCAGCGCGCCGAACTGGAAGTCGCGATCCGCCAAGCCCAGCTGCGCGAGCGTCGGGCCCCGGCCTCGCCGCCGCCGGCACCGGCCCCTGCCGAGCCCACGCGGGCGCCGCCGAGCGAGGCCCTGCCCGTGCTGCGCGCGGTGGCCGACGGCGGCTGGGCCGAGGGCGAGGAGGTCAAGCTGCAATTCGTCGCGGACAAGCTGCCGCCCGGCATCACCAACGACCCCGGCCTGCTGCCGCCCACGCGCGCCGCGGCCGGCGTCTTCGCGGTGGGCTATCACGTCGACGCCGGCGACCACTGGACCTCGGTGGACCGCGACGAGATGCGCCAGGCCGGCATGAACCTGAACGCCCTGCATCGCCAGTCCCTGACCAACCTGATGATGCGGGTGAAGGGCAAGCCGGGGCTGAGGCTGGTCGACCACCCGCCCTATTTCGGCCTGCTGCTGGACGGCGACCACGAGGCCTGCCTGGTGCTGCTGGACGGCCTGTGGGACCACCTCTTCGCCGACAAGACGCCCAACGGCGCCGTCGTCGCCATCCCGTCGCGCGACGTGCTGTCCTTCTGCGACGCGAACTCGGCCGACGGCATCGCCGCCCTGCGCGAGGTCAACCGGCGCATCGGACCAGACGCCAAGGGCGCGCTGTTCCAGGGCTTGCTGCTGCGACGCGGGGGAAGCTGGCGCATCCTGGAATGAGGTCATGCCAACCGGCTTGCAGGCCGGCCGGGCTTCGCGAGGCGTCGGACAGGACGCAGGTCCTGTCCTCGGTCCTGGCTCAGTCTTCCAAGCCCAGGAAGCCCCCGCTCTGGTGCGCCCAGAGCCGCGCATAGATGCCGTTCAGCGCCAGCAACTCGGCATGCGAGCCCTGCTCGACGATGCGGCCGGCGTCCATCACGACGAGGCGGTCCAGGGCCGCGATGGTGGACAGGCGGTGGGCGATGGCGACGACGGTCTTGCCTTCCATCAGCGTGTAGAGCGACTGCTGGATGGCGGCCTCGACCTCGCTGTCCAGGGCGCTGGTGGCCTCGTCCAGCAACAGGATGGGCGCGTCCTTCAGCATCACGCGGGCGATGGCGATGCGCTGGCGCTGGCCGCCCGACAGCTTGACGCCACGCTCGCCGACGAAGGCCTCGAAGCCGGTGCGGCCCTTGGGGTCGGACAGCGTCGCGATGAACTCGTCGGCATGGGCGCGCACGGCGGCGCGCTGCATGTCGTCCACGCTGGCGTCGGGGCGGCCGTAGAGGATGTTGTCGGCCACCGAGCGATGCAGCAGCGAGGTGTCCTGGGTGACCATGCCGATATGGCGGCGCAGCGAGTCCTGGGTGACGCCGGCGATGTCCTGACCGTCGATGGTGATGCGGCCGCCCTCGGGGGCCAGGTCGTACAGGCGCAGCAGCAAGTTGACCAGCGTGCTCTTGCCCGCGCCGCTGCGGCCGACGAGGCCGATCTTCTCGCCGGGCTTGATGACCAGGTCCAGCCCGTCGACGACGACCTTGCCATTGGGGTAGGCGAAGCGCAGCTGCTCGAAGCGCACCTCGCCCCCAGTTCCGTCGTTCTGCACCACCAGCTCCGTCGCACCGCTCGCGTCGGCAATGGTCTGTGGCTTGGACAGCGTGGCCAACCCGTCCTGCACGGTGCCGATGTGCTCGAAGAGGGAGGCCATTTCCCACATGACCCAGTGCGAGATGCCGTTCAGCCGCATGCCCATCGCGGTGGCCGCGGCGACGGCGCCGACGCCGATGGCGCTCACGCCCCACAGCCACAGCGACAGCAGGGCGGTGCTGCCGACGAGCAGGGCCGACAGCAGGGTGTTGACGACCTCGAAGCCGGTGACCAGGCGCATCTGGCCATAGGCCGTCAGCATGAAGTCCTGCATCGCCGACTTGGCATAGCTGGCCTCGCGCCGGCCGTGGGCGAACAGCTTGACGGTGGCGATATTGGTATAGGCGTCGGTGATGCGGCCCGTCATCAGGCTGCGTGCATCGGCCTGGGCCTGGGCGATCTTGCCCAGGCGCGGCACGAAGTAGCGCAGGGCCAGCAGATACAGGGCCAGCCAGCCGGCGAAGGGGACGATCAGCCAGGCATTGAAGCTGGCGACGATGGCGACCAGGGTGCCGAAGTAGACGGCCACGTAGACCAGGATGTCGACGACGATGAGCCAGGTGTCGCGCACGGCCAGGGCCGTCTGCATGACCTTGGTGGCGATGCGGCCGGCGAACTCGTCGCCGAAGAAGGCCAGGCTCTGCGACAGCATGCGGCGGTGGAAGATCCAGCGCAGCCGCATCGGGAAATTGCCGAACACGCCCTGGTACTTCAGCAGCGCCTGGGCCGAGGCGAGCACGATGCTGGCGGCCAGCACGCCGAGCAGCAGCCACACGACGGGCTGGGGCCTGGCCCACAGCTCGGCCGGCTGGATGGTGGACAGCCAGTCCACCAGCGAGGCCATCAGGCTGAACAGCAGGGCCTCGGCCGCCGCGATGCCGGCGGTGAACAGCGTGACGGCGAAGAGATGCTTGCGCACGCCATCGGCGCAGCGCCACAGGAAGGCGAAGAAGCGCGTGGGGGGCGCGGTGCCGGCAGTCTCGGGGTAAGGATCGACGAGGCGCTCGAAGCGAGCGACCAGCGGTTGGAACAGCGAAGCCATCCCGCTAGTGTCGCTTGGCAGCGTTGTCAGTGCCGAACGTCAGCGCCGTCCGGCCGGCCTGGCCGCACGCCGGCTCCAGTACTGGAAAGCGTCCTCGTGCACTTCGACGTCCACCTCGGCGACACGCTGGCCCAGGCGCTGCTGCACCTCGGCCACCGCCTGGTTGTAGACCAGGGGCGCGATCTCTTCGAGGAAGAAGCCGAGCAGCGCACCGGCGGCGACGTTGCCGACGCGCTCCTCGAATTCCGCCTCCAGGTAGCGCTGCAGCGAGGCGACGGCCTGCTCGCGCTCGGGGCGCTCGAGTTCGATGGCCATGGGCCTACTGGCTGGCGGCCGAGGCCGGCGGCATCGGCACGGGCACGGTGACGCCGGGCGACAGTGAGATCTCGTCCACCAGCGTGACGCCGGTGACGAAATAGCGCGTCTCGCCGAAGCAGGAGGTCGGCAGGCCGACCTTCTCTTCGTAGTGCAGGTTGACGCGGCGGCCCATGACCTTGT
This sequence comes from Roseateles sp. FW305-36, assembly GCF_058787015.1. Classification (NCBI taxonomy): domain Bacteria; kingdom Pseudomonadati; phylum Pseudomonadota; class Betaproteobacteria; order Burkholderiales; family Sphaerotilaceae; genus Roseateles; species Roseateles sp. FW305-36. The sequence continues at coordinate 326,951 of NZ_JBYSZK010000002.1, read as the reverse complement.
TGATGGCCTCGGCCGTGGCCTCGTCGTGCACGGTGAACTGGAACTTCTCGACCGTGGCCGAGCCGGGCAGGGAGACGAGCGCCTGCTCGCCCTCCCAGGTCTTGCAGACCCAGCCCTTGCGCGAGAACTTCTGCACCCAGCCGGCGCGTTCGCCCGAGGAATAGCTCCAGTGCCAGGCGAAGGCGAACCAGGCCGCGACGAGCAGCAGCAGGGCGACGAAGAACAGGGCGAGCTTCAGGCGCATGGCGGTGTGAGGGAGCCGGGGGCGCGGCGATTGTGCGTCAGGTCATGCCCACGACCATCATGGCCAGGCCGACGATGCTGACCGTCCAGACACCGGTGCGCACGAAGGGAATGCCCACCACATAGACCGGCACATAGACGACGCGGGCCCACAGGAAAATCTGGGCGCCGAGCAGCACGCGTTCATTGGTGGCACCCGCCACTTGGGCCACCAGGGCCAGAGCGGCGAAGAACAGCAGGTTCTCCAGGCTGTTGGCCGCGGCGCGCTGGGCACGGCCAGCCAGCGGCGTCGCCTCGGGCAGGTTGTCGCGGTTGCCGAAGGCCAGCATCAGGCCCTTGGGCGTCCAGGCCCGGGCCCGGATCAGGCTGGCCGCGAGCACGGTCAGCCAGGTCAGCAGGGTCATGCAGACGACGAGGGACAGCAGCTTGGGCATGAGGTTTCCTCCGCAATACGCGCCGGGTCGACGCGCCGCGCATCATCCGCCCGGGGGACCGAAGCGCGCCTGCGAGCGAACCCGCGCTTTCTCCGCCTCGACCTCGCGATTCCTGGGCTCGGCCGTCGTCACCAGCGCGGCGATCAGCGTGCGCGCCTCGGCGGTGATCGCCGCCACGGCCTGGTCGAAGGCCGCCTCGTTGGCTTTGGACGGCACATTGAAGCCGCTCAACTTGCGCACGAACTGCAGGGCCGCGTCGCGGATCTCGACCTCGGTGGCCGGGGGCTCGAAGTTGAAGAGAGTGCGGATGTTGCGGCACATGGCATTGCATGAGGAACCAGGGATCTGACCATCCTAGCGAGGGCGCTGCGCGAGATGCGCGCCCACCACAATGGACGCCTGCCCGACACGCCCGAACGAGCCATGACCTCCCACCTGTCACACCGCCTCACCACCGACATCGTCCAGTCCGAGGCCCAGCTGCGTGCACTGATCGGCGAGCCGGCCGCCCTGACCTGCGCCAAGATCACGGACCGGCTGAACGCGGCCACGCGGCTCTTCATCGAGCGCTCGCCCTTCGTCTGCCTGGCGACCAGCGACCGCGCCGGCCGCTGCGACCTCAGCCCCCGCGGCGACCCGGCCGGCTTCGTGCGCATCCTGGACGACCGCACGCTGCTGATCCCCGAACGACCGGGCAACCGGCTGGCGGACTCGATGCGCAACGTGCTCGCCAACCCGCAGGTGGGCCTGCTCTTCGTCGTACCCGGCGTGACCGACACGCTGCGCATCAACGGCCGCGCCCTGCTCACCGTGGATGCCGACCTGCTCGCACCCAGCGCCATCGAAGGCAAGCTGCCCAAGATCGGCTTGCTCGTGGACGTCGACGAGGCGTACACGCAGTGCTCCAAGGCCTTCCTGCGTTCGCAGCTGTGGGACGCGACGCGCTTCGTCGACCCCGCCTCCATGCCGACCGGCGGCGAAATCCACCGCGCCATCCAGGGCGAGGCGTTCGATGCCGCCCGTTACGACAGCGAGCGCGCGGAGCGCTATCGCCGGCGAGAGGGGTTTTATTGAGTCTCGCTTCAAACGGCCTGCGGATGCCGCTCGCGCCAGGCCCGCAGCTTCTGGCGGTAGTCGTCCATGGCCAGGTCATGCAGGTCGAAGATGCAGGGGCTGCAGCCATTGCCGCAGCAGGCGTCGAAGTCGGGTTCCGGCGGCGGCTCGGGCTTGGGGTCCACGTCGGGCAAGGGTGGCGGGGGCATCGGCAGCATCGCCATCGATTGTGCGGGTGAGCAGAATCGGGGCCATGCAGTTCACCGCCCTGCCCGAGTCCGACCATCCCTTCGTCATGCTGCGGCCCATCGAGGCCGCCGACATCCCGGTCTGGTTCGGCTATCTGTCCCTGCCCCTCGTGCACGAGCACACGAGCTGGAATCCACAGGTGGCTGGCGAACTGGCTCACTACGCCGCCCTCACGCACACGCCGTCGTCGCTGCTGAGGCTGGCCATCGCGGATCGCACCACCGGACTGATGGTGGGCTCGATAGGCTTTCACACCGTCTCGCCCGAGAACCGCACAGCCGAGCTGGCCTATGACCTGTCGCCGCCCGCCTGGGGCCGGGGCATTGCGAGCGCCATGGCCCGCACCCTGGTCGACTGGGCGCATGGCCATGTCGGCCTGCTGCGCGTGCAGGCGACGGCCCTGGTCTCCAACACCCGTTCCATGAAGGTGCTGGAGGGCTGCGGCTTCCAGCGCGAAGGGCTGCTGCACAGCTACCGCCTGGTCCGCGGCCGGCCGGGCGACTTCTGGATGTGCGCCCATGTCGTGCCACCCGGCGCGGACTGATGCCCGACTTCCCTTATGTCTTCCTGATGCCCGCGAACCGAGGATCACGCCACCCCATCACAAGGAGAGAGCCGTGCTCATCGTCACCACCGAGAACCTCGCCGGCCACCGCGTCACCGAGGTCAAGGGCCAGGTCTTCGGCGTCGTCGTGCGCAGCCGCGGGCTGGCGGGCAACATCCTGGCCGGGCTGCGCTCCATCGTCGGCGGCGAGATCACCGAATACACCCAACTGCTGGAGGAGGCGCGCCGCCACGCCATCGACCGCATGGTCAAGAACGCCAGCCTGATGGGCGCCAATGCCGTGGTCATGATGCGCTTCGACTCGTCGGAGATGGGCCAGACCATGAGCGAGATCGTCGCCTACGGCACGGCCGTGGTGGTCGAGCGCGTGGCATCCTGACGCCATGTTGCGCACCATGCTGCTCATCGTGGCCCTCGCGGTCGGCGCGATCGGCCTGGCCACCCGCCTGGCCGGCCACCAGGACGCGACGCCCTTCGCCCTCTGGGGCTGCGTGATTGCCGCGGCGGTGCTGCTGGAACGCTGGCGCTACCGCTCGCGCAGCGCGGTGGAGGGCGGCGACTGGCAGAAGACGGAAGAGCGCTTCGTGGACCCCGAGTCCGGCCAGGCCACGCAGGTCCTGTACAACCCACGCACCGGCGAACGCCGCTACGAACCCGCTTCCGATGCCTGAGCGCCCCAGCTACGCCATCAAGACCGAGATTGCCGACCCCGGCGCCGGCAGCTGGGCCTTTGCCGCGCAGAAAACCATGTACGACGGCAAGCGCATCGCCACGGGCGACGTGATCTTTCTGTTCGCCAGCGAGAACGAGGGCGGCGCCGGCCTGGTGGCGCGCGGTGTCGTCACCTCGGCCCAGGCCACGCCCCGACTGCCGGACGTCGAGCGCCAGACACCCCGCGTCAGCATCACGGTCCAGCGCACCGCGCTGATCCAGCGACGCCTTGGCCGCGCCGAACTCAAGCCCTTCAAGGACTGGGACGACGGCCGCCCGGAGACCGAACTGAACTTCAAGTTCTACCGCCAGGCGACCAACAAGATCGTGGGGCTGTCGGAGGAAGCGGCGGCCTTTCTCGCCCGCTACTTCTGACGTTGGCGCAGGCGCTGCACCCGCGCCTCCAGCACCGCCAGCTCGCGCTCGCTCTCCTCATCCTTGATGGCCTCGATGCGCTCGTGGATGGAGCGCAGCTCCCGCAGCGGCCGGGACGCCGCCTGCACCTCGGCCGGCTGGCGCTCGGCCAGCTCCATCAACAGCCTGGTGATGACGCCGAGCTGGTCGCCATAGGTCGCGACGTCGAAGGCGCGCGCCTCGATGCGGGCGTTGCCCGCCTGGGGCTTGATGCCGGCAAAGAACCAGTCGAGCCGCGGCTCGATGTCCTGGGCCACGTCACCGCTGAAGGGCAGGCGCAGCTGCGGCGCCCAGAGCCAGAACCAAGGAAACATCGTTTTCTCCCTGCACGCCGGAACAGCGGGCGTGTGGGGAGATGGTGGCTCGGCCGCGTGACAGCGGCAATCCCGCTGTCAGTGCACCCCCGCCAGCAGCGCCGCATTGCCGCCTGCCGCCGCCGTGTTGACCGTCAGCGTCTGCTCGGCCGTGAAGCGATAGAGCTGGCGGACATGACCGGCCGCCGTCACCAGCGGCAGGATGGCGCCGGTGCGGGCCGCCAGGGCTTGAGCCAGGCGATGGGCGGTGGCGGCGTCGGACGAAGCCACGGCGACACCGGCCAGTTGCGGTGCGGCCAGCAGGCCGGGCAGGGTCGCATCGGGCAGCAGCGTCAGCGCCTGCGTGGGCAGGCCGGCGCGCAGCAGGGCCTGGCGGGCGCGTTCGTCGCCGCCCAGCCAGATGGCGCTGTTGCCGGCCAGCAGGGCACTGACGACGGCGGCCAGGCCCGCGTCACCGCGGCCCAGCACGGCGAAGACGCCGCGGGCGTGGTGGCGCAGGGTGTTGCTCTCGCCCGTCGGACCCGGCAGGACCATGTCGGCGAACTGGGTCTGCGCCGCGGTGAAGAGGCCGCGCAGCGTCAGGGCCGCGGGCGCATCCAGCGTGTCGGCGGCGCGGCGCAGCGTGGCGATGCGGTCGGCCAGCGGTGTGTCGCGCCAGCCGGCATCGGCGCCCACGGCCAGGGCGTTGGCGGGGCCATCCAGGGCCAGCACCGGAGCCGGCGCGTCGAGCTGCGGCTCGGCGCAGAAGCGGCGCAGATAGTCGGGGCCGCCGGCCTTGGGACCGGTGCCCGACAGGCCTTCGCCGCCAAAGGGCTGCACGCCGACGACGGCGCCGATGATATTGCGGTTCACGTAGACGTTGCCGATGCGGGCCTCGTCGGCCAGGCGCTGGGCGCGGCTGTCGATGCGGGTCTGGATGCCGAGCGTCAGGCCATAGCCCAGCGCATTGATTTCGGCGATGACCTCGTCAACCGAGTCCTCGAAACGCACCACATGCAGCACGGGGCCGAAGATCTCCTCGCCGAGGTGGGCGATGCGCGGCAGCTCGAAGGCGACCGGACGGATCTGGCGCGGCATGGGCTCGGCCACCGGGGCCTCGGCCAGCAGCGTGGCGTCGCGCTTCAGGCGTTCGACATGCTTGCTGATGTTGGCGTGGGCCTCGTCGTCGATGACGGGGCCGACGTCGGTGGCCAGGTCGGCCGGCTGGCCGACATGCAGCTGCGACAGCGCGCCCTTGAGCATCTCGATGACGCCCTCGGCGATGCTGGACTGCACGCAGAGCAGGCGCAGGGCCGAGCAGCGCTGGCCGGCCGAGCGGAAGGCGCTCTGCACGACGGCGTCGATGACCTGCTCGGGCAGGGCCGTCGAGTCGACGACCATGGCATTCAGGCCGCCGGTCTCGGCGATCAGCGGGATGGGTGAGTTCGGCTTCGAAGCGAGCGCCTTGTTGATGATCTGGGCCACGGCCGTCGAGCCGGTGAAGCAGACACCCGCCGTGTGGGCATGGGCCACCAGGCCGGCACCGACGGTTTCGCCCGGGCCGTGCAGCAGGGCCAGCGCATCGGCCGGCACGCCGGCGGCGTGCAGCAGCTCGACCATCTTCAGCGCGACATAAGGCGTCTGCTCGGCCGGCTTGGCGGCGACGCTGTTGCCGACGACCAGAGCCGCAACCACCTGGCCGGCAAAGATGGCCAGCGGGAAGTTCCAGGGGCTGATGCAGACGAAGACGCCGCGGCCCTGCATCAGCGATGCATCGCCCTCGGCCTGGTCGGCGTAATAACGCAGGAAGTCGACGGCTTCACGCACTTCGGCCACGCAGTCGGCCTGGGTCTTGAAGGCTTCCTTGACCAGCAGGGCGCAGAACTCGGCCAGGCGGGCGTCGAGATCGTCGGCGGCGCGACGCAGGATGGCGGCGCGGCGGCTGACGGGCGTCAGATTCCAGGCCGGGAAGCCGGCGTGCAGGCGCTGCATGGCGGCGTCGACCTCGGCCGCCGAGGCCTCCGGAACGGCGTGGACCGGTGTGCTCTCCAGCGCCGCCTGCAACGGCGCGCGCTGGGCCGGCGCGGTCAGGTCGGCGCCGGTGGAGTTGGCGCGGCCGCGGCCTTCGCCGTCCAGATAAAGGGCCGGCGGCAGCGGCAGGGCGCTGGTTGTGCGCACATCGGCCAGCGGCGAGCCGAGCAGCTCGGGCACCTGCACGCTGGGGTCGGCCAGTTGGTGGACGAAGGAGGAGTTGGCGCCGTTCTCGAGCAGGCGGCGCACCAGATAGGCCAGCAGGTCGCGGTGTTCACCGACCGGTGCGTAGACGCGGCAGGGGATGGAGCCGTCCTTCAGCACCTCGCGGTAGACGCCTTCGCCCATGCCATGCAGGCGCTGCATCTCGAAGGGGGCGCCGGTGGCACGGGCCATCTGCACTATTGCCGAGATGGTGCCGGCGTTGTGACTGGCGAACTGCGGGTAGATGACGTCGGCATGCTGGATCAGCGCGCGGGCGCAGGCCAGGTAGGAGACGTCGGTGTGCTGCTTGTGCGTGAAGACGGGATAGTGCGCCAGGCCCAGCTCCTGGGCGCGCTTGATCTCGCCGTCCCAGTAGGCGCCCTTGACCAGGCGCACCATGAAGCGCAGACCGTGCTTGCGGGCGATGGCGGCCACCTCGTCGATGACGGCCAGGGCGCGGGTCTGGTAGGCCTGCACGGCCAGGCCGAAGCCGCGCCACTGCGGGTAGACGACGGCGATCTTGGCCGCCAGCACGTCCAGCACGTCCAGCGACAGCTCGAGGCGGTCGACTTCCTCGGCGTCGATGGTCAGGTTGATGTTGGCGCTGGCGGCCAGCTCGATGAGGGCCCACACGCGCGGCAGCAGCTCGGCGAAGACGCGCTCGCGCTGCAGCACCTCGTAGCGGCTGAACAGGGCGCTGAGCTTGATGGAGATGCCGTCCGACGCCTCCGGGCTGTCGGCACGCTGGCCGGCGGCGATGGCCTTGATGGCGCCCACATAGGCGGCCTGGTAGCGGCGCGCGTCGTCCTCGGTGCGGGCGCCTTCGCCAAGCATGTCGTAGCTGAAGCGCAATTGCTTTTGCTGCTTGCGGGCGGCATCCGCTTCGGACATGGCCTCGCCGATGTTGCGACCCAGCACGAACTGGCGGCCCAGCAGCTGGATGGCGCGCACGGTGGCCGCGACGACGGTCTGGGCGCCCAGGCGCTTGAACAGGCCGCCCTCGTCCTCGGCACCCGGCAGGAAACGCTTGGACATGGAGATGGCCGAGGCCGACAGCGCGGCCAGCATCTTGTGCGGGCTGCCTTCGCTGGCACCGTCGAAGTCGGCGCGGCCGAGCTGGTCGGCCGTCAGCGCGATGGCCGTGGGCGCATCTGGCACGCGCAGCAGGGCCTCGGCCAGGCGCATCAGGGCCAGGCCCTCGGCGCTGGTGATGGGGTATTCGCGCAGCAGTGATTCCATGGCCCAGAAGGGCGCCGGGTTCTTGCGCACCTGCTCCACCCAGGGGCTGGCCATGGCGATGACGCCGGGCCAGTCCAGCGCACCGCCGACGCGCTCGGCCAGGGCCTGCACCACGCCGGTCTCGGCCCGGTAGGGATCGGGCAGGCGGGGCTGTTCGGTCGGGGCGGCGAAAGGCGTGGGCATGGCGGACTCCTGGTGAGGTTTCGCACTCTATCGACGGTCAACTTGGATTAAATTCCAAGGATCAACGCAATGACCGACAAAAATCCAGATGAGCGATGAGACCAAGCTCGACAAGATCGACGAACGCATCTTGCGCGCCCTGCAGGCCGACGGGCGGATTTCCAACCTGAAGCTGGCGGAAACAGTGCACCTGTCGCCCACCGCCGTGCTGGAGCGCGTCAAGCGCCTGACCCGCGACGGCTACATCCTCGGCTACGAGGCGCGGCTCAACCCGGCCAAGCTGGGCGCGGCCATGCTGGTCTTCATCGAGGTGCACCTGGACCGCACGGTGCAGGACGTGATGGACACCTTCAAGGGCGCCGTCCAGGCCCGGCCCGAGATCCTCGAATGCCATCTGGTGGCCGGCGGTTTCGACTACCTGCTCAAGACCCGGGTGCGCGACATGAGCGCCTATCGTGAGTTCATCGGCAGCGTGATCTGGAGCCTGCCGGGCGTGCGCGAGACGCGCACCTATGCGGTCATGGAGGAGGTCAAGTCGACGAATGCGCTGCCGATCTGAGCCCCGCGGCGCAGGCTCAGCGGGTCGCCGTGGCGATCACGCTTGCGCCCCGCCCCCGTGGGCTGAGGGATCGGCCTGAGCCTGTTCGTAGCATACTCATCGGACGCACCATAAATGCGCAACCTTCTTCAGCGTTGCTTACAAGTGTGCTGACACGCGAAGAACTGCAGGCAAAGAGGGGCTGATGATGGAGCCTGGGCGACTCCCAGTGGATGGATGCCGGGTGACGGCGCTCTGCGCGAGCATCGGTGTCACGGAACGGGCGCCTGGTGAACGCCGCGAGGACGGCGCCGCCGACACGCGGCCTAGCGGCCAGGGCCCGACATGAAGGCGCTGCTGCTGTGCGTCCTGGTGGCGGTCTGCAGTGCGCAGGCCGCCGAATGCCCGCGGGTCGTCTTCTCGGCCAACCCGAACTACCCGCCCTTCCACTGGGTGGAGGACGGCAAGCTCGTGGGGGCCAGCATCGAGCTGACCGAACGCATCTTCGGAGAACTGGGCGTCGGCGCAGAGGTGCGCTATCTGGGGCCATGGAATCGGGTTCTGCGTGCTGCCCAACAAGGCCAGATCGACATGATCGCGGCGCTCAAGCCCACGCCGGAGCGTGAGGCCTTCCTGCAGTTCACCAGCGCACGCGTCTCGACCAATCCGATGGCCGTCTTCGTGCGGGCCGACCATCGCATCGCCTACGGCGGATGGCCCGACCTGGTCGGCCACATCGGTCTGGTGGCGCGCGGCGACCGATTCGGCGAAGGCTTCGATGAATACCTGCATGACAAGCTGCAGGTGCTGACCAGCAACGACATGGCGGACGGCTTTGCCAACCTGCTGCGCGGCCGCGGCGAGTATCTGGTGACCAGCTTCTTCGCCGGCACCGCCTATCTCGCGGCCAATGGCCTCGACGACGCCGTTGTCCCGCTGAGCCCAATGGTCAACCACGGCGCCGTGCACCACGGCTTCGTCCGCCGCTCGCCCTGTGTGAAATACGCCGAGGCGGTCGCGTCGAAGCTGCATACCTACGAAGGCGATGGCACCACCAACCGGTTGATCGCCAAGTACACCGATCTATGGCGAAACCGGCTGACCAAGCGCGGGGAGTGACGGGTGCCGCCGAACGGCCTTGTGTTCTGATTCGCGCATGACAGCGCGCAGCCGATCCTCGCGTTGGCGCGGCATGGCCGCGCTGCTGCTGGCCGCCCTGTTCCGTCTGGCATCGGCCGAACCGGCTCCCGGCGCCCTGGAACCCCAGTTCGCCACCATTGCCGTGCCCCGCGACGTGGTGGGCAGCCTGGCCCAGGACCGCCAGGGCCTGATCTGGATCGGCACCAGCGACGGCCTGGCTCGCTTCGACGGCTATCGCCTGCGCCCCATCGAGCGCGAAGGCGCGACGGCCGTGCAGCGCAACCTCGGCTGGGTGCGCTCGCTGGCGGCGGCGGCCGACGGCGGCATGTGGATAGGCACCGAGGTCAACGGCCTGGCCCGCTACGACCCCGCCTTCGACCGCGTCCGTGTGCTGGGCAGCGGCAGCGAGCGCCCCACGCCCATCCGCGCCCTGGCCGAGGACGGCAGTGGCCGGGTCTGGGTCGGCACCCTGGGCCAGGGCCTGCTGCGCTACGAACCCAGGACCGAGCGCTTCGAGCCCGAGCCGCTGAAGGTCGACGGCGAGCCCGAGCGCCGCGTGCTGTCCCTGGCCGTGGGTGGCGACGGCTCGCTGTGGGCGGGCCATTGGCGCGGCCTGATGCGACGCGACCCCCAGGGCAGCTGGACGGCGGTGGCCCTGCCTGAAGGGGACGGCGAGGCCGCCATCGGCATCAGCACCCTGCTGGAAGACCGCGACGGCCAGCTCTGGTTCGGCAGCGTGGACGGCCGCGTCGGCCGCCTCGAGGCGGGCAAGCGACCTTATTGGTTGCCGGCCCGTTTCAAGGGCGGCGTGCAGGCGCTGGCTCAAGGCGCCGACGGCACCGTCTGGGCCGGCCTGACCGACGGCATCGCCTGGTTGGACGGCAGCACTGGCGCCCTGCTGCGCCAGCTGCGCCACAACCCCCACCTGCCCGGCGGCCTGGCCGGCAACGACGTCAACGTGCTGCTGCGCGACCAGACCGGCGCCATGTGGGTGGGCGGCTATGGCGTCGGCCTGCAGCGCCACCAGCAACACCCCGCCCTGGCGGTGCGCGGCCCCGACGCCGATGCGGCCAGCCCCCTGGCCAGCAGCGACCTGCGCGGCCTGCTGCCCCGCCGCGACGGCCTGCTGATGGTGGCGACCCACAGCGGCCCGGTGGCCTTGCTGGACGCGCAGCTGCGCACCGTCGGCCGCTGGCCGCGCGAGGTCGACACGCCGGTGGACAACCTCGCCGAAGGGCCGGATGGCAGCGTCTGGCTGGTCGCCAATGGGCGCCTGGAGCAGCGCGAGCCGCGCACGGCCCGCCTGCTGGCAAGCTGGCCGCTGGAGGGCGGACGGGCGCACCGCGTGCTGGCCCTGCCGAATGCCCAGGGGGGCGAAGTCTGGGTCGGCATGCAGGACGGCCTCTACCGCCTGGCTTCGCCCCAGGGCCGCATCGAACGCGTGCGCCGCGCCGATGGCGAGCCGCTGCGCGGCGGCGTGCATGCGCTGCGCGTCGAGGCCGGCAGCGGCCAGCTCTGGGTCGGCGCCCTGGCCGGCCTGTTCCGCTGGGACGGCCAGCGCCTCGTCGAGGTGCAGGGCGCGCCGGGCGAGGCGCTCGGCTTCCCCGCCGTGCTCGGCCTGCTGCTGACGCGCGATGGCAGCCTCTATGTGGACACCGCCGTCAGCGGCCTGCACCGGCTCAAGGGCTATGACGAGCAGGGCCGCGCCCGCTTCGAGCGCATCAGCGAGCGCATGGGCGCGCCCGGCCGCCCCTTCGGCGTCAACCTGCACGAGGACGCCAAGGGCCGGGTGTGGAGCCAGCAGTCGGTCTACGACCCCATCGCCAACCGCCTGGACGAGCTCAGCGGCTCCGAGGGCCCGCCCATGGGCACGCCGCGCTTCTTCGCCGACGCCGCCCTGCCCGACGGCCGCCTGCTCTTCAGCGGCAGCCGCGGCCTGCTCGTCATCGACCCGCTGGCCTTCATGCCCTCGCGCTATGCGCCGCCGGTGGTCATCAGCAGCCTGCGCCGCGACGGCCAGCCCTTCCAGCCCGAGCAGGACCTGATGCGGGGCCTGAAGCTGCCGGCCGGCACGCGCAGCTTCGCCGTCGAGTTCGCCGCCCTGGATTACATCGATCCGCCCAAGCTGCGCTACATGATGCGGCTGGAGGGTTGGGACTCCGGATGGACCTTCACCGACGCCAGCGCCCGCTTCGCGAGCTACGGCGGCCTGCCGCCGGGCCGCTACCGGCTGGAGGTCTATGCCACCAACCACCACGGCATGTGGGGCGACCGGCCGCTGCTGCTGGACATCGAGCTGGTGCCCGCCTGGTGGCAGACGCGCTGGGCCCAGGCGGCCGCCGTGCTGGCCACGCTGGGCCTGGCATGGGCGCTGCTGCGCTGGGGTGTGGCGCGGCGCACCGCCCAGCTGCGCCAGCGCGAGTCGGCCCTGCAGGCCCTGGTGGACCAGCGCACCGCCGAGCTGCGCGAGGCCAGCACGACCGACCCGCTGACCGGCCTGCGCAACCGCCGCTACCTGGACTCGCGCGTCGCCTCCGACCTGCAGCTCTGCCTGCGCCACTACACCGAACCGCGCCACGGCAATCCCGACCGCAATTACGACGAGGAGGCCGACCTCCTCGTCGTGCTGATGGACCTGGACCACTTCAAGCGCATCAACGACCGCCATGGCCATGCCGCCGGCGACCAGGTGCTGACCGAGTTCGCGCGGCGCCTGCGCGGCGTCTTCCGCGAGAGCGACGTGCTGGTGCGCTGGGGCGGCGAGGAATTCCTGGCCCTGGCCCGCGGCGGCGCGCGCAGCGGCGCGACGGAGCTGGCCCAGCGCTTCTGCGCCGCCATCCGCGACCAGGCCTTCACGCTGGCCGACGGGCGCACCCTGTCCATCACCGTGTCCATCGGCTTTGCCGTCTTCCCGCTGGACCCCGAGGCGCCGCGCGCCTGGGACTGGGACGCCACGCTGAGCCTGGCCGATGCCGCCCTCTATGCCGCCAAGGCGCAGGGCCGCGACGGCTATGTGGGCGCGCTGCGCGCCGATGGCCTGCGGCCCGAAGCCCTGGGGCCGGACACCGAAACCTGGATGAAGCACCCCCGGCTGCAGATCAGGCGCAGCAGCTGCGAAAGCGCCGCGGCCTGGGAGGGCTGAGCCGGGTTGGACAATGGCCCCATGAAACGCCGCTCCATCGCCCTCATCGCCGGCCTGCTGACCAGCTTCACGGCCGGGGCCGCCTCGACGACGGCCCAGATCACCGCCCGCTCGGCCCTGATCGGCCTGCAGATCGCCGCCAAGCAGCGCCAGGCCAAGGGCGTGTTGCCCGCCGTCCAGAACGACTGCATCCAGGCCCTGCAGCCCGATGAGCTCTATGTGACGACGGACAAGGTCGTGGCCGAGTCCCTGAGCGCCGATGACGTGGCCGCGGCAGACCAGTTCTTCAACTCCCTGCCGGGCCGCAAATATGCGCTGCATGGCCTGCTGAGCATCTACACGGCCCTCGGCGAGAAGCCGCCCGAACCCCTGCCCCTCATCACGGCCGAGGACGGCAAGGCCATCGAGGATTTCGCGGCCACGCATGCAGGGCAGGCGCTGCTCAAGCGCCAGGTGCTGCAGGCGCCGGCGGCCCGGCTGGCCTATGAGGGCCGCATCCAGGAGCTGGTGCTGCGCTGCAAGGCGGTCAAGCCGGATCGCGCGGACTAGGACCCGGCCAGCACCTGCGCGACGGCCTGGCGCAAGGCCGGCAGCACCTCCGCCTCGAACCAGGGCCGCCGCTTCAGCCAGTTCTGGTTGCGCGGGCTGGGGTGGGGCAGGGGCAGCAGGTCCTGGGCCAGACCTTCGCGCCAGCCGGTGACCAGCATGTCGACCGAGGCCCGGCTTTGCAGATGCCAGGCCAGGGCATGCTGACCGATGGCCAGGGTCAAGCGGATGTCGGGCAGGGCATCGAGTGCCCGTTGCCGCCACCGCGGTGCGCACTCCGGCCGCGGCGGCAGATCGCCCGAAGCGGCCTTGCCCGGGAAGCACAGGCCCATCGGAAAGATGGCGAAGCAGGCCGGGTCGTAGAAGGTCTCGCGCGACACACCCAGCCAGGCGCGCAGACGGTCACCGCTGGCGTCGTCGAAAGGCCGGCCCTTCTCGTGCGCGACGCGGCCCGGCGCCTGGCTGGCAATGAGGATGCGAGCGCGCCGGTCGAGCTGGAAGATGGGTCGGGCGCCCAGCGGCAGGGACGGCTCGCAGGCCGTGCAGGCGCGCAACTCGGGCAGCAGGCGCGCGAGCGACGTCGCCACCGCTTCAGGCCAGGTGCTGGCCGAAGAAGCGCATCGTCCGGTCCCAGGCCTGCTGGGCCCAGGCGGCGTCGTACTGGGTCTTGGCGATGCGGCCAGGGCCTTGCGCGGCTTCGCTGGCGAAGCCGTGGTGGGCCAGATAACGGTGGCCCTCGTAGCGCACGCCGGCCGCGGCGAGCTTGGCCTCCAAGGTGTCCACGCCGGCGATGGGAAAGAACTCGTCCTGGGTGGCCCAATGGGCCTGCAGCGGGATCTTGATCTTGCTGGCGTCCACGAATTCCAGCGGTGGCATGCCGTACCAGACGACGGCGGCGTCGGCCTCGGGCACCAGGGTGGACGCCAATACCGTCAGCGCCCCGCCCATGCAGTAGCCGGTGACCCCCACCTTGCCGCTGCCCAGCCCGAGGCTCTTGAGGTGGTTCACCGCGCCGCGCACGTCCTGCGAGGCGGCATCGCCGAAGTTCAACCCCGTCATCAGATGGTGGGCCTCTTCCTCCTCGACGGTGCTCTTGCCGCGGTAGAGGTCGGGCACCAGGGCCGTGAAGCCGGCCTGGGCGAAGCGCTCGGCCACGCCGCGGATCTGGTCGTTCAGCCCCCACCATTCCTGGATGACGACGATGGCGCCCAGGGGGCGGGCCGCTGCGGCGAGAAAGCCGGGCGTGCTCGCGCCGTCGGGGCGCTTGAACTGGATGCTCTGGGCCATGCGAACCTCCGAAAAAGCCGGTTGGGGGCAAAAGACTAACCTGGGCGACAGCGGGTTTTCCCCGGGACGGCGACAATGGCACCCGTCATGAACATCGAACGCATCGTTTCCACCCGCCTGCCGACGCCCTATGGCGAGTTCGCCATCCACGGTTTCCGTGAGGGCGACACGGGCCAGGAGCATGTCGTGCTCAGCATGGGCGATCTTGCCGGTCAGCCCGGCGACGAGCCGCCGCTGGTGCGCGTGCATTCGGAATGCATGACGGGCGAGGTCTTCGGCTCGCTGCGCTGCGACTGCCGGCCGCAGCTGGAGAGCGCCATGAAGCGCATCGCCGCCCAGGGCCGCGGCGCCATCGTCTACATGCGGGGCCACGAAGGCCGCGGCATCGGCCTGGTGCAGAAGCTGCGTGCCTATGCCCAGCAGGACGGCGGGGCCGACACCATCGAGGCCAATGCCCAGCTCGGCCTGCCCATCGACGCGCGCCGCTACGACGCCGCAGCCTGCATGCTGCGCGCCCTGGGCGTGACCCGCATCCGGCTGCTGACCAACAACCCGTTGAAGATGGCCGCCCTGGCCGAGTTCGGCATCGAGGTGGTCGAGCGCGAGGCCTCGCTGACGCGACCCAGCCCCGAGAACGAGAAATACCTGCGCACCAAGGCCGAGTCCATGGGTCATCACGACCTGGGTCATCTCTTCGAGTAGAAGAAAACAGGCCAGGGCTGTTGCGCGGCCCTGGCCCGATGTTCGGTCAACTCAGGGTCGGCGCCTCACGGCGCTTCACCCGCAAGCCCTTGCGCAGTCAGCGGTTCTTGGAACCCTGCTGCTGGCTGGACTTGCGTTGCTGGTCCTGCGGCTTGTCGCGATCGATGGACTGGCCACCCTGCTGAGGCGAGTTGCTGCCGGAACCTTGCTGGCTTTGCTGGCCGGGGCTCTGATCGCGCTGCTGACCGCCTTGCTGCAGGTTCTGACCGCCCTGCTGGGACTGTTGCTTGTCGCTGGATTGACGTTGGTTGGCCATGACGTTTCCTTCAGAAAGATCGGCGGCACACCGCGCGCCGCCGTCTTCACCACCTTAGGCCGATGCTGGCCGGGACCTGTAGGAGAAGGTGCCGGATACAACTGCAAAGCGCAAGCGCTGGAGACGAGTTGTGCCGTTAGGCGACGAGAGCGTGGCAAGTGGCCAGAGACGCAACGAGTCGTAGTTCAAGCTCAAGCGCGGCGATGCTGCTCGCGGTAACCGCTGGGGCTCAAGCCATGACGGCGGCGGAAGCGCTGCGTGAAGTAGAACGGGCTGGCAAAGCCCACCATCTCGGCCACCTCGGCCACGGGCTGGCCGGTGGCGCGCAGATAGTGGGCCGCCATCTCCAGGCGCCGGTCTTCCATATAGGCCTGGGGCGAGCGGCCGGTGCCACGGCGAAAAAGCAGGCAGAACTGCGAGCGCGACAGGCCGGCGACCTCGGCCAGCTGGTCGACGTTGACCGGCGTGGCCAGGTCGCAGTGGAAGCGCTCCAGCACGCGCTCGATGCGCGGGTCCACCGGACTGGCGCCGCCGGGGCTGGCCTCGGCCGAGGCCACGCGCAGCACAAAGGCTTCGAGCAGGGCCTCGACGATGGGCTCGCGCTGGGGTAGGTCGGGCTCCGTGAGGTTGAAGCGGTGCGCCGCTTCCAGCTGCGAGGCCAGCTCGACACGCAGCGACACATCGGCCACGCCATGGGCCTGCCAGCGCCGCGCCGGGTCGAACCAGTCCAGCTGCTGGCCCAGGCGGGGCGTCATCCGAAAATGTAGCCAGTAGAACTCCCAGCCGGTCTGCGGGTCGGGGATGCGGTAGGAGCGCTTGTGGGCGGGAGCCAGCAGCAACAGCTCGCCGACGCCGGTCTCCACCGTCTCGTTGGCGAAGCGCACCTCGCCTTTCCCTCTGAGCGTGAAGTAGCCGTTCCAGTGCGCAAGGTTGCCCTCCACCCATTGCCGCGGCTCGAAGCGGCTGTTGAAGTAGCCCGTCATGGGCATCATGGGCCCGGTCGATCCGATCACGCCTCGCATCGTCCGATGTTATAGGTGGATCGCCCGTGCGGCGATTCACGGGCCCCGGGCCCGGCCCCTAGAGTCGCCGCCGGTTCAGACCCAAGACATCGAAGGAGACATCCCCATGGCCCGACTCTCGCCGCTCGTTGCGGCTGCCTGTGCCTGCCTGCTGGCCGGCAACGCCCTCGCGGCGGACGCCATCGCCCAGCGCGCCCAGGCCCTGCTGGCGCGCATGACGCTGGACGAAAAGATCGGCCAGCTGACCCAGCTCGGCGCCGAGGTGCCCGGGCCGAACAAGGAGAAGCCTGATGAGCTGATCCGCGCCGGCAAGGCGGGCTCGGTGCTGTGGACCATCGACTCCGACCTCATCGCCCGCCTGCAGCGCGTGGCGGTCAAGGAAAGCCGCCTCGGCATCCCGCTGCTGTTCGGCTACGACGTCATCCATGGCTACAAGAATGTCTTCCCGGTGCCGATTGGCATGGCCGCGAGCTGGGACCCGGCGCTGGTCGAACGCGCCCAGGCCGTCGCGGCGAAAGAGTCCTGGGTGTCGGGCATCAATTGGACCTTCTCGCCCATGGTGGACATCGCCCGCGATGCACGCTGGGGTCGCATCGTCGAAGGTGCCGGGGAAGACACTTTCCTCGGCGTCGCCATGGCACGCGCCCAGGTGCGTGGCTTCCAGGGTCCGGCCCTGGGCACGCCCGAGCGGGTGCTGACCAGCGTCAAGCATTTCGCGGCCTATGGCGCCGCCGACGGCGGGCGCGACTACGACTCGGTCTATGTGCCCGAGGTGCAGCTGCGCAACGTCTACTTCCCGCCCTTCAAGGCCGCCATAGCCGCCGGCGCGGGCGCCGTCATGTCGGCCTATATGACGCTCAACGACGTGCCGGCCTCGGGCAACCGCTGGCTGCTGCGCGACGTGCTGCGCGGCGAGATGGGCTTCAAGGGCTTTGTCATCAGCGACGCCTTCGCCGTGCAGTCGCTGGAGAACCACGGCTTCGCGGCCGACAACGCCGATGCCGCCGCGCGCGGCCTGCAGGCCGGCGTCAACATGGACATGGCCAGCAACAGCTATCTGCGCCAGCTGCCGGCCCTGGTGAAGAGCGGCAAGGTGAGCCTGCGCGTGGTGGACGACGCGGTGCGCGAGGTGCTGGCGGTCAAGCTGCGCATGGGCCTGTTCGAGCAACCCTATGGCGATCCGGCCCGCAAGGAAGCCGTCTTCAACGACCCGAGCCACCGCGCCGCCGCCCGCGAGGCCGCGCAGCGCTCCCTCGTGCTGCTGCGCAACGAGGGCGGCGCCCTGCCGCTGGCTGCCGCGCTGAAGCGCATCGCCGTCATCGGCCCGCTGGGCGACAGCGGCGAGGACATCAAGGGCTCGTGGACCGTCGAGAAGGGCCCGGGCGTCACGGTGCTGGAAGGCATCAAGGCGCGCTGGCCGCAGGCCGAGGTGACGTTCTCGCGCGGCGGCGACATGCAGCGCGCCTTCGCCCTGCCCTGGGACGCCAGCGACGGCAAGCCCGCGCCGGCGCTGATGCCCGCGGCCGAGCAGCAGGCCGAACTCGTCAAGGCGGTGGAAGCCGCGCGCCAGGCCGACACCGTGGTCATGGTGCTGGGCGAGCGCGCCAACATGAGCGGTGAAGCCGCCTCGGTCGCGTCGCTGGCGCTGCAGGGCAACCAGCAGGCACTGCTCGAGGCCGTGGTGGCCACCGGCAAGCCCGTCGTGCTGGTGCTGCTCAACGGCCGGCCGCTGGACATCGCCTGGGCCAGCACCCATGTGCCGGCCATCGTCGAGGCCTGGTTCCCGGGCACCGAGGGCGGCCATGCGATTGCCGACGTGCTCAGCGGCGCCATCAACCCGGGCGGCAAGCTGCCCCTCACCTGGCCGCGCAGCACCGGCCACGTGCCGGCCTACTACAACCACAACCGCACCCACTCCGACGAGACCGACCGCAACTTCACGTCGCGCTATTCGACCGACGCGCCGTCGTCACCGCTCTATCCCTTCGGCCACGGGCTGAGCTACACCAGCTTCAGCTACGGCCAGCCGACGCTGGACCGCGCCACGACCCGCGCCGGCGAGCCGATCAAGGTCAGCGTCAAGGTGAGCAACACCGGTGCGGTGGCGGGCGACGAGGTGGTGCAGCTCTACATCCACCAGCGCGCCGGCAGCGCGGCGCGGCCGCAGCGCGAGCTCAAGGGCTTCAAGCGCATCCAGCTCGCCGCAGGCGCTGAAGAGACCGTCAGCTTCACGCTGGACCGCGGGACCCTGCAGTTCTGGAGCCCGATCACCCGGGCCTGGGTCGTCGAGCCCGGCGCCTTCGACGTCTGGGTGGGTGGCAGCTCGATCGCCACGGCGCACACGCAATTCCGGCTGACGCCCTGAAGCGGGGCTGATGCGGGGCTGACGCGGGCGGCGCAAGCTGCCCGCAAGTCCCGGGACAGGGGCTTTCACAAGCCCGCAGCAGGCGCGCGTTACGCTGCGCGGCTCTGTTCGCCCCCGTCATGTCCGACCGCCGCTTCTTCCCCCGCCCCGCCGTCGAGGCCAGCTTCAACCGCTGGGACTGGGCGCTGCTGCCCCTCGTGCTGGCCGGGTTCAGCCTGCTGGCCCTGGCCGCCACGCAGATGGCCCGCCCCTTCCACGTCGGCGAGCAGCTGCCGCTGAGCCTGAACGTCGCCTACCTGCCCTACTACCTGCTGCGCACCACGCTGCGGATGTTCATCGCCATGGGGGCGTCGGTGGTGTTTGCCTGCGTGTTCGCGGTGCTGGCGGCCAAATACCGCCTGGCCGAGAAGGTGCTGGTGCCGCTGCTGGACATCCTGCAGTCCATTCCCATCCTCGGTTTCCTGTCGATCACGGTGACCGGCTTCATCGCCCTCTTCCCCGGCAGCCTGCTGGGCGTGGAGTGCGCGGCCATCTTCGCCATCTTCACGTCGCAGGCCTGGAACATGGCCTTCAGCCTTTACCAGTCGCTGCGCACCGTGCCGCGCGAGCTGCAGGAGGCGGCCCACATCTTCCAGCTGTCGGGCTGGCAGCGCTTCTGGAGGCTGGAGCTGCCGTTCGCCATGCCCGGCCTGCTGTGGAACATGATGATGAGCATGTCCGGCGGCTGGTTCTTCGTCGTCGCGTCCGAGGCGATCTCGGTGGCCGGCCAGGACATCAAGCTGCCGGGCGTGGGCTCCTACATCGCGCTGGCCATCGAGGCCCGCGACCTCACCGCCATCGGCTGGGCCATCCTCGGCATGCTGATCGGCATCCTCCTCTACGACCAGCTCTTCTTCCGCCCGCTGCTGGCCTGGGCCGACAAGTTCCGCTTCGAGGAGTCGGGCGGCGAGAACGCGCCGCAGTCCTGGCTGCTGACCTGGCTGCGCCGCACCGAGCTGCTCGGCAAGCTCGGCGAGTGGCCGGGGCGCTGGATCACCGCCAGCTTCCGGCCGCTGCGCAAGAGCTTCGACGGCCGCTCCATCCGCTCGCGCCCGCGCGCCGCCAACCCGCTGTGGACGCGCGCGTGGGACGCCGTCATCGCTGCGCTGGTGCTGTTCGCCGTCTGGCGCCTGGTCAGCTTCATCCACACCGAGGTCGGCTGGGGCGAAGCGGCCCATGTCTTCAAGCTGGGCCTGTACACGCTGGCGCGCGTGCTGGTGCTGATTGCCATCGCGTCGCTGATCTGGGTGCCCATCGGCGTCTGGATCGGCCTGAACCCGCGCATTGCCGGCCGCGTGCAGGCCATCGCCCAGTTCCTCGCCGCCTTCCCGTCCAACCTCGTCTTCCCGGTCGCGGTGCTGCTGATCGTCAAGTGGCGGCTCAACCCCGACATCTGGCTGTCGCCCCTCATCATCCTGGGCACGCAGTGGTATCTGCTCTTCAATGTCGTGGCGGGTGCCTCCACCATCCCGACCGAGCTGCGCCTGGCAGCGCAGAACCTGGGGCTCAAGGGCTGGCTGGCCTGGAAGCGCTATCTGCTGCCGGCCATCTTCCCCAGCTTCGTCACCGGCGCCATCACCGCCAGCGGCGGCTCCTGGAACGCCAGCATCGTGGCGGAATACGTCAGCTGGGGCGACACCAATCTGCAGGCCCAGGGCCTGGGCAGCTATATCCAGCAGATGACGACGGCGGGCGACTTCCCGCGCATCGCCCTCGGCATCGGCGTCATGTGCATCTTCGTGATGGCGCTGAACCACTGGGTCTGGCGGCGCCTCTACCGCATCGCCGAGGAAAGGATGCACTTCTGATGGACATGCTGATTGAACTGAAGGACGTCGCCAAGGGCTTCAAGTCCGCCGACGGCAGCCTGCGCTCGGTGCTGGAGGACGTGGACTTCACGCTGGCCAAGGGCGAGATCGTCGCGTTGCTGGGCCAGTCGGGCTCGGGCAAGAGCACGCTGCTGCGCATCATGGCCGGCCTCATCCCGGCCGACGCCGGCGACGTGCACTACCGCGGCCAGCCGCTGTTCGGCCCGGCCCAGGGCATCGCCATGGTCTTCCAGAGCTTCGCCCTCTTCCCCTGGCTGACGGTGCAGCAGAACGTCGAGCTGGGCCTGGAGGCCGCCGGCGTCGGCGAGACCGAGCGGGCCCAGAAGGCCGAGGCCGCCATCGAGCTGATCGGCCTGGCGGGCTTCGAGGGTGCCCTGCCGCGCGAACTGTCGGGCGGCATGCGCCAGCGCGTCGGCATGGCGCGGGCCCTGGTCATGCAGCCGGCCGTACTGCTGATGGACGAGGCCTTCTCGGCCCTGGATGTGCTGACCGGCGAGCGCCTGCGCAACGAGATCCTGGAGCTGTGGGACGGCGGCCAGATGCCCACGCAGGCCATGCTGGTGGTCTCGCACAACATCGAGGAGGCCGTCATGATGGCCGACCGCGTGCTGATCTTCGCCAGCAACCCGGGCCGCGTGCGCGCCGAGCTGCCCATCACGCTGCCGCGCCCGCGCCGCGCCGACAGCGCCGAGGTGAGGCTGCTGATCGACGAGGTCTACAAGCTGATGACCAGCGCCTCGCCGACCGCGGGTGCCACCGAAGAGCCGGCCAGGCCGCATCTGTCCGACCGCCTGCCCGAGGCCGACGTGGGCCGCATGGAGAGCCTGCTGGAACTGCTGGTGGGCGACCCCTTCCGCGGCCGCGCCGACCTGCCGCAGCTGGTGGAGGAGAGCGACCTCACCGACGAGGAGCTGCTGCCCCTGGCCGACGCCCTGCACCGCCTGGGCCTGGCCCAGCTCAGCGGTGGCGACCTGCTGATGACGCCGCTGGGTCATCGCTATGTCGACGGCAGCCACGAGTTCCGCCGCCAGCTGTTCGGCCAGCAGCTGCTCGAACACGTGCCGCTGGCCGCCTTCATCCGCCACAGCCTCGAGCAGGAGGCCGACGGCGAGCTGAAGGAAGAGCCTTTCCTGAAGCTGCTGATGGACAGCATGGACACCGCCGAGGCCGAGCGCGTGCTGCGCGTGGCCATCGAATGGGCGCGCTACGGCGAGGTCTTCGAGTACGACTTCCACACCGGCCTGATTCACCTGCCGGAGTCCGACGAGGACGACTGAGGCCGCAGCGTCAGGGCCTCGCGGATGGCCGCGACGACGAGCTCGGGCTTGTCGGTCTGGATCTGGTGGTCGGAGTCGACGATGTGCTTGCGGGCGCGCGGGTAGAGCTGCTGGACCAGGTCTCGCGTCGCCGCGCTGTCGTCGATGACGCCGAAGTCCACGGCCACGGCCGTCTTGTCCTTGGGCACGTTGAAGAGCTGCACGACGCGCGAGTCATCGAAGGGCGGCATGGCCAGCACAGCCTCGCCGGTGGCGTGGATCTGGTCCACCTCGTCGGATACGGCGCGCGACATCAGCCAACGCTTGCCCAGGCGGGCATACCAGGGGAAGTCCCCGGGCTTCTTGATGACGCGCGGATAGACCGCATCCACCAGCACCAGGGCCTGCACCTCCTGCGGGTAGCGGCGCGCAAACCACTGCATGTACAGGCCGCCCAGGGAATGGCCGACCAGCACATAGGGCGGCTTCAGCCCCTTGGCCGCCAGCAGGGCACGCAGCTCCTCGACGACGGCCTCGCCGCTGCGCGCCCCCTCGGCCGGTTCGCTCTGGCCATAGCCGGCGCGGTTGTGGGTAAACAGGGTCGCATCGCGCGACAACGCATCGGTGACGGCCGTCCAGGTGTCCAGCGTCATGCGCGCGCCGTTCTCGAAGACGACCACCGGCGCGCCCGAGGCGGGCCCGGCCCGCAGGGACTCGACGCGGCGGCCCTGCACGGCGTCGATGGAAGGCGCCGCCAGCACGGGCGCCAGGCTCAGACAAAGGGCCAGGCCGGCCAGCGCGCGGCGCAAGATTGGGGAAGGGGTGTGAGGGTTGAGCATCCGGCCATGCTCTGCGGCCGCAGCTCTCAGCTCAACGGCGATGCGACAGGCTGCACGCCGGCAGGCACAGGCCGCAGAAGCCCGGCGCGCGGGCCGGCGGCCTCGCCCTCAGTGCTGAGCCAACAGGTGGCTCACGCCAGCCCGGGCGTAGACGGCCAGCACCGCATCGCTGACCTTGCGGGCGCCACCGGGCGCGGCGCTGCGCACCTGTTCACCCCGCTCGACGATCTCGCGCAGCTCATGGGCGCGGGCGATCTGGTCGGCGCGGCTGTGCGCAGGGTCGGCGAAGGCGTCCAGCAACGGGAACGTTTCGGCCCACCACGGCGCCGGGTACCAGCTCCGATCACCGGCCTGCACCCAGAACCTGGGCTTGAAATGGATGGCGCTCGTCATGGTCCTGCTCCCTTCGACTACTCTGGCTGCCATTCTGGCCAGCCGGCAGCGTCCAGGCAGGTGAAGAAGACCATCGCGCCCCCCGCAAATGGGGAGTTCCGCCGCGCGCTTCAGGCCGCGGCGCACTTGATGACCGTCTCCCAGGTGCGCGTCGTGATGGCCTTGCCGAAGGTCTTCTCCAGCAGATGCATGAAGACCGGCCCCTTGGCCTCGGGCACATAGCTGCAGAAGACCTCGCCACCGCCGAGGCCGTGGATGCAGGCCTCGCCATGCGTCAGCGGCAGCTTGACGGGGCTCTCGGCCAGCGGTGCGGGCAGGAAGGTCACGACGCGCTTGGCGCCGGGCTTGAGCTTGAAGCCCGCGAAGGGATCGGCCTCGATCAGATGCTGCAGATGAGCCGTCGACCGCACCAGCGTCATGAAGCTGTGGCCCTGGCCGTCCAGCATCGCCTTCTCGACACGGTGCTGCAGCGTCGCGAGTGACGCGGAGCGCGCCGTGGAGAAGGCGACGTTGCCGCTGCTCAGCAGCGTCTTCACATCGGTGAAGCCGGCCTCCTCGAAGCAGCGCTTGAGTTCCGGCATCTTGGCGTTCATCGGGCTGACACCGCGCAGCAGGGCGACATAACGGGGCATGGGAGCGGAGTATGGCCTGCGGCCGACCCTAGCTGCGGCTGCCCCGAATTGCGGGCGGCCGCAGCTGGCGGGCCCCGGCGACTGCGAATTCAATCGCCGGGCGACTGAAACACACCCACGAGGAGAACTCCATGACCACCATCCAGACGGCCAGCAGCACCTCGCTGACCGCCATGTCCTGCGTGCCGAACACCAACCCCAGCCACGCCAGCACCAGCATGCAAGGCGGCAAGGCCGTGTTCGAGAACGACAACTACCGCATCACCGCCGGCGACGACAACAACGTCAACATCTACAACAAGAACACCGGCGAGACCTACAACATCTGGGGCGACCCGCACGTCGACATCGACGGCAAGCACGCCTTCGACTTCTGGGGCACCACGACCTTCAAGCTCG
Organism: Roseateles sp. FW305-36; assembly: GCF_058787015.1. Taxonomy (NCBI): domain Bacteria; kingdom Pseudomonadati; phylum Pseudomonadota; class Betaproteobacteria; order Burkholderiales; family Sphaerotilaceae; genus Roseateles; species Roseateles sp. FW305-36. The sequence goes on along the minus strand of NZ_JBYSZK010000002.1, from coordinate 302,887 downwards.
AGGACGGCACCAAGGTCACCATCGAGACCACGCCGTGGAATGCCGGCAACGGCATGACCCTGGCCAGCAAGGTCGCCATCACGAATGGCGACTACGGCGTCGAGATCAGCGGCGTGGATACCAACAAGGTCGGCGACCTCAAGATCGACGAGGCCGCCGGCTGGGGTCAGGTGCTGGACTGGACGCACAAGGACGGCAATGTGCTTCAGGAGAATCCGGCAGGCTCGGGCTTCCTGGCCGTGGACGGCAACGGCAACATCCAGAAGGTCGACCAGGCCTATATCAACAAGACCGACGAGCACCTCAACCCCGGCCTCGACCCCAGCACGCAAAAGCGCGCCGGCGACTTCCTGAAGAACGCCCTCAACCTGTTCAGCGGCCTGCTGTCGGCCTCGCTGAGCGGCGCTTTCCTGGGCGCCCTGGCGGATGCCGGCGAAAGCCGTTCCCCGTCCACCCGCGACGCCCACCGCTTCTCGCTGACGGTGGCGCGCCTGGGCTCCTGAACGAAGCTTCCCCGGCATCAGGGCGGCCCTCAAGGGCCGCTCTTTCTTTTGTGCTTCATGGCGCCGCGCTTGCGGCCAACCCCAGCTGCGGCTGCCCCGAATTGCGGCCAGCCGCAGCTGGCGCGGCCGCGCCGGCCAGCGTGCAATGCCCTTGCGACCGATCACCCCTGAGGAATGCCTGTGCTCCAAGCCCTAGAAGCGAGCGGAATGCGGCCCGTCGCCGCGCCGCCCCCGCCCCCCGAGACCACCGTCTACGCCCAGCGCGGCGACCGCCTCGCCGACGTCGCCCAGCGCCACGGCGTGGACGAGCACGCCCTGCGCGAGGCCAATCCCGAGTTGGCCCAGGCCGAGTCGCTGCCGCTCGGACAGCACGTCAGGCTGCCTGACGCCTCCACCGAGCTGAGCCCCGCCATCGCCGGCATCTCCGCCGCGGGCGGCCGCGAGGGCCTGGTGCAGGCCCTGCAGGCCAAGGCCTACGAGGCGGGTCGCGCGGCGCCGCAGCAGGCCTTCGACGGCAACCTGTTCCGTGCCGTCTCCACCGATCACGAAGCGGGCGCGCTCAACCACACCTTCGGCTCGCCGGGCCGCAACAACGCGCCCGGCCAGCGCATGATCTACACCGCCCCCGATGCGGCCAGCGTGCTGCACGAAGGCGCTGCCTATGCCGGGCCGGGCCAGCATCCGCTGGCGAACCGGAGCGTGGTGGAGATGAACTTCCGCGCCACGCCCGATGCCAGCGGCAAGGGCGGCGTCAGCGACATCGCCGAAGGCGCGCGTCGGGTCGGACTGCCCGTGCAGGCCCTCACCGAACCCAAGGGCGGCAAGTCGCCCAGCCTGCTGCACCAGCTCACCGGCGAGCACCCCTACACGCTGCCGCAGCAGGCCGCCAAGGGCGCCTCGGACATGGGCGCCACCGCGCTGCGTGCGCCGGCCGCCACCTGCGACGCCCAGATCGACATCGTGCCGCGCAACGCCCAGGCGAGCCAGATCACGCCGCTGCGCGTGACCCGCTACGACGCCGGCGGCAACCTGGCCTCCAGCGGGAACGCGGCGGGCATCCAGCCCATGCCGACGGACACCCGCACCTACACCAACGGGCCTCTCGTCAAGAACGCGGGCGACCGGCCGCCCATGCAGATCAGGGCCAAGCCCAACGATGCGCCCAGGCTGGCCCAGGCCAGCGAGCCCGGCCGCCCGCTCAGCGCCGCCAACCAGGGGCCGGAGAAGGCGGTGGATGGCCGCTTGGGCCGCGTGCGCCAGAGCCTCACGGGTGCCCAGGAGGGCTATCCGCGTGCCGCCTCCACGCGCTACGGCGCGGTGGGCGGCGCGGCGGCAACCTTGATCGACGCTGGCGTGCGTGCGGCACGCGGCGAGGGCGTGAACGCGGGGCAGGTCGCGCAGGCCACGGCCACCAATGCTGCCGTGGGCGGCAGTGCGGCCAAGGCGGTCGACCTGCTGGCGCCGCGCATGGGCCTCGTCAAGGCTGGTGGCGCCGTCGGTGCGCTGGTGCAGGCCGGCGTCAGCGGCTACGGCAATGTGCAGGCCTACCGCGCCGGCGAGATCAGCGGCTCGCGCGCCGTGGCCAATACGGTGGTGGACACCGGCACCGCCTTCGCGGCCGGTGCGGCGGGTGCCTGGGTGGGTGGCGCGGTGGGCTCGGTGGTGCCGGTGGCGGGCACGGCCGTCGGCGCCGTCGTCGGCTTTGGTGTCGGCGTCGGCGTGCACTACGCCATCGGCGCCCTCGACAAGGCCACCGGCTTCACCAGCACGGCCAAGGATGCGCTGGCCTCGGGCCTGCAGTCGGTCAGCGACGGCGCCTCCAAGGCCTGGAACGCCATCAAGCCCTGGTAAGGTCCGGGCCATGCCCGACCTCGACTTGCAAGCCCTGCCGCCCGAGCTGCAGGCCGCGCTGGAGAAGGCCTGGCCCGGCTGCCCCGAAGCCCAGCGACGCGCGTTGCTGGGCTCGCGCTGCTGGTCGGGCTGGCGCCCCACCTGGCCCGACCGCATCTGGGCCTGGCAGCCGGCCAGCCGCTGGTGGCGCCCCTGGCGCGCTCGCGAGTACCGCGAGCAGGCCGAGGGCCTGTTCGTCGACCACGTCAGCGACGTGCTGCAGAGCTACCCGGCGCGGCTGTTCGATCCCGAGCAGCCTTTCTTCGACACGCCCTGGACCCAGGCCAAGGTGCTGCTGCGCAGCCCCGTGCCGGAGGTGTTCAGCGACGCGGACTTCTGGGCGATGACGCAGCAGCTGTTCGGTGGGCGCGTCGAGAGCGCCACCGCCTCAGCCCTGGCCTGGGCGCGCGGCATGCAGACCGAGAACGCGCTGCGCGGCTACCGGCGCGAGCAGTGGCTGATCGACGCCGTCTACCGGCTCGAGATGTCGGCCACCGGCACCTATCTGTAAACCCTCAGCGCGCCACCAGGCCCTGCCGGCCGATCTGGATGCGCTCCACGCCCAGGCCCAGCGCCGCTTCCAGATTGGCCTTGGCGGCATTGCGGAAGTTGACCTCTTCGCTGGGGTTGGGCTTCTGGTTCAGGTGCTCGCGGTAGACCACCATGAAGGTGCCCACCATGGCCAACTGCTCAAACATCGCACGCCTGGCCGCCGGGCTGCTCTGGGTGAAGGCCGGGTTGCGGGCCAGCGTGCCCTGCATCTGCAGCACCAGGGACTTGAAGTCCTCGTCCGGCACGGGCTGCTGCATGAAGGCGCTGTAGTTGCCGGCGATGAAGGCGGCCACGCCGGCGGCGACGTCGTTGGGCGTCAGGCCGAGCTGGGTCTCGAGCTTCTGCCAGAAGATGAAGGACTCCTCATAGGCCTTGGTCATGGCGCTGCGCTGCGCGGCCGGGAAGCGCTGTGCGAGCTCGCTGGCCGACTGCCGGACCTGCGCCGGGCCGTTGACGACCAGGGGCGCATTCAGGGCAGCGAGGGCGCTGGCCGACGTGACCGCCGGCGCGGGGCTGAACACCGGCGCGGCCGGTGCGGCGAGGCCGCCAGCCGCGGGCTTGGCCAACATGCCGCGCATCTGCTCGGCCAGGCTGACCGCCGGCACAACCTGGGCCACGGCCAGGCCCGCCGTGCAGCACAGCGCCGCCACGGCGAGACGGAGGGAAGTGAGGTGCAGTCGGAACATCGGGACTCCGTGAAGAAGGGAAGAGGATCACTTGTCGAGGCTGTAGCTGCCGCTGCCGACATGGACGGTCTTGCTGTCGTCGCAGTCCAGCTGCAGCACGAAGCCGCTGGGCTGGTAGTGGCCGCGCTGGGCCGCCTGGAGGGGGCGAAGCGCACGCGTCAGCGGGTCCAGGCGATGGCCGGGCAATTCACCGTGGTCATGGACCCGTCGGGCCGCTTCAGCGGCACCCGCTGGGCGTCCCCCGACGGCGTCACCGCCACCACATTGGATGCCGTGGCTTCGGCCACCCAGAGCGTGCAGCTGCCCCGGCAATTGAAATCGCTGCAGGACACGCCGGTGTCCTTGACGAAGGCGACCTGCCGGCCGTCCGGCGACCAGAAGGCATGGGCGACCAGGTCGTTCTTCGTGAAGCGCCGCAGCTCGGAGCCGTCGACATTCATCATCCACAGGTCCACGCCGCTGACCGATCCGGTGTCGCGCAGCGCCGCCAGCTGAAGCAGCGCCCGCTTGCCGTCGGGGCTCACGTACAGGGCTTGCGGCAGCCGCGCTTCAGGCCATCGGACGGTGGCAACGCGCTGCTCCGCCCCACCCAGCACGATGCGGCTGACCTCGCCCGAAGGCTGCACGCGCAGCAAGCTGCCGTCGGGCATCCAGGACAGCGCGTCCGGCGTCTTGCTCGGCCGGGTGACGTAGAGCAGCCGGCGCAGCTGCAGGTCATAGACGACCGGGCCGCGGTCGGCAAAGATCGTTGCACCCCAATCCACGAGGATCTGGGGGCGACCGAGTGGTGAAGGGCGAGCGTTCTCTCCGATATAGCCGTCGACCACCTGGTCGAACAAGGTGGCCTGGTCGCTGCTGCGCCTGACGATCAGATGGGTTTCGTCGCCGCTGGACCCCTGGGAGCTGTAGTCACGCAGCAGGTAAAGGCTGCCGTCCGGCCAGGGCGCTCCCGATTTTTCCGGCGCGACCCGGCGTGTCTGGCCCGTGACGGGATTGGTCGCGAACGTCCCTTGCGGGTTGCTGAGGTCGCGGTAGGAATGCCACAGCGTGCCGGACATGGAGCCGGCGGCCTGAGCCGCGCCGAACGCGACCCACCCGGCCAGCAGGGCGGCGAAGCGGGTCAAGACCTGGAAGGCTGTCAATCGCAGGAGTTCCAATGAAAAAGGGCGATTCGCTGAATCGCCCGTCCGCGTGATTCGTCAGCCGGATTGGAGCCGGGAGCCCGGCGATTCCAAATCCCTAACGATGCGCTGGATGCAGCCGCGTCAGCGCGTCCATGCCATGACCGGACAGCTCAGGTTCTTCGTCGTGCCGTTGGTGCGCTTGACCGAGAAGCGCTGCGCGTCATTCGATCCTTCGACGGCAACCACGTCGGACGCGCCGGCGTCGGCGTACCAGACCGTGCAACTGCCCTGGCAGGTCGACTCCGTGCAGACGACGCCGGTGTCCTTGCTGAACGCCACGTATTTGCCGTCCGGCGACCAGAAGGCGTTGGAGATCAGGTCGTTCTTCGTGAAGCGACGCAGGCCGCTGCCGTCGACATTCATCATCCACAGGTCCACGCCACTGACCGAGCCGGTGCTGTGCAGTGCGGCCAGTTGCACCAGGGCCTTGCTGCCGTCGGGGCTGGCATAGACCGCCTGCACCACGCGCGACTCCGGCCAGGCCACCGTGGCGAGCGGCTGCTCCGCGCCGCCAAGCACCACCTTGCTGATCTCGCCCGAGGCCTTCACGCGCAGCACGGCGCCATCGGGCAGCCAGGAGATGGCGTCGGGACGGCTGCTGATCGGTGTCGCGAACAGCAGCTTCTGCTGCGCAATGTCGTAGACGATGTTGCTGCGCGAGGCGTTGATCGACTCGGCCCAGGGCGCCATCACCTGGTCGGCGCTCTTCGGTGACGGCGACAGGTCGCCGACATAGCCGTCGACCGTCAGGTCCGCCAGCGTCTGGCCGTCGCTGACGCGCCGCACGATGACGCGCGTCTCGTCACCGACCGAGCCTTGCGAGGTGTAGGCACGGTGCATCAGGCGGCTGGCGTCGGCCGATGGCACCGACCATCGGTCCGCATCGACCTTGACCGAATTGCCGGTGATTAGGTCCGAGACGAAGGTGCCTTGTGTATCGCTGATGTCGGAGTCCGAATGCCAGATGCTGCCTGCCAGCGTCGCAGCGGGCGGCGGCGTGGTCGGGTTGGTCGGGCTGGTGGGCGCGGGGTCACCACCACCGCCGCCGCCACCGCATCCGGTCAACAGGAACAGGCTGGCCAGCAGAACGCTTGCGACGCGACCGAAGTGATTCATGACAATGGATTTCCAGGTTCAGAAACGCAAAAGGGAGGGGCCAGGCCCCTCCGCTGTAGCTCCGATGAACGGATCGATTACTGCTTGCGAGCCATCGAGGACAGGGCTTCGCCCAGGCCCTTCAGCGCCGTCGTGAAGACGCTGTTCAGGTAGTTGTATTCCTGGCTGGTGGCCTGGAATTCGGTCATCAGTTTGTTGAACTTGTCGGCTTGCTCGGCCTGCTCGGACGAGCCCTGCTTGGCGCTGGCCTTGGCGGCAGAGGCATCATTGATCTGCTGCGACAGGTTGACCATTTCCTTGGCCTTGTTGCCCAGGGCCTGGCCCATCACCGAGGCGATGGCCTGCAGCCAGCCGCCGCCGGAAGTGCCCTTGGTGCCCTTGGTGCTGCCGCCGCCTTGGGCACGCAGCTGGTCCAGCACGCCTTGGACGATCTGGTTGGAGAAGTCGGATTCCCACTGCTTGATGGCGCCGCCAAAGTTCTGCTGGGCCGCGCCCTGGGCTTCGTGAGAAACGCCTTGCTGGCTTTGCTGCGTCAGCTGGTTGATGACCTGGCCGATGGTGGACTTGACTTCTTCGCCCAGGAACTTGGGCATGCCATGTTCCTTGACCAGGGTGTCGACGGCGCTGTTGGCGCCGTTGCCGATGGCCTGCTGCAGCATGCCGCCGATGGCCTGGCCGATCATGGCGCCCAGCGGGCCGCCGAAGATGCCGCCGACGATGCCGCCAATGGCGCCCAGGATGCCACCCGAGCCACCGCCGCCGAAAACGCTGCTAACTGCTGATCCCATGTCGATCTCCAAAAGTTGGGTTTTGCGGCAAAGCCTTGCCGCATTGATGTGTGAATTTCGGAGCATCTGAATCCGGTGGCGACTGAAAAAACACCGGCTTCGCTGCGTGTCTTGTCGGCAAGGTTTTCTGAGCAAACTCTGCGGCGCTGACGGGTTTGATTAAACGGGCTCGGTCCCGGGCTGCCTATATGCGGCCGCTCCTATTTCGGCGCCAACCACGCTAGGGTTGGCCGCAGTCGGCGTGTCGAGCTGGCGCAGCGCGGCACACAGCGCGGGCAGGTCGAGGCCGAGCTGGCGCGCCAAGCTGTTGCGGGCCATCCAGGTGGCCGAGGCCTGGGCCGCGCTGCCCTGGCGGCTGGCCTGTACCGTCCACTCCCCCAGAGCCACCGCCAGCACGGCGAAGCGCTCGAAGGCGTCCTGACGCTGCGCCAGCGGTGCGTCGTCCCAGGGCAGTTCGTCGATGACCCAGGCCTTGACCCATTGCGTGATGGCCTGCCAGCGCTGCGGCGTCAGCGCCTCGTGGTCGAAGGCCTGGCGGCAGGCGCCCAGGTAGGCGGCCAGGGCCGCACCCAGGTCGTCCTCGGCGCGGCCGGCGGCCAGCTGGTTGCGGTAGTGCTGCAGGCAATGCGTCACCAGGCTGGGCTGGGCCGGGGTGCCGAGCATTTCGCGCAGCGCCGCGGCGGCCGTGGTGGGCTCGGCCACGCGCGAAGGCAGGCGCCAGCGCGTCGTGCCGAGGTCGCTGCCGGCGGCGGCGTCGGCCAGCGGTGGATGGGCGAAGCGCGACTGCTCCAGCGCTTGTGCAAGACGTTGGCCGAGGGCGGACTGCCAGGAATTGGGAGTGGCGGAGGTGGTCATGACGGGGCGAGGGTTGAGGGTGGGACCGCACGCCGGACCCGGCGCAGGCGGTCGCGGCGGCTGAGGGTGCGGACGGCCGACCAGGTCGCGGCGTCCAGGGCATGGTGCTCGGAGGGCTGGCCTTCGTAGAGGGCCGTGCTGCGCGGCGTGAAGCCCAGGGCTTGCAGGCAGACACGGGCGCCACGGTTGTCCGGATGGCAGATGCCCCAGACCCGCGGCAGGCCGAGGGTCTCGAAGGCATGGCGAAGCAGCACCTCGCCGCCCGCAAGGCTGAGGCCGCTGCCCCAATGCTCGGGCCTGAGGCGGCTGCCCAGCTCGGCTTCACCGGCCTGGACCGGGCTGCCGAGGCTTGCCTGCACCGGCATCAGGCTGAACCAGCCGGCGAACTGCTCGGCCGTGTCGTCCAGCGGCACGGCGCAGCGCCAGATGCCCAGACCGGGATGGCGGCGATAGAAGTCGCCGAGGCAGGCGGTGAAGGCCTGGGCCCAGCGCAGCTCGTGCAGGGGCTGCTCGTCGGGCAGCAGGGCGCGCACGCGCGGGTCGGCATGCAGGCCCTGGATGTCGGCCGCATCGCCGGCGCCGAACTCGCGCAGCCGCAACCGGGCGTCCTGATGCGCAAAGGCCGTCATGGCTGGCGCTCCGCCTCGCCCAGGGGCCAGCGCGCCAGCAGGCTGATGCCGCCGGCCGTGACGCCCAGCATCCAGCGCTCGCCGGCATGGTCCAGCAGCACGACACGCTCGCGCGCGCCGACGGGCAGGGCGCGCACGAAGCGCAGGGCCTCGCCATCGGCGCCGGGCACGCGGCCGCCCAGGTTCTGCAGCCGCCGCCAGCCGCGGATCAGCACCCAGGCCAGCAGCAACACGAAGGCGAGGGCCACGACGGTGCTGGCGAGGTTGAGCATCAGGTCTTGCATGGCTTCAATTGGCTTCGGCCGGCACGGCGCGCGGGTCCAGGTCAGGATGAGGGGTCAGGTCTTCGCCGGGGGCCGGCCGCATGCGTGGCGGCTCGGCAGGCATCTCGTGGCGCCGGTGAGGGTCGGCGCGCCCGGCCTCCCACTTGAGCTGCTCGCGCACGCCCTCGGCCCAGACGATGACCTCGGCCAGCACGTCGAAGAGGTCGGGTGGAATGACCTCCCCCTCCTCGCAGCGCGCAAGCAGCTCGCGGGCCAGCGGCACGTTGCGCACGATGGGCACGCCGGCTCCCTCGGCGGCCTCGCGCATGGCGCGGGCGACATGGTCCTCGCCCTTGGCGCTGACGGTCGGCACCGGGCAGCGGCCGGGCTCGAAGTCGATGGCGATGGCCACGTGCGTCGGGTTGACGACCAGGGCATTGGCGCCGCGCGCCGCGGCCTGCTGGTTGCGCTGGCTCCATTCCGCATGGGCCTGCTTGCGCTGCTGCTTCAGATGCGGATCGCCTTCGCTCTCCTTCATCTCCTGCTTGATGTCGCGCATGCTCATGCGCATCTTCTTGGTGAAGCGGTGGCGGGTCCACAGCGTGTCCAGGAAGGCCACACCGAAGAACACGCCGACCGTCCAGGCCAGGGTCTTGACCGTGCCCTCCCAGATCAGGCCGCCGAGATGTTGGGCCGGCTGCGCGGTGTCCAGGGCCAGCCGCATCGCGTCGGGCAGCAGCAGCCTGGCCACCGCCCAACCTATGCCCAGCAGCAGCGCCGTCTTCAGGATGCCCTTGATCAGCTCGACGAGGTTGTCCAGCGAGAACATGCGCTTCAGGCCGTCGGCCGGGTTGAGGTGCTCGAGCTTGGGCGCGACCTTCTCGAAGGCCAGCACCGGCCCGGCCTGCAGGAACTCGACCAGCGTGCCCAGGGCCGCGACCGGGATGACCAGCAGGGCCACCAGCAGCACGGTCAGTTCCACGCTCTGCCAGCCCAGCAACGCGGCGACATGGCCGAAGCCCTCCTCGCGCCAGCCGGCCGAGACACGCGCGAACAGGCTCTCGCACAAGGCGGTGACGCGCTCGCAGCCCAGGCGCAGGCATAACGCACCCATGACGAGCCAGACGAGCAGCGTCGCCGTGCTCGTCAGCTCCTTGCCCTTGGCGATGTCACCCTTCTTGCGGGCGTCCTGCAGGCGCTTCTGCGTGGGCTGTTCGGTCTTGTCGCCGCTGTCGTCGGCCATGGCTCCCTAACACCTATTTCTAGGGGGTGCAAACGGGGTTTGTGAAAACTTGTTTTCAGGCCAGACCTACTTCTAGGGGGCCTCGCGCCCTGCGGCCCACGGGGTGGTGCTTGGCAAGGCGGGAGCGAACGATGCCCGGTCCGGCATTGCGGCGGTGCAGCAGATGTTTCCACGCGTAAACGTGGGGGGGCCATCGATACATACAAAGGAGCGATGTCTACGGGTCAGTCAGTTACTTCTGCTTGCAATGGTCAACAAGGCCGCAGACCTTGCCCGCATAGTCCGCCCGTCCAAAAACAGGGAAGACAACAGGTGTTCGGACTCCAACGGATCTGCCAGGTCATGGCGACCGCCGCGTTAGGTGTTGGCATGTGGAGCGCCCAGGCGGCGCCGGCTTGCCCATCCCTTTCGGCCGAAGCCTTGCTGGACGGCGCCCCGGCAACGGGCGCCAGCGGCTTCGCGCTGGCGGAGAAGCTGTGCCTGGCGACGCTGGTGCGCACGCCTGCGCCCCTGCCCACCGTCGTCGAGCCCGAGCCGGTCGTCGCCGAGCCGGTCGCGGCACCCGTCATGCCGCGGCCGACCCCGCTCGCCGAGGCCACACCGCTGCCGACCAGCCGCGACAGCGTCGGCCAGGCCCGCATCCGCGCGCTGGCACCGCTGATGGCCGAGGTGGCCCAGCGCCACGACATCGACCCGTTGCTGCTGCACGCCGTGGCCCACATCGAGTCGCGCCACCAGAGCCAGGCCATCTCGCCGGCCGGCGCGCGCGGCCTGATGCAGGTCATGCCCGCCACCGGCCGCAGCATGGGTCTGGCCCAGGCCGATCGCGAGCTGCTGACGCCGCAAGGCAATCTGGAAGCCTCGGCCCGTTACCTGAAGCAGCTGCAGGCCCGCTTCGGCAACGACCTGCGCCTGGTGCTGGCGGCCTACAACGCCGGCGAGGGCGCAGTCGAGCGCCATGGCCGCCGCGTGCCGCCCTATGCCGAGACCCAGGCCTATGTGCGCGACGTGATGGCGGTCTACGCCGAACTGCGCCGCCGCTTCTCTGGAGCCCCTGCATGAGCGCAAGGGACGGCCTCTCCGGCTACTTCGCCGCGACCGACCGGCCGCGCGAGGGCCTGATCGCCCGCTTCAGCGACCTCTTCCTGGTCGCCGGCATCGTCGCCATCGTCGCCCTGATGGTGTTGCCGCTGCCGCTGTGGCTGATCGACCTGCTGGTGGCCGTCAACATCGCCTCCGGCCTGGTGTTGATCCTGATCGCCGTCTACGTGGCCGGCCCGCTGGAATTCTCGGTCTTCCCCAGCGTGCTGCTGATGACGACGCTGTTCCGGCTGGCCCTGTCCATCGCCACGACGCGCCTCATCCTGCTGCACGCCGACGGCGGCCACATCATCGCCACCTTCGGCAAGCTGGTGGCCGGCGGCAACCTGGTGGTGGGCCTGGTGGTCTTCCTCATCATCACGGTGGTGCAGTTCATCGTCATCGCCAAGGGCGCTGAGCGCGTGGCCGAGGTGGCGGCGCGCTTCTCGCTGGACGCGATGCCGGGCAAGCAGCTGTCCATCGACTCCGACCTGCGCTCCGGCCTCATCGACAAGGACGAGGCCAAGCGCCGCCGCCGCACGCTGGAGCTGGAGAGCAAGCTGCACGGCAGCCTCGACGGCGCGATGAAGTTCGTGAAAGGCGACGCCATCGCCGGCATCGTCATCATCCTCATCAACCTGCTCGGCGGCCTGGCCATCGGCGTGCTGCAGCAGGACCTGAACCTCGCCGACGCGGTGCACCGCTACTCCATCCTGTCCATCGGCGAAGGCATGGTGGCGCAGATCCCGGCCCTGCTCGGCGCCATGGCCGCCGGTCTGCTGGTCACGCGCACCAACGATGACGAGAACGACCGCCATCTCGGCGACGCCATCCGCAAGCAGCTCGGCGCCAAGCCGCGCGTGCACCTGATGGCCGCCGGCATCTGCCTGCTGCTGGCCACGGTGCCGGGCTTTCCGCCGCTGGTCTTCGGCCTGCTGGCCATCATCTTCGGCACGGCCGGCGTCATGCTGACGCCCTGGGGCCGCGACTGGCTGGCCCAGCACATGCCCGAGCTCGGCCCCAGGCGCCACAAGCCCGAGCCCAGCGCGCTGAAGACGGCCCAGCCGCGCGTGCGTCCCTCGGTGCCGCTGCTGCTGGAGCTGCCCCAGTCCCTGCTCGGCGACGGCGGCATCGCCGTGACGCGCGCCATCGAGACCATGCTGGACGAACTGCAGCTCGACCAGGGCCTGCCGCTGCCGCGCCTGGCCCTGCACGGCCGCCTCGGCCGTGAAGGCTGGCGCCTGCTGGCCCATGAGGTGCCGCTGTCCGAAGGTGACATCAGCGGCGACCCGCGAGCCCTGGCCCGGCAGGTGCAGCAGGCCCTGCGCCGCAACGCCGCCCTCTTCGTCGGCATCCAGGAGACCAGCGAGCTGCTGACCCGCGCCCAGGCCGAGCTGGCCGATGTGGTCAAGGAAGTGCTGCGCGCCCTGCCGGTGCAGAAGGTCACCGAGGTGCTGCGCCGCCTCGTCTCCGAGGAGGTCTCCATCCGCAACCTGCGCGACATCCTCGAGGCCCTGGCCGATGCCAGCCAGCGCGAGAAGGACGTGCAGGCCCTGACGGAGATGACGCGCATCGCGCTGCGCCGCCAGACCCACCACCGCATCTGCCCGGGTGGCGAGCTGCGGGCCCTGATGCTGTCGCCCGAGCTCGAGAACCTGATGCGCCAGAACCTGCACGTCAGCGGCGGCGTGACCCAGCTCGCCATCTCGCCCGACGTGGCCCGCCAGTTCGCGGCCGAGGTCCAGGCCCAGGTCGAGGCGCTCAAGCCCCAGGCCCTGGTCTGCGCCATCGACCTGCGCTGGCATCTGCGCAAGCTCATCGAGACCGAGTGCTTCGACACGCCGGTGCTGTCCTTCCACGAGCTGCTGCCCACGCTGCGGTTGACGCCGCTGCTGCATCTGCCCCCACCCAGAATCGACGCGCCTGCCCCGCAGGCCGCGCTGCTCGCCGCATGACCTCCATCCTCAAGATCGCAGCAGCCGCCACGCTGCTGCTGGCCCAAGCTGCGCCCCTGCTGGCCGCCCCGCTGCCGGAAGGCCTGCGCCCCGTCAAGCTCGAGGCCCGCGACCAGCCCATCGAGCAGTTCCTGCAAGGCCTGTTCTCGGGCAGCGACATCCCCGTCGTCGCCACCGGCGTGCAGGGCCAGGTCAACGGCCGCTTCGAGGGCACGCCGGCCAAGCTGCTGCGCGACCTCAGCCGCGCCTACAACCTGCTCAGCTACTACGACGGCGGCGTGCTCTACATCGCACCGGCCGGCGAGACCCAGACGCGCAGCTATCTGCTGACGCCCGCCGCCGCCGCCCAGGTGCAGCGCGCCGCGCAGGCCCTGCAGCTGCCCGATGCCCGCAACACGCTGAAGTTCAGCGACGACGGCGCCCTGCTGGCCGTGGGCGCCAAGCGCTTCGTGCAGCAGGTGGACGAGCTGGTCCGCCAGGTGCGCCCCGGCACCACGGCCGTCGCGATGAAGACCTGGGCACCGGCCCAGCAGCAGCCCCTGCCCGACTACCGCATCTTCTACCTGCGCTATGCCTGGGCCCAGGACGTGCCGATGAGCTTCGGCGGCCAGCAGACCACCCTGCCCGGCGTGGCCAGCATCCTGCGCTCGCTGACCGGCCAGCCCCGCCAGGCCCGCACCGCCGTGGCCGCCGACCCCGCCCGCGCCCAAGGCAGCCAGCGCGCCCGCGGCGGCGCGATGCGCAACACGACGACGCTGGGCCTGGTGGACGAAGCCGCCCCCGCCATGCGCGGCACCGACACCCTGGTCGCGGCCCTCAGCCAGGTCGGCTACGGCCAGCCGGCGCTTGAGGCCGCCGAGCCGCCGGCACCGCCCGACTTCGCGCCGCGCATCGAGGCCGACCCGCGCCTGAACGCCGTCATCGTGCGCGACCTGCCCGAGCGGCTGGACCGTTATGCCGCCCTCATCAAGTCGCTGGACGTCGAGCCGCAGTCGCTGGAGATCGAGGCCACCATCATCGACGTCAACACCGACCGCATGCGCGAGCTCGGCATCAACTGGCGCTACAACCACGGCCTGTCCAGCCTGATGTTCGGCAACGGCACGGCCAGCGACACCCGCCTCAACGGCCAGCAGGATCCGACACCTTCGGCCAAGGGCGGCGTCATCTCGGCCGTCATCGGGGACCGCTACCCCTTCGTCGCCCGCATCACCGCCCTGCAGAGCGACGGCGCCGCCAAGGTCGTCAGCAGCCCCCAGGTCGTCACGCTCTCCAACGTCGAGGCGGTGTTCGACAACAGCTCGACCTACTACGTGCGCGTCGCCGGCCGCGAGGACGTCGACCTCTTCAACGTCACCGCCGGCACGCGGCTGCGCGTCACGCCGCATGTGTTCAAGGACGGCGACGAAGCGCCGGCCCGCATCAAGCTGCTGGTGCAGATCGAGGACGGCGGCCTGACCGGCCAGAGCGTGGACAACCTGCCCATCGTCGAGCGCTCGGGCATCAACACCCAGGCCCTGATCTCCGAGGGCGAGAGCCTGCTGATCGGCGGCATGGTGCGCGACAGCTCCACGGCCGGCGTCGACAAGGTGCCGTTGCTGGGCGACATCCCGCTGCTGGGCAATCTCTTCAAGACCCAGCGCAAGGGCGGCCAGCGCATCGAACGCATGTTCCTCATCACGCCCCGACTGGCCAGCAGCAAGGCCACGGCCGACGTGATGGAAAGAGCCCGCCAGCCTCTCGTGAATCCAGCCAACCCGGCCGCACCCGCCGGCTCGACGGGCGGCGAGGGCGCCGCGCAGCAGGAGTAGTCCGCCATGAAGTCCCACCACCCCGTCCCTCTGCTGGAACTGCGCGTCCTGGCCGGCCGCCAGCTCGGCGCGCGCGCGCGGCTGGACGCCCAGCAGGACCTGCTGGTCTGCGGCCTGAACGCATCCAACCAGGCCGACACCCAGTTCGCCGACATCCTGCTCGCCAGCGACGTCGACTTCCAGCTGCGCCTGGTGCCGGTCGCCGCGGACCGCATCGGCGTGCAGCTGGTGTCCGGCGTGGCGGTGCTGGCGGACAAGCCGTTGGCACCCGGCGCCACCGTGCATGCCTGGGCTCCGGGCCAGACCCTGCAGCTGGGCGACACGCAGGTGGCCTATGGCCCGGCCGATCAGGACTACTGGCCCGAGCCGGTGCTGCATGACGATGCCGAGCCCGCAGTCCCGCGCATCGCCGCCGCAGTCAAGCCGCGCCCCATGCTCGAAGGCGTGTTGACGGCCCTCGGCCTGGTCATGGTCATCGGCGGCGCGTCGGTGGCCTGGCGCGGCGGCACGCTGCGCGACGCCGCTCAGGTCGTGGCCAAGGTCGTGCCACCCGCTCAGGCGCCCACGGCCCCCGACCTGCTGGCCAGCGCCGTCGATGTCTTCCGCCTCTACGGCATCAGCGCCAAGGCGAGCTGGTCGCCCGAGGGCGAACTGGTGCTGCACACCCAGGAGCGCGACGCCGCCAAGGTGCAGGCCGCCGCGGCCGCGGCGCGACGCGACATCGCCCGCCTGCCCGCGCTGCGCGTGGACAACCAGCCGCCCGCCGCCGTGGCCGCCGCGGCCGCGCCCCCACCGGACGACCCGGCCAAGCGCCTCGTCGCCGTCATCGACAACGCCGACAGCCCCTACTTCATCACCGCCGACGGCAGCCGCTACTTCAGCGGCGCCCTGCTGCCCAGCGGCCATCGCGTCGTCGAGATCGCCGGCCGCGCCGTCGTCGTCGAACGCGACGGCCAGCGCACGCGGCTGACCCTCTGAGCCCTCTTCCCAACCCTCCATCAAGGAGACTCCCATGTCCAATACGCTTCTCAACACCCTCGCCGCAGCTCCCGTCACCGGCACCACGGGTGGCAAGACCAACGGCAGCGGCGGCTCCTGGTTCGAAGCCATGGCCGACGCCTGGGGCAAGGCCCTGGACAAGCAGGCCAGCGACATCGAGACCGCCTCCAATGCGATGAACAGCGGCGGCGACACGCCCTCCGCCGTCACCGAGCTGACCGCGATGTCGCTGAAGATGAGCTTCCTGGCCAGCAGCTCGCACACGGCCGTGTCCACGGTCGGCTCCGCCCTCGAAACGATGGCTCGCAAGCAGTGACACCCGGCCTCGCCATCGCGGCGCCCGTGCAGGACGTGCAGCTCGGCGCGGGCGCGTCGTTGTCCAGCCTCGGCCAGGTCCCGCCGACGGCCGACGTGGCGGGCTTCGAGCGCGCCCTGGCCGGCGCCGTGCAGCGCCTGGGCCCGACCGAGTCGTCCGCCCAGGCCATGCAGCGCATCGTGCAGCCGCTGGATCACATCAACGCCGAAGCCGCTTCTCTCGGGCGCGACGCCCGCGCGGCGGCGGCCTCGGGCCAGGAGCTGACGCCGGGCGAACTCGTCAACCTGACGGTGCGCTGCCAGGAGTTCATGTTCCATTGCCAGCTGACTTCGAACATTGCCAACCGCACGTCCGAAGGCCTGCAGCAACTCTTCAGGCAGCAATCCTGATGAAACCACTTCGAAGCCTCTGCGCACTGGTGCTCGCCACGCTGCTCGCCGGCTGCGGCGAGCAGACCCTCTACGCCAAGCTCGACGAGCGCCAGGCCAACGACATGGTCTCGGCGCTGCGCATGTCCGGCGTGCCGGCGCAGAAGAACGCCCGCGAAGACGGCTTCGAGGTGCTGACCGGCGAGGCCGACTTCGCCCGCGCCGTGCAGATCCTGAAGGCGCAAGGCCTGCCGCGCGAGGACTACGACAGCCTGGGCAAGGTCTTCAAGCGCGAGGGCTTCGTGTCCACGCCGGTCGAGGAGCGCGCCCGCCTGATGCACGCGCTGTCGCAGGAACTGTCGCACACCCTGACCAGCATCGACGGCGTGCTGCAGGCGCGCGTGACCCTGGTCGTGCCCGAGCGCCATCCGCTGTCCGACAAGGTGCTGCCTTCGTCGGCCTCGGTGATGCTCAAGCACCGCCCGGGCCTCAACATCGAGACCCTGCTGCCCAAGGTGCGCGCCCTGGTCGTCAACAGCGTCGAGGGCCTGCCCTATGAAAGCGTGTCGGTCGTCGCCTTCGCGGCCGAGCCCACGCCGACGGTCCCGGCCGTGACGGACAACGGCACGCCGACGGCCGCCATGGCCCTGGCCCTCACGCTGGGCACGGCCAGCCTCGGCGGTGCCGGCTTGCTGGCCTGGCGCCGCCGGCGCGCCAACGAGCAGCTCGCGCTGGAAGGGAAGGTCCATGACTGAGCGCGCGTTGCGGGCCCGCGTCGCCCGCCGCCTGCTGGCCGACGCGCCCGCCGAAGCCCGCAGCCTGAGCTGGGCCCAGCTTGACGCCGCTCCCGCCTGGCTGGCCCTGGAACACGACGAGCTGCTGGCGCTGGCGCGTCGCTGCGGCTCCGTGCTCGCTGCGCCGGCGCTGCGCCTGTGGATCTCCGGGCCCTTGCGCGAGCTCGCGCGCGCCACCCTCGGCGTGACCTGGTGGCGGGCCCTGCGCAGCGCTGCCGACTGGCCGCCCCTGCCCGCGGGCCTGCCGGCGAGTCTGAGCGGCTGGCCCCAGGTCGGCACGCCCGAGGCCTTGAGCCAGCAATTCACCGAAGCCGGCGCCGCCGTGCTGCTGGCCGGCCTGCCGCACGGCTCGCTGCGCCACGCCGCCAGTCGCCGCCTCGGCCCGGTGGCCGCCTGGGTCATGCCCCAGGCCACGGCCCTGGCCGTGCTGCGCGAGACCCTGGCGCTGCAGGACAGGGCGGCGGCATGAACAGCTTCATGTTGTGGCATCGCGACCCCACCGCGCGGCTGGGCATCGCGTCGGACCGCCGCGTGCTGCGCGCCGCCGAGGTGCCGGCCCTGCAGGAAGCCGACCAGCTGCTGGCCGAGCTGCGCGAGCTGTTCGAGCAGGAGCAGGTGCGCGTCGACGCGGCCTGCGAACAGGCCCGCGAGGAAGGCCTGCGCCAGGGCCTGGCCCAGGCCGAAGGCCAGGTGCGCGAGCAGCTCGCCGTGGACCTGACCCGCCTCACCCGCGCCCATGAGGAACGCTGCCTGCGCCAGCAGCGCGACGTGGCCCGCCTGGCACTGGAGGTCTTCCAAAAGCTGCTGGGGCCTTTGCCCGCCGACGAGGCGCTGGCGCGCCTGGCGGCCCAGGCCGCGCGCGAGCTGCTGCCGGCCCGCAGCTGGCGGCTGCACGTCCATCCCGCCCGCATGGACGGCCTGCGCGCCGCGCTGCTGGCCGTCGACCCCGACGACAAGGCCGGCCTGGGGAGCGCCGAGATCGTGGCCGACGCCGACCTGGCCGAAGGCGATTGCCGCCTGACCACGGAGTTCGGCACGGCCGACGCCAGCCTCGCGACGCAGGTCGAGCGCCTCGCACATGCCTGGGGGCTGAGGCCATGACCCTGGCCCTGGACGCCGAGACCGACACCCTGCGCCGCAGCCTGCAGCGCGCCCGCACCGTGGCCACGCTGGGCCGCGTCGTGCAGGCGGGCGGCACGCTGATGCGCGCCACCGGCGTGCAGGCCCGCGTCGGCCAGAGCTGCCGCGTCTTCGATCCTTCGCGCCCTCTCGACGAGGGCCTGCTGGCCGAGGTCATCGGCTTCCAGGGCCACGAGGCCGTGCTGGCGCCCCTCGGTTCGCTGCAAGGCCTGCCGGTCGGTGCCGCCGTCGAAGTGCTGCACGAGGCCGCCCAGCTGCCCAGCGGCGCCGGCCTGCTCGGTCGCGTCATCGACGCCTTCGGCCAGCCGCTGGACGGCGGCCCGCCCCTCGATCATCTGCCGCGCGTGCCCCTCTACCGCGACGCGCCTTCGCCGCTGCAGCGCCGCCCGGTGCATGAGCCGCTGGTCTGCGGCGTGCGCGCCATCGACACGCTGCTGACCGTCGGCGAAGGCCAGCGCGTCGGCATCTTCGCCATGGCCGGCGGCGGCAAGTCCACGCTGCTGGGCATGCTGGCGCGCAGCACGCGGGCCGAGGTCAACGTCATCGGCCTGATCGGCGAGCGCGGCCGCGAGGTGCGCGAGTTCCTCGAAGACAGCCTGGGTCCCGAGGGGCTGGCGCGCTCCGTCGTCGTGGTCTCCACGTCCGACCGGCCGGCGCTGGAGCGCGTGCGCGCGGCGCATGCGGCGACGGCCATTGCCGAAGGCTTCCGGGCCCAAGGCGCGCGCGTCGTCCTGATGATGGATTCGGTCACCCGCTTCGCGCGCGGCCTGCGCGAGATCGGCCTGGCCGCCAACGAGCCGGCCGTGCGGCGCGGCTACCCGCCCTCGGTGTTCGCCGAGCTGCCGCGGCTGTTCGAGCGCGCCGGCAACGACGCCCACGGCTCCATCACCGCCTTCTACACGGTGCTGGCCGAGGACGAGGAAGGCAGCGACCCGGTGGCCGAGGAGGTGCGCTCCATCCTCGACGGCCATCTGGTGCTGTCGCGTGCCCTGGCCCAGGCCCAGCACTACCCGGCCATCGACGTGCTGGCCAGCGCCAGCCGCGTCTTCACGCGCGTGACCCAGGCCGAGCAGCAGCGCGACGCCGCCCATGTGCGCGCCCTGATGGCGCGGCACAAGGAGGTCGAGTTCCTGTTGCGCGTCGGCGAATACCAGGCCGGCAGCGACCCGCTGGCCGACCAGGCCATCGAGCGCATGCCGCAGATCAAGGCCCTGCTGCAGCAAGCCACCCACGAGCCCAGCGACTGGGACGGCGGCCTCCAGCATCTGCGGGAGATCGTCGCGTGAGCATGACCCTCTCTCCGGCCGATGCGCGCCAGTGGCTGCGCCTGCGCCAGTTGCGCGTGCAGCGCGCGCGCCAGGCCTTGGCCCAGGCCCATGCCCAGGCAGACCAGGCCCGCGCCGCCGTCCACGCCCGTGAGGCCAGCATCGCCCGCGGCCGCCGGCGCCTGGCCGAGCTGGTCTGGCATTGGGGCACGGCCGGCAGCGCCGACATGCCGCGCTGGGGCCGCCAGGTGCAGGCCCATGGCGAGGCCCTGGCCGAAAGCCTGGAGCGCGATGAATACGCCCTCCTCGACGAGCAGGAGACGCTGGCGCAGGCCGTGGAGGCCGTTCGCCAGCGCCAGGCCGAGCTGGCCCGCGCCCAGGCCCGCGAGGACGCCGTGGACACCACGCTGAAGGACCAGCGCCGCCGCGATCTGCAGGCCCGCGAACAACAGGCCGAACTGGAAGCCGCCGATGCCCACCGTGCCCTGCACTGAGACCGCCGTGAAACTGCTGCCCCTCCTCCTGCCCCCGATCGCGACGCTGCCACGCGGCCGCTCGCCCCTGGCGGCCTCGGGCGAGGAGACGCCCGTGCCGACGGCCCACCGCGACGCCGGCGATCCCGATTGGCGCAACGCCTACCGCCGGCTGCGCGATCAGGAGTCGCCCGAGGCCGAAACGCCGGCCGGCGCGCCCGCCCTGATGCCAGCGGCGAAGCGCGAGCCCGCAGAGGAGGCCGTGCAGACCCGCAGCGTGTCGCCCACCGCCACCGTGCAACGCCTCGAAGCGGCCCGCCAGCTCGCCGACGCTCAGCCCGTGACGACCCCGACGGCACGCGTCTGGCAGGTCGAGCTGCCGGCCCCCGCCGGCCCGGCCTGGCGGCTGGATGTCGAGCAGGCCCGGCCGCTGGCGCCCCTGCATCTGGAACTGCGCGTGCCGCCGGTGGCCCAGGCCCAGGCCCGGCAGCAGCTGGGCGATCTGGACAAGCGCCTGCGCGACGCCGGTCATGAGGTCCTCAGGTCACGCCTGCGCGAGACCGCGCGGGCGGACAAGCGCAGCCTGCCGGTCGACGAGGTGCAGCCATGAGCGGCATCGGCGCCATCCAGGCCGTGAACCCGGCCGAGACCTGGCAGGCCTGGCTGCAGGCCGGCACGCAGGAGGCCGAAGCCCAGCTCGCCGAGGCGGCGCAGGCCGCGCCCGAGCAGGCCCCTATCGCGGCGCCGGCACCCCTGCCAGCGGCCCCGGCCACGCGAGCCGCCGAGCTGCCGGCGCTCGCGCCCCAGCTCGTCGATGCAGCCTCGGCGCTGCTGCCCGTGAGTCCGGTGCTGGTGCAGCCGCTGAGCCTGCAGAACGGGCCGGAGCTGCGCTGGCGGGCCCAGGGCGCCGAGGCCTGGCGCGCGCTGTGGGACGAGGCCGGCGGCGAACCGCAGCAGGAGCAGCAGCCGATGCCTGAGACGCAGGCACCCGCCCTCGAGGCCCTGCCCGACTGGGCCCAGGCCCTGCTCGACCGCTTGCGCGACGCGGCCGCCGCACCCGTCTCGGCGACCGCCCTGCGCCCCGCCCTGCAGGCCTGGCGCGTGGGCCTGCCCGTGCTGCTCGCCTGCCCCGCCGGCCTGGTCAGCCTGCAGCCCAGCCGCGATGCGTCGACCTGGCAGTGGCGGCGCTGGCCGGCACGCTGGCGCAGTGCCCGCCCGGCGGCGACCGAACGCTGGTGGGCCGTGCGCCTGGCCCTGGGCACCCAGGGCCGCCCGCGCACGCTGCGCGACCTGACCGGCGGCCCCGCGCTCGCGCCGGGCCAGGTCAGCTGCGAGCTGCGCCTGGACGACGTCGCCCCCGGCATCGCGCAATGGACGGAAGTGCTGGTGCAGGCCCCGGCCTCCGCCAGCCTGCGCACCCTGCTGGGTACGCGCCCTTCGCTGACCTGGCTGCTGTGCAACCAGCCGCTGTGGCTCCGGGAATGCCCATGAACCGCATCGATGCCGACCTGCTGCACGCCCTGGGCGAACTGGGCGTGGCCCTGGCCATCCTCGATGGCGACTTCCTCGTCGCGCTGAACGCGCCCATGCAGGCCCTGCTGCCCGGCGAGGCCGGCGGCCTGGCCGAGGACTGGGCCCAGCCCCTGCACGGCCTGGCCAGCGCCCTGGTCGCACCGCTGGGCCTGCGCACGCGTTGCGGCGTCAGCGGCGAATACCTGGCCCAGCGCGTCGCCCTGGATGCTCGCCATGTGCTGCTGCGCCTGGACGACGAGCGCGAGCGCCTGCACCATCTGCAGCGCCAGCTCGACGACCGCGAGGGCCTGCTGTTCACGTCACGCTCGCTGACCGTCAGCGAGATGGGCAGCGTGCTGGCCCACGAACTCAACCAGCCCATCGGCGCGACGGCCAACCTGCTGCGCGGCCTCAAGCTGCGCCTGGCCCGCCGCCACCCCGACGACACCGACGAACTCGCCGCCCTGGACAAGGCCGTGCAGCAAGTGACCTATGCCAGCCAGATCATCGGCCGGGTGCGCGAGTACACCCAGTCGCGCCAGCCCAAGACCGAGGCGCTGGACCTCGCCGAACTGGTGCACCAGAGCCTGGCCCTGCTGGACTGGGACCTGCAGCGCGAGGCCGTGCGCCTGGTGCTGCGCCTGCCGTCGCGACCCGTGCCCGTGCAGGGCGACGCCGTCATGCTGCAGCAGGTGCTCATCAACCTGCTGCGCAACGCGCTGGACGCCTTGCGCCTGGACAGTCCGGCCGAACCCCGGATCGACATCGAGCTGGTCGTCGAGGCCCATCGTGCCGAGCTGCGCGTCAGCGACAACGGCCCCGGCATCACGCCGCAGACTGAAGGCCGTCTCTTCCTGCCCTTCAGCTCCACCAAGCCCAACGGCATGGGCCTGGGCCTGTCCATCTGCCGCTCGCTGATCGAGATGCACCAGGGCCGGCTCTGGTTCTCGCGGCGCGAGGCCGGTGGCTGCTGCTTTCACTTCGCGCTGCCCATGGCGGTGGCCGCGACACAAACCGTTTTGGAGAGGACGACATGACCCCTCGGCAAATCTACGTGGTGGACGACAACCACGAGTTCCGCGACTCGCTGCGCTTCTGGCTCGAAGGCTTTGGCTGCAAGGTGCGCGACTGGGGCGACCCGCGCGACGCGCTGCAGTCCCTGGCCCGCGTGGCCGTGGGCACGACCTGGCCCGAATCCACCTGCCTGATGCTGGACGTGCGCATGCCCGAGCTGTCCGGCCTGGACCTGCACGACGCGCTGCGCGAGCGCGGCATCCACCTGCCCGTCATCTACATGAGCGGCCATGCCGACGTGCCGCTGGCCGTGGCCGCCATGCAAAAGCGCGGCGCCGTCTCGCTGCTGGAAAAACCGCTGGACGATGCGGCCCTCAGCGCCGCCCTGGACCGCGCCTTCGCACCGACCGATGTCGACACCGGCATCGATGCCGAGGTCGAGGGCTCGCGCGAGGAGTTCGAGCGCCGCTCGCAGACCCTGTCGCCGCGCGAACGCCAGGTGCTGTCCCTGGTGGTCAAGGGCCTGATGAACAAGAACATCGCCGACGAGATCAAGCTGTCGCTGAAGAGCGTGGAGCTGTACCGCTCGCGCGGCATGCGCAAGATGAAATGCCGCTCGGTCACCGAACTGACCCGCATCATGGTGAGTCGTCGCGCATGAGGTTCATCCCGCAAGCCCTCACCCAGGGCGTGGGCTGGCACTACCGCTGCGGTCCGCTGCGCATGTGCATCAACGCCGACGACTTCTCGCCCGGCGAGCTGGCGCCCTGCGCGGCCGAGGCCGCCGTCGTTCTCGACCTGGCCGGCGAACTGCTGGACGCCTTGCAGGTGGCCGGCCTGGCGGCCGATACGGACTGGCAGTGGGCTGCCGAAGCGGACGACAGCAGCGGCGCCCAGGCGCACTGGCGCGGCAGCGATGTGGAAGTGAGGCTGGCCCTGCCCTGGAGCGTGCTGCGTGCCTTGCATCAGGCGCCTGACGTGCCGGGCCTGCAATGGCAGCCCACGCTGGCGGAATGCGTGCTGGCGCAATGGCGACTCGACGATGAGGAGGTGGCCGCGCTGGAGCCGGGCGGCCTGCTGCTCCTCGACGGTGCGACACCGCCGCGGCTGCGTGCGCGCGGTGAACCCCTGGCAGGGGACCCCTGGCAGCTGGTGGCACGCTGGGAGCTGCCGCTGGCGGTCGAGACCGTGCTGGACTGGAACCCGGCGCGGCCGCCCCTGCCGGCGCAATGCCTGCTCATCGAAGCCGCCCGACCCGACGCCGTGCGGGCCCGCGGCCGCCTGCTGCCCTGGGGCAGCGGCCAGGCCCTCCGCGTGGAGGGCGTCTAGCCCATGGACCTGAGCAGCTTCACGCCGGCCTCGGCCCTCATCACCGTCGTCCTGCTGGCCCTGGCGCCCTTCGTGGCCGTCATGGTCACGTCCTTCACCAAGCTGGTCGTCGTACTCAGCCTGCTGCGCAACGCCATGGGCCTGCAGCAGGTGCCGCCCAACGTCGTCATGAACGGCCTGGCGCTGATCCTCAGCATCTACGTCATGTACCCGGTCGGCGTTGAGATGCAGGACAGCCTGAGCCGCTCAGCGCCCACCACCGCCAAGGCATCGACCAGCCAGATGCTGGCCGCCGCCGACGTGGCCAAGGAGCCATTGCGCGAGTTCCTGCTCAAGCACAGCCGGCCGCTGGAGCGCGCCTTCTTTCTGAAGACGGCCCAGCGCAGCCTCAAGCCCGAGCAGGCCCAGGAGCTCAGCGAGCGCGACTTCCTCGTCATCGTGCCGGCCTTCACGGTCAGCGAGCTGACGGTGGCCTTCGAGATCGGCTTCCTGATCTTCCTGCCCTTCCTCGTCATCGACCTGGTCATCTCCAACATCCTGATGGCCATGGGCATGCAGATGCTGTCGCCGACGACGGTGTCCCTGCCCTTCAAGCTGCTGCTCTTCGTGCTGATCGATGGCTGGGTCAAATTGACTCACGGTCTCGTGTTGACGTATCAAACATGAACAGCGAAGTCATCCAGCTCACCCAACAGGCCCTGTGGCTGGTGCTGCTGCTGTCGGCGCCGCCCATCCTGGTGGCGGCCATCGTCGGCCTGCTGATCGCCTTCGTGCAGGCGGCCACCCAGCTGCAGGAGCAGACGGTGCAGTACGTGGCCAAGTTCTTCGCCATCGTCGTCACCATCTTCATCACCGCCTCGCTGCTCGGCGGCAGCCTGTACCGGCTCGGCGACAAGGTCTTCAGCGAGTTTCCTGGCCTGGTCCGCATCAACCAATGATGGAGTTCTGGGTCGGCCACCCGACCGATGCGGCCCTGCTGCTCGGCCTGTCCACCATGCGCGTGGCGGTGGCCTTCCTGCTGGTTCCGCTGTTCACCCAGGACCTGATCCCGGCGCTGATCCGCAATGCCCTCTTCCTGGCCCTGGGCCTGCTGGGGCTGCTGGTGCAGGAGATCAAGCCGCTGCAGATGAGCAGCTGGGAATGGGCCGTGCTGTACGGCCGCGAGGCCCTGCTTGGCGCGGCCCTCGGTTTTTTGTTCGCCGGGCTGATGTGGTCCTTCGAGATGGCCGGCCAGCTCATCGACACCAAGGTGGGATCGGCCCAGGCCCAGGTGCTGGACCCGCTGTCGGGCCACCAGACCTCGCTGACGGGCGCCTTCCTGGCGCGGCTGGCGAGCTGGGTCTTCATGGCCTCGGGCGGCTTCATGCTGTTCGCCGCCCTGCTGCTGGACAGCTTTGCCCTCTGGCCCCTGCACGGCGGCTGGCAGCTGCTGCCGACGGCCTCGGTCGCCTTCGAGGCCGAGTTCGGCCGCATGCTGCGCCTGGCCCTGCTCGTCGCCGCGCCGTCGCTGGTGATGCTCTATCTGGTGGACGGCGTGCTCGGCCTCATTAACCGCTACGCCCAGCAGCTCAATGTCTTCAGCCTGTCCATGTCCATCAAGGCCGTCGTCGGCCACCTCGTGCTGCTGCTGCAGCTCGCCAGCCTGGTGGCCCTGATGAACGAGGAGATGCTGGTGCGGGCCAGCGTCGTCAAGGACGTCATGAAGCGGCTGTTCGGCTGATTGCGGCCAACCCTAGCGGCGCGCGCGGCGGCGTACGTTCTGAAACAGCAGCGCCCGCAATTGCCCGGTCCACGGCGCTGGTCTGAAATGGACTGATCGACGCGATGCGCGATTTGCTCATCGCCCCGTCAGGACAACGCCAAGGGCAGCCCATGAGCACCGTTACCCGAACCACGTCGACCTCACTGGCCGTGAACGACACGCCGCCGCCCGCCGGCCGCAGCTACGAGGTGCAGCACGGCGACAGCCTGAGCCGCATCGCCGAGGCCAACGGCGTGTCGGTGCAGGCGCTGCTGGCCGCCAACCCGCAGGTGCGCAACCCGGACATCATCTACCCGGGCAGCCAGCTGACGATCCCGGCGACGCGCTACACCGTCCAGCGCGGTGACACGATGCGGCACGTCGCGGCCGACCACGGCCTGACGCTGCAGGCGCTGGTGGCCGCGAATCCGCAGGTGCGCAACGCCGACCTGATCCACGTCGGCGACACGCTGAACCTGCCGTCGGTGGGCCATCTGGTGGACGGCCTGCCCGTCGTCGGCTCCGTCGGCCTGGTGCACGACACGCTGCTGCCGGTCTACATGACGGACCGGGGCTACCGCAGCGACATCGGCAAGGCCGCCATCGCCAGCGGCTCGGCGCAGTCCTCCGTGGAACTGGGCATGAACCGGGCGCTCAACGCCGACCCCACCGAGAAGCGCGAGGTGACGCAGCGCCAGATCGCCGAGCCCGCACTGACGCGCACCGACGGCACGCGCAACGCACCGGCGCTGGACCTGCAGCGCTTCACCGACCCGGCGCTGGGCTCGAATGCCCTGGCGGCCATCGTCATCGGCAATGCCGAAGGCACGCGTCGTCCCAACGGCGGCTTCACTGCGGCCTACGGCGGCCACACCGACCCGGGCAACGCCGCCCACAACCGCGGTTCCTTCTCCTATCAGCACGCCGCCAGCAGCCCGGACGATGCCGACCGCCGCCAGCTCGCCACGCTGCAAGGCCAACTGCCCGCGTACGAGGCCGCCGCCCGTCGCGCCGGGTTGGACCCGAACAACGCGCGCCTGGCCTCGGCCTATCTCGACCTCTACAACCAGTCGCCGAGCGCGGCCGGCCGCTTCCTGAGCCAGCTCGGCACGCTGCGCGGCCAGCCCCTTGACACCGCCCACATCACCGACCTGCGCGTGCACAGCTTTGTCGACGCGTCCACCGGTCGTCGCTTCCAACTGCCCGGCGGCGGCATGGCGGGCAGCGGCTTCGCCACCATCGCCCGCAACCAGCTGGGCCACCTACCCACCGAGGCGCAGGTGCAGGCCGTCATCCGCGCCGACCAGCAGCGCCGCACCCACGCCGTCGAGACGGCGCTGAACACGCAAGGCCTGCTGCGGGCCGCGCCGGCCACCGCCACGCCGCCGGCATCGGCCGCGACGGGTCGCGCCGGCCTCGTGCTGGACATTGCGCGGGGCGAGCTGGGCACGAAGGAGATCCGCGGCGCGCGCGACAACCCACGCGTTGTCGAGTACCACCAGGCCACGTCGCTGAAGGCGAAGAACGACGAGACCGCCTGGTGCTCGGCCTTCGTCAACTGGACGATGAAGCAGGCCGGCGTGCCGGGCACCAACAGCGCCGCAGCGCGCAGCTGGCTGAACTGGGGCACGGCGGTGGCCCGCGACAGCGCCCATGTGAAGCCGGGCGACGTCATCGTCTTCCCGCGCGGCAACAACCCGACCCAGGGCCATGTGGCCATCGTCGAAGAGGTGCTGGCCAATGGCCGCGTGAAGGTCATCGGCGGCAACCAGGGCACCGGCCGCGGCCAGCCCGACGGCGTGACCGAGTCCATCCGTTCGCTGTCCGAATCGATCGGCGTGCGCCGCGCGAACTGAGCGGCGCCCCTGCTTCCTGTGACACGGCCGCGGGGCCGCCGCCGGGATACTGCCGCTTCGTCATGACCGCGCTGTTGAATGCCCCCTTACTCGCCGCTGCGCTGCTCGCCGCCGCAGGCGCGCACGCCCAGGTCACGCCCGACCCACTGCCCACGCAACTGGTCTGCCAACCCAGCGACAGCCTGACCGTGAGCGTGAGCCGCGACGCCGCCGGCACGCCGCTGCGCGCCGGCATCTACGTCACCTCGGGCACGCACGAGTGCGACCTCAGCAGCGCAGGGCCGGCCACGGTCCAGCCCGATGGTTCCTGGCGCTTCGCCTGGGCCGACAAGGACCAGGCCGACACCCGCTACCGCGCCACCGTGAAGCGCGACGGCAGCGATGGTTACACGCTGGCCTTCGAGCCCGCGCGCTGCGGCACCCTCGTGCTGCCCGCGTCATCCGCGCTGGCGCCCAAGGGCAAGGGCTGCAAGTCGCGCGTGGACCGCGATGGCGCCTTCCTGACCTTCTGGCGCCAGTTCCGCGAGGCCGTCTTCAAGCGCGACGGCGACATGCTGCAGCGCCTGTCGCTGCCGCAGCTGGAGTTCACGGAAGGCCCCGACATGGTCAAGGCACCGTCCAGCATCATCCGCAACGCCGCCAGCTGCCTGACCGACGTGCCCACCAATAACGGCGACACCGACATCGGCAAGCTGCTGAAGGCCCTCGACGCGCCGCGCCTGGACATGCCGCCATGGTCGCGCCGCGGCGACTCGGCCGTCGACGCCGGCGGCGCCTTCGAGGCGCGCTGGACGGCCAAGGGCTGGCGCCTGTCCTACTTCAATGCCAGCCGGGCGGTGTTCTCCGAATGCAAGCCGTGAGCGGCCGACCGACGAATTAGGGGCAGCCGTAATCGCCTTTAGCGGAGCGCTTCGCTAAGCTGACTCTCAACTTCAACCCCGAGCCCCCCAAGCCATGATCGGCGCTCCCCTGTCACCATCCGCCTCGCTGTACCCGGCGACCTCGCTGCGCCCGCTGGATGCACCCGCCGCATCGGCCCGCAACGGCGGCCCGGCATGGCTCGATGGCTTGGGTGCGGGCGGCGCCGCCAGCCTGCGAGCCGACGTGGCGGCCGACCAGCGCGGTCTGTCGGTCCAGCAGCACGCCGAGCGCGTGCTCGGCGCCCTCGTTGGCTGAACTGCTGGCCGCACCGCGCTGGGTCGAAGCGGCCCAGGCCCTGGTCGGCGGCTGCCTCGATCTCGGACCGCGCCAGGAGGGTGCCGTCGCGCTGATGGAGGCCGTCTGCACCGGCCTGGGTGACCAGCTCTACCCGGCCTTTCTGCGCGTGCTGGCCGAGGTCAATATGCGCGGCGAATATGCGGCGCGATCCGCGGTCGCCCAGACCCTGGCCCGGTCGCTCAGCCAGGGCCGGCTGCCCAGCGGCTCACGCGCCGCCTGGGGCTCGCATCAGGCGGGCGCGCAGCGGCGCAGCCTGGGGCCCATCGAATACCTTTGCCTGGCGGCCTGGCCGCAACGGGGCACACCTTCGGAGCTGTCGCCCGAGCAGTTCCAGACCCTGGCCAGCGCGGTCATGGAGTTGATGGACTGCGATGGCGACGCGCGCCGGCTCTATGCGGACCACCTGTCCGCGGTGGCCGACGATCCGCTGGACGGCACCATGCCGCGTGAAGTCAGAGGCGCCCTGCGCACGCTGGCCCAGGGCTGGCGCCACGATCCCGATGCCAGCCGGGCCTGCGCGGCATTTGTCGCCGGCCTGGGGCGGGCGACGCGCTGAATGGTTCAGTCCTGATACCCCGGTGGCTAGCTAGATCGCCGCGGCGGTCGGCACTCCAGTCCCGTCCGCTTTGCGATAGCGGCCATCTGCCAGCGGGCCGATATGACGAGCTAGAGTAGTCCCATGCATAGATCAGGGTGCACAGTGGCAGCGTTAGTTGCGTCAATCGCATTGGCTGCCTGCAGCCAGTCAGCCCCCACTGACGCAATGCTGTTCGAAGCGGCTGGTTTTGTGCCTGTCGCTGATGAAGCGAGCCTGCTTTCAAGTCAGGAGAGGGAGTCGATCCGCCTTCGTCGAGAAGACCGATTTATCAAGCGGCTGATAGTCGTCAGCTTCAACTCGGAGGCTCTCAAGTCACCGACGATCTCACTCGAGATGCCCGACCATCGTGTCTATAGCTTCAATGGCGTTGTTGCACCCGCAGTTGGTGTGCCAGGCTATACCTGGAGAGCATCGTCGACGGCGGGAATTGCTCTCCCTCAAGCTGCAGGATCAACAGCAACCGCATCGGAAAACAGTAGTTCGCTGGCGAAGTCTCTCGAACTCTACTTTGATGGCGGCAGAAAGCACGTAGTCGGCCAGTTGGTTGTTGCGAATCGAAGCTTCCAGCTGACGTCGCTGAATGGACGGTATATGGCTTTGGCGGAGAACGGCTTGAACCCGTCATCGCTTCCAATTGACGCCGAGCCATCCGCTCCCATACCAAGTCGTCAGCCGAACGCCGACTGGCCTAGAGGCCTCTTTACTGAAAGGCTTAGAGAGTCGTTGACTACCTCGTCGATCGGGGCCCAGCTCTCTCCGGAACACTGCAAGGGAGTTACCACTTGCGGGGAGGTAACCATGATCAGTTGCCAATCCACGAGAGATGGTCCGGCGATGTACTTCAACAACGTGTCCGGGAGATTGATCATGGCCTGTGGCGGCGCGTGTATGAGAGGCCCTGGGCTCCCAAACTCCAAGCTTTGCACCGCCTGCCCGCCTCCCGAATGGAAAGCTTGCGACCGCGCTGACGGCTAGCACGCATGTCCGCTATCAGCCTCAGCCTAGAGCCGACGCATGCTTTGCAGCGCTGGCTGTCATTGATACAGCCAGATCCACCGACCACGTCATTACACCCCTCGGCCGCTCGCGCGGTAAGTGCGGGCATGACGCCGTCGATGTGCCGAGGCTTGGCGCTCCAGCGCGAGAGGGTCAGGTATTGCTCGAGCCAGGGCTTGAAACTTGAGCCCAGCCTCTGAGCCTTGCGTGACCCGGAGCCTTCGAGCCAGATGTCTGCCGGGTTACGCTCATACCTTGGCGAGGAAGGCCGCCGCATCACCCGCTTCACACTTCCAGTCTGCGAAGACGCCGACCAGATTGCATTCCACGCAGCGGCAAGCGATGTAGTACCAGCGCACGTCATGAGTACCCTCGTACACGGAGACGCCGGACATCAGCTCGAACACCTCGTTCTCGCACACGCACTCGTGCACCTCGGGCGCGGCTTCTTCAGCGTAGTCCGCGCTGTCGCCCATCAGGTGTTCCTGCCCGCAGTCGGTGCAAGTGCGGATCGCCACGCCGGCTTCTTCATCGGTCTGCAGCGCGAAGGTCCGGCACCCGCAATCGCATTTGGAAGCGGCAAACCGGACGGCCTCATGGCGATTCGCAACGCTGTAGCTACGCAGCTCGGCTTGGGTGTCGCCGGACGTCGTCCCGTACCAGAACTCGCCCTTCTTCGTCAGTGCCATTGATGCTGCTCCATTCTTCGGGGTGGCCTTCCCAGCAGGCCTGACGCCCGGCTCGCCCCGAGCATCTGGATTTTGCCTGGAGGCCCGGCGAGTCGTCGCCAGAGGCCTGGGTCGGGGTGATCGCCGACAAGAGCTGCGAACATCCTTAGATGCCGATTCTTGGCGATTTCAGCCATGCGGCGGCCTCTCCACTTGAGGCGACATTCGCGCTCGAACTGGTTCTCCTATTTCCGGCGGTTGGGCAGACCACTTCCGGAGTACCAAGGCTTCGATGTGTAGCGTCGTTCTCGAACTACAACCGGATCAATGGTGTGAGACTGCGTCGCAGAGTCTTGAGATGCAGCTAGGTATGGGCCCGTGGATGACTTGGCACCCGCCACATGGCCCCGATGGCAAGCGAACGTTGTATAGCTGTTCAATGCAAAAGGGCATCAGCGCAAAGGCGAAATATGGATCTGGTCGTCCACAGACTCCAGCTGCTTTTCGGGGGCATCGATCCATGTACCAGCGGTATGGGTCACACCAGAGATTGAGCGCGCGCTTCCCACTCAAGAAAGCCCGTAAGCCGCTGTCCTACGTGGTGAGGAAAGGCTGCTTCCAACCTGAGGCAGCCGCCAGGTGTTTGTCGACCGCACGCCTGCGCTGATGTTCACCAGCGGCACACAGCACGCTAAAGCTTGCCGACAGCCTCATGACGCGCCGTGCCCACGACACCGAAGACGGCCCGTGGTCTGGCAACCGAGGCTGGCCATGGTGATGGACCGCTGAATAAATCATTCATTGTCGATCACCCCGGCGGCTGGCTAGATTCGCAGCCGTGAATGAAGACAAGATCTCAACCGGCCACGTTCTCCGTCAGCCGCACAAAACTGCCGTCGGAGAGCTGCATCCTGATCCAGCGCATGCGGCTGCGTTCGATGGGCATGACCGGATCGTCGGTGGCCTCGGTGTCGAATTCGATGGCCTCCGGGCCCGGTTCGTACCAGCCCAGCTCGTCCAGCCGCGCCTCCTGCGCGACGATCTGCGGCGTCGCATAACGCCACAGCGCGCTGCCCATCAACTCGCTGCCCGGCACCCGGCAATGCAGCTCGCGCGACCGCGACAGGGCCAGCAGCCGGTGGCTGTAGTCGCAGACCAGATGCATGGGCGTGTGGGCCGTGCGCACCAGGCGGCCGAGGGCGAAATCGGCGGCGCTGTCCAGCTTCGCGGCCATCAGGCTGCGCAGGCTCAGTTGCTCCTCCGGCGAGGGCGCGACCTGACCGCTTTCCCAGCGCGAGATGGTGGTCTGCGACACGCCCATCTGGTCGGCCACTGCCGTCTGCTTGAGGCGCCGCAGCGAACGCCACAGGCGCAGGCTACGGCCGAGCTGGCGGGTGTCGGGCATCAAGGCGTGGTTCATCGGAGCGATGCATGAGGGCGCGGACGCGGATTTTCGTCTACTACCTCTGCGGCGTATTCGCGGCGGCCCAGCTGGGCAAGCTCGCCGCGCTGGCGCCGCTGATCTCGCGCGACCTGCAACTGGGCCTGGCGGCGATGGCGGCCCTGACTTCGCTGCTCGAGGTCTGCGGCGCCCTGCTGGGCGGCGCGGCCGGCCACCATCTGCCGCGCCTGGGCATGCAGCGCAGCCTCGTCCTCGCCATGGGCTGCCTGGCTCTGGGCTCGGCAGGCGCCGCGCTGGCCCACGGCATGCCCCTGGCCGTCCTCGCCCGCCTCGTCGAGAGCCTGGGCTATCTGATCACCGTGGTCGCGGCGCCCGTCATGATTGCGCTGGCCGCGCCCGCTCACCGACAGGCGGCCGCCATGACGTTGTGGGGCACCTTCGTGCCGGTCGGCATGGCTGTCGGTGCTGCGGCCTATGCCTATGCGGCCGGCCTCAGCGACTGGCGCTGGGCCCAGGGCCTCAGCGTGCTGGCCGGCCTGGCCCTGGCGGCCGCGCTGATCAGCATGCATGCCGCCAACCCTCACGCCGGACCACCGGCGGGCCCGGCGAAGAGGCAACGCACCGGCGCCACGCTGTGGGCCCTGGTCGCGGCCTTCGGGGCCTATGTCATCAGCGAGGTGGGCCAGCTGGCCCTGATGCCCAGCCTGCTGAAGGAGGCCGGGCTGTCGCTGTCGGCGGCGGGAAGCTGGACGGCGCTGGCGGCCCTTGCCAATGTGCCGGCCGGCATCATCGGCGCGCGGCTGATGCGCCATGACGGCCTCGTGCGCCGCGCCCTGGTGCTGAGCCTGGTGGTGACCGGAGCGCTGTTCCCGCTGGTCTACCAGCTGGGCGCGCCGCCGCTGCGGCTGGCCGTCATGGCCATCGGCGTCAACCTCGCCTCCGGCATCTTCGCCAGCCTGGTGTTCGCTTTGCTGCCCCGCGTGGCCGGCAGCCCCGAGCGATTGAGCCTGGCCAGCGGGCGGTTGACCCAGTTCGGCGCCTCCGGGGCCCTGATCGGACCGCCGCTGATGGGCAGCATCGTCGAGCACGGCGGCTGGCAGGCTGCGGGTTGGGCCAGCCTGGTGTTGTCCCTCGTCGCGGCGGGCCTGGCGTGGCGAGCGGCCGCGAACGGGGCGCTGTCGCCCGCCCAGCAGCCTCAGTGAATCTGCGCGATGCGCAGCAGATTGGTGGTGCCGGGGGTCCCGAAGGGCATGCCAGCGGAGATGACGACGGTCTGGCCCGGGACGCCGAAGCCTTCGCGGGCGGCGGTGCGGCAGGCCAGCTCGCTCATCTCGGGCACGTCAGCCACCTCGTGGCAGAGCACGGCGTGCACGCCCCAGGCCAGGGCCAGTCTGCGCGCCGTGGCCAGGCGCGGCGTCATGCCGATGACGGGGGCCTGCGGCCGTTCGCGAGCCATGCGCAGGGCCGAGTAGCCCGAGCTGGTGTAGGCCACGGTGGCGACGGCGCCGAGCTGGACGGTGATGTCGCGAACGGCACTGCCGATGGCGTCCGCCGTGCCTGAGCGCATGGCCGAGCGGGACGCGGCAATGGCCTCGCGGTAGTAGGGATCGGCCTCGGTGTGACGCACGATGCTGGCCACCATGCGCACCGCCTCCACCGGGTGGCGGCCGCTGGCGGATTCGGCGGACAGCATGACCGCATCGGCGCCTTCGTAGATGGCGGTCGCCACGTCGGATGCCTCGGCCCGCGTCGGCACCGGCGCGGCCACCATGGACTCCAGCATCTGCGTGGCGACGATGACCGGTTTGCCGGCGCGGCGGCAAGCCTGGATGATGCGCTTCTGGATGGCGGGCACCTGCTCGGCGGGCAGTTCCACACCCAGGTCGCCGCGGGCCACCATGACGGCATCGGTCTCGGCGACGATGGCCTCCAGCGAGGCGATGGCCGCGGGCTTTTCAAGCTTGGCCACGATGCCGGCGCGGCCGTCGACCAGGGCGCGGATCTCGACGATGTCCTCGGGCCGCTGCACGAAGGACAGGGCCACCCAGTCCACGCCCAGCTTCAAACCGAAGGCCAGGTCGGCGCGGTCCTTCTCGGTCAGCGCCGACAGCGGCAGCACCACGCCGGGCACGTTGACGCCCTTGCGGTCGGACAGCGGGCCGCCGTTGACGACGAGGGTCTCGGCGAAGTCTTCGCCGAAGGCCTCGACGCGCAGCCGCACGCGGCCGTCGTCCAGCAGCAGCTCGGTGCCCACCTGCAGGGCCGCGAAGATCTCGGGGTGGGGCAGTGCGACGCGGGTGGCGTTGCCGGGCTTGGCGGTATCCAGGTCCAACCGAAAGGGCTGGCCTTCCTTCAGCTGCACCGGCCCGTTGGCGAAGCTGGCAATGCGCAGCTTGGGGCCTTGCAGGTCCAGCAGCACGGCGATGGGGCGGCCGCTGTCCTGCTCGATCTGGCGGATCAGGTCCAGGCGGCGCTGGTGGTCTTCGTGCCTGCCATGGCTGAAGTTGAGACGGAAGACATCGGCGCCGGCGTCGAACAGGGCGCGGATCGTTTCCTTCTGGTCGCTCGCGGGTCCCAGCGTGGCGACGATCTTGGCGTGCTTGGTGTTGCGTTTCATGCGATGAAGATGGCGCGGAAGTCGTTGACGTTGGTCAGCGTGGGACCGGTGACGACGGAGTCGCCCAAGGCCTCGAAGAAGCCGTGGCCGTCGTTGTCGTCCAGGCTTTCGCGGGGGTTGATCTCGCGGGCCCAGGCGCGGGCCAGCGTGTCGGGGGTGAGGACGGCGCCAGCAATCTCTTCCTGGCCGTCCACGCCGTCGGTGTCACCCGCCAGCGCATGCACGCCGGGTTCGCCCTGCAGGGCGAGGGCCAGGGACAGCAGGAACTCGACGTTGCGCCCGCCGCGGCCGTTGCCGCGCACGGTGACCGTGGTTTCGCCACCGGACAGCAGCACGCAGGGCGGCGTGAAGGGCTGGTGGCGGCGGGCCACCTGCAGCGTGATGCCCGCGAGCGTCTTGGCCACGTCGCGCGACTCGCCTTCCAGCGCGTCGCCCAGGATGTGGGTGGCGATGCCGGCGTCGCGGGCCACGCGGGCGGCGGCCTCGAGGGCCATCTGCGGCGTGGCGATGAAGTGGGTCTGGATGTCGGGCAGGCGCGGGTCGCCGGGCTTGAGCGTCTCGCCTTCGCCGCTCTCGAGCAGCACGAGCGCCGCGGGTGTCACGTCAATGGCGTAGCGGCGCAGGATGTCCAGCGCGTCGGCGCAAGTGCTGGCGTCGGGCACGGTGGGGCCGGAGGCGATGTCGATGGGGTTGTCGCCCGGCACATCGGACAGCAGCAGGTTCACGACCCGGGCCGGTGCACAGGCAGCGGCCAGGCGGCCGCCCTTGATGGCCGACAGGTGGCGGCGCACGCAGTTCATCTCGCTGATGCTGGCGCCGCTGGCGAGCAGCGCCTTGTTCAGCGCCTGCTTGTCCTGCAGCGTGAGCCCGGGGAGTGGCAGGGGCAGCAGCGACGAGCCGCCGCCAGAGATCAGGCAGAGCACCAGATCGTCGGCCGTGAGGCCTTGCACCAGTTGCAGCAGGCGCCGGGCCGCCGCCTCGCCGGCCGCGTCAGGCACGGGATGGGCGGCCTCGACGATCTCGATGCGGTCGCACGGCACGGCATAGCCGTAGCGCGTGACGACCAGGCCGCTCAAGGGCCCCGGCCAATGGTCTTCCACCGCCTTGGCCATGGCCGCGGAGGCCTTGCCGGCGCCGATGACGACCAGCCGCCCCTGGGACGGCTCAGGCAGGAAGCGCGGCACGCACAGGGCCGGCTGGGCCGCCGCAATGGCCGCGTCGAACATGGCCCGCAGCAGCTCGCGGGGATGGTGCGGGTTCATGTCGTTGCGGCGTTAGGGTCTCAGGCGGCCTTGCGCTGCAGGTCAGCGGCCAGGAAGGCGCAGACGGCAGCCGTCACGTCGGCCGTCATGGCCTTGCCGCCCAGGTCGCCCGTGTGCAGCGCGGGGTTGGCGGTGACGCTTTCGATGGCGGCCATGACCGACTTGGCGGCAGCGGTCTCACCCAGGTGCTCCAGCAGCATGACGACCGACCAGAAGGTGCCGACCGGGTTGGCCAGGCCCTTGCCCATGATGTCGAAGGCCGAGCCGTGGATGGGCTCGAACATGGAGGGATAGCGGCGCTCGGGGTCGATGTTGCCAGTGGGCGCGATGCCCAGGCTGCCGGCCAGGGCTGCGGCCAGGTCGCTGAGGATGTCGGCGTGCAGGTTGGTGGCGACGATGGTGTCCAGCGTGGCGGGCTTGTTCACCATGCGGGCCGTGGCGGCGTCCACCAGTTCCTTGCCCCAGGTCACGTCCGGAAATTCCTTGGAGATCTGCAGCGCGATCTCGTCCCACATCACCATGGCGTGGCGCTGGGCATTGCTCTTGGTGATGACGGTCAGCAGCTTGCGGGGGCGCGACTGGGCCAGCTTGAAGGCGAAGCGCATGATGCGTTCGACGCCGGCGCGGGTCATCATGGACACGTCGGTCGCGGCCTCGATGGGGTGGCCCTGGTGCACGCGACCGCCGACGCCGGAGTACTCGCCCTCGGAGTTCTCGCGCACGATGACCCAGTTCAGGTCTTCGGTCCTGCAGCGCTTCAGCGGCGCGTCGATGCCGGGCAGGATGCGCGTGGGGCGCACATTGGCGTACTGGTCGAAGCCCTGGCAGATCTTCAGGCGCAGGCCCCACAGCGTGATGTGGTCGGGGATGTCGGGATCGCCGGCGGAACCGAACAGGATGGCGTCCTTGTTGCGCAGCGCGTCCAGGCCGTTGGCCGGCATCATCTCGCCGTGCTCGCGGTACCAGTCGCCGCCCCAGCCGAAGTTCTCGAACTCGAAGCGGAAGGCGCCGCTGGTGGCGGCCAGGGCTTCCAGCACCTGCTGGCCGGCCGGCACGACTTCCTTGCCGATGCCGTCA
Organism: Roseateles sp. FW305-36; assembly: GCF_058787015.1. Lineage (NCBI taxonomy): Bacteria > Pseudomonadati > Pseudomonadota > Betaproteobacteria > Burkholderiales > Sphaerotilaceae > Roseateles > Roseateles sp. FW305-36. Next base: position 265,687 of record NZ_JBYSZK010000002.1, on the reverse strand, counting down.
CCCGGGATGGTTGCGATGCGATAGGTCTTCATGATGGGGTTCTCCGAGAGAAGGATGTGAGGGGGTGTTGAGGTCAGTGCGCAGCGGCCGTGCTGGCCGGCGCCGTCTGGCGTTGGGAGCGGGAGAGCAGCAGGGTCAGCACGGCCGACAGCACGAGCAGGCCGGCGACGAAGTACAGGCCGCCCGCGAAGCTGCCGGTCTGGTCCTTGATCCAGCCGATCATGGCGGGGCCGACGAAGCCGCCGAGGTTGCCGATGGAGTTGATGGTGGCGATGCCCGTGGCGGCGGCGGCACCCGAGAGGAACATGGTGGGCATGCTCCACAGCGGCGGCTTGGCGCAGCTGATGCCGATGTTGACCAGGGTCAGCGCGGCGATCAGGCCGACCATGCCGTTGGCACCGGTGGCGACGACCAGGCCGATGGCCGCGGCCAGGCAGGCCAGCACGACGTGCCAGGTGCGCTCGCCTGTGCGGTCGGAGTGACGAGACCACAGCACCATGGCAACGACCGAGACGGCGGGCGGGATGGCATTGAGCAGGCCCACGGTCATGGACGACACGCCCAGCTGCTTGATGATCTGCGGCGCCCAGATGCCCAGGGTGTAGAGCCCCGCCGAGGTGCCGAAATAGATGAAGGCCAGCGCGATGACACGCGGGTTCAGCAGGCCGGCCAGGCTGCCGTGCTTGGCGTCGCCGCCCTTGGCCGCGGCCTCGGCCTTCATCTCCTTGACCAACCAGGCGCGCTCGTCGTCCTTGAGCCAGGTGGCCTGCTCGGGCCTGTCGGTCATGTAGAAGAACACAACCACACCCAGCAGCAGCGCGGGCACGGCTTCCAGCACGAACATCCACTGCCAGCCGTGCATACCCAGCACGCCGTCCATCTCCAGCAGCGCGGCCGACAGCGGCGAGCCCAGGGCCGTGGAGATGGGTGCGGCCGCCATGAAGAAGGCGGTGACGCCGGCGCGGTGGCGGGCCGGGAACCAGTAGCTGATGTAGAGGATGATGCCGGGGAAGAAGCCGGCCTCGGCGGCGCCCAGCAGGAAGCGCATCAGATAGAAGCTGGTGGGGCCTTCGACGAAGGCCATGCCGGCGGAAATGATGCCCCAGGTGACCATCACGCGGGCGATCCACAGCCGCGCGCCGACCTTGTGCAGGATGATGTTGGAGGGCACCTCGAACAGGAAGTAGCCCCAGAAGAAGATGCCGGCGCCGAAGCCCAGGATAGAGGCCGTGAAGCCCAGGTCGCCCTTCATCGTCAGCGCCGCGAAGCCGATGTTGACGCGGTCGATGTAGGCGATGAAATACAGAAGCATGATGAAGGGCACGATGCGCCAGGTGATGCGCTTCAGCGTCCGCTTCTCGAGTGCCATGTCCATGGCTTGTCTCCTAAGTTGGGTGGTTCCCGCGCCATCCACGGGAGGCTCGGGCCTCGTGCTGGGTATGACGTGGGACGGAGCGTAAGACCGCCGTTTGAAGTGATGAATCGAACTAAACTTCATTCATAGTTGCAAAAAACTGATGAATGAACGCCGACACGGACCTGGGCTTCTTCTGCCTGCTGGTGAAGCAGGGCAGCCTGGCGGCCACGGCGCGTGAGCTCAACCTCACGCCGCCCGCGGTGTCGCGGCGGCTCGCTCTGCTGGAGGCGCGGCTGGGCGTGCGCCTGCTCAACCGCACTACGCGGCGCATCAGCCTGACGAGCGAGGGCGAGGTCTACTTCGCCCACGCCCAGCGCATCAACAGCGACATCGAGGACGTGGAGCGCCTCATCGGCAGCAGCCGCGGCGCACCGCGCGGGCTGCTGCGCGTCAACGCGCCGCTGGGCTTCGGCCGCTCCTACATCGGCCCGGCGATCTCGAGCTTCACCCGCATCTGCCCCGAGGTGGAAGTGCAGCTGCATCTCAGCGACCGGCCCGTCAGCCTGCCGGATGACGCCATCGACCTGGTCATCCATTTCGGCGAGATGCCCGACTCGCGGCTGGTGGCCCGGCGCATCGCCGCCAACCGCCGCCTGCTGGTGGCGTCACCGGCCTACCTCAAGACGGCCGGCGTGCCTGCGGCGCCGCACGATCTGACGCAGCACCAGTGCATCGTGCTGAGGCAGAACACCTCGGCCTATGGCAACTGGCGCCTCAGCAAGGGCGAGCGCACCGAGACCGTCAAGGTGCACGGCCGGCTCAGCACCAACGACGGCGAGGTCGCCTTGAACTGGGCGCTGGAAGGCCACGGCGTGCTGATGCGTGCCGAGTGGGACGTGGCCAAGTATTTGCGCAGCGGCCGGCTGGTGCGCGTGCTGGCCGACTTCGAGACGCCTCCGGCCGACGTCTACGCGGTGTTTCCGGAGCGGCTCAACCTCTCCGCCAAGGTGACCCGCTTCCTGGACCATCTGCGCGAGTTTCTCGGCGAGCACGCCGATGGGCCGGAGGCAGGGGGCGCCAACTGGTAGGGAGGCGCGCCTGGCTAGAGCCTGCTGACGGCCTCGTAGCGGGCCGCGCCGACGACGCCGAAGACGGCGCGCGTGGATTGGCCACCGAGGCTGGTCACGGTGATGGCCTGCTGCAAGGACATCTGGCTGATCACAGGCTTGGAGCCCATGGCGGCCCGGCGTGATGCCTGGACCTCGGCAAGTTCAATCGACCGGACGACAGCGTCCGTCGCCACGATGGAAGGGAGTTTCATCAGACAAAGGCGGCTGCATCGTGCGGCATCGTTGCCGCTGCAGGTCGGCGAGGCTGGCGTGGCTGAGCCCTCGCGACCCAACCGCACATCCTAGGCAAGGGAGATGCCCGGACCGTTCGCGATCCCGCGTCGCCCGTGGCGAATTGCCGCTTGGCGCGCAAATCGTGTCGGAGCGCGCGTCGTCAGCTGCCTCTTCGCGCCTCGAACGCCTGCTTCAACCGCCGCATCGACTCCACCGATTCCTGCTCCACCCGCCGCCTCCCGATCAGCCGGTTGTAGAGCCCCCAGATGAAGCCCGGCAGGGTGTAGACCAGCCGGCGCTCGAAGCGCGTACCGGCCTCGCAGGCCTCTACCCGGTAGTCCACGCGCAGCCACAGACGATGTGGACCTCGGGCCTCGGCCTGCCAGTGCTGCCCCGGCCGATAGCCGGTGACCTGCCAGCGCAGATGCCCCGGGCGGCCGCCAGCATGGATGTCTTCCTCGAAGCAGGCCGCGGGGCCCTGCACGCCGGGCCCGACCTGCACACCGCGCGAGGAAGGGTGCCATTCGGGCCAGTGGCCGGGTGTGCCGGCATAGGCCAGCACCGCGTCGGGCGTGCCGCGGATCTCGACGCTGTGGGTCATCGCGGTCTGCTCAGCTTCATTCACATCGGGCTCCCAATGCAGGGTGCCGCACAGCCAGTCCATCAGCGGCATGACGATGTTGAGATTGCGCTCGGCCATCAGGCTGCGGCGGTGGTGCAGCTGGTGCAGGCGGCGCATCTGGCGGATCCAGGGCCAGGCTGCGAGCGGGTGGCCGTCGGGCAGGTGCTCGCAGGCATGCATGACCTCGTAGAGCAGATAGCCGGCGATGACCGTGCCGCCGAACAGCGCGGCGGCGTTGGGGCTCCAGTGCTGCAGCAGCCACCAGGCCGGCAGGGCCAGCGTCAGCGTGAACACGACGATCAGCCAGGGCGGAAACAGGATGACGCGCCAGTCCCGCGCGCCCTCCCAATGCATATTCCCTTCGGCGAAGAAGCTGTGGTGGTCGCCCGTGTGGCGCTGGTAGAAGAGCTTGCCCAGCCGCGTCTTGGTGTGGCCCAGGCGCTGGTGGATGCGGTACTCGCCCCAGTTGCAGAACAGCAGGGCCGCCGGCACGGCCAACCACTCCAGCGCGCTGGGACCCCCCACCCGGTGCCAGAAGAACCACAGCGTGGCCGCGCCCCAGGCCAGCACGAAGCCGCCGTGCAGCCAGGCGTTGTAGCGCGGCGAGATGGCGGCACGGTAGCGGGCGCGAAAAGGGGCGACGTCGTGGACGGGGGCCGCGGGCTGGCTCATGGGATGTCTCCTGTCTGGCCTCCAGCCTACGCAGCGCACAATCATCTTTCCAATGGATATTGCGGGGCAGCGTTATTCATGAACCCGATATGGCATCGGCTGGACCTGAATCTGCTGCGCGTCTTCGACGCGCTGATGCAGGAAGGCCACCTCACCCGCGCCGCCGAGCGCCTGCACCTGAGCCAGCCGGCGGTCAGCAACGCGCTGGCCCGGCTGCGTGAGCAGCTCGGCGCGCCGCTGTTCGTGCGCAACGCCCGCGGCATGACGCCGACGGCCCAGGCCCTGGCCCTGTACGGCCCGGTGCGCGCCGCGCTGCGCCTGCTGCAGGACGGCCTGGCCCCCGAAGCCGCCTTCGAGCCCCAGCAGGCCGAGCAGCGCTTTCACCTGTCCATGAACGACTACGCGCAGTTCGCGCTGCTGCCCGCGCTGCTGGCACGCGTGCGCGAGCAGGCGCCGCTTCTGCTGCTGCAGGTCGAGCCCGACGCCGCCGACACCCTGCCTACGCGCCTGGCCGCCGGCACCCTGGACCTGGCGCTGGACTACCTTCACTTCGAGGCCTCCGAGCTCTGCTACCAGGCTCTGCACCAGGAGGAGCTCGTCGTCATCGCCCGCCAGGGTCACCCGGCGCTGTCGCGCGGCGGGCGCAGCATCAGCTTGGCCCGCTACGAGGCGGCCCGGCACGTCACCATCCCGCCCCGTGCGGGTCGCGGTTCGCCACTGGAGATCGTGCTCGGCTCCGCCAAGGTCCGCCGCCGCGTCGGCCTGTTCGTGCCCGGCTATATGGCCATCCCCGGCGTCGTCGCCCAGTCCGACCTGCTGGGCACCATCCCCCGCCGCCTGGCCGATGCCTGCGCCACGAGTCTGCCGCTGGCCGTGCTGCCGCTGCCCTTCGCGATGCCCCCGGTGCAGGTCAGCCTGATCTGGCATCGCCAGCAAGACGGCAACCGGGGCCTGCAGTGGCTGCGCCAGCAGGTCGTGGAGGCGGTGACCGGCCTGACGCGCTAGGCGAGGGAGCTCTGCGCAAGCTGGGAATCGAATTGAAGTGAACCTAGGGGTGCGTGCCATCCCATCCGTCCCCTTGTGGATTCGTGCCTAACGCCCCCGAGCGTAGATTGCCTTCATCGCAACCTCGGGGGTGAACCATGATGCTCTTCCAGCAAAGCACGCCCCGGTTCCGCACGCAGGCGCTGCTGGCCGGTTTCGGCCGGACCCTCGCCCTGGCCGCTGCCCTGGCCCTCACGGCCCCGGTGTTCGCCACGCCGCCACGGCCGCCCGCCTTCCTGACGGATGGCGACAAGCTGACGGCCGATCGCGAATGGGTGCTGGAGCGTGCGGCGCTGCCGCTGCAGGTGGTCATGCGCGAACCCGGCATCTCGGCACTGGCGCTGAGTGCCGCGGTGGTGGCCATGGAGCCCGGCAAGCCCGAATTCACGGCGCCGCAAGTGCTGTGGCGCACGGAGGTCAAGCCCGCGGCGCGCGGCGCGTTCGCGGCGGTGGAGGTGCCGCTCAAGGGGCTCAAGCCCGGTGAATGGCGGCTGGAGGTGCGGCTCACCGGCAAGAAGGGTGGGACGGAAGGCTTCTCGCATTTGCTGGTGCGCTACCTGGTCGTAGACGCCGACGGGCGCATCCGCGTGCTCTCGCCGCAGCAGCGCAGCCTGCGCGGTGCGGCCGAGCGGCAGCGGCAGTTCGACGTCGCGCGCCGCGGCGACGACCGCCAGCACCCCATCCGCCTGCTGTTCGGTGACACGGTCACGCTGCCGGCGGATGCGAAGGTGGCCGATGTCGCCACCTTCGTGCCGCGCGACCGCCGCATCGAGGTGCGGCCGGCCGAGCTCACCCCCTTCCTGCGCGAGCACAGCGCCGACAGCACCGCCACCAGCTACACCTCGCGCGATCCCATCACCGTGCGCGGCCGCGTGGTGTTCCGCGACCTGAGCGGCAACTTCGTGCCCCTGGTCAACGTGGCCATCCACCTGTGGGATTCGGACACCTTCGTCGACGAGCACCTGGGCAGCGTGGCCTCCGACTGGGACGGGCGCTGGGCATTCACCGTCAACAACGACGACGGCTTGTTCCAGGACGGCCGCGACCTCTACTACACGATCAAGCTGGACACGAGCCGCCTGTCGCTGGGCACGTGCAACTTCCTGGCCGGCGCCTACGAATGGAAGTCGGCCGTGCACGACGACATGTCCGATGGCACGGTGCTCGACTTCGGCACCGAGACGGTGGGCTCCGACATGGATGCGGCCCGCGTGTGGTCGACGCTGAACCTGGCCTGGAACCATGCCGCGACGGCCGGCGGCTTCGACCCCGGCAAGATCGACGGCTGCTTCCCGGGCAGCGGCACCTTCTACAACGGCAAGATCAACATCGAGGGCGGCGACTTCGACGGCCCCGACTCCATCACCCACGAGTATGGCCATGGCGTGATGGCCCACGCCTACTCCGGCGGCGACCCCTCGCCGGGCGGCGACCACGGCTTCGGCGACTGCGGGCAGAACCAGGCGCTGTCCTGGTCGGAAGGCTGGGCCACGGCCTTCATGCTGACGCTGCGCCAGGACGGGCGCTACAACTGGCACGAGGGCGATGGTGGCCAGGAGATCGAGGCCTTCTCGTCGTCCTGCCAGACCGGCGAGAGCAGCGAAGGCCGCGTGGCCGCGGCGCTGCTGGACATGTTCGACACCCACAACGACGGCAACGGCGGCGACCTCAACCTGGGCCGCAACGGCGCCTCCGACAACAACGCCGGCAGCACGGTGGCGCTGGCCACCATGCTGCGCGACACCATGGTGGGCACGCAGCACTCGACGGTGATCGAGTTCTGGAACGACCTCGCGGGCGAGCTGAACAGCACGCAGCGCCCGGCCGCCCAGACCATCATGAACTACAACTGGATGCCGGTGCTGCTGCCCTCGTCCTGCGTCGCAACCAAGGTGGCGGCGGCCAGCCTGCCCGACAAGGAAGGCGACGGCGTGCTCGCCGGCCTGCGCCGGTTCCGCGACCACGCGCTGCTGCCCTGGCCGGGTGGCCGCGAGCTGGCCAATCTCTACTACCGCAACAGCCCCGAGATCGCCCTCGTGCTGCTGCGCCGCCCGGCGCTGCTGCCCGACGCCCTCGCCGTGATGCGCCACTTCTCGCAGCTCGGCGACACACTGACGACGAACCGCCGCTTCGTCGAGTTCGAGAAGGCCAACGGCCCACTCATCACGCCCGAGGTGCATGCCGCGGCCCAGCGCATCGTGGCCGCCCTCGCCGAAGACGGCAGCGAAGGCCTGCGGCGTGACGCGCAACGCCTGAAGGCCGAGTTCGAAGGACTGCTGAAGACGCGCCTGTCCGACGCGCAGGACCGCGCGGCGAAGGAGAAGGCGGCCTTGGTCGACCGTGGCCAGGGGCTGCCGCCGATCAAGCGGCAGGACTACCAGCCGGGCAGCAAGGAAGCCCTGCAGGACAAGCGCTTGAAGACGGTGCTGGAGCGCAGCGTGGCCCCGAGAAGGTGAGACCGCAGGCCGGCGCTCGCGTCGGCCTGCCTCACCTAGCCGCCTTCCAGCGCGAACCGCGTCGCCTCGTCGGCCGGGAAGAGATGCTCGACCTTCAACGACGCCAGCGTGATGTCCAGCGGCGTGCCGAAGCTGGTGAAAGCCGAGAAGAAGCTCAGCGTCTGCCCGGTGGCCGCGCGCAGGCGCAGGGCCAGCACGGGCAAGCCGCTGGGCTCGATGGCACCCCAAGGACGCAGGGACGGCCGCAATTCGTCGAGCAGGGCGCGCAGCTTGGGCAGATGCTCGGCCTCGCGGCTGGCACGGGCCCACATCTCGCCGCACAGCTCGGCCTCGTTGACGCACAGGGCCCGCAAGCCATCGGGGCGGAATACGGCGCGCAGCAGGTTGAAAGACCCCGCCAGCAGGTGGTCGGCGGGCAGGCCCAGCAGCCCCATCAACCGCAACAGGCCGGCATTGGCCATGACGAGGTTGTATTCGCCATCCAGCACCAGGGCCGGCGTCGGGTCGTGGGCATGCAGCAGCTGCTCCAGCGCGGCCCGCACCGGCGCCATTTCGGGGGCATCCAGTGCACGCTCGGCATGGGCGGGCGCGTAACCGGCGGCGAGCAGCGCCTGGTTGCGCTCCTCCAGCGTGGCGCCGAGGGCGTCGAGCAGGGCAATCAGGGTCTCGCGACCGGCGCGCGAGCGGCCGGTCTCGATGCAGCTGAGATGGCGTTGCGACACACCGGTGCGCAGAGACAGTTCCAGCTGGCTGACGCGGCGCGACTTGCGCAGGGCGGCGAGGGTAGCGGTCATGCGGCCATTCTGCGGCGTGGGCTATCGGCGCGGCGATGACCTCCGAGGTCATTGCGGCGATGCGCGCGGCTGCCGAGCATGAAGGCGTCCACCAACCGCAAAGGAGATCGTCATGCGAACCGTCCTCATCCTCGTCCTCGCCGCCTTCGGCCTGTTCTCGACCTATGTGATGTGGCAGGTCGGCTACCTCGGCATCTGGCAGGCCGGCATGAGCAGCCCGGGCGCCTGGCAGCTGCTGCTGGACCTGGTCATCATGTCCTGGATCGCGCTCGTCTTCATCTGGCGCGACGCGCGGCAGAGCGGCCGCACGGTCTGGCCTTTCGCGCTGATCACGCTGGCCGCCGGTTCCTTCGGGCCGCTGCTCTATCTGCTGCTCAAGCCTTCGAACCGTGACAGCGTACTGAGAGCCGCCTGAAGATTGGCGCGCGCCGGGCCGGCGTGCCGTAGAGCGCCGGCCCGGCGAGCAAGGGGCACAGATCCGCCTCGCACGCACACCCAGGGCAAACCCGCCCCTAGTTCTAGGTTGTCGATCGCGCTTACAAAAATCTCCACTTGCCGCGGGCCTGGTCGGCAAGTGCTTGTTTCCGCAAGGAATTCTGATCGGGCCCGGTTAATGCTTGCTTTGCAGGAAGTCATTTCTCCTTTCTACACATCCCCCTCGATCGGAGTCTCTTCATGCTGAAAAGCACGCTTTCGAAACTGGGCCTCATGCTGGGCATGCTGCTGGCACTGCTGGCCTCCGGCGCCCAAGCGGCCCCCACGCTGACGGCCGCGGCCACCACTGCCGGCTTCGGCCTGAGCCAGTTCGCCGACAACTTCCCGACCACCGGCTTCTGTTGCGGCCCCTTGGGCATCGCCTTCGTGGACGGCGGCGGTGTGATGGTGAGCGATTACCCCGGCAATGTGCGCGTCTTTGCCACCGACGCCGATGGCCAGCACGCCACCAGCGCGCCGGTGGCCCAGAATTACGGCGTCGGCAATGGCGTGGGGCTTGCCCGCCTGGGCAACTTCGTCTACCTGGCCGAGCAGAGTGCCGGCACCGTGGTTCGACTGAACCAGGACGGAACCTTCAATTCGACCGTCGTGACCGGCCTGCCGACGGCGACCGGCATCGTGGCCGATACGCACACCGGCAAGCTCTTCGTGTCGGACTGCTGCAGTGGCACGGGCATCTACATCGTCGATCCGACGACCAACACCAAGACGCTGTTCAAGGTCGGCGGCAGCTATGACGGCGTCAGCCTGTCTGCCGACGGCAGCACCTTGTACGCAGAGTTGGGCGGCCATATCGTGGGTTATCGCGTGTCGGATGGCGTTCAGGTCTACGACTCTGGCTTCATTCCCGGCGGCGCCGATGGCACGGAACTGGGCGCTGGCACGCTGGCCGGCAAGCTCTTCGTCAACACCAACTCCGGCGACCTTTGGGAGTACGACCTCAGCAACCCGCTGGACAACGTGCTGCTGGTCAGCGGCGGCACCCGCGGTGACTTCGTGACGGCCGACCCCAACGGCACCCTGCTGTTCACCCAGACCTCGGACATCTGGCGCCTCACGGCGCCGCAAGGGGGTTGCATCGGCGCCGCCTGCAACGTGCTGCCCGAGCCCAGTGAGGGCAGCTTGGCCCTGGTGGCTTTGCTGGGACTGGCGGTCAGCGCCCGCCGCCGCGCGGCTCGTCACTGATCCTGGATCCCGCCTCGTGAGAACGGCGCCCTCGGGCGTCGTTTTCCATGGCTGGACCCTGAAGCGACACCAGGCCGTGCTCCGACATCTGAAGAGCCGGCTAAACGGCCATGGCCCGTAGGTCGACCGTCGATCGGGGCGAAGGCCTGACAGGAGCAGATGGCGCTGCCATCACCCCGCGCGCGCCTTCTCCCTCTCCTGCAACGCCCGCCACATCACCTTGCCCGCGCCGCTCTTGGGTAGCACGTCGACAAACTCGATCAGGGCCGGCACCTTGTAGACGGCCATGTTGGCGCGGCACCAGTCGCGCAGCTGCTCTTCGGTCAGCGACTCATGCCCGGCACGCTTGACGACGACGGCCTTGACGGTCTCGCCGCGGTAGGGGTCGGGGGCCGAGATGATGCAGGCCTCGGCGATGCCCGGGTGGGCGTGCATCAGGTTCTCGACCTCGCTCGGCCAGACCTTGAAGCCGCTCGCATTGATCATGCGCTTGAGGCGGTCGGTCATGAAGAAATAGCCGTCCTTGTCGGCATAGCCGATGTCGCCGGTGCGGAAGAAGGACTTGCCCTCGAACTCGATGAAGGCCGCGGCCGTCGCGTCCGGGCGGCGCCAGTAGCCGTCGAAAACCATGGGGCCGCGCACGATGATCTCGCCGGCCTCGCCCGGGGGCAGCTCCTTCAGCGTGTCGGGGTCGATGACGCGCGAGTCGCAACTCATATAGGGCACGCCCAGGCATTGCTGCTTGGGAGAGTCGTAGGGGTTGCTGTGGCTGGGCGCGGCCGTCTCGGTCAGGCCATAGCCTTCCATATAGCGCAGGCCCCAGCGTTGCCAGAGCCGCTCGGCAATCGCCTGTGGCATGGAGGCACCGCCGCCGCCGATGGTGACCATGCTGCTCATGTCGAAGCTGTCGACCTGGGGGCTGGCCAGCAGGTCGATGACCATGGTGGGGATGTTGGTCCAGCGCGTGACGCGATGGGTGGCGATGAGGTGGGCGGCGTATTCGCGCTGCCAGCGCGGCATCAGCACCAGGCAGGCCCCGGCCGCCAGCGTGCCATGCATGATGACGACCATGCCGGTGATGTGGAACATGGGCACGACGCCAAGCACGACGTCCTCATGGCTGACATTGGCCCACAGGCCGCCGGCGAAGATGTTGTGCTGCAGGCTGCGGTGCTTGTGCATGCAGCCCTTGGGGTTGCCCGTGGTGCCGCTGGTGTAAGGCAGCAGGGCCAGATCGTCAGCGCCCACGCTCATCGTCGGCGGCGTGGCCGTGCAGGCCAGGGCCTGGCCCCAAGGCGTGGCGCCGGCGGGCAGGGCGATGTCGGCATTCAGCCAGTCGGCCCAGCCCGGGGGCAGGCCGTCACCATTGCTGCGGCCACCGGGCAGCACCTCGGCCATGCGGGTGATGACCAGATCCTTGGCCGCCATGCCGGCCGACAGCCACTCGGCGCTGAGGTCGGCGCTGGTGATGGCCAGCGCGGCGCCGCTGTCCTCGATGAGGTGCTTGATCTCGGCCGCCTTGTTCATCGGGTTGACCGGCACGACGACGGCGTTGGCGCTCAGCACGGCGTAGTGGGCGATGACGAGCTGGGGGCAGTTCTGCAGGCCGACGAGCACGCGGTCGCCCTTGCCAATGCCGCGCTGGGCCAGCCAGGCGGCCAGGCGCGCGACCTGGGCAACCAGCTCGGCATAGGTCGTTTTCTGGCCGAGGAAGACCAGGGCCGGGCGCTGCGGGAAGCGGCGCGCGTTGACCAGCAGGTTGTCGGGCAGGGCCGTGGCCGGCGGCTCGATCGCGTGCGGGATGCGAACGGGCCAGACCTTGTGATGCGCGCGGGTCGTCATGTCAGGGTGTCTCCGGTTTCCTCGCGACGACGAGATAGACGCCGAGCAGCGTCACGCCCATGCCGGCGATGGCTTGTGCGCCAAGTGTCTCGCCGAACAGCAACCACGCCATCACCGAGGTGACAGAGGGCACCAGATACATGGTGCTTGACACGGCCGTCACGCGGCCGTGGCGCAGCATGTAGAACATCAGGCTGATGCCGCCGGCCGTCAGCACCAGGACGCTCCAGGCCATGGCCACCAGCACATGGGCATTCCATTCGATGCGCATGGGCTCGAACAGCCAGGCGGCCGGCAGGGTGACGGCCAGCGCGGCCGCGAACTGCACGACCTGGCCCGTGCGCAGATCGAACTGGGGCACGAAACGCTTCTGGTAGAGCGTGCCGCCCGTGATGGCGAGCAGGGCCATCAGGCACAGCAGCAGCGGCGGGCCGAAGCTGGTGCCAACGTTGAGCTTGTGCCAGATGACGAGGATGACGCCCCCCAGGCCCAGGGCCACGCCGGCCCATTGCCGTGTCGCCACGCGCTCGCCGATCAGCGGCGCCGCTGCGGCCACCAGCACGGGCTGCAGGTTGACGATCAGCGCCGCGGTGCCGGCCGGCAGACCCTGGCGGATGGAGACCCAGACGCCGGCCAGATAGAGGGCCTGGATGCCCAGGCCCGAGACCGCCAGGTGGAGCATGTTGCGCCGCGACGGCCAGGGCGCGCGCGCCGCCAGCGCCAGGCCCAGCATCAGCGCGATGACGCCGGCATAGCGCCAGACCAGGAAGGTCAGCGGATCGGCGTAGGGAGCAGCCAGCTTGGCGACGATATAGCCGGTGGCCCAGATGAAGATGAAAAGGGGCGGGGCGATGCGGTCGAGCAGAGACATCTGCCCATCATGCCTAAGCCGCCAAGACCCTGGCACTCATCAGACGCACCAACTCCGAAGGCTCCGGCAGCGGGCCCGGCAGGGGCAGGCCGGTGAAGGCCGCGTCCAGGCTCAGATGCGAAAGGCCATGGGCCAGGCTCCAACCGGTCAGCGCGACCAGCGGACCGGACGCGGCGTCGAAACGCGTGGCCGCATCCAGCAGCACGCGGAAGGATGCCTCGGCCGCACGGTCCAGGCCCGGATGCTGATGGCGCGACGCCAGCACCGGGCCGAACATCAGCCGGAAGCGCGCCGGGCGACGCCGGGCGAAATCGACGTACGCCGCGGCGATGGCCAGCAACTGCTCGCGCGCATCGCCCGGGTGGGCGTCGACGCCCGCCTGCATGGCGGCACCCAGCTGTCGGAAGCTGCGCTCGGCCAGAGCCGCCAGCAGCTCGGGCAGGCCGGCGAAGTGGTGATAGGGCGCCGCATGCGACACGCCGGCACCGCGGGCCACGTCACGCAGCCCCAGGCCCGCCGCGCCGCGCTGGGCCAGCAGGGTCTCGGCGGCATCCAGCAAGGCCTCGCGCAGATCGCCGTGGTGGTAAGCGCCCGCAGCCTTGGCGCGCGGCCGCGGCGGGCGCTCGGCCGCGGGCGAGCTCGCCACCGGTTCGCCTGCCGCCCGCGGGGCTCGCGGCGCGCGCGCCGGCTTGGCGGTAGCCGCCTTGCCAGCAGACGGTCGGATCGAAGCGGCCTTCCTGATGCTCATGTGCTGCATCTTGCCATCGACAAGATCAAGGCGGATACTGACTTCATCTTTACACCGTCAAGATCATGCATTCGCCGGGCAAGCCGTCATCCGCTCGTCGAGGGGTGGTTGATCGAGGGGGAGCGAGTGGAAGGAGAGCAGCCATGTATCACGCCATCGTCAGGCGCAAGCTGTTGAACGCCTTTGCCGAGCTGAATGCGGGGCGCTACGAGGGCATCCCGGCGAAGTTCGCCGCCACGCATCGCCACCGCATGGTGGGCAGCCACGCCCTGGGCGGCGAGCGCCGCGACCTGACCGCGACGACGCGCTGGTACGGTCGGCTGCAGCGCCTGCTGCCGGGGCTGCGCTTCGAGGTCGACGGTGTCTGGGTCAGCGGCTGGCCCTGGCGCACACGCGCCGTCATCAGCTGGCGCGACCGCTTCCAGCTGCCCGGCGGCCGCGAGGGCAGCAATGTCGGCATGCACGAGTTCGAGCTGCGCTGGGGTCGCGTCAGTGCGCTGACGGTGCACTGCGACACGGCCCGGCTGGCGGGCTATCTGGCCGAGGTGGCGGCGGCCGGTCAGCCCGAGGCGCTGGCGGAGCCGATCACGGGCTGACGCGCGTCTGCATCGATCAGCTCGCGCAGGCAAACCAGGCACAGGCAACCGCTGTATTGCTCGGCGAGCTGCAAGCGCAGCCTCTCGGTCAGCCGGATGCCGAAGCAGGCGCAGTGGCCGGCCTGCACGCCGCATTCGAAGCCGCCACCACAGCGTGGGCAGTTCGCGTCAAGCAGGGGACCGATGCTCATGCGCGCTTGTCCTTCAGCGCTGCCACGCAGAGGGCTTCGAGCGCGCCCAGGTCCACGTCGGCCAGGCGCTTGATGTAGACGCAGCCCTTGCCCTGGCGGTGCTTGCCCAGGCGCGACAGCAGGGCTTCGCGTCCGGTGCCGCCCGCACCGATATAGAGGCTGATGTCGCCCTTGCCGCCGGCACCGCTGGCGAAACCGATCTCGAAGATGTCGCCCTCGCGGCCGCTGTCGTAGACGTAGTGGTGATGGCCGAAGCCGACCATGCGGCCCCACATCACCGGCGGGTGGCCGCTGGCGCGCTGCATCAGCGCGGCGAGCTGCCGGCAGTCGGCGGCACGCGCCTCGGGCTGGGCGGCGAAATGGGCCTCGACGTCGGCGGCGCTCGGGACGGTCTTGTTGGCGGTGGCGGCCATGGGCTCGGGCTCAGGCAGGACTGGCTGAAGCGGATTGTGCGGCGTCGGCCCGTGCCTTGCTCAGGCGTTGCACAAAGGTCAGCCGCACGCGTTCGGAGTTCCGGAAGTAGGTGATCCAGATGGCCGCGAACACGCAGGCACGCACGGCCACCCCGGCGTCCTTGGCCGTCCAGCGCTCGCTCAGCGCCGGGATCAGCGGCGTTGCCAGCGCGTCGCCCAAAGTGGCTGCGGCCGCGAGTACCAGCCAGAGCATGTAGATGCGCGGCATGCTGCTGCGGCGTTTGAGCATCAGCACGAGCAGCAGCAGGGCGCCGGCCACGAGGGCGAGGTTGAGGACGAGTTCGATGAGCAGCAGGGGCGCCCACAGCGGGTGGTAGCTCGACGAGGCCGCCACGGTCAGCGTGCTCCAGCCCTGCACGGTCAGGGCTGGCAGCGAGTCGAGGATCACCTTGCCGACGGTGAAGGGCGTCGCGGCCAGGCCGATCAGGGGCAGCCAGAGCCAGCCCCCCAGGGCCGTGTGCGGCTGGGTCCCACCATGCAAGGCCGCTGGCTCGGGGTCCCAGCGGTAGAGACGCCGCGCCAGCACGCCCAGGCCGCCCAGGGTCAGCAGGCCGACGACCAGCGGCAGCCAGTGCGGCGAGTCGCTACCCAGGGCCTTGGGCGCGGCGGGTGCCGGGGCGGCATCGTCCTGGCGGTAGAGGTTGTAGTGGATGCCGCTGCGCGCCTTGTCGAGCTGGGCCACGTAGCGCTGCATGCCGGCCGCGTCGACATGGTCGGCGCGGGTCTGGTAGTGGTCGGTCAGCACGACGACGTTGCGGTCGTGCCAGGCCTCTTCGCGCTGCAGCAAGAAGGCGGGGTCCTCGAAGACGAGGTTGTCGGGCTTGATGTCCCAGACCTGGGGCAGGCGGAATTCGCTGACGAGCTTGAAGTCCACCGGATGGCGCAGGCCCAGCGGCCCCTGCCGGTTCAGGCCCTGCGGGCGACGCAGCCATTCGTGCAGGTCGGGCACCTCGAGCTCGCCGGTCCAGCGGGCCAGCTTGTCGTTGCGCACCCAGTAGCTGGGCATGCGGTAGTGCTCGACCAGTTCCAGCGTGTTGGCGTCGAGGTCGTCGCGGGTGGTGAAGGGCTGGTCCACGGCCAGGCCCGGATAGCTCGCGGCATAGAAGTCGAGGTATTGCTTCTGCAGGTCCTGGCGGGACGTGGTGGCCAGGGCATTGCGCAGCACCTCGGCGGCTTCGCCCTGGGTGTGCGTCGTGATGGTGAGCGTGGCGGGCTTGTCGTAGCCGGCGCTGGCGTCCAGCACCGCATGCAGCTCGCGCTTGAGCGTCCGGGCCTCGGCGCCGGCCATGGGCACGAGCTCGCGCGTGTCGGCGTCCACGAGCAGGGCGCGGCCGAAATCGGCCTGCACCCATTGCGCGATGCCCTTGCCCGCCTGCGGCGCGCGGGTCGGGTCCAGCCAGACGCGCCGGCCACCGACATCGGCCTGCACCAGCACGTGGTTGAAAGCCCAGGGCGTGGGCAGGCGCTCGGCGGTGGCCTGGCGCAACGTGGTGTGCACGAGGGCCGGCCGGGCCGGGATGCCCAGGCCGCGCAGCAGGGCGAGGCTGAGCAGGGTCTTGTCCTTGCAGTCGCCGAAGCGGCGCTGCAGCACCAGCTCGGGCGCATGCGGCGCATGCGAGTTGGCGCCCATCTCGATGCCGAGGTAGCGCACCTCGCGCTGCACGAAGCGCAGGGCGGCCAGCAGGCGTTGCTCGGGGTCGGTCGTCGCGGCGGCGATGCGGGCGACCTCGCGGTCGACGGCCGGCACCGGGCCGGCCGGCAGGCGGTACAGCGGCAGGGCCCAGCGGACCACGGCGGCCCAGTCCTCGAACTCGCCCCATTCGGCCCAGGAATAGGGGTCGTACCAGCCGGGGCTGTCGTTGTCGACCATCCGCGCCGGCACGTCGCGCAGGCGCCAGCGATGGTCCAGCTCGCCGTTGGCTTCGCTGACGCTGGCGGGCTTGGCGTCGTTGTGCAGCTTCCAGTGCAGCGGCCGGCCCTGGGGCCAGAGCAGGCGTGCATGGCGGTAGGCCACCGGCACGCCCCAGTCGAAATCGAAGCTGCCGAAGCGGCTGCCGCCGAAGACGGGATTGCTGCCCTGCACGCTGTAGACCGTCTCGACGACGTCGCCGACACGCACGTTCTGCAGCGCCACATGGGCCGTCAGCCGGCCGTCGAAGATCAGCGACTCCAGGCTGGCTTCGCGCTGCAGCAGCTTCAGCCCGCCCGGCGCCACGCGGAAGACGACGCGGCCGGCGCGCTTCACCTCGATGCGGTGCACGGTCAGGGTCTGGTAGCTGGGGTCGAAGCGGATCTGCACATTGGCAATGTCCTCGACGCCCCGCTCGTTCACGGCGCGGGTGGCCACGTGGTGGTAGTCGGTCAGCGTCGAGCCGGCGACGCGCACCTGCTGGTCGGCCAGCAGATAGTGGCGGCCCTGGCTCACGCCCTCGGCCGGCGCGGCAGCCTCCAGCGGCACGGCCTGGGCATCCACCCAGGCGGGCGGCGGCGCAAAGCTCACGCCCTTGGCCCCCGCGGGAGCGTCCGCTGCTTGCGCCCCTGGGACCAGCAGCCCCCACAGCAGGCAGGCACCGGCCAGCCTCTTCCTCCACGTGCGCATCATGGCGCCTCCCCTTGTTCTGGCGCGGCGATTATGGGCAGCTTCTCAGGCAAGCTCGGACTGCGGATCCTCGGGCGAGGCGAGGGGCGTCGCACGCGCCAGGGCCATCCAGGTGGCGAAGTCGGGCTTGTGGGCGCGCTTGGGCGCCGGCCGGGCCAGCTCGAGATGGTTCGCGTGGCCAATCAGCACGCCGTAGTCGGCCGGGATCTCCTCGGGCTGGGCAATGCCGGCCTTGATGACGAACCAGCACTGGCCGCACAGGGCCCGATAGGCGGCCGACTTGGCCGGCCGGCGCAGCTCGCCGAGCAGGTCGGCGCGGCTGACCTTGATCTCGTGGATGGCCGGCTCGAGGTAGTCCTCCACCGTGCTGTGGCGGATGGAATAGACGTCGGGCATGGCATTGACCCACAGCGTCTTGCCCTCCTCCCCGGGCAGGCCGGCACGCAGCGTGAGGCCGCGCCAGGCGATGCGGCCCGCACGCTGCATCTCGGTGGCGACGCGCTCGACCAGGCCCTCGTGGGCGTCGCGCGCCGCGCGGTTGCGGGTCAGCGAGGCGGCGATGTGGGCGACGCCGGCATCGGTGACGCGCAGGCGCTCGCGGCCGTCGGCCTCCTGAAGGCGCTCGACCCAGCCGGCCGCCAGCAGCTCGACCTCGACCAGGTCCTGGCTGGGCCAGCCGGCGCTGCGCCAGAGCAGGCGCAGGCGCTGCAGGTGAATGCGAGTTGGAGCGGGCATGCGCGAATCTTCGCCGCGAGCGGGCAAGAAAAAAGCCCCCGGCCGTGAGGCTCGGGGGCTTTTGCGAAGGTCTGCTGACGCTTACGGGCGCTCGCGCTTGGGCAGGGCGGACATGCCCGGCACCGGCGAGTTGGTCGTGGCCGTCGTGGCCGTGTTGGGCACGGCGAAGAAGGTCCAGACGCTGTTGGCCGGGAAGGCCAGCGTGGCGTTGGTGTAGATCGGCGTGGCCGAGGTCGGCACCGTCACGTCGACTTGCGAAGCCGTCGTGGACGAGATGCTGTTCGGCGTGGAGGCCGTACCCGGCAGCACGTTGGACGCGATGGTGCTGAAGTCGACGTTCAGCGACACACCGGCCGTCTGGGCGGCGATGGCGTTGACCATGCGGATCTTCACGTTGCCGCTGATGGTGGGCAGGCGGTTGTCGTCGTCCAGCACCGACATCTTGGGCGCCGAGACGTCACCCCAGACCAGCAGCGTGGTGTCCTTGCCGGCCGTCAGCGTCGGGGCCGTGAAGGGGTAGGTCACGCCACCCACTTGCACCGACAGCGTGGTGGCGCCGGAGGCCGTCGTCACGTAGTCGCTGATCAGCGGGCTGATGGCGCCGGTGAACATGGTCTGGCCGTTGACGGCCGAGGTCACCGTGCCGCCGTTGGTCAGGGCAGCGACGGTACGCACGCGGCTCTGGGTGTTGGCGAAGTTCTTGACGGCGCCCTTCTGGACGACGCTGATGCCGTTGACGAGCACGCCGCCGTCGGAAGCGGTCAGGATCAGCGTGTTCACGCTGGCCGAGTCCAGGGTCACGGCCGGGATGTCCAGGCGCAGGTCGGTGCGCTTGTTGTAGCCGGTCACGCGGACACGGAAGGTGCCCGAGTTGATCTGGATGTAGCCGGAGCCGGCACCGCCCTGCAGATTGGTCGTCAGCGCGGTGGCGGTGTCGATGGAGTCGGTGGCGGTCGTCACATAGACGTCCAGCGCGCCGGCGTCGGGAGCCAGGTTCAGGACCAGCAGCTTGGCCTTGTTGGCGTCGGGCACGACTTCAGCTTCCTGCAGCAGCGTGGTGCGGATGGCACCGGCGAAGCCGTAGGTGATGAAGGTGTAGTTGCTGCCGGAGCTCAGCGTCGGCGTCGTGGCCGACACGCTGGTGCCGACGTCGCTGGTCAGCACCTTGGTGGCGGTGTTGTTGGTGTCGACGGTGCCGTATTCACCGACGGCGGCATAGCCCACCTTGGTGTTGATGGCCTTGTCGTTGACCGTCAGGTCCAGCTGGGCATAGGAGCGCGTCGCATTGAGCAGGCGCACTTGCGTGTCGCTGCTGCCCTTGCCGCCGCCACCGCAGGCGGTCAGGAAGGCGGTGGCCGACAGGCTCAGCGTCAGGACCAGTCGGGTGGCCCAAGGGGTGAATCGCATCGAAAACTCTCCGAAAAAACCAAACCGCCGGGCTGAATGCCGAAAACGCGGACTCGCGATTAGAACTCAAGCCGAGGATGGCACGATTTCCACCTCCTAGCGGCGGGTGAAGAACTGTTGCTAGGGGACTTCCATTAGGGGTGAGGAGAACTCTCCAATTCCGGCGCCAACGCCTCGCTAGCATCCGCGAAATGAACTATCCCCACCTCCTCGCCCCCCTGGACCTCGGCTTCACGACGCTGAAGAACCGCGTGCTGATGGGCAGCATGCACACCGGCCTGGAGGATGGTCGAAAACACTTCGAGCGCATGGCCGTCTTCTTTGCCGAGCGCGCCAAGGGAGAAGTGGGGCTGATCGTCACGGGCGGCTTCGCGCCCAATATCGAAGGCTGGGCCAAGCCCTTTGCCGGCACGCTGGCGACCTCGGGCGCCGCGCGCCGCCACAAGATCATCACCGACGCCGTGCACGCCGAGGGCGGCAAGATCGCGCTGCAGATCCTGCACACCGGCCGCTACGGCTACTCGCCGCTGTGCGTGGCGCCGTCGCGCATCCAGAGCCCGATCTCGCCCTTCACGCCGCGCGAGCTGAGCCCGCGCGGCATCGAGCGCCAGATCAAGGCCTTCATCCGCTGCGCCAAGCTGGCCCGCGAGGCCGGCTACGACGGCGTGGAGGTGATGGGCAGCGAGGGTTATTTCATCAACCAGTTCCTGGTGGAACACACCAACCAGCGCAGCGACGCCTGGGGCGGCTCCTACGAGAACCGCATGCGCCTGCCGCTGGAGATCCTGGCCCGCATGCGCGAGGCCGTGGGGCCGGACTTCATCATCATCTACCGCCTGTCCATGCTGGACCTGGTGCCCAACGGCAGCAGCTGGGAAGAGGTGGTGGAGCTGGCGCGGCGCGTGTCGCGCAGCGGCGCCACCATCATCAACACCGGCATCGGCTGGCACGAGGCGCGCATCCCGACGATCGCGACCAGCGTGCCGCGCGCCGGCTTTGCGTGGGTGACCGCCAAGCTGCGCGCCAAGCTGCGGGAAGAGGGCATCAACACGCCGCTGATCACCAGCAATCGCATCAACACGCCCGAGGTGGCCGAGGGCGTGCTGGCCGACGGCAGCGCCGACATGGTGTCGATGGCGCGGCCCTTCCTGGCGGACTCCGAGTTCGTCAAGAAGGCGCGCCAGGGCAGGGCGGACGAGATCAACACCTGCATCGCCTGCAACCAGGCCTGCCTGGACCACACCTTCGCGCAGAAGATCTCGACTTGCCTGGTCAACCCGCGGGCGGCCTATGAGCAGGAGATCGTGATCAAGCCGGTGAATGGCGCCAAGAAGCGCATTGCCGTCGTCGGCGCCGGCCCGGCTGGCCTGGCCGCTGCGACGACGCTGGCCGAGCGCGGCCATGCGGTGACGCTGTTCGATGCGGCGGCCGAGATCGGCGGCCAGTTCAACATGGCCAAGCGCATCCCGGGCAAGGAGGAGTTCAGCGAGACGCTGCGCTACTTCGGCCGGCGCATCCAGGTCACCGGTGTCGAGCTGCAGCTGAACCGCCGG
Organism: Roseateles sp. FW305-36; assembly: GCF_058787015.1. Classification (NCBI taxonomy): domain Bacteria; kingdom Pseudomonadati; phylum Pseudomonadota; class Betaproteobacteria; order Burkholderiales; family Sphaerotilaceae; genus Roseateles; species Roseateles sp. FW305-36. Next base: position 244,704 of record NZ_JBYSZK010000002.1, on the reverse strand, counting down.
GTCTCGGCCGAGGACCTGAAGGGCTTCGACGAAGTGCTGCTGGCTACCGGCGTCAGCGCCCGCAACCCGAAGATCAAGGGCCAGGACGAGGGCGCTGCCCGCGGCCAGGTGCTGAGTTATATCGACGTGCTGCGCCACGGCAAGCCGGTGGGCAAGCGGGTGGCCATCGTCGGCGCCGGCGGCATCGGCTTCGACGTGGCCGAGTACCTGCTGGAGGCCGGCCATTCGCTGACGCTGGACCCGGCCGCCTGGCGTCGCCACTGGGGCGTGGGTGATCCGGAGCAAGTGCGGGCCGGTCTGCTGCGCCCGGCACCGGATGCGCCGACGCGCCAGATCACGCTGCTGCAGCGCAAGGCCGGCAAGCCCGGCGCGGGCCTGGGCAAGACGACGGGCTGGATCCATCGCGCCGCGCTGAAGATGAAGAACGTCGACATGCTGGCCAGCGTCAACTACGAGCAGATCACGCCCGAGGGCCTGTGGGTCAGCTATGGCGAGCAGCGCAAGGATGCCCAGCTCATCGAGGCCGACACCATCGTGCTGTGCGCCGGCCAGGAGCCGCTGCGCGAGCTGGAGGCACCCCTGAAGGCCGCGGGCGTCAACGTCCACCTGATCGGCGGCGCGCTCGAGGCCGGCGAGCTGGACGCCAAGCGGGCCATCCTGCAGGGCACCAAGCTGGCCTGCACGCTGTAGCCGGATCAGTTGCGGGAGAGTTCCCAGAGCTGGTACAGCGTGTCGTTGTCCTGCTCCAGGACTTCCAGGCCCTGGGCCAGGTCGAAGCTGGAGTCGTACCAGCCGCAATCCAACTTGCTGCGGGCGCCGGCCCCGGTGTTGATGCAACGAAGCGCGGCCTGGGGCAGCTTGGAGTCGGACCAGGTCGACTGCGAGTTGAAGAATTGCATGGTGTCGGCTCCGCGTTTTTGAAGGGGTGGCGTCGTGTTCAATGCCATGCCGTCAGCATCGCGGCCGGGCCGTTTTCGGGACATCACCCGGAGGGTGGAGCGAGGGGGGAGAAGCCGCCCCACCACCCCCCCGCCTTTCCCCCTTCCTCCCCCAAAAGGGGGAGACAGCCGCGCTAAGCTCGCGGCGCTTTTCATCCCCCCACCGCCTTGATCCGACCTGCAGCTCCATTTCGCCCGTCTCCGGCCCAACGCGGACTGGTGGCCTTGCTGCTGGTGCTGTTGCTGAGCCCCGGCCTGGCCGTCGCCCTGGGCAGCGCCGGGCTGGACCTGCGCGAACGCCTGGCCACGCTGGGCCTGTCCCTGTGGCTGCTGGCGCTGCTGCCCACCCTGCTTGGCAGCCTGCGCTGGGCCCTGCTGGCCTGGACGCCTGCGGTGCTGCTGCTGCCGCCCTATGTCTACCTCTGCCTCAGCCTGGGGGCCGTCCCGGGTGACGCCCTGGTCGCGGCGGCGCTGCACACGGCGCCCACGCGCAGCCTGGAGGTGGTGAGCGGATTCGGCGCCTGGATCCTGCCTTGGGCGGTCCTGGCCCTGGCCTATCCCCTGCTCGCCTGGCGCGTCGACCGGCGCTGGCGGCTGGCGGGCCGCAAGGGCTGGCTGGCCGGCCTGCTGGGCGTGGCCTGCCTGTCGCTGGTGGTGCAGCAGGCCCTGCCCCAGCAGCTGAGCCTGCCCGCGTTCTTCACGCGCGCCACGGCTGACCGGGTCTTTCCTTTGAACCTCGCGGCCAGCCTGCAACGCGTGCTCGAGCAGGACCGGCGCGAAAAGCCGACCGTCTCGCTGCACGGCCGGGCCCGCCCCGGCTCGGCCGACGCGCCGCTGCACCTCGTCCTCGTCATCGGCGAATCGGTGCGCCCCGATCACTTGAGCGTCTACGGCTACGGGCGCGACACGACCCCTGGCCTGGCCGCCGCACGCAACGAGCTGCTGCTGTTTGACGACGTCGCCTCGACAGCGCATTGGACCGGCTTCGCCGTGCCCGGCATCGTCGGCCGGCCGCTCGGCGAGCGCGGCAAGGCCGGCCTGGTGCGTACCCTGCGCGAGGCCGGCTATCACTCCGCCTGGCTGTCCAACCAGGAGAACTCGGACCTGATCAGCGACGCCGACGTGGCGGACTTCGCGCGCAGCGACTACGAATTCCACCTGCGCATGGATGCCGCGCTGCTGCCGCCGTTCGAGGGCCTGTTGCGCCAGGCGGGGCCACGCCAGTTCATCGTGCTGCACATGATCGGCAGCCACTTCCCCTACGAGGAGCGCTACGACGCCCAGGACCGGCGCTTCACGCCGACGCTGGCCGACGCGGGCGTCAGCGGCTGGCCGGGCGCAGCCCACAAGGCCGAGACCATCAACTCCTACGACAACACGCTGGTCGTGCTGGATCGTTTCCTGATGCGCACCCTCGCCGCGCTGCGCGCCGATCCCGTGCCGGCCCTGCTGGTCTTCACCTCGGACCATGGCGAAAACCTCTTCGACGACGAGCGCCAGCGCTTCATGCATGCGCTGACCGATCCGTCGAAGGCCGATACGACGGTGCCCTTGTTCTTCTGGGCCAATGACGCCTACCGCCGCCGCTGGCCCGAGGCCTTGTCGCTGCTGCAGCAACGCCGCACGGCCCCGATCAGCCATGTCGACCTGATGCCGACGCTGCTGGACCTCGCCGGCGTCGACGCCGACGGCATCTCGCCCGCCGAAAGCCTGCGCTCGCCGGACTGGCGCCCGCGCCCGCGCCGCCTGCGCCAGATCGACGGCCCCGGCTGGAACTACGACGACATCCGCTGAGTCCAAACCAAAATTGGGGTCGGAGTCGATTTCCCTCGCGCGAGGCGGATCGGGTAGGCTGGAAAGTCCATCCAGGAGCCGCCATGCCCACCGCCGCCATCAGCCCCGTCGACGTCGCCGCCAGCCTGACCGAGTTCTGGTCGCCGCGCGTCATCGGCGCCTTCGACGACAACTACGTCAAGGTGGCCAAGGTGCAGGGGACCTTCGGCTGGCACCGCCATCCGGACGAGGACGAGCTCTTCCACATCCTGCGCGGCCGGCTGCGCATCGAGATGCGCGAAGGCGCCGTCACGCTGGAGGCCGGCCAGATGTTCGTCGTGCCGCGCGGCGTGGAGCATTGCCCGGTCGCCGAGCAAGAATGCCTGCTGATGCTGGTGGAGCGCAAGTCGACGCTGCACAGCGGCGACTCGCCCAACGAGAAAACGCGCTCCATCGAGGAGCAACTCGGCCAGGCCTAGCCCAGGGCGGCTTCGAACAGGCGACGCTGGACTGTCAGCGCCTCGACCCAGCCCGGCTCCAGCGCATCCGTGAAGACGAGATGGATGTCGACGCTGACCTCGTCGAGCAGTCGACGGCAGGCGACGCCGGCATAGCGCTGGCGGGCCATGGCGGCCGGCATCAACGTGCCGCCACGGCCGGCGGCGATCTGCGCCAGCGTGGCCGTCGTGCCCGGTGCCTCGGCCTCGACGGCAGGACGGAAGCCCGCGGCCTCGTACTGACGCTGGTAGTGCATCCACAGCGACGGGTTCTGGCGCTTGGGAAAGCGCAGGAAAGCCGGCAGGGTTTCGAGATCGCGCAGGCGCAGCGCCCGCTTGCGCGCCAGCGGGCTGGCGCTGGGCACCAGGGCGACATGGCGCAACCGGGCCACCGGCACATGGCGCAGGCCGTGCAGTTCATGCGGCATCGCGATCAGTGCCGCGTCCAGCGCCCCCTGCCGAAGGGCATCGAGCAGCTTGGGCCCGATCTCCAGCACCGGCTCCAGCGCCGCCCGGCCGGAAGCCTCGCGCCAGGCACTGTCCATGGCCTGGAAGCTGCTCAGGTCCACCCACCAGGGCAGGCCCAGGCGCAAGGGCCTGTCGATGTCGGCGCCGCCGGCAGCATGCACCAGGGCGGCATCGAAGGCTTGGACGGCCGCCGCGAAGGCGGCCTGGGCGCGCCGGCCGTCCGCTGTCAGCCGCGTCGCCGGGCCATCGCGGTCCAGCAAGGTCACGCCGAGAGCTGCCTCCAGCGCGGCGATCTGGCGCGACAGCGGCGGCTGCGTCAGATGCAGGCGCTCGGCGGCGCGGCGGAAATTCAGCTCCTCGGCCAGCACGAGGAAATAGCGCAGCTGGCGGATGTCGATGCTGCGGTGGCCGGGCTGCGTCATGCCGAAAAGGTATCACCAATTCGGCAATTCACGGCCGCGCCACGGCGCCCCAGCATGCCGGTCTTGCCGCGCAATGGCGGCGTTTGCAGGGAGAGCAACATGGAACAGCAAAACACCCGACGCGCCGTGCTGATGGCCGGGCTGGGCTTGAGCCTGGCGGGCTGCGGCGGAGGCGGCGACGGCTCGGCACCGATGACGGGCGAGCCCGCGGTGCAGCGCCTGGAGGCGGGCGAGGCCCGCGTCGGCGAGACGGTGCAGATCACGGCCGTCTTCAGCGGCGGACAGGGGCGCATCGAGCCCGACATCGGCCCGGTGCAAAGCGGGGTTCCGGTGCGCACGCCGATGCTGGCTGCGGCGCGGCGCTACACGTTGATCGTCGAGGCTGCGGGGCAGACGAGCGCGCGCCGCGAGCTGGAAGTCCAGCCGGCCTACCGCAACCGCTATGTCGCCCTCGATGGCCCCCCTTTGCCGCTGCAATACCACGCAGCCGTCACGGTGGCGGACGGCAGCGTGCTCGTTATCGGCGGCTCGCGCGGCCTGTCGACGAGCTCCGAAGCCATCGACCGCTACGACCCGGTGACACGCCGCTTCAGCCGCATCGGCAGCCTGTACACCGGCCGCACCCTGCACACGGCGACGCGCCTGTCGGACGGCCGCATCCTCGTGCTCGGCGGCACCGTCGGCCTCAGCAGCGGCGGTTTCGCCGAGCTGATCGACCCTGCCAGCGGCACCGCCGAAGCCGCGGGCTGGCCGTCACGCCTGCGCATCCGCCACGCGGCCGTGGCGCTGGACGATGGTCGCGTCCTTGTCGTCGGTGGCTACCAGAGCAACAGTGTCGAGCTCTGGGACCCGGCGACGCGGCGCTTTCGACTCGTCGCCGACCGCATGGCGAATGCTCGCGAGTTCGCCAGCGCGACACGGCTGGCCGATGGCCGTGTCCTCATCGTCGGCGGCGACCATGTCGGCCCCGCGCAGCGCCTGGCCGAGATCTTCGACCCGCGCACCGAGCGCTTCGACCGCGTCGCCTCGCCCCTGAACGAAGAGCGCCGCTCGATGCATTCGGCCCACGCGCTCGCCAACGGGCGTGTCCTCGTGCTGGGCGGCGAGGTGCGCGGCGACGACGCCTTCGAGCCGCTGGACACGGTGCTGGCTTTCGACCCGGCCGCCCAGCGGCTGACCGAAGTAGGCCGGCTCGAGCAGCCGCGCAGCCTGGTGCGCAGCCTGCTGATGCCGGATGGCCGGGTGCGCCTGTTCGGCGGCCAGACGCCAGCGGATGCGGCCAGCCCTTCGGCCGGCGCCTACGCCCCGGATGGCGTGGCCCAGCCCCTCGCGGCCATGCCGGCCGGCCGCGCCTGGCACACGGTCTCGGCCCTGCTGGACGGTCGCGTCCTCATCCTGGGCGGTGATGCCGCCGACGGCAGCGCCGCGCAGGGCGCCCTGCTCTACGAGTAAGGCCTTCGCTCAGCCGCTGGCCAGCTTCAAGGCTGCCTGGTGCAGCCTCACCATGTGATAAGGATCGGGCTGCACGTCCTTGCAGCCGCCGCTCTTGCAAGGCAGCACCTCGGCGGCGCGCCAGCCACCGTATTCGGCATCGACGAGCTGCTTCTTGATCAGCTCCTGGGTCTGCTCGTAGCGCCGCCACAGGTCGTTGCGCGCCGTCTCCTTGGCCGCGACCATCACGCCGTGCAGGCACTCGGCCTGCTGCCACCAGCCCTTGCTCGTGTCGGCCTTGCCGCCGTCGGGAAAGGCCCTGAGGCCGCAACCGCCCTCGTTGTCGTCATAGCCCGAGGAAAGGGCATAGGACAGCACGCGCTCGGCCACCTGGGCATAGATGGGCGAGACCACCGCACCCGTTGTCAGCAGATGGCTCCACTCGAACTGGTGGCCGAAGTCGATATAGCCTCCCGCCGCCTTGGTTGCCAGCGGCTTCCAGCTCTCGTCGTACCACTCGGGGATGTGGGCGCTGCCCTCGGCCTGGCCCTGCATCAACTGGTTGACGACGAAGTCGCCGACGCGGCGGGCGCCGGTCTCGGCCAGCTTGTCGCCGGTGGCGTCGCGCAGCGCGAGCAGCGCCTCGAACATGTGCATCAGCGGGTTCTGCGTGCGCAAGCCGGGCAGGGGCTTGAAGTCGCGTTCGCACTCGTTGTAGAGGCCGCCTGCCGGATCGAAGAAGCCGAGCTCGATCTCGCGCCAGGCCTGCAGGGCCGCGTCGCGGTAGCGCACGTCGCCGCCGATGCGGTAGACCTCGGACAGGGCCAGCAGCGTGAAGGCGTGGCCATAGGCCCGCTTGAGGGCGGCCTTGGGCTGGCCGTCAGGTCCCACGGTGTGGAAGAAGCCGCCGTTGGCGGGATCGCGGAAGCGCTGCAGCAGGTAGTCGGCGCCGTGCCGCGCCACCTTGAGATAACCCGCATCCGGAATGAATTCGTGGGCCGCCGCAAAGGCGTAGACAAGTCGGGCCTGGCCGGTCAGCTCCAGCTCGGGCTGCGGCTGCGGCTTCCAGGCCCGGTCGAAGGCCAGCTGGAAACTGCCGTCGGGCCGCACCGCCTGACTGTGCCAATGCAGCATCAGCGCTTCGAGGTCGTCGCGGTGCCAGCCGGTATCGATGCGGTTGCGGATGCGGGCGTCCGGGTCGCTGCAGGCGGCCAGCGTGGCCAGGGAGGCCAGCAGGGCAAGGATGGAGCGGCGCTGCATCGTCATGTCAGCGGCCGTGGGGCCAGGTGGCGCGCTTGGTCGGACCCTTGGACGATTTGCCGCGGGCCGTCCAGAGCTTGAACGCCGCCGGCGTCAGCTCGCGCTTGAGCAGGGCCACCAGCTCGCCATGGCCGATGCCATGGGTCAGCAGCACCTTGTTGTAGGGCGGCGTGTCTTCGAAAGCGGTGGCGATGACGCGCTTGACTTCTTCCGGGTTGAGCTTGGGGGCGGGCTTTGCCATTCGCGCGATTTTGCAGGCCTTCTCGGCCCCTCTGACGCGCTTTCGCGAAAGCAGGACGGCCGAGCGCCGGGCCACTTGTCGGCACCCCCTCGGACGAGGGGGGGCGTCAGCTCAGCCGAAACGCTGGGCGACCCAGGCCGCGGCGGCACCGACCAGCGTGCTGGCGAAGACACCCCAGCCCGCGTCCACCAGGGCGAGCTTCAGGGGCCAGTGGCGCAGCGTCGCGAGATTGGTCAGGTCATAGACCCCATAGGCCACCAGGCCGACGAGGGCGGCGCGCGCGATCTGCAGGCCCAGGGGCTGGCCGGCTGGGAAGACGGCCAGGGCCACCAGGGCCGCGGGATAGGCGAAGTAGAAGGCCAGCGCCGGCGCCCACCGGATGGGGTCGGCCATCTGGGCGCCGATCTCCTGTCGATAGAAGTCGCGGGCCAGCCAGCCCAGCCAGAGCGCGTCCAGCACCCCCATGACGAGCAGGGCGGCGGCGTAGGGCTTGAGGAAAGCGTTCATGGCAGGCAAGTGTGCCTGGAGTGCCGCAGCCGCCGGGCCAGTGCCGTCCTACAGCGGCTGTGGCGCCGCGCTGGCACCACGGCAAGAAGCGGCACGCCAGCATCGGGACCATCGACTGATCACCGGCTCACGCCCCGCGGCCATGACCACCACCACACCGACCGTGATCCTGACCCCCAAGCCCGTTATCGCGCCCAGCCGGAGGCCGGCGCTGTCGCTGCTGGCGTCCGAGCCGGCGCGCGCGACGCTGGAAGCGTGGCAGGCCCTGATGCAATGGGGCAAGGCGCCAACGCAGGTCGGCAAGGGCCACACCGTCGTGCTCTTCCCCGGCCTCGGGACCGATGGCCTGACGCTGTGGCCGCTGCGCCGGCATCTGGAACGTGCCGGGTTCCGGGCCCTGGACTGGGGCCAGGGCACCAACACCGGCCCGCGCGGCGACGTCGATGCCTGGCTGGAGAAGCTGGCGGAGTCGCTGCACGAGCGCGTCGCGCCGGCGCGCGAGGTCAGCTTCGTCGGCTGGAGCCTGGGCGGCTTCTATGCCCGCGAACTGGCCAAGCGCTGGCATGACCGAGTCCATCACGTCATCACCATCGGCACGCCCTTCAACGGCTGCGTGGACGACACCAATGTCGGCTGGCTGTTCCGCCTGCTCAACGGCCAGCACGCGCCCAACGAGGCGGCGCTGCGCGCGCGCCTGGCCGAGCCGCCGCCCGTGCCCACCGTGTCGCTCTACAGCCGGCGCGACGGCGTCGTCGCCTGGGAAGCCTGCACCCACGGGCAGCGCTTTCCTCTGGCGCGAGACATCGAGGTGCAGGCCAGCCACATGGGCATGGGCTGGGCACCGGAAGTCCTGCGCCGCGTCACCGGCGTGCTGGGTTGCGGGCGCGCAAACCAGGCGTACCCAACACCCGCCTAGCGCGGCGCGGCGCCCAGCTCCTGCAGCAGGCCGCCCAGCGCGCGCTGCACGAGGCTGGCCTCGGCCACGTCGGTGGCCAGGCCTTCGCTGCGCAATCGCCTGAGACCCCGCCGGGTCATGGAGTGCATGCCGCCGGCCAGGTTGCTGGTGAACATGAAGAAGGCGCCGTTGTCGCTCACCCAGGCCAGCTGGGACGTGGCCCACACGCCCTGGAGGTTGAGCTTGCAGCGCTGGCCGGGGCGAAGCGCGTCGATCCAGTCGCTGGCCGGGTCGCCGTCGGCGGAGCCGTCGAGCTGCATCGGTACCGTCGGCAGCGCGCCGATATGGGTGTCGTGGCCTTGCCAGTCGCGCAATGCGCCTGCCTCGGATTCGGGGGCAGGCTCGGGCGCGGGCGGGACCGGCACCGCTGCCGCCACCGCCTGCGGGACCGCTTCGGGCGGCGGCGGTGCCGCTTCCTCGCTGCGCTCGGCCAGATGGCGGCGGTGGGTCTGCATCAGCTCGGCCAGCACGCGGTTGCGGTGCTGCTGGGGCAGGTCGATGAGGGCCATGCCCTGCTGGACGCGGCCGATCAGCGTTGGCAGGCGCCTCCTCAGGTCGGCCCGCGCAGCCGCCGTCTCGGGCCGCTGCAGGCTGGCCAGCAGTTCGTCCACGGTGTCGACCAGGGCCTGGGCCTCCGGCGACTCGGCGCCTTCGGTGGCCATAGTCTTGGCCAGCACCTCGATCCACGGGCCGCGCAGGAAGGTCTGCACAGTGGGGCTGACCTCCTGGGCCTTGCCGAGCTGCACCTCGACCTGGTCGCGCAGCAGCGGCAGCACGCGGTGCTCGGCCTCCTTCTGGCCGAGCGCGTCCATGGCCGGCCGCGTACGTTCGATCTGCTGCTGCTGTTCGTCGTCGATGAAGGTCTGCACCTGCTGCAGGGCCTCGGCATAGGCTTCGGGCTTGTCCGGCACACCCTGGGTCAGCCGGGCGACGAGCGGGTCGACGAAGCGCTGGAAGGCCTCGCCGCGCCCGGCATCGTGGGCGGGCAGGGAACTCGAATGCCCCGCGATCCTGTTGATCAGGGCCCAGGCCGGGTGCTGCTCCGAGCTGAGCACGCCGGGGTCGCTGGCAGCAAGCTCGCGCACCGGCGCCTCCAGCCGCGCGATGGAGCCGCGCAACGCGGGCGCCACCTGCGGGTCGGCCAGCAGGCGCTCGAACAAGCGGCCGAGCAGCGCATGGCTCACGCTCGCGGCCTCGGCAGCGCTCTCGCCCATGGGCTGCAGCTGGAATTCGGCCTCGCCCGCAGCGCGCGGCAGGGTCGGCATGGCTGCACGCATGCCGCCGCCGGGCAGGCCGCGCTGCAGCAGCGGCATGCTGCGCAGCAGCGCCTGCAGTTGCTCGGGCGGGATGGCCGGCATCGCCGCATCGCCGGCCGCGGCCGGTGCGTCCTTGAGGACGGCGCTGGAGTTGGGGGCCAGGATGGTGCGGTAACGCGGCGCCTGCAGGCCGGCTGCCTTGAGCTGCTGGGTCACGACCGCCAGGAAGGGTCGCAATTGCGCCACCAGCGTCGGCCCGGCAATACGCATCCACAGCGCCTGCTGCTCGGGCTCCAGCACCTGCTCGTAGATGGTCTGGCAGATGGCTCGCGCGAACACGGCCGGCCCGCAAGCGGTCGGGTCCTCGCCCCAGGGCACTTCGGGCAGCATCAAGGCGGCCAGGCCCTGCAGCTCGCGCAGCTCCCATTCGAGCTTGAGGTCGGCGAGCTGCACGACACGGGAGATCTCGATGTCCTTCTCGGCCTGGGCTTCGTCGACCAGGGTCAGCTCGTCGATGTCGAAGCCGCTCAGCGCCGACGCGGCGCCGCCCCGCCCGAGAGCACGCGCTTCGGCGCCCTGCACACCGTGCATCAGATGGCCGGCCAGGCATTCGCCGATGTGCATGCGCAGCGGTTCGGTGGCCCGCAGCAGGCCGGACAGATGCTTGCGGTCCAGCCCGCCCAGGCCGGCCTCGACCGGGTCACGCATCGCCTGCAGCATGGCCTCGACCCAGCCGGTGGCGAACGGCAGGGCCTGCGACTCCAGGTAGCGGACGTGATGGTCGAACTGCGGGTGAACTTCCATGGCCGAGGCCGTACTCCTTCGTTGGAGCCGGACTCTAGCCGCGAAGCCTTGCTGCCGGGCTTCTGGCGCGCAATGTTCAGGCGCCGCGCGTGACCGGCATGTGCACCTTGTCGGCCGGCAGCTTCATGTGGCTGGCCAGTTCCAGCTTGGCCAGCGAGTTGCGGTGCACCTCGTCCGGACCGTCGGCCAGACGCAACGTGCGCTGGTGGGCCCACATCATGGCCAGCGGCGTGTCCTGGGACACGCCCATGCCGCCAAAGACCTGGATGGCCCAGTCGATGACCTGCAGGGCCATGTTGGGGGCGACGATCTTGATCATGGCGATCTCGGCCTTGGCGACCTTGTTGCCCACCGTGTCCATCATGTAGGCGGCCTTCAGCGTCAAGAGGCGCGCCTGCTCGATCATGCAGCGCGACTCGGCGATGCGTTCCTGGGTGACGGTCTGCTGGGCGAGGGTCTTGCCGAAGGCGGTGCGGGCGATGGCGCGTTCGCAAAGCAGCTGCAGGGCGCGCTCGGCGGCGCCGATGGAGCGCATGCAGTGGTGGATGCGGCCCGGGCCGAGGCGGCCCTGGGCGATCTCGAAGCCGCGGCCTTCGCCGAGCAGGATGTTGCCGGCCGGCACGCGCACGTTCTTCAGCTCGACTTCCATGTGGCCGTGGGGCGCATCGTCATAGCCGAACACCGACAGCGGCCGCACGACGGTGATGCCGGGCGCGTTGGCCGGCACGACGATCATGGATTGCTGCTCATGCCTGCCGGCGTCGGGATTGGTCTTGCCCATGACGATGTAGACGGCGCAGCGCGGGTCGCCGGCGCCGGAGCTCCACCACTTGCGGCCGTTGATGACGTAGTCGTCGCCATCGCGCTCGATGCGGCATTCGATGTTGGTCGCGTCGCTGGAGGCCACGGCCGGCTCGGTCATCAGGAAGGCCGAACGGATCTCGCCGCGCAGCAGGGGCTCCAGCCACCTGTCCTTCAGCGACTCGCTGGCGTAGCGCTCCAGCGTCTCCATATTGCCGGTGTCGGGCGCCGAGCAGTTGAAGACCTCGGGGGCCCAGAACACGCGGCCCATGATCTCGCACAGCGGCGCGTATTCCAGATTGGACAGGCCCTCGGGCGCCCGGCTGGACTTGGGCAGGAAGAGGTTCCACAGGCCGGCTGCGCGGGCCTTGGGCTTGAGTTCCTCGATAACCTTGGTCGCCTGCCAGACGTTGCCGGCGCGGCGGTTGGCCTCGACCTCTTCCAGATAGCGGCGCTCGTTGGGGTAGATGTGCTCGTCGAAGAAGGCGAGCAGGCGCTCGCGCATCTGTTCAACCTTGGGGCTGTAGTCGAAGTTCATGCCGCGGCTCCGTGTTCGTGTGCCGCCAGTTTGGCTCAGCCGGCGGCGGGCGCTTGTCACCGAGGCATCAGGAAGAAGCCCGTGGCGCCGCCGCCTCGCCCCGCTGTCGCCGACGAGACGGTGGCAGCCTCGACCGCCCTCAGCCGGCGAGCAGCTTCTCTTCGGCCAGGGCCAGGGCCTGCGGGCTGCCGCTGAGGACCAGGGTGTCGCCGCCCGCCAGCGTGGCGCCCTCGACGAGCAGGCCCTTGCCGCTGGCGCGCCGCAGCGACACCACGGCGACACCGAGGGCATGCAAGGCCAGGTCGTCGAGCAGCTTGCCGGCATGCGGGCTGGCAGTGGGCAGGGTCATGGACGACAGGCGGGCCTGGTCAAGTTCGTCGACGGTGTCGTCGTCGGCGCCGTGGAAGTAGCCGCGCAGCAGGCCGTAGCGCTTGTCACGCGCATCACGGGTGATGCGGATGACGCGGCGCATCGGCACGCCGACCAGGGCCAGCGCATGCGAGGCCAGCATCAGCGAGCCTTCGATGGCCTCGGGCACGACCTCGGTGGCGCCGGCGGCCTTGAGCTTCTCGAGATCGGTGTCGTCGATGGTGCGCACGATGACGGGCACCTTGGGCGCGTGCTCACGCGCGAGGTGAAGAATCTTCAGCGCCGACGGCGTGTCGTGATAGCTGACGACGACGGCGCTGGCGCGCGCCAGGCCGGCCGCCATCAGGCTCTGCACCTTGGCCGCGTCGCCAAAGACCACGCTCTGGCCGGCCGCCGCCGCCTGGCGCACGCGGTCGGGGTCGAGGTCCAGGGCCATATAGGGGATGTGCTCGCCCTCGAGCAGGCGGGCCAGGTTCTGGCCCGAGCGGCCGTAACCGCAGATGATGACGTGGGCCTCGGCCTTGATGCTCTTCTTGGCGATGGTGGTCAGCTGCACCGACTGCATCAGCCAGTCGCTGCTGGACAGCTTCATGACGATGCGGTTGCTGTACATGACCAGGATGGGCGTGATCAGCATGGACAGCACCATGCTGGCCAGCACCGGGCTGACCCATTGCGGCGCGACCAGGCCCTGCTGGGCGCCCAGGGTCAGCAGCACGAAGCCGAATTCGCCGGCCTGGGCGAGGTAGAGGCCGGTGCGCAGCGCCACGCCGGGTGGCGACTTGAACAACCGGGCCAGGCCGGCGATCAGCGCGAACTTGGCGACGACGGGACCCAGGGTCAGCAGGATGACCAGCCACCAGCTGTCCACCAGCGGCCGCCAGTCCAGCTTCATGCCGATGGTGATGAAGAAGAGCCCGAGCAGCACGTCGTGGAAGGGCCGGATGTCGGTTTCCACCTGGTGGCGGTATTCGGTCTCCGAGATCAACATGCCGGCGACAAAGGCGCCCAGGGCCAGGCTGAGGCCGAAATGCTCGGTCAGCCAGGCCAGGCCCAGGGTCACCAGCAGCAGGTTGAGCATGAAGAGCTCGTCGCTCTTGCGTCGGGCCACCAGGGTCAGCCACCAGCGCATGACCTTCTGGCCGCCGTAGAGCAGCAGAGTCAGCAGGGCGGCCGCCTTCAGTCCGGCCCAGGCCAGGGCGCTCATCATTTCACTGCCGCTGCTGTTCAGCGCCGGGATCAGCACCAGCAGGGGCACGACGGCCAGGTCCTGGAACAGCAGCACGCCCATGACGAGCTTGCCGTGCGGACTCTCCAGCTCCAGCCGCTCGGCCATCAGCTTGACGACGATGGCCGTCGAACTCATGGCCATGGCCGAGCCCAGCACCAGGGCGCCTTCCCAGCTCATCTGCCAGGCCAGGCCCAGCAGGGCGAAGCCGGCAATCAGCAGGGTGTTGCCGACGACGGCGCCGGCAATGGTCAGCACCACCTGGGCCATGCCGATGCCGAAAACGGCCGTCTTCAGCGCCCTCAGCTTGGGCAGGTTGAATTCCAGACCGATGGCGAACATCAGAAAGACGACGCCGAACTCGGCCAGGTACTGGATGCTGGCCGAATCGTGGGCGAAGGCCAGGGCGTTCGGGCCGATCAGCACACCGACAGCCAGATAGCCCAGCATGGGCGGCAGCTTCAGGGAGCGGCAGATGACCACCCCGAAGACGGCGGCCACGAGATAGAGCAGGGCGAGGTCGAGGGAGGTCACGACCGGATGGTATTCGGCACCTCGGCACGGCTTTTCGGGATATTGCCGACATGAGGCGTCGAGGCTGCTCCCTATAGTCCGCGCGCCGCCGTTGCCCTACCTGAAACAAGCAGTCGGGCAAGGCCGTGCAGAAGAAGAGGTGCGCCGCCCGGCGCGCCAGTCAACACAAGGGAGATCTCATGTTTGCTCTGCAAGATTGGGCGCGGCGTGCCGCGCTTGGCCTGTTCCTGGCCACCTCGGCCCTGTTGGGGGGCTGTGCCAGCGTCTATCTGGACGGCACGACCAAGGAAGTGCCCGCCACCCAGTTCAAGAGGCCGGCCAGCCCGGCCCCGGTCCAGGTGCTGTTCGACTTCCAGACCAAGGGCGTGGCGAACGCCCAGGCGACGGCCTTCCTGCGCGATCGCGTGATCGCCCAGGTCAAGTCCAGTGGCCTGTTCAGCGAGGTCGGCTCCAACGCGGTGGCCAATGGCGCCCTGCTCAGCATCACCCTGAATAACGTGCCGCTGACGGACAACGCTTTCTCCAAGGGCTTCGTCACCGGCCTGACCTTCGGCTTGGCCGGTTCTCAGGTGTCGGATGGCTATGTCTGCACCGCTTCATATCGATCAGGCAACGACGCGGCAGCCGTGACCAAGCAGGCCCGCCATGCGATCCACACCACCATGGGCGCCGCCGCCACGCCGGGCAATGCCACCAAGATGCCTGATGGCAAGCAGGCCGTCTATCAGATGACGACCGACATCGTCAGCAACGTGCTGAACGACCTGTCCCAAGACGCCAACTTCAAGTGAAGCCGAGATCCGACATCATGAATACCCAATTCCTTTCCAAAACGCTCGTGCGCCGCCTGGCGCTGATTGCCGCCCTCGCTGCCATGACCGGCTGCGCGTCCGTGAAGATGCCCGCGCCGGCACCCAGCGCGGCCAACGCCGAAAAGCTGCGCGCCGCCAAGATCACCCCCACCCAGGTCGGCAGCTTCACGCTGGCCGCCGGCAAGCCCGCAGCCATGGACACCTCGCTGAGCGGTCTGCGCGGCTCCTCGCTCAGCCCCACCAACGGCAGCTTCTCCGGCCAACTGCGCGACGAGATCACCGCAGAGCTGAGTGCAGCGCGCCTGCTGGACCCGAAGTCCAAGGCCGTCATCGAGGGCCAGCTCACCGACAGCATGGTCGACGCCGCCATCGGCACCGGCAAGGGCCGCCTGGCGGCCAAGATCCAGGTCAAGCGCGATGGCAAAACGGTGTTCGACAAGGAGGTCGTCGCCGAGGCCTCGTGGGAATCGTCCTTTGTCGGCGCCGTCGCCATCCCGGCGGCCATGAACCAGTACACCGCCCTCTACAAGACGCTGGTCGGCAAGCTGTTCGACGACGCCGACTTCAGGCGCGCGCTGGCTCCGTAAGGCCATCGCACGCTGCAGGCAACCCGGCTCCGGCCGGGTTTTTTGTTGCCCGTCCGTGGTCTGGGCCGTGAATTCAGGCACGGGAAACCGATGCCATGCGTTGCTTGCATAAGCGCATGAGCACTTGGCTAGACAAGTCGTGGTGGCGGGGCCGGTCTTCGGGATACCGTTCGGCCCACTAAAAGTTACGGAGCATTTCATGCCCAACCTGTCGTTTGTCTCGCCCACTCGCAACAGTCCGTGGGGGACCTATCTGTCGCAGATCGACGCCGTCGAACCCTATCTGGGCTCCCTGAGCCGCTGGGTCGAAACCCTGCGCCGCCCCAAGCGCGCCCTCATCGTCGACATCCCTATCGAGCTGGACAACGGCACCATCGCCCACTATGAAGGCTACCGCGTCCAGCACAGCCTGACGCGCGGCCCGGGCAAGGGTGGCGTGCGCTACCACCCCGACGTGACGCTGGAAGAAGTGATGGCCCTGTCGGGCTGGATGACGATCAAGAACGCCGCCGTCAACCTGCCCTACGGCGGCGCCAAGGGCGGCATCCGCCTCGATCCGTCGGTGCTGTCGATGAAGGAACTGGAAAAGGTTACGCGCCGGTACACCAGCGAGATCGGCATCATCATCGGCCCCAACCAGGACATCCCGGCCCCCGACGTCAACACCAACGGTCAGATCATGGCCTGGATGATGGACACCTACTCGATGAACGTCGGCGCCACGGCAACCGGCGTCGTCACCGGCAAGCCCATCCCCCTGGGTGGCTCGCTGGGCCGCGTGGCCGCCACCGGCCGCGGCGTGTTCGTCGTCGGCCGTGAAGCCATGCGCCGCCTCAACATCGACATGGAAGGCGCCCGCGTCGCCGTGCAGGGCTTCGGCAACGTCGGCTCCATCGCCGCCAAGCTGTTCGCCGCCAATGGCGCCAAGATCGTCTGCGTGCAGGACCACACCGGCACCCTGGTCAACCACAACGGCTTCGACATGCAGAGCCTGCTCGACCATGTGGCCCAGACCCGTGGCGTGGCCGGCTTCAAGGGTGGCGACATGATCGCCAACGAAGACTTCTGGGACATCAAGAGCGACATCCTGATCCCGGCCGCCCTGGAAGGCCAGATCACCGCCGAGCGCGCCCAGCGCATCCAGACCCGCCTGGTGCTGGAAGGCGCCAATGGCCCGACCACGCCGGACGGCGAGGCCGTGCTGGCCGACCGTGGCATCGTCGTCGTGCCCGACGTGATCGCCAACGCCGGCGGCGTGACCGTGTCCTATTTCGAGTGGGTGCAGGACTTCTCGTCCTTCTTCTGGACCGAGGATGAGATCAACGTCCGCCTGGACAAGATCATGATCGGCGCCTTCAAGCACATCTGGGAGACGGGCGAGCAGCACAAGATCCCGCTGCGCACCGCCGCCTTCACGGTCGCCTGCACGCGGGTGCTGCAGGCGCGCGAAGAGCGCGGTCTGTATCCGTAAAGCCCGGCCGCCCCGGCAAAGACGCCGCCAGCCGCCGCAAGGCCTGGCGGCTTTTCATTTCTACAAATAGGGCACAGGTAGGTACGTAGGCACAATTCGGTCACCCCGGATGGACAGCCCGCGCCAAGCAGGCACATTGCTGCAAGCGCTGTCATGACCCCTGAAATGCCCGAATCCCTCCCGACCGGCCTGGGCCGACGCCAGCTGCTGCGCGGCGCGGTCGCTTCGGCCCTGCCCGTGCTGGGCCTGCCCGCCGTGGCCGCCTCCGGCCCGCTCATCGTCGGCGGCCTGCCCGTCACCTGCAATCTGACCCTGCCCGTCGCCTGCTCGGCACGCGCCGCCAGCAACAAGGCGGCCGGCAGCTCGGCCTTCCAGTTCGAGTACAGCAAGTACAACGGCTGGCCGGAGATCAAGGAGTCGCTGATGACGGGCGGCATCCAGGCCGCCTACATGCTGGCGCCCCTGGTCATGGACCTGGCCGACAAGAAGATCCCGGTCAAGATCGTGTCGCTGGGCCACCGCTCGGGTGCCGTCATCATGGTGCGCACCGACTCGCCCTACAAGAAGTTCAAGGACCTGACGGGCAAGCGCATCGCCATCCCCAGCCGCTTCGCGGTGGA
The DNA here is from genome assembly GCF_058787015.1 of Roseateles sp. FW305-36. Classification (NCBI taxonomy): domain Bacteria; kingdom Pseudomonadati; phylum Pseudomonadota; class Betaproteobacteria; order Burkholderiales; family Sphaerotilaceae; genus Roseateles; species Roseateles sp. FW305-36. The sequence goes on along the minus strand of NZ_JBYSZK010000002.1, from coordinate 227,192 downwards.
CTTCCTGTTCCTGCGCAAGATGCTGGCCCAGGAGGGCATGACGCCCAAGGACATCCAGATCGTCGAGATGCCGCCGCCCGACATGCCGGCGGCCCTGTTCGCCAAGGCGGTGGACGGCTACTGCACCGGCGAGCCCTTCGGCGCCGCGGCCCAGCGCGCAGGCTACGCCAAGCCCCTGCGCATGACGCGCGACGAGTGGCGCAACTACATCTGCTGCGTGCTGACCGTGCGCGAGGAACTCATCAAGGACAACCGGCCGCTGGTGCAGAACTTGGTCGACCATGTGCAGGGCGCCGGCAACTGGCTGGACCTGCAGCAGGGCAACCGCGAGAAGGCCATCCAGATCGCCGCCGGCCGCAAGTTCTTCAACCAGGACCCCAACATCCTGCGCTTCGTGATGGAGAACCCGACCGACCGCGTGACCTACGGCGACCTGCGCATGATCCGCGCCGAGTTCGACGAGCTGATGCAGCTGTCCATCGAGGCCGGCACGCTGAAGACACCGGTGGCCTACGAGAGATACGTGGACGACAGCTTCGTCAAGGCGGCCAAGGCGGCGCCGATTCCGCTATGAAGCGTCGCGCCCTGTTGCTGGCCTCGCTGCCGCTATCTGCGATGGCAGCGACCGAGAGATTGAAGGCCGGCGTCTTCGAGCCCGCCCAGGCCGCGCCCGAGTTCGCTCTCAGGGGCAGCGATGGTGCCGCCCTGAGCCTCGCCCGCTTCAAGGGCAAGCTGGTGCTGCTGGTGTTCGGCTTCACGAACTGCCCCGAGGTCTGCCCGACCACGCTGGCCACTCTGGCCCAGGCGCGCAAAGCATTGGGCACGGATGCCGCCGATGTGCAGGTCGTTTACGTGACCGTCGACCCCGAGCGCGACGACGTGAATCGCATCCGCCAATACCTGACGGCCTTCGACCCGACCTTCATCGGCGGCACCGAGGCGCCCGACAAGCTGGCCGCCATGCGCAAGCGCTATGGCGTCGTCGCCGAGAAGATCGCGCCCAAGCCAGCGAATGCAGCAAATGCGGCCTACGGCATGAACCACTCGACCTCGGTCTGGCTGATCGACCGCAGCGGCAAGCTGCGGGCCATGATGCCCTATGGCCACGAGGCCAAGGACTTCGTGCACGACCTCAGCTTGCTGCTGGCCACGAAGTGAAGCGCCTGTTGTGGCTCCTGCCGGTCGTCGTGCTGGCACCACTTGCCTGGGCCGCCTTCGCCCCGCTTGAGCCCGCCACGCGCGATGAGCTCTTCGAGATCCCGAAGGGCACCTATGCCCGCCGCATGGCCGGCGACAAGATCGAGATCCTGCCCGACACCATCCACCTGACGCTCGGGCTCAACGACCAGCTGCTGCTGCGCAACCACGACGAAGTGCCGCAGCAGTTCGGGCCGGTGCTGATCATGCCGGGGCAGAGCTTTCGCCTGCCCTTCGAGGTCGCCTCGACCTACAGCTTTGCCTGCAGCGCGCACGCCAGCGGCCAGATGGCCGTCATCGTCGCGCCCACGCCCGAGGCCGGCTGGCCGCGGCTGCAGTGGCGCTGGCGGCACTGGAAGAACAACAAGACCGCCACGGAGACCCTCACTTGAACTCACGCCTGGGCAAGATCCTGCCGCCTCTGGCCGTCATCGCCATCGTCATCGCCTTCTGGTGGTGGATCGTCGTCTACAACGAGAGCCCGATCTTCCCGACACCGTGGCAGGTGGTCACCGGCACGCTGGAACTGGCCCAGGACGGCACGCTGTGGGAGCACATTACCGCGTCGCTCTACCGCGTCGGCATCGGCTTCGGCCTGGCCATGCTCGTCGGCATCCCGCTGGGCCTGTGGATGGGCTGGGTGGCCGGCGCCTACCGCACCTTCAATCCCATCTTCCAGATGCTGAGGCCCATCTCGCCCATCGCCTGGATTCCGCTGGCCATCCTGTGGTTCGGCGTCGGCGACGTGTCGCCCATCTTCCTGATCTTCATCTCGTCGGTGTTCCCGCTCATCGTGCAGACGACCTCGGGCGTGCACACCATCGACAGGCGCTATCTGCGCGCGGCGGCCAACTTCGGCGTCACGCGCGGCGTGCTGTTCCGGCGCGTCGTCATCCCCGCCGTGCTGCCGGAAATCATCATCGGCATGCGCATCGGCATCGGCGTGGCCTGGCTGGTGGTGGTGGCGGCCGAGATGATCGCGCTGCGCTCGGGCCTGGGCTATCTCATCATGGACTCGCGCAATGCCGGCAACCGCTATGACCTCGTCATCGCCGCCATGATCATCATCGGCGTCATCGGCCTCATGCTGGACGGCATCACGCGCCTGCTAGAAAAACTCAAAACGGTCCGTTGGCGCTATGTCCGATAACAAGCCTCCCAAGATCGCCGTCAGCGGCCTGCGCAAGAGCTTCAAGGCCGCCAAGGGTGCGACCTTGCCCGTCATCGACGGCATCGACTTCGAAGTCGCCGAGGGCGAGTTCGTCGCCATCGTCGGCCCCTCGGGCTGCGGCAAGTCGACGCTGATGAACATCCTGGCCGGCTTCGAGAAGCCCGACGGCGGTTCGCTGCTCATCGACGGCAAGCCCCATCCGGGTCCCAGCCCGCAGGGCATCGTCATCTCGCAATACGGCTCGGTCTTCCCCTGGCTGACCGTGCAGCAGAACCTGATGTTCGGCCTGACCGGCCAGGAGCATGGCGACGATGCCGAGCGCATCAAGCTGGCCGACCATTACGCGGCCATGGTCGGCCTGACGGGTTTCGAGAACGCCTACCCGCACGAACTGTCGGGCGGCATGCTCAAGCGCGTAGAGCTGGCACGGGCCTTCATCGTCAAGCCCGAGATCCTGTATCTGGACGAGCCCTTCTCGGCCCTGGATGCACTGATGAACCTGCGCATGCGCAACGAGCTGCTGCGCATCCTGGCCGAGGAGAAGCACACCGTGCTCCTGATCACCCACGACGTCGACGAGGCCCTCTACATGGCCGACCGCATCCTGGTGCTGTCACCGCGGCCGACGCGCATCCAGGCCCGCTTCGAGCTGGACATGCCGCATCCGCGGCGCCTCATCAGCCCTGAGATGGATCAGCTGCGCGAAGCCATCCTCAAGGAGCTGGGCCTGGAAATGCCGGCCTAGCCTTTCAGCAGCGCGCCGCTGCTGTCCAGCACCCGCAGCGTGACCGGAATCGCCGGCGCCACGCTCTGGGTGACGGTGCAGAAGTCCTCGAAGGTCTCCAGAACGCGCTGGATGTGGCCGAGTTCGGCGGCCGGCTTGCCCAGGTGCAGGTCGACCTCCAGCCCTTGCACGCGATTGCGGCCGTGCTCGTTGCGGCCTACCGTCGCCTTGACCTCGGTTCGCAGCGGCGAGGGATCGTCCTTGTACTTCTGGCAGGCGAACCACAGCGAGGCGCTCAGGCAGTTGCCGACGGCCGAGGCCAGCAGCTCGACCGGGTCGGGCCCGAGGCCCGTACCGAAGGGCACGGGCTCGTCGGACAGCAGCACCGGGATGCTGGCGCCGTAGTGGTGTTCGAACTGATAGCCCTGGCGCTGAGTCAGGGTGACGCTTGGGTTTTCCATCGAAAGGCCCCTGGGAAGTGAATTGGCGATCAATGTATCGAACCTCGATGCAGCCCCGGAACGCACGGTCATTCCAGGAAGGGACACCCCCAGGAGGGGTGGGCCACGTACTTCCGCGTAGGGATGCCAGCCATCGAATGAATCAGTACCGTGTCCGGTACTCGGTCCTAACGGGAGGCCCCATGATCTCCAGATGGCTTGTGGCCCGCAGCCTTGCTGCTTTGGCCTGCGCATGCGGCCTGTCCGCGGTGCAGGCCGGACCGGTGGGGTCGGAGTTCGGTCCCAATCTCGTCGTGAACGGCGGGTTCGAGAACACCACGTCGATGGCGGGTTCCGGCTGGACGGCGTCGGGCTTCCTGGCCGAGGGCTTCGACTACGCCATCGACTCCTCCTCCGCCAACGCCCACAGTGGCTCGAACTCCTTCATGGGCGGTGGCATCGGTACGCCCGGCAGCATCTTGCAGACGCTCGCGACGGTGGCCGGCGCCCACTACAACATCCATCTGTGGCTGGCCAACCTCTCGGGCTTCACCAGCAAAACCGAGCTGGACGTCTACTGGAACGGCGCGCTGGTGTATTCCGCCAGCGATATCGCTGGGTCCGGTTACAGCGAAATCGTCATCGATCCGATGGCCAGCGACGTGTTCGCAACGCTGACCCTGTCGCTGCGGGATGACGACTTCTTCCTGAACGTCGACGACGTCGCGGTCTACCGGGTACGCGACAGCGGCCGACTTCCGGAACCCGCCAGCCTGGGCCTGGTGGGCCTTGCCGTGTCGGCGTGGGCCTTCGGGGCTCGACGCCGCTCCAACGCAGGTCTGGCCAAACTCAGCGCAGGTCGTCGGTCTCGAAATAGATCTCGGCAAGGCCCTGCGCCTTGAAGGCACCCTGGACGGCGGCGCTGGGCCTGGCGACGCCTTGCAGCGGCACATCGGCCTCGCCTCTTACCTCGGGAGACTGCAAGCGCACGATGTGGTCGAAATCCGGCCGCCGGTCGATGGTCTTGAAGGCGAACCACTCACTGCCCTTGCCGATCAGCCGATAGCGCCCGGTCGAGGCCTCGCGCGGCGCGGGGCTCAGGCGGCGGAACAGCAGCACCTCGTCGATGACGACGCGCTGCTCGGCCGCCTGGGGCTTGCCGCCGCGCTCGAAATGGCCCTCGAAAAAGCGGGCCTTGAACTCGCGCAGGGGCTTGGCATGGCCCGGTGCGAAGCGCAGCAGGTCGAATGGCTCGGGGTCGAAGGTCCACAGCCTGGGCTCGCGCGCCAGCGTCTCGCGCAGCGCCTTGTCGGCGGTCGCGTCGGCGAGATGGAAGCGGAACACGAGCTGGCTGTCGTGCGGCGTGTGGAACATCGGCAGATGCGAGGCGTACAGGCCCTCGCGGCCGCCGAAGACGGCCATGCCGTGGCCGCCCATGGCAGCCTCCTCGGCGCGCGCCAGCAGCGGCAGGGCGGCCAGGGTCAGCAGGGCACGGCGCTTCATTCGGCGGCCTCCACGATCAACTTGCCGCGGTGGTCGCTGGTGAACAGGCTCTGCAGCGTCGCCGGCAGCTTCTCGAAACCCTTGACCACCGTCTCCTCGAAGACGATCTCGCCCCGTTGCACCATGGGCCCGACGACGCGCAGCATCTCGTCCATGCGGTGCAGATAGTCGCGGGCCAGCACGCCCTGGATGGTGGCGCGCTGGTAGAGCATGTGGTGCAGGAAGCGCGGGCCAAGCTCGGGCGCGTCCAGGCCGCCCGAGTACTGGCTGATGGCGCCGCAGATGACGATGCGGGCACGGCGGTTGATGAGGGGAATGATGGCGTCGGTGATCCAGCCACCGACGTTGTCGAAATAAACATCCACGCCGCCAGTCGATGCCTTGATCTCGTTCGCCAGCGATTCAGTGTTGGCATGGGCCTTGTAGTCCACCGCCCAGGTCAGGCCCAGCGTCTCGCGCAGCCAGCCGCACTTGGCCGCACCGCCGGCAATGCCCAGCACGCGGCAGCCGTTCTTCAGCGCGAACTGCGCCACCAGCGAGCCCACGGCCCCGGCCGCGCCCGACACGACGACGACCTCGCCCGCCTTCGGAACACCCGACTCCATCAGCCCGAACCAGGCCGTGCGGCCCGGCATGCCCAGCACGCCGATGGCGGTGGACGGCGGTGCGAGCGACGGGTCAAGCTTGCGCAGCACCGAGTGGTGGACGCGCGCATGCGTCTGCCAGCCCAGCATGCCCTCGACCCAGTCACCCGCGGCTAGCGCCGGCACGGACGATGCCAGCACGCGGCCGACGACGCCGGCCGTCTGCACGGTGTCCAGCGCATGCGGCAGCTCGTTGTAGGTGCGCTTGAGCGACTGGTTGATGCGCATATACGGGTCCACCGACCAGTACTTCGCCTCGACCAGCACCTCGCCGGCCGACAGCGCGGTGGCCAGCGGCGCGCTGACGAGTTCGTAATGCTCAGGCCCGACCAGGCCCTCGGGATGGCGGCGGTAAAGCCACTGGCGGTTGTCGATGAAGGCGTCCATGGCAGTGATTCTTCAACCATAGATCGTGCCTGTGAAGCAAAACAAAGTCGACAATCGGTGCCCGACAAGACACAAACAGCCATGGACATCACCGACCTGCGCAGCTTTCTCGTCATCGCCCGCCACGCCAATCTGCGCGCGGCGGCGGACGAGTTGCACCAGACGCCGTCGGCCCTGTCCAAAGCCGTCAAGCGCCTGGAGGCCTCGCTGGCCACGCCGGTCTTCGACCGCGTCGGCAAGGCCATACGCCTGAACGCGGCGGGGGACAGACTGCGCGAACGGGCCCTGGCCCTGGTCACGCTGGCCGACCAGATGCAAGCCGAATTTCGCGGCGTGAGCCTGCGCTCACATTGCCGCTTGCTGGCACCGGCCGTGCTGCAATGGGGGTTTGGTGCAGCCCTCGCCGGCCAGCTTTCGGCACGACAGCCGCAGGCCAGCCTGGCCTTCGCGACGCTGTTCGAGGACGCCGCGCTGGCCGCCCTGGCGCGTGGCGAGGGCGACCTGGCCCTGGTCACGGGCGTCGCCCTGGGCGCCGCCCTGCCGGCCGGGCTGGCAGCCAAGCGGCTCGGCGAGATTCGCATGCAGCTCGCCGCGGGCCCCGGCCACCCCTTGGCCGGCCGCACCGAGGTGCCCACCGCCGAGGTGCTGCAGCACGACTTCGCCTGCCCCCAGCATTCGATGTTCTGCGGCCTGGAGCGCGGCAGCCGCGCCGACGGCTGGCGCGACGACCGCCTGCCACGACGCATCCGCTTCTGGCTGGACGACCTGCAACTGCTCATCAACCTGGTGCGCGGCGGCCAGGCCCTGGCCTATCTGCCCGACTTTGCGCTGGCCCAGCAGGGCGACCTTGTGCGCCTCACCGTGCCCGACTGCCCCTACGACTGCGTCGAGCAGGTCCATCTGGTGTGGCGCCCGGCCACCACCGGCGGCTGGCTGGCGGCCTGGCTGGCCACCGGCTCCTGAATTGCCCTGTCATCGGCACCGGCCCCGGCTGCGTTGGCCTGCGCCACCGCCCGCGCAAAGTCCGGCAACAAAGCGCAACCTGACGACGGAATAATCCCGGTATGCCAAGCATTCGCACCCTTGCCCTGACCGCCTTGCTCGCCTCCCTGCTGGCCGGCTGCGGCGGTCTGCCGTCCCGGTCGACCAAAGCCGAGAAGTCTGTCTACCAGGGCGAGAGCTTTGCCGCCGAGGAGACCTTCTCGCGGCTCTTCGATGCCAATGTCGAAGACACCTGCGAGGCGGCGCGCCGCGCCCTGCTCAGCCAAGGCTATGTGATCAGCAAGGCCGCCAGCGGCGTCGTGCAGGGCGCCAAGCATTTCCAGCCCGCGGGCGAAGTGCACGTCGAGATCGCCTTCAACGTCGTCTGCGTGGGCGACGGCCCCAAGCAGCAGATCGCCACCGCCTATGTCAGCGCCCAGCAGGACCGCTACGCACTGAAGAAGAGCAACCAGGCCGCCAGCCTCGGCCTCAGCGCGCTGGGCTCGATCTCGGTGCCGCTGTCATCGAGCGACGACGCCCTCGTCAAGGTGGCGTCCGAGACCATCCCAGCCGGCGAGTTCTACGACCGCTTCTTCACGCTGATGCAGCGCATGCTGCGCGAGAACACCGCGTCGCGCTGACGGCTTGATGTCAAAAATCACCTTGGAATAAATCATTTCTCAGGCATTGCGTCACAACCACGCGAGCCTGCGCGCGCCTAGGATGGTCCGGCCATGGTCGAGCCGCCGCCTCCTTTCGCCCTGCCTGCGGCGCCAGGTTGGCGGCCGCTGTCGGGCTTCCGGCGCCTGATCGACGCCGCCTGGAAGGTGCCGGGCGATGCCGCCGAGGCTGCGCGCCTGCGCGACGACCAGTGGCGCGCCGTCGTCGACCAGCTGCCCGCCTCCGTCATCGCCACGTCCATCGCCGTCGGCCTGCTGCTGGTGGCCATCGCCGGCCACGCCGATCTGCTCACCATCGCGCCCACGCTGTTCGGGCTGGTGGCCCTCAACGGCTTCAATTTCGCACTTTGGTGGCATGAGCACCGCCACCGCTCGCCGGGCGCCCCGCCGCGTGGCGTTGCGGCCGGCCTGCTGCTGGCCCTGGACCTATTCATCGGTGGCGTGCTGGACTGCTTGCTGCTGCTGCAGGTCGCCCAGCAGGTCCCGGCCAGCCTGCATGCGCCGCTGGTGGCCACCGTGGCCGGCGCCATCGCCGCCGCGGCGTGGATGTTCGCGCTGCTGCCGGCCGTGGCCATCGCCTGGATCGTCGGCGCCTGCGGCACGCTGGCCGTCGGCATCGCGCTGCTTCCCCTGCCATGGATGGACGGCTTGCTGCCGCTGCTGCCGCTGTACGCCATCGTGCTGTGCATGGCGGCCCTGCTGAACGCCCGCCTCTTCCTGCAGGGGCGCCACGCCCAGCACGCCGCCGCGCGTGACCGGCTCACCGTGTCGCTGCTGCTGCGCGACTTCGAGAACCATGCCAGCGACTGGCTGTGGGAACTCGGCCGCGATGGCCGCCTGCGCCATGTGTCGCAGCGCATGGCCGAGCGCCTGGGCAAGCCCACCCAGGACCTCGTCGGCGAACCCCTGCTGGCCCTGTTGAGCCGCCACCTGCCCCCGGACAACGCCGAGGCTCGGCAGCGCCTGGACCGGTTGGGCGACGCGCTGCTGGCGTCCGAGCCGCTGCGCGATCACGCCCTGCACCTGCGCATCGACGGCGAGGACGTCTGGTGGGCGCTGAGCGGCCGCCGCCTCGAAGGCGATGGCGGCTGGCGCGGCGTGGGCAGCGATGTCAGCGAGGTGCGCGAGCGCGAGCGCGAGTTGCTGCGCCTGACCGACCAGGACCCCGTCACCGGCCTGGCCAACCGCCATCAGTTCCACCGCCGCCTGGCCCTGTATCTCGGCGGCGGCGGGCCCATCTCGCCCTGCACGGTGCTGCTGCTGGATCTGGACTGCTTCAAGCAGGTCAATGACAGCCTGGGCCATGCCGCCGGCGACCACCTGCTCGCCGCCGTGGGCGAACGCCTGCGCGACAGCCTGGCCTCCCGGCGCGGCAGTGGCGACCTGGTGGCGCGGCTGGCCGCCGACGAGTTCGCCATCCTGCTGCGCGGCGAGCTGACGCCCGAGGCCACGCAGCGCCTGGGCAAGCAGCTGCGCTCGGCCCTGCGCGTGCCCGTGTCCATCGCCGGCCACGAGATCGACGTGCGCGCCAGCATCGGCGCCGCCTGTGCGCCGCGCCACGCCCAGGCGGTCGACCCCTTGCTGCGCGCGGCCGACCTGGCCCTGTTCGCCGCCAAGGCCGCCGGGCGCGACCGGCTGGTGCTCTATGAACCGGCCCTGCAGCAGGAGGCCCAGGACCGCCTGGCGCTGCTGGCCGACCTGCGCCTGGCCCTGGACGCGGGTCAACTGGAGATGCACTACCAGCCGCAGATCGAGCTGGCCAGTCGCAAGCTGCTGGGCTTCGAGGCGCTGATGCGCTGGCGTCATCCCACCCGCGGCCTGGTGCCGCCGGCCGTCTTCATCCCGCTGGCCGAGGACAGCGGCCTCATCGTCGCCATCGGCGCCTGGGCCCTGCTGGTGGCCTGCCGCGACGCCGCGCGCTGGCCGGGCGACCTGCGCGTGGCCGTCAATGTGTCGGCCCTGCAATTCGAGCGCAGCCCGCTCGAGCTGCATGTGCTGGAAGCGCTGGAGCGCAGCGGCCTGCCCGCCGACCGCCTTGAGATCGAGCTGACCGAATCGGCCCTGCTGAACGACGGCAACCACGCCATCGACCTGCTGACACGGCTGCGCGCCCTGGGCGTTCGCATCGCGCTGGACGACTTCGGCACCGGCTTCTCGTCGCTCGCCTATCTGCGCCGCCTGCCGCTGGACCAGCTGAAGATCGATCGCGCCTTCATCACCGACCTCGACCACCCGCGCGCCGGCCCGACGGCGCGGGCCATCGTCTCGGCCATCCACGAGCTGGCCCAGGCCCTGGGCCTGCACACGGTGGCCGAGGGCATCGAGACCCCCGAGCAGCAGCAGGTGCTGACCGAACTGGGCTGCGGCCTCGGCCAGGGTTTCCTGTTCGCCCAGGCCCTGCCGCGCGACGCCACCCAGGCCTTCGTCGAGCTGGCCCACCGCCAGGGGCTGGCCGCCGCGCGCGACGCCCAGCTGGATTCGGTCAACCCGCCGTTGACGGCCTGGCCGTCGACAAGGCTGCAAATGCGCAACCTGATGCACCTGCCGGACACGCGATTCAGCGCGGGCGATCACTAGCGCCACGGCTCGACGCGGCCCTGATCAAGGCGCCCGGTTGCCGCCCGCGATGCGCTCCAGTTCACCGCTGGCCAGCGCCGCCTTCATCGCCGCGGACAGGCGCTGGGCCAGGGCCTGCTGGCCCGGCGCGACCCAGACATGCAGGTTCACGCGTGCCAGCACGCTGCGGTGCAGGGTCACGTCATTGACCAGCAAGGGCGGGTCGTAGTCGCGCTCGGCGTTCAGCAGGCAGAGGTCGACGCGCCGCATGGCGACCATGCCCAGGCAGGACTCGGCCGAGCTCGTGGTCTCGACGCCGGCGCGGCCGGCCAGGGCCAGCTCCATGGCCTTGATGCCGCGCACATGGGCCAGCTTCAGTGTCCCCAGCTCCGCCCAGGAGGTCGGCGCCAGCGACGCCGACCGGCTGAAGGCCATGACCGTGGTGCTGAGGAAGTGCGGGTCGACGCGCAGGGCGCCAGGCACGACCTGGTCGAACTTCGGCAGGCGCAGCATGTCGGCGTCGTAGAGGCCGGCGCGAAAGCTCGCCACCGCCCGCTCGACCGGCTCGCGCGCCAGCGTGTAGGAAAGGCCCGCATGCCGCATCAGCAGCGCGATGGCCGCGTCCGCGATCTCGTTGCCGCGCGCCGACGCCGCCGGGCTGACAACCAGGCGCACCGGCTCCGCGACGGGGGCCGCGGCGGCAGGCCCGGCCCAGGACAGCAGGCCCGCCGCCCAGGCGGCAAGGTGGCGACGCAACATGCAGCCATCATGCGGCAAGGGCGTTCGCTGCATCGCAAAGAAACCCGCTTCGTACCGCCCTGCCGACACCTCCCCCGATCCAAGGGTTTGCCACCGGTTTGCAGGACAAGCCGGATTTGAAACGCAGCGGTGCGCCGCCCAAGCTCTTCGAACCGGAGGGATTCCGGACAAGGAGTGACCCCATGAACACCATGTCCACCCTGGCGACCCGCACGGCCGTGGCCGCCCTGGCCTTCGCCCCCCTGCTGGCGGCGGCCCAGGCCAACTGCGGCGTTCCCGGCGCGCCGCCCTGCCCGACGCCCGAGCCCGGCAGCTGGCCGCTGGTGGCCCTGGCCCTGGGCATGCTGGCGGTGGCGAAGTTCATCCGCCGCAAATAGCACGCTTCAGTTCGCCAAGCGAGCGGCGCGTGCCTGCAACAGCTCGCGCTGCATCTCGTTGTCGGTCAGCTCGGCCGCCCGAAGATAGGCCTCGCGCGCCTCGACGGCGCGGCCCAGTCGCTCCAGCACATCGGCCTGGGCACCCGCCAGGAAGGGGTAGCGCTTGAGCTGCGGCTCGGCGGCCAGCTGCTCCAGCAAAGGCAAGGCGGCCGCCGGGCCGCGCGCGAAGCTGATGGCCACGGCGCGGTTCAGCGCGATGACGGGTGAGGGGTTCATGGCCAGCAGGCGGTCGTAGCCGCTGACGATGGCACGCCAGTCCGTGTCCTCGGCCCGGGCGGCGCGTGCATGGCAGGCCGCGATGACGGCCTGCAGCGTGTAGGGGCCGGGCTCGCCCAGGCCCAGCGCGTGCTCGAGCGCAACCAGGCCGCGGCGGATCAGCAGCGGGTCCCAGCGCCGGCGATCCTGGTCGGGCAGCAGCACGGGTCGTCCTTGCGCATCCATCCGGGCGGGCAGGCGCGAGGCCTGGATCTCCAGCAGGGCGGCCAGGCCGTGCACCTCGGAGTCCCCGGGCAGCAGATGCTGCAGCTGGCGCGCCAGACGCAGGGCTTCGTCGCACAGGGTCGGGCGCAGCAGGCTGGCGCCACTGCCCGCGCTGTGGCCCTCGTTGAAGATCAGGTAGACGACGGCGAGCACCGCGCCCAGGCGCTGCTCGCGCTCGGCCGGGCCGGGCAGCTCGTAGGCCTGGCCGTTGAGGGCCTTCTTGGCGCGCACGATGCGCTGGGCGACGGTCGCCTCGGGCTGCAGGAAGGCGCGGGCGATCTCGGGCGTCTCCAGGCCGCCAAGCAGTCTCAGCGTCAGCGCGACCTGGGCCTCGCGCGGCAGCACCGGATGGCAGGCGATGAAGATCAGGCGCAGCTGCTCGTCGCCGATCTCGGCCTGGTCGCGCGCGGCATCGAGGTGGTCGACGAAGTCCGGCACGACATGGGTACCGGCGGCCTCGTCGTCGGCCGCGAGATGCTCATGCTCGCGCTCCAGCATGGCGCGGCGGCGCAGCCGATCCAGGGCCTTGTTGCGGGTGGAGGTCATCAGCCAGGCGGCAGGGTTGGCGGGCTGGCCGTCGCGCGGCCAGGTCTCCATGGCGGCGATGAGGGCGTCCTGGGCGCAGTCCTCGGCTTCGTCGAGGTCGCGCAGCATCTTGGCGGCGGCGCCGACGAGGCGGCTGCGCTCGATGCGCCAGACGCCCGCGGCCAGCTCGGCATGGTCCACCCCTCAAGCTCCGTCGTAGGCGCGTTGAAGGGCGGCGAGGTCGATCTTCTGCATCTGCCAGATGGCCTGGAAGACGCGCTGCACGCGGGCCGGATCGGGGTCGCGGATCATGTCGAACCAGGTCGCAGGGATGACCTGCCAGGACAGGCCCCAGGCGTCTTCCACCCAACCACAGGCCTTCTCGCGGCCGCCGCCGGCCTGCAGCTCGGTCCAGAGGTGGTCGATCTCCTGTTGGTCCTCGCAGGCGACCATCAGCGAAAAGGCCTCGGTGAGCTTGAAGTGCGGGCCGCCGTTGAAGGCCGTCATCTGCTGGCCGAGCAGTTCGAACTGCACCACCATGACCGTGCCGGCCTCGCCCGGCGAGTTCTCGCCCCAGCGCTGCGTGTGCGTGACCTGGCCGCTGCCGAAGACCTTCAAGTAGTGCGCGACCGCGTCCTCGGCGCCCTTCTCGTACCAGATGAAGGGCGTGATTTTTTGCTGGATCTTCATGGTGCTTACTCCTGAGGAGGCATGCCGGTCATGTGGACCAGTTCCCAGTGGTGGCCATCCAGGTCTTCGAAGCCATGGCCGTACATGAAGCCATGGTCCTGCGCCTCGCCGGGGATGTTGCCGCCGGCGGCCTTGGCCTTGGCGACGAGGGCGTCGACCTCCGCGCGGCTCTCGCAGCTCAGGCAGACCCAGCCGGTGGTGGCGGTCTTGGCATCCGGGAAGGCCTTGGGCGTGAAGGTCCTGGCGAAGTCCTCGGCCAGCAGCATGGCGTAGAGGTTCTCACCCAGCTCCATGCCGGCGCCCTTGTCGTTGGTGAACTGCGGGTTGAACTTGTAGCCGACGGCCTCGAAGAAGGCCTTGCTGGCGGCCAGGTCCTTGACGGGCATGTTGACGTAGATCTGCTTGTGCATGGCGGGGCTCACAGAGGTTGGACGAGATGGATGAGGTTGCCGCAGCCGTCCTCGAACATGACGGCCTTGATGGGGCCCATGTTCTCGGGCTGGCCGCGCACGACGACGCCACGTTCGCGCAGCTTCTGCGCCTCGGCTTCGACGTCGGTGGTGACGAAGGCGGTGCAGGGCATGTTGGCGTCGTAGAGGGCCTTCTGGTAGACCTTGGCGGGCGCGAAGCCCAGGGCCTCGAGGGCCAGTTCGACCCCTTCGATGCCGTCGGGCGACACGACGGTCAGCCAGCGGTAGGTCGGGCCCATCGGGATGTCGGCCATCTTCCTGAAGCCGAGCTTCTCCGTGTAGAAGGCCAGGGCCTTGGCCTGGTCGTCGACGAAGACGGATGCGATCTTGATCTGCATGGTGGGTTCTCTTCAGGTCGGTGTTTCGGACAGGGCCTTGAGGCGAAGCAGGGCCTGGGGCCAGGTGGTCTGCAGGAAGTCGGTGAAGCCGTCGTTCCAGCTCTGCAGGTGGATGGCAAGGTGCGTTCCCGCCGGCGTGGCGCGGAAGACATAGCGCTCGTGCGCCGGATCGCGGGCCAGCGGGCTGTCGGCCAAGGGCCGGCCGTCCTTGATCTCGCCCACCAGGCGCAGCGACAGCTTCTCGTGCTCGACGCGCTCGTCGACGATGGCCTCCATGCCGAAGCCGCGCGGGTCGAGGAAGCGCAGCCGGCGGCCGGCCTTCCAGTGGCCTTCGAAGTAGGAGCCCTCGGCGAAGGCGCTGGTCCAGTCGCGGTAGGCGATGGGGTCGAACATGCAGTCCCAGACCCGCGCGACCGGAGCGGCGATGTCGACGCCGAACTGCAGGTCCTTCATGCCGTGCCCCCTTCCGCGATCTGGCGCAAGTTCTGCAGGCCGTCTTCGAAATCGCGGCCCACCATCTTGTCCATGTCGATGAAGATGCCCATTAGCTTGCTGATGAAGTTGGCGGGGCCGTTCATGGTCCAGCGCACCTCGGTGGCGCCGTCGGCGGTGGGCTGCAGCGCGAACTCGGCCTGGTTGTGGGCCTCGAAGGGCTTCACGAAATCCAGCTTCATCTGCACCGCGCGGCCGGGCTGCTGGCTGGTGATCTCCAGGCTGCCGCTGCCGACCTCCTTGCTGTCCCAGTCGTAGCGGGAGCCGACGCCGCTGGCGGCGCCGCTGTAGGCACTCTTGATCAACGGGTCCTTGCGTTCGTAGGGGTTCCAGCGGTTGAAGCCGCGCAACTCGCTGACGAGAGGCCAGAGCTTGTCGGCCGGGGCCGCGATGCGCAGGCGGCGCTCGACGCGGAACTCGTCGGGACGGGTGGCTGCAAAGGCCAGCAGCAGCGCCAGGGCCGTGCCCAGGCAGATCAGGATGATGGAGAGGTTGCTCATGGGGCTCTCCTTCATTCGCTGCGGATGGCCATGTCGCCACCGGGCGCGAAGTCGGCGTCTTCGTAGAGACGACGCACCTCGATCTCGCAGCCTTCCTCGAGGAAGGGGCGGGGAAAGCGGCTGGCCCAGGCTCGCGCCTCTTCCTCGGACCGCACCTGGATCAGCGTGTAGCCCGCGATCAACTCCTTGGTCTCGACGAAGGGACCGTCGATGACCTCGTGGCTGCCATCGGCTCGATAGCGCTGCCGCCAGCCATCACGACTCGGGCGCAAGCCTGCGCCGTCGAGCAGCACGCCGGCGCGTGCCATTTCCTCGTGGAAGGCGCCCATCTCCTCGAAGAGCTTGGCGTACTCGGGGCCGGGCGGGTCGCCGCGCTCGCTGGTGGCTCTGGCGCGGACTTGGATCATGAAGCGCATGACAGGTCTCCTGGGTTTGACGAGGCAGACCGTTTGGTTTTGCTGCCTTCATTCCCACGACGATCCATGCGACCCGGAATCGACAAACTCCGGGAAATTACCTAATCCCCCTACATATAGCAGGGGCCGACTCCGCGGATCTCGACGGTCGCCCACTCCGCGGCCGGGCAGCGCTCGGCCCAGGCCATGGCGACGGCCGGGTCCTCGGTATCGAGCAGGAAATAGCCGCCCACCATCTCCTTGGCTTCGGCAAAGGGGCCGTCCCAGACCTGGGCGCCGCTGTCGCGCCTGGCATAGCGCTTGGCCGCGGTGCCCAGCGAATTGGTGCCCAGCAGCAGGCCGGCCTCCTTCAGCTCAGCGGCGAAGTCCAGCATGCGCTGGTAGACGGCCTCACCGGCGACGCGGCCGCGTTCGGCACGTTGGCCAATGGGTTCGACGATGAGCAGCATCTGGGGCATGGTCGGGTCCGCGGTCGGTGGCGATGGGCGGCATTCTGGCGCCAGTCCCTCCTCATTTCTGACAGCAGTTGGGTGAATCGCCGGGATGGGGCACAGTCGGACCTCAGCGGGATGCATAAGCTCGCAACTCAGCGGAGGCCGAGATGCACGACATGACCCATGTCGCGATATTGCTCGTGAAGGCCACGCCCGAGCTGCCCATCGTCGGCGCAGCCTCGGGTCGGGCCAAGGTACTGGGCTATGACGCGCAGGCCCTGCGCGGCATGCCACTGTCGCTGCTTTGCCCGCTGCGCCAACCCGACGGCCGGCCTTCGGCTGCCACGCTGGACGGCGTGCTGGCGCAGCTGCAACAGGGCGGTTCACTGAGCCTGCCCTGGACCTTCCAGACTCGCGCCGGCGAGACCCGACCCCATGAACTGCATCTGACGCTGACCGAGCGCGACGGCGAACCGCAGGTCGCCGTCTGCATGGTGGACGTCAGCCGCATGCAGTTCGCCGAGGTGCTGAACCAGGCCAAGAACGAGCTGCTGGAGATGGTGGCCACCGGCCAGGCCCTGCAACCCGTGCTGAACCGGCTGACCGCACTCATCGAATCGCAGTTCGAAGGCCTGTACTGCACCGTGCTGCTGCTGGACCTGGACGGCAGGCATGTGCGTGTGGGCGCCGGCCCGCGCATGCCGGTCGACTACATGAACGCGCTGGAAGGCGCCGAGATCGGTCCCACCGCCGGCTCCTGCGGCACCGCCATGTTCGACGACCGCCTCGTCATCGTCGACGACATCGCCAGCCACCCGCTGTGGGCGGCCTACCGCGAGCTGGCCCTGCCCTTTGGCTTCAAGGCCTGCTGGTCGGCCCCCATCCACGCCGCCAACCAGGGCGTCATCGGCAGCTTCGCGATGTACTACCGCGAGGTGCGCCGCCCCAGCGCCGAAGAGATCAGCGCGCTGAACACCGCCAGCCACCTGGCCGGCATCGCCATCGACCAGGCACGCCGCGATGAGGAAAGGCGCCGCACTGCGCAGTGGCTGGAGGAGCAGGTCCAGGCCCGCACGGCCGAGCTGCTCACCACGCAGGACGAACTCGTCAACAGCCGCAAGCTGGCGGCCTTGGGCCAGCTGCTGGCCGGCATCGCCCACGAGATGAACACGCCGCTGGGCAATGCCCTGCTCAGCGCCAGCGCGCTGCGCGCCGGCAGCGCCAGCTTTGCCGAGCGCATGGCCGGCGGCGCGCCGCTGAAGCGCCAGGAGCTGGTGGACTGGATCGCGCAGACGCGCACCGGCACCGAGCTGGTCGAGCAGAACGTCGACCGCGCACTGCGCCTGGTCAACCGCTTCAAGGAGCTGACCGAGGGCAGCGGCCGCGCGGTGCGCTCGCGATTCGACCTGCGCGAGGCCGTGCTGCAAGCCTGGGCCCGCGTACAGACCCGCCAGGCGGCGGAGGGCGTGCAGCTGGCCTGCGACCTGCCCGACGGTTTCGCGCTCGACGGCTATCCCGAGGTGATGCAGCAGGTGCTGGAGCAACTGCTGGAGAACGCCTGCCTGCATGCCTTCCGCGACCGGGACGGCGGCCAGATCCGCCAGATCCGCGTCATCGCGCGCCGCAGCGGCGACGACCGCCTGACGCTGGAATTGCGCGACAACGGCGCGGGCATGCCCGCGGCCGACCTGGCCCGCGCCTTCGAGCCCTTCTTCACGACGACATTCGGCCAGGGCGGCAGCGGCCTGGGCCTGTTCGTCGCCCACAGCCTGGTCAGCGGCATGCTGGGCGGCAACCTGGAGCTGGAGAGCCAGCCGGGCCAGGGCACGGTGGCCCGGCTGGAGTTGCCGTTGCAGGGCGACACGGCGCTCGCCCTCGCGGCTTAGCGGCGGATCGGCGAGCTGCCTCGCCAGGCGGGGTCGCTCCAGCGCTGAAAAGCGCCCATCAGCGCTGGCTCGCTGGACTGGCGTTCGGTCGTCAGTGTGGCCAGGGACACGACCTCGAAGCTGCGGCGGTATTTGCCGTCGGCGCGGAACTCGCGCGCCAGCAGCATCTGCGCGCCGCCCGGCACCCAACCGGCGAACTCGGCCACGCCCAGGCCCGGCTGGGCAGGCGCCGGCGGCATGACCTCGATGCGCCAGCCGCCGTTCTTGCCCGGCTCCTTCAGCAAGACCCACAGCTCGCGCCAGCCGTCCAGGGGCTGGGCGGCCAGGGTCAGGGCACGGCCCTCGCGGTTCAGCGAGGCCGAGGCCAGCGCGATCTGGCCATAGCTGCAGCGGCGCGTGGCCAGCTTGCCGCCTTCCTTCAGTTCGACGCAGCGCTCGCCATCGGCACCGGGCACCAGCGCCAGCTGCACGGCACCGAAGTCACGCGCGGTCGCGCTCGTGCCCAGCCAGCGCGCGGCGTTCACGCGCATGGCGGTATCGGCGTAGGCGGCCTGGTCGTCCTCGGTCAGCTCGGTGGGCACGATGCCGGCGAACTCGGCCAGGGCCGGCACGGCTTCGGCGCCGGAACCACCCGGATTCCGCCGTGCCTGGGCGAAGGCCAGGCTGGCGGCGACCGAGGCGCGGCGCATCAGCAGACGGTTCTTCCAGTGCACCGGCAACGCGGCTGCATCCACCTGGGCCAGCACCTGCTGGCGCCATTGGTCGCGCGCCTCGGCTTCACGCGCCGTCGCGCGCGGGTTCAGGCAGTCCGGGCGCGTCAGGGCCAGGGCGGCGCGCACGCGCTGCTCGGGCGTGGCTGCCGCCGCCAGCATGCGGCGGAAGGCTTCACCGTCGTAGCAGACCTGCACCCGACCCTCCTCGGCATCGAAGGACTCGAACTTCAGGCCATAGCGTGCCGCCACGTCCATCTGTGCCGCCAGCTGACCCTCGGTCGGCTTGGCCGCAGGCAGGGAGGCGCGGTCGGCGATGCGCTCGGCAAACGTGCCCATAGCCTCCATGGTCTCGGCGCCGCCGGGGCCGGCCATCTCGGCCGGCGTGGCCACCTGCACATAGGCCGCGGCCAGGCCCAGGCCCAGGCCTTCGGTGCCCCATTGCTGGCGGGCCAGTCGCAGCTGCGACAGCAGCTCGGCGCTGGCGCCATCACCACGCGGCATGACGAGGACCTGGCCCTTGCGCATCCAGCCGCCGCGCTCGCGGCGGTAATCCCACACTTGCCAGTGGTCACCGCGCTCGGCGCGGATCTCCAGCGCCTCGCCACGGCCCATCTGGGCCTGCAGCGAGGCGGTGTCGCGCGGCGCGCCGCGCAGCGGCGAGTCCTGCACGACGAGGCCGGCGCGCGGGAAGGCGGGCAGCTCGGCGGGGGTCGCGGCTTCGGCCTTGGTCATGACGACGGCAGCGACCGCGGAGGCGACGACGATCAGGGCAATGCGACGCATGATGGCTTACTCCTTCTCCGTTTCGCCATTGCCTTCGGCCGCGGCCTTGGGCTGGGGCGAGGTGCCGGCCAGCAGCGCGTTGCCGATGAAGCCCCCCGAGCCGGGCGGGGCGATGATGACCTGCACCTTGTCCGACAGCTTGTCGGCCATGGCCTTCTGCACCAGCAGCGGGTGCTTGGTCAGCAGGGCGCCCTCGGCCGCCATCTGGGTGGCCGTGGCCTTGCCGACCTGGTTCAGGCGATAGGCCTCGGCATCGGCCAGCTTCTGGCGCGCGGCGGCCTCGGCGTCGATCTCGATGCGGCGCGCCTTGGCGGCGCCTTCGGCCTGCTGGACGCGCGCGGCGCTGTCGGCTTGCGCTTCCAGGGCACGCTGCTCGATCTGCTTCTGCTTGAAGGGCAGCACATGCTTCATGGCCTCTTCCTGGGCCTTGGCGGCAATGATCTGCTCACGGCCGGCCGCTTCGGCGGCGGTCTCGCGGCGCACCTTGTCGGCCGCGGCTTCGAGCTCGGTTTCCTTGACCTTCTTCTCGCTGATCTCCAGCGTGTAGCGCATGCGCTCGCTGGCCAGGCTGTCGGCCAGCAGGTTGTCCATGCCGCGGCGGTAGTCGGACGGCAGGTCGACCGAGCCGATCTGCACGCTCTTGAGCAGGATGCCGTCGCCGGCCAGCTTGGCGCGCAGCTCGGCTTCCAGAGAACTGGCGATCTCGGCGCGCTGGCTGGAGAAGATCTCGCGCACCGTGTGCTTGGCGATCTGCTTGTAGACGACGGCCTGCACGGCCGGCGCGATGACGTCGGCTTCGATGTTGTCGGGCAGCTTGCGCGACAGCTCGGCCAGGCGCTTCTCGTCCACGGCCCAGCGCACATTCATGTCCAGGCCCAGGGACAGGCCTTCCACCGACTGCAGCGGTGCCTGGCCGTTGGCCTTGGCAATGGCACCGGGGTGGTAGCTCTGGTCGCGCAGCGGGAAGAAGCGCACTTCGTGCAGGCTGGGGATGCGCAGGAAGCTGCCTTCGCGGAACTCGGTGGTGCCGCCGCTGAACTGGTTGGTACGCAGGGCCGCCTGGCCGTGGGGCACGGCCTGCAGGGGCGGGTGGGTCACGACCGCATAGCCCAGGCCGGTCACGGCCGTCAGGATCAGCAGCGGGGGCAGGGCGCGGCGCAGGGAAAGCGCAGCGCCCGGGGCGGCGGTGGAGGCGGCCTCGAAACCACGGCTGGCGCCGCGGCCGAAGGCGTTGCGGATGGAAGCGGCAAGAGTCTTGAGGCGTTGCAGCATGATGGTTTTCCTTGGCGTTGCTGCATCGCTGGGTGGGTTGTGCGATGCATGGCGGCCATGGTTGCAACTCATGCGGGAAGGGACGAGAGCGCCGGCGGGTGGGTGTCTTCCGTCGTGGCGGAAGGAATCTTCCGGGGCCATACTCGGTGGCGATTCCCCAAGGAGATGACGATGCGTTTCCTCAGACTGATGTTCGCGACCCTGCTGCTGTCCTTCGCAGCGACGCATGCCCTGGCCCAGCAGCATGTGGTCTACCACTTCGACGATGCGCAGACCCAGGCCCTCAAAGGCCTGCGCAACATCCGCAACCACCTGGACGGCGACCCCACGGCGCAGATCACCGTCGTGGCCCTGGGCCCGGGCGTGGACATGCTGATGCCCGGCTACAAGGACGCCAATGGCGCCGACTACGCCGCCCAGGTCACGGCCCTGAAGGCGCGCGGCGTCAGGTTCGAGGTCTGCGAGAACACCATGAAGGGCCGCGGCTTCAAGAAGGAGCAGTTCCTTCCCGAAGCCGAATTCACGGCGTCCGGCGTGGTCCGTGTCGCGAAGCTGCAGGGCCAGGGCTTCGCCTACATCAAGCCCTGACGACGGTCCGGCCGGTGCTCAGGCCAGGTCTTCATGGATGCAGAGGTAGTTGCCCTCGGTGTCCTTGAACCAGGCCGCCTTCTCCGAACCCAGCACGCAGACGTGGTCGACCGTCTTGAAGTCGGGGAAGTCATAGTCCTCGAAGACGACGCCGGCCTGCTTGAGCCCGGCAATGCTGGCGGCGATGTCATCCACCTTGAAGCTGATGGCCGTGTGGTCGGCCTTGGTGCCCCCCGGCTTGGGGAAGAGGGCCAGGGTGCTGCCACCCACGCTGTAGACGAACTTGCCATCCGGCCTCAGGCCGCCGGGCACCAGGCCCAGGCGACCCTCGTAGAAGGCCCGGGCGCGGGCCATGTCGGCCACGGGCAGCATGGTCGTGACGGGAGCGCTGTTCAGCATATGCAGTCCTTTCGCTCGGCCGGTCACGCGAAGCTGGCCGGGAGGCCAGCATAGGACGCCGACTGCGACAACGCCAGCCGCGCTAGGGGCCGCTCGCAGCCCTGGCGGCCTGCGGGAGAAACAGCTCATTGGCAACCCAACCGGCCGGGACGCCGACTTCGCGGCAGGCCATCATGGCCGCAATCAAGGCTTCCTCGGGTGCACGTTCGGAGAATCGAAGATGGACCGCCAGCTTCTGTCTCGGCTGCTGCCTGGACCTGAGGACCTCAACGAGGCGCGCCTTCTCGACCGTCCGGCCGTCGAAGACATAGGCTCCCGCGTCCGAAATCTCGAGCTCGAGGGTCAGCATGGGCAAGTCGGGCGGCTCGGACGTGCAGGCTTGCACCACCAGGGCCGTCAACAAGACGGCAGTGATCCGGCATGCGCCATGCCGCAGGCGGGGCCAGGGTTTCATGGCAAGACAGGCCTGAAGAAGCTGCGCTCATAGCTCAGGAAGCACCGCGTCCTCTTTGCATAGGCGAAGGCGGCCTGGCATTCGGGGTCCTGCAGCGAGCGCTGGCGGTAGTCCTCATAGGCCGCCAGGGACGGGAAGGAGAACAGGGCCAGCGCGATGTTGTTGGCGCCCTCGGACGGCAGGAAATAGCCGTGGTGCGTGCCGCCGAACTTCGCCACCAGCGGCAGCCAGAGCTTGCCGTAGTGCTCGAACTCCTGGAGCTTGTCGGGATCGATGACGTAGCGCAGATAGCAGGTGACCATGGACGGCTGGACAGCGATTCGATGAGTCGCCCATTCTGCGTTGACCGCCAGGGCGCCGAGGTGAGCACCTTCCCGCGCGCCGATTCCGTGCACAGAATCCGCCATGCCCAAGATGACCGCCGCCGACACCTCCGTCGCTGTCGACCGCTTCATGGCCGACCTCGATCACCCCTTCAAGGCCGAACTCGAGACGCTGCGCCGGGCCATGCTCGCCACCGACCCGGCCATCGCCGAAGGCATCAAGTGGAATACGCCGGGCTGGCGCACCACAGAGTACTTCGCCACCACGCATCTGCGCAGCAAGACCAGCTTCGCGCTGATCCTGCATCTCGGCGCCAAGGTGCGTGCCCTGCCGGCGGGCGGCCTGGACATTCCCGATCCCACCGGTCTGCTGAAGTGGCTCGGCAAAGACCGTGCCCAGATCGAGTTCACTTCGGCCGCCGACCTCGCCGCCAAGCTGCCCGCGCTGAAGACGCTTTTGCGGGCATGGATACGCCATGTCTGACGTGCAGTTGCTGTAGCCACAAGCCGGTACGCCTTCGTCAGCCCCGGTTGCTACTCTCACAGCCCTCACTTCAAGGAAGCCTTCGATGAAAAGCACGCTGATCGCCACCGCCTGCCTGCTCGCCAGCTCCCTGGCCCTGGCCGCCGAAATCCAGGTGCCCGTGAACATGGCCGAGAAGACCGGCGACGGCGCGGCCGTCGGCAGCGTCCGCATCGTCGAGACGCCCTACGGCCTGGCCTTCTATCCCGAGCTCAAGGGCCTGCCTCCTGGCCTGCATGGCTTCCACGTCCACGAGAAGCCCTCCTGCGCGCCCACCGAGGCCAATGGCGCCACCGTGCCGGCCGGTGGTGCCGGCGGCCACCTCGACCCACTGGGCACCAAGAAGCATGGCGAGCCCTGGGGCGACGGCCACCTCGGCGACCTGCCACCCCTCTTCGTCGCCGCCGACGGCACGGCCAGCGCCCCCGTGCTCGGCCCGCGCCTCAAGCTGGCCGACGTGAAAGGCCACGCGCTGATGGTCCACGCGGGCGGCGACAACCATTCCGACCATCCGGCCATGCTGGGTGGCGGCGGGGCGCGGGTGGCTTGCGGGGTGATTGGCGGCTGAGGGCACGGAAGAATCCTTCCGCCGCCACGCGGGGCGGCATCCAGATAATCTCACCATGCCCCGCATCGCCGTCATCGAAGACGATCCCACCACCAGCGAGCAGATTGCCGGCTGGATCCGCCACGCCCGCCCCGAGCTGACGGTCGACCAATGGTTCGACCGCGACGCCGCCGAGGCGGCCCTGCTGCGCGAGCGCTACGACCTCGTCGTGCTCGACATCGAGCTGGGCCGCGAGCGCAATGCCGGCGTGGCCCTGATCAACGAGATCAACAAGCAGGGCCTGGGCACACCGGTGCTGGTGGTGTCGGCCATGCCGGCCGCCATCTACCGCAGCATCATGAAGGCGCTGGACGCCTGGGACTATCTGCAGAAGACGACCTTCGATGAAGCCGAGTTCATCGAGACCTTCCTGGACATCCTGCGCACCGCGCGGCTGCGCGAACCGGCTGCCAAGCCGTCCGCCACCAAGGCCGGCGACGAGAGCCTGCAGCTCGACCCGCTGAAGCAGCGCACGCCGATGTGGCGCGGCCAGCGCATCAACCTGCCGCTGACGGCCCAGCGCATCCTCGCCACCCTGCATGCGCGCGCGGGCGAGGTCGTCAGCTACGAGGACCTGTTCGACGTCGTCAAGAGTGGCCGCAACCGCGACAACGTGCGCAAGCATGTGGCCACCATCCGCGACGCCTTCCGCGACGTGGACCCGAGCTTCGACGGCATCGAGAACATCCCAATGCGCGGCTTTCGCTGGACTCCCGGCGGATGAAGCTCGGCCGCGTCGAGCTGCCACTGCCCGACATGCCGCGCCTGGGGCTGGCGGCCTTTCGCAACCGCATCGTCTTCCACCTCGTCTTCGTCGCGCTGGCCCTGGCCACGCTGGCCCTGGCCCTGGCCCTGCTGAACGAGGAGAGGCAGCGCAACGCCCAGCGCTACGAGCAGACCTTTGCCAAGTCGCTGGGCGAAATCGTCGCCCAGCTGCGCCATCCTTCGGGCCAGCTGGCGCTGATGAATCCCGAGCCGTCGCAGGTGGGCGAGGGCTGGGTGGCGCCGCTGGTGCTGCCCTTTGCCGCCATTGACTTCGACGATGCCACCAAGGCGCAGCGCGCCGTCGAGATGGCCGGCTGCGCCCTGCAATACCCCGGCGGCACCAGCCTGTGCACGGCGGTGGGCAGCAATGCCTATGCGGGCGGCTTCATCTACCTGGTGGCCAGCCTGGACGCACCGCCGCTGGTGTCGCGCCTGCGCGGCACCCTCGACCTGGCCGATGTGCATCGCGTGCAGCTGAGCCTGCAACGCGACGGCAGCGAGCAGCACTGGCTGGCCCCCGTCGAGATGATCGACGCACAGCGCGGCCAGTTGCCTGGCTTCACCGTCGCCGCAGGCGACAACACGACGACCCTGCCCTACAAGGCCCGCCCGCAGCGCGACTTCCGCGGCTGGGTCTGGCGCGAAGGGCCCTGCCTGAGCACGGCCGAGCCCTGCCCGCGCCGCACGACCATCTCCATCCGCCTGCCGGTCGAGGCCTTCCGCGAGGCCCTGTTCCGCCCCGGCGGGCCGCAGTGGCCGCCGGCCGACCTGCCGCGCACCGGCCTGCGCCTGGCGCTGATCGGGCCCGACAACGCGACGCTGTTCGACAGCGGGGCGTCGACGGCCCAGCCGCCGCTGACGCTGGCGCGCCTGTCCGGCACGCTGGCGCCGGGCGAGACGTTGAAGATCACGCGCGGCAACAGCGTCGTCGCGCTGCTGCAGGGCGACGAGGAAGCCAGCGCGCCGTCCTCGCCCTGGCTGACGGCGCTGATCCAGCACCTGCCCGCCCCCGCCATGCCGCACACGCTGACGGCCCAGGACAGCGTGACGACACCGGCGGGCCGCTTCGACATCACGCTCAGCGGCGACCTGCAAGGCCTGGACCGCTCCCTGAGCGCGAGCGCCGCTCGCCTGGCCTGGCCGGTGGGCGCCATGCTGGCCGCCATCGCCCTGGCCTGGCTCATCATCGAGATGGGCCTGATCCGCCGCGTCGCCATGTTGACGAAGCGCGCCGCCACGCTGTCCCACCAGCTGCAAAAGCCCGAGCGCTTCGAGCTGGGCACGCTGGACGTGACCGACCTGCGCGGCCGCGATGAACTGGGCATCCTCGCGGGCAGCCTGTCCGACCTGCTGCAGCACGCCCGAGACAGCCTGCGGCGCGAACAGCTGCGCGCCGAGCGCGAGCACGACCAGTGGCATGCGGTGGGTCACGAGATCATGTCGCCGCTGCAGTCGCTGATGCTGCTGCACGCCGCCGATGCCGACCCGAGCCGGCGCTATGTGCAGCGCATGCAGCAGGCCGTGAAAGTGCTCTACGGCCAGGCTTCGCCGAGTGAGGCCCTGGCCGCCGCGACGCTGGCCGTGGGCCGGCTGGACCTGGACGCCTTCCTGCGCCAGGTGGCCGAGAACGCGGCCTATGCGGGCATCGCCAACGTGGCCTATGCCGCCGGCGAACCGGTCTGGGCGCAAGCCGACGAATACCCGCTGGAAGACGCCATCACGCATGTGCTGACCAATGCCGACCGCTACCGCGTGGCCGGCACGCCCGTCACGCTGGCCCTGCGCGTCGAGGGCGAGCTGGCCCTCATCGACATCCACAACCAGGGCCCGCACATCCCCGACGATCAGCTCACGCGCATCTTCGACTACGGCGTCAGCGATGCTGAAGCCCTGGACGGCGTGCGCCGCGGCCAGGGCCTGTTCGTGGCCAAGACCTACCTGGCCAAGATGGGCG
The DNA here is from genome assembly GCF_058787015.1 of Roseateles sp. FW305-36. Classification (NCBI taxonomy): domain Bacteria; kingdom Pseudomonadati; phylum Pseudomonadota; class Betaproteobacteria; order Burkholderiales; family Sphaerotilaceae; genus Roseateles; species Roseateles sp. FW305-36. The sequence continues at coordinate 201,101 of NZ_JBYSZK010000002.1, read as the reverse complement.
GCAGCATCGCCGCCCGCAATGTCGACGACGGCGTCGTGTTCGAGATCGGGCTGAGGCGCGGCTGAGCCCGCGGGTGTTTTTGCCATTTCCCGGGCGGAGCCGATCGGCTAGCGTCGGCCGCATTCATCGCCCCGGAGCACCGCGCATGGCCATCCTGCCCGAGACCCCGATCCGCACGCTCGACGACCTCGCCCGCTTCGAGGCCGAGATGCCGCTGGACGAACGCCTGCCCGAACGCAGCGTGCTGGACGTGATCGCCCACGCCGCCGAGCGCTGGCCCGAACGCACCGCGCTGACGCAGCTCATGACGGGCGCGCCCGACGAGACGCCGCGGCGCGTCAACTACCGCGAGCTGCTCGGCCTGGTGCGGCGCGCGGCCAACCTCTTCCACACGCTGGCCGGCCCGCGGCCCGGCGTCGCCTACATGCTGCCCGGCCTGATCGAAACCCACGCCACGCTGTGGGGCGCGGAGGCGGCCGGCTACGCGGTGCCGATCAACTTCCTGCTGCAGCCCGAGCACATCGCCGCGCTCCTGAAGGCTTCGGGCGCGCGCATCCTGGTGGCACTGGGACCGCATCCCGTGCTGGACATCTGGCAGAAGGCGCTGGCCCTGCGCGAGCAGCTGCCGGAGCTGACGCTCGTGCGCGTGGCACCACCCGGCACCCCATCGGAGGCCGGCGTCATCGACCTGCCCGCGGCGCTGGCCGCGCAGCCCGCCGACCAGTTGGTCTTCGGCGCACCCGGCCGCGATGCCGACGTGGCGGCCTATTTCCACACCGGCGGCACCACGGGCACGCCGCGCCTGGTGGCCCATACCCACCGCAGCCAGCTCGTCGCGGCGCTGGGGGGCGCGGTGCTGGGCGACCTGCAGCCCACCGACACCCTCACGGCCACGCTGCCCCTCTTCCATGTCGGCGGCACCATCTTCTGCGCCCTGAGTGCCTTCATGGCCGGCGTCAGCCTGCTCATCATGTCGCCCTCGGGCCTGCGCAACCCGGCCATGGTGCAGGGCTTCTGGCGGCTGTCTGCGCGCTACGGCGCCACGCTGGTGGGAGCGGTGCCGACCTCGGTGGGCGCCGTGCTCGAGGTGCCGCTGGACGGCGCCGACATCAGCCGAGTGCGCGCCGGCTTTTGCGGCGCGGCCTCACTGCCGCTGGCGGTGGGTGAGCGCTTTCGCCAGGTCACCGGCCGCGGCCTGTACGAGGTCTACGGCATGACCGAAGCCTCGGGCCTGATCGCCATCGATGCGGTGGGCGGGCCGGGCGGCGTCGGCTCGGTGGGCTGGCCCCTGCCCTACACCCGCGTCATGGTGCGCCGGCTCGGCAGCGACGGGCGCCTCGGCGAGGCCTGCGACACGAACGAGATCGGTGTCATCACCGTGCAGGGGCCACATGTGTCGCCGGGCTATCGCAACCCTGAGCACAACGCCGGCATCTTCGAGGACGGCCTGCTCAACAGCGGTGACCTCGGCTATGTGGACGACAGCGGCCGGCTGCACATCGCCGGCCGCGCCAAGGACCTCATCATCCGCAGCGGCCACAACATCGACCCGCTGATGATCGAGAACGCGCTGGCCGAGCACCCCGCCGTGGCACTGGCCGCAGCCGTGGGCATGCCCGATGCCTATGCGGGCGAACTGCCCGTCTGCTATGTGGCACTGCGCCCCGGCGCCCAGGCCAGCGAGGACGAACTGCAGGCGCACGCCCAAGCCCGCATCGGCGAGCGGCCGGCCTGGCCCAGGCGCATCCATGTCGTCGACGCCATCCCGCTCACCTCGGTCGGCAAGATCTACAAGCCGCAGCTGCGCTGCGACGCGGCGGCAAGGCTGGTGACGCAACTCGTGCGCGAGAAGCTCGGGCAAGCCGACGCGCAGGTCCAGGTTCGCGAGGGCGGCCGGCGCGGCATGCGGGTCAGCGTGAGCCTGCCGTCGGCCAGCCCCGAGGCCGTCGGGGCCGTGGAACGCGAGCTCGCGACCTATCTGTTCGAGGCCGAGGTCAGCGGCGGCTGAACTTGGCCTCAGCGGGCCCGAATGCGCTCCAGCAGGCTGCGCGTCGCCAGCTCCGACCCGAGCGACATCTCCAGCGGCGCCCGCACCAGGCCGGCGTGGCCGTATTGCAGGTTCTCGTAGACCTCGGCGGCCGCCGGGAAGTGATCCAGCAGTCCGGCCAGCAGCTCGTGGCCCTGCTGCTCGCGCAGCTCGGCGCTGAGCCGGGTGACCAGCAGCTGGTATTGATGCGGATCGGCCGCACGACCCAGGCCCTCGAGGGCCTGCAGCAACTGGGCGAGGCGGACGAGGGACAGCAGTTCGGCGGGAACGGCGAGCTTGGTGACGGAAGCCATAGCCTGCAGATGCCCCCGTCCACCGGCATTTCAAGCGCCCCGGTTGCGGCATGTTTCACAGTCGCCCGCACAATCGGCGCAGGAGACCTCCCCATGAAGTTCCTGCCCGACGCGACCTACGCCCTGCTTGACGCCAATGGCGGCATCCGCCAGCAGGCCGGTGGCCACGAGTTCTGGAGCCAGCCGCAGGAAGCGCTCGAAGCCCTGGGCAAGGCCTGGCTGGTGTCCGAGTTCGTCTGCGACACCGACTGGGGCAGCTGGGAGATGCATCCCCAGGGCGAGGAGTTCGTCTACCTGCTGGACGGCGACATCGAGTTCCGGCTGGAGACGCTCGAGGGCGTCGTCGCCCAGCGCATCACCGACCGCGGTGCCGTCGTCGTGCCGCGCGGCGTCTGGCACACGGCCAAGGTGTTCCGGCCCAGCCGCATGTTCTTCATCACGTTGGGCGCCGGCACCCGTCACCGGCCCGTCTGAACCCGAGGAGGTCCCATGGCCCGCGACATCGTCTACACCCCCAAGGCCGCCAAGCCGCCCCCCGTCTACAGCCAGGCCGTCAAGGCGGCCGGGCTGGTCTTCGTGTCCGGCACGGCGCCGACCGACCCCGAGACCGGCCAGTTCGTCGGCACGACGGTGCAGGAACAGACGCGCCAGTGCCTGACCAATATCGCTGCCATCCTGGAAGCTGCGGGCAGTTCCATGGACAGGATCGTCAGCGTCACCATCGTGCTGGCCGACGAGGACGACTTCGCCGGCATGAACGAGGAATACCTGCGCTGGTTCCCGGTCGACCCGCCGGCCCGCCAGGGCGCCAAGCTGCCAGCGCGCATCCCGGGGCTGAAGGTGTCGATCGCGGCGATCGCCGAAGCTTGAGGCCTACTTCTCGCCCACCACCAGCAGCGTGAACGAGCCCGGCTTCATGGTGCGGCGCGGGCGCGTCTGGCCTTGGGCCGGCGGCTGCTCGTCGAACTCCGCCGTCACCAGATAGACCTGGTGATCCACCGGGTTCAGCGCCATCGTGCGGGCGCCGCGCGCGGTGGCCACGGTCTGCTGGACCTTGAAGCTGTCGGCCCCCGCGGCATGGATGACCGACAGGGTGCCATCGCCTTGCGAGCTGAAGACCAGCTGGCGCTGTGCATCGAAGCCGTTGGCATCGACGCCCTCGCCGATGGGCAGCTGGGCCACCGTCTTGCCGGTGTCGGCATTGACGACCAGCAGGGTCTTGTTGTGGCAGCCGACGAAGAGGCGGCGCGTGGCGCGGTCCATGGCCAGGCCGGCGGGCTCGTCGCAGCCTTCCAGCGGCCAGGTCGCCACGACGGCGCCGGTCTTCAGGTTGAGGACCTGCAGCGCGTTCTTGTCCTCGATGTCGACGAAGACCATGCCGCGCCCGTCCGACATGGCGGCCTCGGGCTTGCCGGCGAGGGCGATGGTCACCACCAGCTTCTCGCCCACGGCGTCGATGACGCTGGCGTTGTGGCTGCGGCCATTGAAGGCCAGCACTTGCTTCGTGCTCTCGTCGTAGGCGATGAAGTCAGGGTTTTGGCCCAGCGGCGTGGCGATCTTTCCGGTCGTCTTCAGGCTGCTGGCGGTGAAGACGCTGATCGAATTGTCACGCCCGTTGCTGGTGAAGCCCTTGTCCAGCTCGGGCGCCAGCGCGATGCCGTGCACGCCGGGCGTGTCGAGGATGTCGCCCACGACGCTGCCGCTGCGCGGGTCGACGACCTGCACATGCTGGCCGCGCGAGATGAAGAGGCGGTGCGACGGCGCGTCGTAGCTGAGGTAGTCCCAGCCGCCTTCGCCGCCGAGGCTGTAGCGGTGCAGCACCTCGAGATCGCCGGCAGCGGCGGCGAGGGGCAGCAGCATGCAGGCCAGCAGGCTGGCTAGACGGAAGGTGGCGCTTGTGGACATCGTGGAAACTCCGGCGGACGGATTTCCAGTTTAGGCAGGTGCACGGCCACCCAACCCGTCTGTTCACCTTCACCCGTATGACACTTTCCTTGGACGACGAACTCGACTGCCAGCGCTGTGGCGCCTGCTGCGCCGTCTTCCGCGTGTCCTTCTACTGGGCCGAAGCCGACGACGCACCCGGCGGCACCGTGCCGGTCGCGCTGACGCGGTCGGTCGGCGAGCTGCACCGCTGCATGGCCGGCACCGAGACGCGCCCGGTGCGCTGCATCGCGCTGCAAGGGGAGGTCGGGCAGGCGGTCGGCTGCGGCATCTATGCCCAGCGCTCCAGCACCTGCAAGAGCGTCGAGCCCGGCGATCCCCAATGCCTGAAGGCGCGCGCCGCCCATGGCCTTGAAAGCCCGCGCCCAGTCGCCATCTCAGCGGACTCGTCCCAACATCCCCTGCCATGAAGTCACTCGGCAAACGCGCCAACGGCCCCCGTCTCGAACGCATGCGGGCCTCGCCGCGCTACCGGGTGACCGACTCGGGCGAGGGCTTCCACAACGTCCATCCCATCCAGCCGGGCCTGCGCGACCGCAGCGAGAGGCCGTCGCTGGGCGACTTCCTGTGTTCCGAAGGCCGCCGCACGCCGGCCGGGCCCCTGCCCGCCCACAACCCGCTGGACGCCTGGCTCAAGCCCACCGACACCGGCCTGCGCGCCACCTGGCTGGGCCACTCGACGGTGATGATCGAGATCGACGGTTTCCGGGTGCTGACCGACCCGGTCTGGGGCAAGCGCGCCTCACCGTCTCAGCTCGCCGGCCCCAAGCGCTTCCAGCCCGTGCCGCTGGCGCTGAAGGCCCTGCCCCCGCTGGACGCCGTCGTCATCTCCCACGACCACTACGACCACCTCGACATGGGCACGGTCAAGGAGCTAGTCAAGCTGCAGGACGTGCCCTTCATCACGTCCCTCGGCGTCGGCGCCCACCTCGAGGCCTGGGGCATCCCAGCCGAGCGCATCGTCGAGCTGGACTGGTGGGAGCACTGGCAGGCCCCCAAGGGCGAGTTGCGCATCCATGCGGCGCCGTCCCAGCATTTCTCGGGCCGGTCGCTGACCGACCGCAACGCCACGCTGTGGTCGTCCATCGTCATCGAGACGCCCAGGCACCGCGCCTTCTTCAGCGGCGACACCGGGCTGACCAGCGAATACGCCGCCATCCGCGAACACTTCGGACCCTTCGACCTCGTCATGCTGGAAGTGGGCGCCTTCCACCCGTCATGGGGCGACATCCACCTCGGCCCGGACAACGCCCTCAAGGCGCTGCAACACCTCGGCGGCGGCGCCTTCCTGCCAGTGCATTGGGGCACCTTCTCGCTGGCCCTGCACGACTGGGATCAACCGGCCGAAACGCTGCTGGAGCTCGGTCCGAAACAGGGTGCCCAGCTGCTGATGCCGCGCCTGGGCCAGGCCGTAGAGCCGGCCAAGGGGGACATGGCGAAGCCCTGGTGGCGCGAGGCCGAGGCACCCGGCCACAAGATCCTCAAGCCCGCGGAGCCCGACGACCCGGGCAAGATGCCCAAGGCCATGCCCTGGCCGCTTGACTAGTTCGAGGAGCCTGAAGCCGGCGCGCTGCCGCTGGTGCTGCCTTCGACCTTGCCGGCGGTCTTGCGTACCGCATTGCTGGTGGCGTCGGCACCCTTCTTGACGCCGCTGGCCGCCGCGTCCACGCCCTTGGAAACCCCGCGGGCGGTGGCATTGGCGCCCTTCTCGATGCCGCGCACGGTCGCCTTGGCGCCGCGCTCGATGCCGCTCGCCGCCGCATGCACGCCACGGGCGACGCCGCTGGCGGCCGCCTGGGCACCGCGCGCCACGGCGCCTTCGACCTTGTCGAGCGTGGAGGGAGCCTCTTCTGCCGCCATCGCGGTGGTGGCGAACAGCAGGCCGGCGACAACCAGGGCGGTGGATTTGCGATTCACGAGTCTTCCAATCCGTCGGGAGGAAAGACCGATTCTGCATTCAGCCCGCCACCCCGGGCTGTCGGACGTCACCGCGTGACGATGGGGAAGGTACCCGGCGCCTTGTCGATGAGGCCGAGGAAACGGGCCAGGTCGATCTTGCTGCCGGTGACCTTGATCTCGTCCGAGGTCAGCATGTCCTTGGCGCCGGCCGTGCCAGCCATCATGCGCACGAAGAAGCCCTGGGTCAGCGTCAGCGTCGCATTCGCATCGGCGGCCGGTTCGGCGCGGCGATGGTGCAGCACGGCGTTCTCTATCCACAGCACGTAAGACTCTTTCGTGTCCGTCAGCACGAGGTTGATCTTGAAGTTCTTGCCCTCGGCCGCCGGGCCGTTGAGGCCGGCGGCCATGGCTTCGAGGAAGCGCTCGATGGGCGTTTGCGACAGCATGTCGACGAAGGCGGCGCGGTCGATGCCCTGCTTGGGCGGGCCGCCGCGCAGCTCGGCCGCGGCGGTCAGATAGCTGTTGCGCCAGGTCGAGGCTTCGGCGACGAAGCCGAGCTGGTCGTAGACCCGCGCCAGCAGCTCGCGCGCCACCTTGTTGCCGGCGTCGGCGAACACAACGTGGTTGAGCAGCTCGGCGGCCCAACGGTAGTCGCCCTTGTCGAAGGCCGCCTGCGCGGCGGCCACGGCCTTGTCGGCGCCGCCGGCCAGCGCCAAATAGCGCTTGGCCATCTCCACCGGCGGCAGCGGGTCGAGGTGGGCGGGGTTGCCGTCGTAGGCGCCGAGGTAGAACTGGTAGACGGCCTTCACGTTGTGGCGCAGGTCGCCGTAATAGCCGCGGGTGCCGAAATAGGCTTGCAGCGACTTCGGCATGCGGATCTGGTCGGCGATCTCGGCCGGCGTCAGGCCGGCATTGATGAGGCGCACCGTCTGGTCATGGGTGTATTTGTAGACGTCGCGGTGCTGGGTGATGAACTGCGCGATGCGCTCATGGCCCCAGACCGGCCAGTTGTGCTGGCCGACATAGACCTCGGCATCGCCGAGCTGGTCCAGCGCGTCCTGCATGTAGGCGGCCCAACGCAGCGCGTCGCGCACCTTGGCGCCGCGCACCGGCAGCAGGTTGTGCATGGTCTGCGCCAGGTTCTCCGCGCCGCCGTAGACCTTGAGCGCGGGGATGGAGAAGCTCATCTCCGCCGGCGCCTCGGCGCCCGGCACGTTGTGGAAGACAAAGCGCACGCCGTCCAGCACCCGCTCTTCCGTCGGCTTGGTGATGAGATCAGTCGGCGCCAGCACGCCAAAAGTGCCGTAGCCCACGCCCTTGCCCAGGCCGGTGTCCACCAGGCCCTTGGCCGTGCGCTCCAGGTTCTTGCCGAACTGGTAGGCCGAGCGCCGGCCCATGGCAGTGCCCACCAGCACGTTCTCGCTGGTGGCTTCTTCCATGAAGCCGTTGGAGGCGATGACGGGCACACCCGCCTTGACCTGCTCGGGCGTCAGCACACCCAGCGCCCCGCCGAAATGGTCGACATGGCTGTGCGTGAACATCAGCGCCGTGACAGGCTTGTTGCCCAGCTGCTGGCGCGCGAAGGCGAGGGCCGCGGTCGCGGTCTCGCGGCAGGTCAGCGCGTCGATGACGATCCAGCCGGTCTTGCCTTCGACCAGGGTCATGTTGCCGATGTCGAAGCCACGCAATTGGTAAACACCTTCGACGACCTTGAAGAGGCCGATCTGGGCGTTGAGCCTGGCGTGTCGCCACAGGCTGGGGTTGACAGTGGGCGGTGCATCGCCGTCGACAAAATTGAAGACGTCGAAGTCGGTGATGACGCTGCCGTCGGCGGCGAGGATCTTGCCGCCGGGGCGGGCGACGAGGCCGCGCTTGGCGTCCTCGAAGTCTTGTTGATCGGCCAGCGGCAAAGACTTGGCGAACTCGGCGTTCGCCTGCACCGTGGTTGCGCTGGCGTCGCCGGAGGGTGCCGCGGTCTCGCGGCTGCAGCCGACCAGGGCCAGGGCGGCGACAAGGGCAAGCGTCGTCTTCATGATCTGTTGTCTCCTTGGATCATGTCGGCCGCCTTCTCGCCGATCATGAGGGTGGGGGCGTTGGTATTGCCGCCGGTCAGCGTCGGCATGACGGAGGCGTCGACGACGCGCAGGCCGCCCACGCCGTGAACGCGCAGGCGCTCGTCGACAACAGCCATGGCGTCGTGGCCCATCTTGCAACTGCCCACCGGGTGGTATTGCGTGTCGGCACGGGCGCGGATGTCGGCGGCAAGGCCGGCCTCGTCATCGGCCCGCACCGGGTAGAGCATCTCGCCGCGGATGCCGTCGAAGGGCGAGGACTCGACCAGGCGCTGCTGGATCTGCGCGCCCTTGACGAGCAGCCGCAGGTCACGCTCGTCGCTGAGGAAGCGCGGGTCGATGCGCGGTGCGGCCAGCGGGTCGGGGCCGGCCAGCTCGACCGTGCCGCGGCTGTGCGGCCGCAGCACGTCGACATGGCAGGAGATGCCATGGCCCCAGTGCAGCTTGCGGGCATGGTCGTCGACGATGCCCATGACGAAGACGAGCTGCAGGTCGGGCACCGTGATGTGGGGCTCGGAGCGCAGGAAGGCACCCGACTCGGCGATGCTGCTGGTCAGCAGGCCGGTGCGCTGGCGGCGCCATTCGCCCACCGCCCGCGCCAGCCGCACGCCGCCGCGCATGGAAACGCCGAAGGTCGGCGTGGATGAATGGCAGCGCCAGGTCTGCACATAGTCGATGTGGTCCTGCAGGTTCTGGCCGACCCCGGGCAGATCGCGCTCGACGGGGATGCCCATGCGCTGCAGATGCGCGCCGGGGCCTATGCCCGACAGCATCAGCAGCTGCGGCGAGCCGAAGGCGCCGGCGCTGACGAGGACTTCGCGACGTGCCCTCACGAGCTGGCTGGCGCCGCCGACGCGGTAGTCCACGCCCACCGCACGGCCATTGGCCAGACGCAGCTTCGTTGCCTTGGCGTGGGTGATGACCTTGAGGTTGGGCCGTGCCAGATGAGGCGTCAGATAGGCCTTGGCGGCGCTGCAGCGCTCGCCGTTGACTTGCGTCACCTGGTAGATGAAGGAGCCGAAGGGTTCGGCGCCGTTGTAGTCGCCGATATTGGGCAGGCCCTGCAGGGCCGCCGCCGCGAGGAAGACCTGGTTGATGGGGCTGGGGCTGCGCGGCAGCGTCACGTTCAGCGGGCCGTCCCGGCCGTGCAGGGGGCAGTCGCCGAACTGCTCGTTGCGCTCGCTGCGGCGGAACCAGGGCAGCACCTCGTCATGGCTCCAGCCGCTGTTGCCCAGGCTGGCCCAGTGGTCGTAGTCGCTGCGGTGGCCACGCACATAAAGCATGGCGTTGATGGAGCTGCTGCCGCCCAGGGTCTTGCCGCGCGGCTGGTAGCCGCGGCGGCCGTTGAGGCCGGGCTGGGGCACGGTCTCGTAGGCGTAGTTGTTCAGGCGCGTGGGCACCATGGCGACGACGCCGGCCGGCGCATGGATGAAGGCGCTGCTGTCGGGCCCGCCGTTTTCCAGCAGGCAGACGGAAACGCCGGGATCCTCACTGAGGCGCGCGGCCAGCACGCAGCCGGCCGAGCCGGCGCCCACGATGACGTAATCGAACTCCACCCGTCGGTCCTTTGCTTGTGTGACGGGGCGAAGGATGAAAGCCGGCGGCCAATACGTCCAACGCATAATTCGCCGGCATTCATTGCACGGAGTGCATATTGAATCTACGCCAGCTGAGCCATCTGATCGCTCTGGCCGACGAGGGCCGCTTCGTCGCGGCGGCGGAGCGCGTGCACCTCAGCCAGGCCGCCTTCAGTCGCAGCATCCAGGCGCTGGAAGAGGATTGGGGCCTGCGCCTTTTCGAGCGCGGACCGCAGGGCGCGGTGCTGACGCCGGCCGGCCGCACGCTGGTGGAGAGGGCGCGCCGCCTGGTCTTCGACGCCGACTGCCTGGAGCGCGACGCGACTCTGCTGCGCGGTGGCCTGCTGGGCGAGCTGGCCTTCGGCGCCGGCCCGGTGCCGGCGGCCGTGCTGGTGCCGCCACTGCTGGCCGAGCTGAGGCGCCAGGCACCGCAGATCGTCGCCCGCGTGCGCTACGGCAATGTCGACAGCCTGCTGACCCAGTTGACCGACGAGGCCATCGAGTTCTTCATCGCCGACCCGCGCATGCTCGGCGACACCAACCGCGTGGAGATCGCGCCGGTCATGCGCATCCGCGGCAGCGTCTACGCGCGCGCCGGCCACCCGCTGCTGCAGGCCAGCCGCGTGACGGCCGCCGACCTGAGCCACTACGGCCTGGGCCTCGTGTCGGTGTCACCGCAGTTGCAGGCCTATGTGGCGCAGGGCCTGGGCTTTGCGAGCCCGGCGGACCTGCCCGTCGTCGTCGAATGCGACGACCTCGTCACGCTGGCGCGCCTGGCCGCCGACGGCGACCTGCTCGCCGCCCTGCCGCGCGGCCTGCCCCTCATCGACAGCCTGGGCCTGCAACCCATCAAGGGGCTGAAGACGCTCGGTGAGCTCTACGTGGACGCCCACGCCGTCTGGTTGCGCGGTCGCACCCTCGCCCCGGCGGCCGAGACGGCCCTGCGCCTGGTCAGGGCGATGGCGGGTTCGGGTAGCTGACGATCAGCGCCAGCGGCGCCTCGCCGAGCTGGCGGATGCCGACGACAGCGCCTTCGTAGAGATAGGCCGCCATGCCGGTAGACATACGCTGCGTCTGGCCATCCGACGTGACTTCGCCTTCGCCGAACAGCACGTAATAGACCTCGTCGTGCGTCAGTGGATGCAGGCCGATGGCCGCGCCCGGATGCAGCACTCGCTTGCGGAACTCCATGGCCCGCGGGGCCGGCGCCGCGTCGCTGATGCGGTAGGCCGTCGACATGCCGATGGCGCCGTGCGGCGGCGGCTCTTCGACGCGGGTGTCGGATTCGTGGATGACGAGCATGGCTCGCGTTTTATCAAAGCTCAATTGGCCGCCTTCATCCTCTCCGCCAGCCAGTCCACAAACACCCGGACCCGCGACGACAGCTGGCGCGCATGCGGGTAGAGCACATAGACCGGCATGGGCGCGGGTTGCCAGTCGGGGAAGACCTCGACCAGCTCGCCGCTCTGCAGCTCGGCCTCGAAGTTGTAGCGCGGCGCCTGGATGAAGCCCAGGCCCGCAAGGCAGCAGGCGCCATAACCCGAGGCGCTGTTGACGCTGACCGGGCCGTGCAAGCTGATGCTGCGCGGCTGGCCGTCGACGATGAAGTCGAAGGGCAGGACCCGGCCGCTGTTGCCCACGTAGTTCACTGCCTGGTGCTCGTTCGCAAACTCTTCCAGCGTGCGCGGCAGGCCGCGGCGCTGGATGTAGCCGCGACTGGCGCAGGTCATCTGCCGCAATTGGGCAACGCGGCGGCCCACCATGGACGAGTCCTTGGGTTCGCCCGAGCGCAGCACGCAGTCCACGCCTTCGCGCACGAGGTCGACGAAACGGTCGCCCAGGCCGATTTCCAGCTCGACGTCAGGGTAGCGCTCATGGAAGTCGCCCAGGAAGGGCAGCACGAAGCGCTGGGCCTGGTTGCCCTGCATGTCCACGCGCAGCTTGCCGCGCGGCTTGAGCTGGCTGCTGCGGAACAGGTCCTCGGCCTCACCCACGTCCTGAAGGATCTGCTGGCAGCGCAGGTAATAGGCCTGGCCGTCCAGCGTCGGGCTCACATGGCGCGTCGTGCGGTTGAGCAGCCGCACGCCCAGCCGCGCCTCCAGCTGCTGCAGGGCCAGGCTGACGGAGGCGCGCGGCAGTTGCAGCGCGTCGGCCGCCTTGGTGAAGCTGCCCAGGTCGACGATGCGCACAAAGAGCTGCATGGCGTCCAGCCTGTCCATGACCTGCTCCCTGATTGTTTAGGTGATCTGGATTGTGATGTCGATTCAATCGTGTTTATCCGAATTAAGTCGATCAATACAGTGAACTCACCCCACCCAACAGGAGTTCACCATGAGCCCGAACGCCAGCACTTCCTCCCCCGTCGCCATCGTCACCGGCGCCTCGCGCGGCATCGGCGCGGCCATCGCCCAGCGCCTGGCGGCCGAGGGCCATGCCGTCGTCGTCAACTACGCCGGCAGCGCTGGCGAAGCACAAAAGGTCGTCGACGCCATCATCGCCACCGGCGGCCGCGCCATCGCCGTGCAGGCCGACGTGGCCGACGCCGGCGCCGCCAGGCGCCTGTTCGACGCCGCCACCGAGGCCTTCGGCGGCGTGGACGTCCTGGTCAACAACGCCGGCGCCATGGCCAACGAACTGCCGCATCTGGCCGACACCAGCGACGAGACCTTCGACCGCCTCTTCGACATCAATGTGAAGGGCAGCTTCCTCGCCATGCGCGAAGCCGCCAGGCGCCTGCGTCAGGGAGGCCGCATCATCAATTTCTCGACCAGCGTCATCGGCCTGGGCCTGCCGGGCTACGCCGTCTACGCCGCCACCAAGAGTGCCATCGAGACCATGACGAACATCCTCGCCAAGGAGCTGCGCGGCAAGGCCATCACGGTCAACGCGGTGGCCCCCGGCCCGACGGCGACGAATCTGTTCCTGAACGGCAAGACGCCCGAGCAGGTCGAGCGCCTGGCCAAGATGGCGCCGCTGGAACGCCTGGGCCAGCCCGAGGACATCGCGGCCATGGTCAGCGTGCTGGCCGGCCCTCAGGGCAGCTGGGTCAACGGCCAGACCCTGCGTGTCAACGGCGGCATCGTCTGAGAGACGAGGAGAACCCCATGAGCAAGCCACGGCAAGTCATCCTCGTCACCGGCGCGTCCAGCGGCATCGGCCGCCTGAGCGCTCAGTCCCTGGCCGCCGCCGGCCACACCGTCTATGCCAGCATGCGCGGCGTCACCAGCCGCAACGCGGCCAGGGCCCGCGAGCTGCGCGACTGGAGCTTTGCCCGCGGCCTGGACCTGCGCGTCGTCGAGCTCGACGTGCTGTCGCAGGCCAGCGCGAACGCGGCCGTCGCCACCGTCATGGCCGAGCAGGGGCGCCTCGACGTCGTGCTGCACAACGCCGGCCATCTGGTCGTCGGGCCCACCGAGGCCTACACGCCGGAGGAGATGACGGCCGTCTTTGACAGCAATGTGCTGGGTACCCAACGCGTCAACCGAGCGGCATTGCCGGTGCTGCGCGAGCAGCAGCGCGGCCTGCTGTTGTGGATAGGCAGCACGACGACGCGCGGCGGCTTCCCGCCCTTCCTCGGCCCCTATGCCGCGGCCAAGGCGGCCATGGACTCCCTGGCCGTGACGATGAGCGCGGAGCTGGCCCGCTTCAACATCGAGACCAGCATCGTCGTGCCGGGCGCCTTCACCAGCGGCACCGAGCACTTCGCCAACGCGGGCAAGCCGAGCGATGGCGAGGTGGCTTCGGCCTATGGTCGCTATGTCGGCCTGATGGACCAGATCGGCGCCCGCCTGACCGCGCTGATGCCGCCCGAGGCCGATCCGCAGGCGGTGGCCGACGCGGTCGTGCGCATCGTCGGCCTGCCCCATGGCCAGCGGCCCTTCCGCTCGGTCGTCGACTTCCTCGACGACGGCGCGGCGGCCGTCACCGAGGTGGCTGAGCGGGTGCGCGAGGACTTCGCCGCGCGCATCGGCATCGCGGACCTGCTCAGGCCCGCCGTCGCCTGATCAGAAGCTGAAGTTGACCGGCGTCGTGCCGCCAGCCGTCACCGCCACCGGGGTCACCACCTGGGTCGTGCCGTTGAAACTGGCATTCAGCGTGTAGAGCAGATCGACACCGCTGGCGCCGGCGACGAAGTTGAGCATGGCCGGCGGTGCGGCATAGGTCGCCACCCAAGGCGGCGAAGCGGGCAGGCCCAGCATGTAGGCGCCCGTGGTCGAGTCCGACATCGTCTCGGCGATGGTGACGACGCGCCCGCTGCTGAGTTGCTGGGTCGCCCAGACGCTGGCCGTGGCGGCAATGTCGGCAGCCTTCACGCTGCCCATGACCTGGCCGTCGAAGGCAGCCACCGGTGTCAACGGCGCGGCCGAGGTGCTGACAGCGGTCACCGTGCTGGTCGTCACCGGCACGCCCGTCACGACCAGCGAAGCCCGCGCCGTCGCCTTGACGACGAGGTCGTAGCTGCCTGCCGCCACCGGCGCCAGCACGAAGCGGCCGCTGGCTTCAGGCGTGGTGGCCTTCAGCACGACACCGCCCTGCTGCAAGCTGACCGTGGTGCCGCCGTTGGCCACGCTGGCGTCCACGTAGCCGCTGACGCCGGACTGCAGATTGGGCACGACGGAGACGACGGGCTTGAGCAGGTATTGCCCGGAGTTGCCGGCGCTGACGACCGATTTGCAGGCGTCGAAGTCGAGCACGAAGTCGGCCAACTGATTGGCCGCGATGTCGATGTTGGCATTGAGCTTGAGGCCGCTGGTCTGGCCGCTGGGCGTCTTCAGCGCCACCTCCGTGCCGCCGCTGGGCACCACCGAGTTGGCCAGCGGCGTGGCCGTACTGTTCTCGGCCAGCACCAGGCGCAGCTGGGCATAGTGCCCGGCTGCCAGCGGCACCTGGCCCAGGCTGGCCAGCACGCCGTTGCGCAGGGTCAGCAGGTCGAAGCGCTGCGTCGGGCCGACCATCAGGTCCGTCCAACCCACGCCGTCCTCGCTGGCATCGGCGCTGGCGTTGACGCGAACCTTCTGCACGGTCACATAGACATGGTCGAAGCCGCAGGCCGGCGCGTCGGTGAGGCTGAGGGCGAGGGTGCCCGAGGCGGTGGGGGGGGTGGGGGTGGCCGGGGTCGTGACGACCGGTGTGCCGGCATCGCCACCACCACCGCCACCGCAGGCCGCCAGGGCCAGGGTCGCCGCACATGCGCTCAGGGTCAAGTACTTCATGCAAACCTCCAGAGGTGATCCCCTCCCCGACGCCAGTGTTCGCTTCCGTGACGTTCCCAGGCTTTACCAATCGCGACCGGTTGTTAACCGCCAGCGACGCCAGCGCGTCAGACCCGCCGCGATCAGCGAGGCACGTCGTAAACCAGCATCTGGATGCCGCTGGCGAGCGAGGTGGCCGACACCAGGCTCAGGCGCTGACGGGGCCCCGGCGGCAGCAGCGGGATGCCGGTGCGCAGCAGCACCGGCATCAAGGCCACTTCGATGCGGTCCACCAGGCCTGCATCGAGGAGCTGGGCGGCCAGCTCGCTGCCGCCGAACAACCAGATGTCCCGCCCGCCCGGCTCGGCCTTCAAGGCCGCGACGTGGCCGACCAGGTCGTCACGAACCAGCGTCACATCGGGTTGCGCAGCGGCGTCCAGGGTGCGCGACGCCACGACGACGCGCTTGCCGCGCAAGGGGTTGGCATCGCCCTGGGCCTGCATGACCTCCCAGGTCTTGCGGCCCATGACGAAGGTGTCGAACTCGGCGAAGAGGGCCGCAAAGTCGATGCTCGCGTCCTCGACGATCCAGTCATAGCCCCCGTCGACGTCGGCAATGAAACCGTCCAGCGTGGCCGCGCAGTTGTAGCGAAGGCGGCGCATCGTCAGGCCTTGATCGGACGACGCCGACCGTCGTCGTGCACGACTTCGCCGTCGGACTTGGTGAAGGGCGGCAGCGGCCCGACGGGCAGCAGCTCCAGCACCGCTTCCGACGGCCGGCACAGCGCCGTGCCCAGAGGCGTCACGACGATGGGGCGGTTGAGCAGCACCGGGTGCTGCTCGATCGTATCCAGCAGCGCGTCGTCGCTGAGGGCGGGATCGGCGAGGCCGAGTTCAGCGAACACGGCTTCCTTGTCGCGCAGCAGGGCGCGCAACGGCTGCCCCGTGGCAGCGGCCAGGGCGCGGATCTCGTCGCGACTCGGCGGCGTGCTCATGTACTCGACGATGCGCGGCTCCAGGCCGGCATGGCGGATCAGTGCCAGCACATTGCGCGAAGTGCCGCACTTGGGGTTGTGGAAGATGGTGACGTTGCTCATGGCACTACCTTAGCCTGCTCCACGCGATCCACGCATCGATGCGCCTCTCCAGCACCGACAGCGGCAGCGATCCTTCGCCCAGCACCTGGTCATGAAAGGCGGCGAGGCTGAACCTGGAACCCAGCTTCTGCTCGGCCCGGCGGCGCAGTTCCTGGATCTTCAGCGCGCCTATCTTGTAGCCCAGAGCCTGGCCGGGCCAGGCGAGGTAGCGGTCGATCTGGGCCACGGCCTGCTGCTCGCCGGCTCCCGTCACGTCCATCCAGTACTTCAGCGCCTGCTCGCGGCTCCAGCCCTTGGCGTGCAGGCCGGTGTCGACGACGAGGCGGGCGGCGCGGCTGATCTCCAGGCGCAGCTCGCCGGCATAGGCGATGGGATCGGTGTACAGGCCCAGCTCATGCCCCAGGGTCTCGGCATACAGGGCCCAGCCCTCGCCGTAGGCATTGATCCAGTTGCGGCGGCGGAACTCGGGCAGCTGCGGCATTTCCAGCTGGCGCGCCAGGTGGAAGTGGTGGCCGGGCTGGCCCTCGTGCAGGAACAGGGCGGTCATGGTGGCGACGCTGTAGATGCCAGGGTCGGTGATGACGGCCCAGAACACGCCCGGCGCGCTGCCATCGGCCTGGCCGACGGTGTAGTGGTCGGAAGCGGTCGCGCGCGTCAGCTCGGGCTCAGCGCGGATGTCCAGCGGCATGCGCGGCAGCTGGCCAAAGAGCTTGCGCAGCTGGGGCTCGACGCGGGCGTTGATGGCGCGGTAGGCGTCCAGGATCTCGGCCTCGGTCTTGAAGGGCCGAAAGCGTGCGTCGGTGCGCGCCCAGGCCAGCAGGCCGCCGTTCTTCAGCGGGTCGCCGGTGTAGCCGAGCAGCGGCGCCAGGTGCGTGATCTCGCCCTGGATGCGCGCCACCTCCTGCAGGCCGAGCTGGTGCACCTGCTCTGGCGTGAGATGGGTCGTCGTCTGCTCGCGCACCAGCTGCTGGTACCAGGCCTTGCCATTGGGGAGGGCGCCGACGCCGATGGCATCGCGGCGCGCGGCAGCGAGATAGTCGGTCTGCACGAAGGCGAGCAGGCGCTGCAGGGCCGGCACGGTGCGCTCCGCCACCTCGCGGCGGTAGGCCTGGGCAATGCGGCGGGCATCTTCGGGCGCCAGACCTTCGTGCGGCGCGCGCACAGGCGCGGCGAAAGGGTTGCGCGCAAGGTCGGCATCGGCCAGGTCCTTCAGCAGCGGCAGCGTCGCCTCGACGACCGGTCGCGACTGCACGATGCCGCGCTTCATGCCCTCGCGCATATTGGCGATGGCCTGGTCGCACCAGGCCGGCAGCACGGCCACGCGCTTCAGATAGGCATCCAGCTGCGCCGCCGTCTTCAGCGGCTGCTCGGCCTGGCCGCTGGCATAGATGGCGAGCTGGATGGGCACGGAATCCATCTGCTGCAGCGGCAGCAGATGGTCGGGAAAGCGCTCGGCAGCGAGGCGGCCGCGCAGGCTGCTTTCCAGCAGCTCGCGGGTCAGGCGTTCGCTGGCCGGCAGCGAAGCGGCGGGGACGCTGGCCAGCTCCTTGAGGAAGGCGCGGTAGGCGGCAAAGCGGCGTGCGCGCTCGGCCGGCGCGAGGGCCAGCACCAGCTGATCGTCGAAGCGGTTGTCGCCGCTGCTGGTGGTCGTCAGCGGGTCGAAGCGTGCCTGGGCGTCGTAATAGCGGGTGGCCAGGTCGGCCAGGCGCTGCGAGGGCGTTGCCGCCTGGGCGGGCAGCACGAAAGCGAGGGCGAGGGTCAGGGCGAGCAGGCGCATCGTCGGGAGCGGTGTTCGTGACAAGGAGCCGGATTGTGTCCAGCCGCCTTGTCAATTGCCGGCAGCAGGGATCCAGAATGGCGGGACATCAAGATCGGCGACTGCGCACAGCGACTGTCCGCCCCAGGGAGATTTCCGAATGAAACCGACGACCGTCACGATCGCCAGCCTGCTGCTTGCGCTGCCGGCGCTGGCCGCTGCCAACGTCTACCGCTGCACCGATGCCCAGGGCAAGGTGACCTACCAGGCCCAGCCCTGCGACGACGCCTCGGGTGGCCGCAAGCTGGAGGTCGAGCAACGCAGCGCGAACCCGGCTGCGCCGCCAGCGCGTCGGCCGGTACCGCAGGGCTTCGAACCTACGGCTGCACCTCCGGCCCCCGCGCTGGCATTGCCGGCACCCGTGGCGAATCCCAAGCCGCCCCTGCGCGTCGTCGAGCCCGCCAGCCAGCCGGCCGGCATGGCGCAATGGGGTGCGCAGGCGGACACCCTGGCCGTCTCGGCTTACGAATTCGTAGGCAATGCCACGCAGGTGCTCGTAGACCACCCGGCTCGGCCCGTGCTGCTGGTCCTTTCCAGCTACCACGCCACCACCTGGAAGGTACAGGTGACGCCGGGCACCCGGCTGCTGGCCATCGTCGTGGGTTCCTACGAAAAGTCCACCCGCGTGCAGGGTCCGGCCCAGGTGCCGGTCGTCACCGACGAGCTGCCCTATGCCTATGAAGCCGACAACATCAACTTCCGCACGCTGATCCGCCGCCTCAACAGCCGCTACGGCGTGACCCAGCTCACCGCCCTGCGCGGCAGCTATCAATTGCCCGAGAGCGTCACCCTGCGCGGTCCCTATGTGGCCGACCCCGTGCTGTCGATGGACGGCATTCGCCCGGAAGTCGCCAAGGCACGAATGAATTTCGACCTGCTGAGCCTGGACGGCCGCCGCCTACCCTGGACCAACACCGGCCCGCGCGAGGGCCAGCGCTTCAGCGGCATCGTGCGCGGTGGCGGCATCTCAGCCTGGAGCAAGGGCGCACCCGCCGCGGTACGCGACGACGGCAAGGAGGCCTTCGTGCTGGAGGGCAACGGCAGCGACCTGCTGTGGCTGCCCCAGGGGCCCACGGGACCGAAGCAGAAGCTCGAACTGCCCAAGTCCCTGCCGGCCCTGTCCTGGGGCTCGGGGTTGGCCTGGGACCAGGCCAAGGGCATCCTCGCCATGGTGTCCTTCGGCGGCGAGGGCTACTTCTACCGCTACGACACGCGCCGCCGCGAGTGGTTGAGCGCGGTCTCGCTGAAAGACCGCGACCTGAGCGGGTTGGCGCATGACGCCGCCACCGGCCGCTACGTGGGCATCACGGTCGAGGCCCAGCTGCTGGTATTCAACGAGCGCGGCGAAGTCGACGAGGTGTTGCCGCTGATGAAGCAGCTGGCTGACCTCGGCAGCGTCTACGACCGCGGCAACGCGCGCCTGGATAGCCTCTCTGTTGCCATCCAGGGCCCCTTGGTGGCCATCGTCAATGTGCGCGACAACAATGTCACCCACATTTGGACCTGTGACCTGCGCAGCCGCAAGGTCCAGCTGACCTACAAAGCCGTGGACTGAGGCGCCAGCCAAAATCGCGCCGCTTCAACCGCCCAGCCATGACTCCATTGCGCCTCCTCTCACTCGCTCTGCTGCTGACCACCGCCTTCGTCCTGCCCGGCTGCAATAAGCGCCTGGCCGACGTACCCGCCGCGCTGCCGGCCGCTTCGGCGGCGCAGGACACCAGCGCCGCCGCCAGGCTGCGCGAGCAGGGCGACGGCCTGCTAGCCCTGCACCGCCAGATCGTCGTGCTGATGGACGGCGAGGCCACCCTGCCGCCGGCCCAGCGCCGCGAGGTCCAGGCCCTGGGCCAGCAGCTTTTTCACGAACTGCTGCAGCGCCAGCAGGCCCTGGCCGACGCGGCACTGAAGCCCGAGGCGCTGGAGGCCACCACGGCCCTCATCACCCGCATCGAGAGCGAGCCGAGCTGGTTCGACGCCGACCGCCTCGCCTTCAAGGAGGTGCTGGGCGAGCTGGCGACCGGCCTGAAGAGCGCCCAGACCCTGGACGGCATCAAGCTCGCCCGCCGCGCCCAGGACGACCTGGACACCCTGGCCGAGGTGGAGAAGGCCTATGAGCAGGAGCTGAAGGAAGTCTTCGGCGGCTTTGCCAAGCGCGGCATCGAGCTCAAGCGCGAGAAGTGGGCCGACTACATCGCCAAGCTCAAGGCCCTGCACACGCGCGAAGCGGTCATGAAGCAATACGGCGCCCAACTGCCGGCCGCGGCGGACCTGGCGCCTGAACAGCCCGCCTCGGCGGCCTCGGGTGCCATGCGCGGCGTGGCAGCCAAGGAGCGCGAAGTCTTCGGCGACAAGCTGCCGCCCAAGACCGTTCTGCTGACCTTCGACGACGGCCCGCATGCGCGCTACACCGACGAGATCCTGGAGATCCTGAAGCGCTACAACGCGCCGGCCGTTTTCTTCGAGCTGGGCCAGAACCTCGGCAAGGTCGGCGCCGACGGCAAGATGCAGCCGGGCAACGGCAGCGCCGTGGCCAAGCGGGTTCTCGCGGCCGGCCACCAGATCGCCAATCACAGCTTCACGCATGGACTGATGAGCAAGTTCGAGCTCGTCAAGGTCAAGGAAGAGGCTGCCAACACGGAGGCGCTGCTGGATGCGGCGGGTCGCAATGGCGACGCCCTGTTTCGCTTTCCCTACGGTGCCCGCAACGACGGCGCCCTGACCACCATCGAGGCGCTGAAGCTGCGCTCGATGATGTGGAACGTCGACTCCCTGGACTGGAGCGACCCCATCCCCAAGAGCATCGCCGCCCGCGTGATGGCCGAGCTGGACAAGCAGCAGCGCGGCATCGTGCTCTTCCACGACATCCACGCCCGCACCGTTCAGGCCCTGCCCCTGGTGCTGGACCAGCTCGCCGCCGAAGGCTGGCGCTTCGCCAGCTTCAAGGACGGCCAGTTCGTCGTCTCCAGCGACAAGGCCGCCGCGCCCCCGCCGGTGGCCGCCGGCGAGCTCTACCGAGACAGCCATGCCCTGGTCATTGGCATCAACCAATACTCGGCCTGGCCCAAGCTCTCGCACGCGGTGCGCGACGCCCAGGCCGTGCGTGAATCGCTGGTCACGCGCTTCGGCTTCAAGACCGACAACGTCACGCTGCTGACCGACGCCGACGCCACCCGCGCCAACATCCTGAAGGCCCTCAACGAGCGCTTCGGCGACAGCAAGCGCGTCAAGCGCGACGACCGCGTCTTCGTCTTCTTCGCCGGCCACGGCAGCACGCGCAAGCTGCCCAGCGGCCGCGAGGTCGGCTATATCGTGCCGGTGGACGCGGGGCTGAACGACCTGCAGTCCGACGCCATCGCCATGCCCCAGCTGCAGGAGGTGGCCGAGGCCATCACGGCTAAGCACGCCCTCTTCGTCATCGACGCCTGCTACTCCGGCCTGGGCCTGACCCGCGGCGGCTCGGCCGCGGCCGACAGCAACTTCGCCCGCACCAACGCCCGCCGCATCGGCCGCCAGATGATGACGGCCGGCGGCGCTGACCAGCAGGTGGCCGACGACGGCCCCGGCGGCCACTCGGTGTTCACGTGGACGCTGCTGCAGGCCCTGAACGGCAAGGCCGACCTGAACGGTGACGGCCTCATCACCGCCACCGAACTGGCCGCCTATGTCGCGCCCGCCGTGTCGTCCATCGCCCACCAGACGCCGGCCTTCGGCAGCCTGCCGGGCAGCGAGGGCGGCGAATTCGTCTTCGAGCTACCGACGGCCCAGGAGCCGGCCCTGAGCGGCGCCGTCGCCCAGCTCGACGACAAGGCCAGCCAGTTCGCCGCCAAGCTGGACGAGGCCAGCAGTGCCGGCCGCCAGGTCGCCCCCGCCGCGAGCGGCGCGGCCAGTGCCGTGCAGGTCACCATCAAGGGCCTGGACGGCAAGGACCAAGCCCTGGCCGCGCCGACGGCCCGCGTCGATGCCAGTGCCCGCGTGACCGCCCAACGCGCCAACGACCGCGGCCTGCAGCTGTATCGCGAGCGCCGCTACGACGAGGCCGAAGCCGCCTTCAAGGAGGCGATGCAGCTGCAACCCAGGTTCGCGCTGGCTGCCAACAACCTCGGCTTCGTGCTGTATCGCCGCGGCAAGTTCGCTGATGCGTCAGCCTGGTTCGAGAAGGCTGTCGAGATGGATGCCAGCCGGTCGCTGGCCTGGCTCAATCTCGGGGACGCGCGCCTGCAGGCCGGCGATGAAGGCAAAGCAATGGCGGCGTACAAGACCTTCCTGGAGCTGGCGCCCAAGCATGCGCGGGCGGGAGAGCTGCAGGCCTGGATTGCGAATCCGTCGGACGCGACGAAGCCGAAGCCGTTGTAAAGAGTCCGGAGGCGCTGTCCATGTACACCTGCCCCTGCTGCGGATATGAGGTCTTCGACACATTCCCGGACTCGTTCGACATCTGTCCCATCTGCTTTTGGGAGGACGACGGCTTCCAGCTCTACTTCCCGCTTGAATCCGGCGGGGCCAACCAATGCAGCCTGGTGGAGGCTCAGGTCAACTTCGTGCAGTTCGGCGCCTGCAAGCGCGAAATGGCGAAGAACACCCGCCCTGCAACGGCGACCGAGCGCCGCGATCCCCTGTGGTTTCCGCTTTGGGAGCGTCGAATCGAGATCTCCGACTCAGAAACGGAGTGGGCCCAGGTCCAGCAAGAGCGCTCCGTTGCGAAGCATTGCTATTGGCTTCGCCACCCCTAGCGATCGCCCTTTTCCATCAACACCTTCAACGTCCTCAAATCCTTGAGCACATGGGCCGCATCCCGGGCGAAGTCCTCATCGCTCGCCCCCGCCATCCTCAGCACCACAAACGTCAGCGCGCAGCCCTCATCCACCGGCGTCACCCGGAACGCGTTGTGCGTGGTGACGCCATCGGGCGTCGTCACGTCATGGTCCAAAACACCGAAGTCATTGCGCGGCGCCATGCGGATCTGGATGCGCCCCATGGGTGAGTCGGTGACGACCCAGTGGTCGCCCTCCTGCTCGATGTCGTTCGTCGCCAGGCCCGAGGCCCAGCGGTGCAGGTTCTCGCGCTGGCGGGCGAACTCGTAGACGGTTTGCGCCGGCGCGGCGACGGTGTCGCTGACGACCTTGATGTCTCGTGGCATGCGGTCCTCCGATGGGCTGGAGCTTGTCATGGGGAAGACCCCGCGGGCAAACGATAGGCCTGCCGTTCGTCGGCCGCACCGGTTTCGTCACAGGTCTGTGTTCCACTTCATTCCCGGAGTCTGTTCATGACCTCCGGAGATCTTGATGAACGCATCTGCTTCGTTCCCCGCCGCAGCCCGACGCGACGTGCTTCGCGACCGGTTGCTCGCCACCGTGGACCTGCTCAAGCAGCGACGGGCGGCCGAGATCGCGGAGGGCTATATCGAAGACTACGTCGCCATGCACTGGATGGAATGGCAGGGCGGCACGCTGCGCCTGACAACGACGGGCGAGAACGTCTGCAAGCATCTGAAGGCCTTGCTGAGCCGCACTGCCGGGCGCCGCGCGGCCTGACTTCGACGCAGGCACCGGCCTTCGCGGTGCGACTGGCCGGCGCAGCGCCCTAGAATGGCTTGCAACCATCGCGTGTCTGCTCAACGGCGCGACTTCGGTGGCTGGACGCCGGCGCCCTCCTTCCTCGCGCCCCAGGCCCGGTTGGCTCCCGCCGGCCGGCAATGCCGTCAGCCACCCTCAAGCGGCGAGCCCCCACCCGGCCTCTCTTGAACCCTTGTCGAGGCGGCCGCTCCACCTTGCCCCGGCTCGTCCGCCACCCACACCCGCGGAAACCACCGAGACATCAGCCCAGCCAAGGGCACGCATCTTGCACGCCCAGATGCCTGCCATCCCTGACCGTTTGGAGATCTCGATGAAGCCTTCCCGCCCCCTGCCAGCACCCTCGCCCGCCACGTCACGCCGCGACACCCTGCGCGACCGGCTGCTCGCCACCGTTGACCTGCTCAAGCGCCGCCGCGCGGCCGAGATCGACGCGGGTTTCATCGAGGACTACGTCGCCCTGAACTGGATGGAGTGGCATGGCGGTTCGCTGCGCCTGACGACGACGGGCGAGAACGTCTGCAAGCACCTGGCGTCGCTGCTGGCCCGCGCCACGCCGCAACCCTCGTTCTGAGCGCCATGACGAAGGCCGCAGCTGTGGCAACCAGACCAACGAGAGGCTCTGCCTCGACAGCAGCCGGCATGTCTTCATCGAACGCGGCCTGGGACCGGACATCGCCATGACCTTGACCGCGCCCGCGACGGACTGACAGGCGTCGAAACCGCCGCGCGCATGGACACACCCTCCAACATCGACGTCGACGAGCAGCGGCTCATTTTGCTGCGGCGCGAGATCGCCGCGGCCGAGGCGACGCTGCTGGCTCTGCACGGCGCCATCCAGGAGGCGCGCAGCGAGTCCGGCCTGGTCGCGGCCCACGATGCCCGCGAGGAGAACCAGCGCCTGCATCGGCGCCACCTCGAGATGACCCGGCAGGCCGAGACCGCCCACGCGGCGCTGGAAGTGGCCGTCAAGGCCGCGCAGACCGACGCGCTGACCGGCGTCTGCAACCGCGAGGTGCTGTGGGACCGCCTGGCCCACGACCTGGCGCTGGCGCGCCGGCATGGCAGCCGGCTGGCGATCTACTTCCTCGACGTGAACGGCTTCAAGCGCGTGAACGACGAGTACGGCCACGCGGTGGGCGACCTGCTGCTGCAGCATGTGGCACGCGCGCTGACGGCCACCGTGCGCGCCAGCGACACGGTCTGCCGCATCGGCGGAGACGAGTTCGTCATCCTGGCCTCGGCCAGCCGGCGCGAGGACGCCGAGCAGGTGGCCGCCAAGATCGGCCAGGCCCTGGCCGCGCCCTGCGTGCTGGCCGGCCACGCCATGGAGGTGTCCGCCAGCATCGGCTTCAGCCTCTTCCCCGACGACGGCGAATCGCCCGGCGTGCTGGTGCACAAGGCCGACGAGGCGATGTACCGCGTCAAGCGGACCCTGGGCAGCCAGCGCTAGCCGGCCGGCGGCGCGCCTGTGTTCCACTTCCCCCGTGAAGTCTGACTCCCCCTCGCCCAAGCCCCCCGCGCCCGCCTTTCCCCTGCCGCAGCCCCGCCACGCCGCCCGGCTGCCCGCCAGCCTCGCGCCCGAGGACTGGGCACGCATCCGCCAGGCCGCCTACGCCCTGCCACAGGTGCTGGTGCCCGACGACCTCAACGACGGCACGGACGAGTCGCTGGACCGCCTGGGCTGCATCCAGATCTCCAAGGCCGCCGGCGGTGGCCGCCCCAGCCGCTGGATCCTGCCTGCCCACCTCCCCGTCGCGCTGGCGCAGCTGGACGCCACGCCGCTGGCCAACACGCTGCGCACGCAGATGCAGCAGCGCCTGCACCAGCTCGAAAGCCTGGGCCTGCGCCGCGAGGGCCTGGTGTTCACGCGCTTGTGCGTGCACCCGATCACGCTCGCGCATGAGAACTGGCGCATCGACCTGTCCCACCGCGTGCCGGTGCCGGAAGGCGCCATCTGGGCCTTCTTCCGCGATGGCGACACGGCGGCGCTGAGGCATGCCCTGGGGCAGGCGCC
Source organism: Roseateles sp. FW305-36 (assembly GCF_058787015.1). NCBI lineage: Bacteria > Pseudomonadati > Pseudomonadota > Betaproteobacteria > Burkholderiales > Sphaerotilaceae > Roseateles > Roseateles sp. FW305-36. The sequence continues at coordinate 175,581 of NZ_JBYSZK010000002.1, read as the reverse complement.
CGAGTACTCCTACAAGGCCGAGCTGGCCCTGCACCTGAACCATCTGGTGGCGCGCAGCGAGGCCATGGGCGATTCGGCCCAGCTCGCCTCGCTGCTGCCGCGCCTGCAGGCCGAATGCGGCGTGCCCATGCCTTTCGAGGACCTGAAGGCCGCGCTGACGCGGGCCCAGGACCGCTGGGAGCAGACCGTCGAGGAGCAGAGCACGCTGGCCAGCCTGGGCCGCGAGCTGGCCTTCCAGGGCTACCCGGACAGCTTCGACGCGGCGCGCAAGCTGGGCCGCAAGGTGACCCTCTACCTCGGCCCGCCCAACAGCGGCAAGACGCATGCGGCCTTCGAGCGCCTGGCCCAGGCCCTGGACGGCGCCTATCTGGCGCCGCTGCGCCTGCTGGCGCTGGAGGGCCGTGACCGCCTCGTCGGCCGCGGCGTGCCCTGCTCGCTGCTGACCGGCGAGGAGAGCGTGCCGGCGGCCGATGCGCGCGTCGTCAGCAGCACCATCGAGATGGTCAACACCCGCGACATCGTCGACGTCGCCGTCATCGACGAGGCGCAGATGATCTTCGACGACTCGCGCGGCTGGGCCTGGACCCAGGCCATCGTCGGCGTGCCGGCGCGCGAACTCATCATCATCGGCTCGGCCTATGCGGCGCCCGCCATCGAGCGCCTGCTGCAGCTTTGCGGCGAGAAGCCGGAGCGCCGCACTTTCGAGCGCAAGCAGCATGTGCAGCTGATGCCGGCGCCGGTGCCGATGACGCATCTGCATGCGGGCGATGCCGTGGTGGCCTTCAGCCGCCGCGACGTGTTGATGCTGCGCGACCAGATCTCGCAGAACGGCCACGCCGTCAGCGTCATCTACGGCGCCCTGCCGCCCGAGGTGCGCCGCCGCGAGGCCGAGCGCTTTGCGGTCGGCGCGAGCGACGTGCTGGTCGCCACCGACGCCATCGGCATGGGCCTGAACCTGCCCATCCGCCGCGTTCTGTTCTCGACTCTGACCAAGTTCGACGGCGTCGGCGACCGCGAACTGTCGGTCAGCGAGGTGCACCAGATCGCCGGCCGCGCGGGCCGCTACGGCATGCACGACGAAGGCTTTGTCAGCGTGCTGAAGGAGGCCGAGGCCGACGCGATGAAGACGCTGCGCAGCCTGCTGCCCAAGGAGCCGCGCGCGCCGCGCGACTTCAAGGCACCGGTGGCGCCGAACTGGCGCCATGTCGACACCATTTCGCGGCGCCTGGGCGTCAACAAGCTGCATGCGGTGCTGGACATCTTCATGCAGCAGCTGCGCCTGGACGATGCCCACTTCGCCGTGGCCGAGCTGGAGCAGATGCTGGAGCTGGCCGAGGCCCTGGACCGCAACGCGGCCGCCCTGCCGCTGCAGGAGCGCTTCCGCTACGCCCAGGCACCGGTGGATTCACGCCTGCCCATGCTGGTGGAGCAGTTCCACGGCTGGGCCATGAGCCACGCCCGCACCGGCAAGGCCGGCGAGCCGCATTTCCTCGACGAATACGACCAGCACGGCCGCTTGGACCGCATGGAGCAGGCCCTGCGCATCTGCACGCTATGGCTGTGGCTGGACCTGCGCTTCCCCGAGGTGTATGGCCACGTCGAAGAGGTCATCGACCTGCGCGCGCGGCTCAACGACGGCATCGAGAGGCAGTTGAAGGGCAAGAAGGCGCTGTGGCAGAGGCGGGGTCGCTAGCGGGCATGCGCCGGGTCATCACCATCCTCCTGCTGACCATCCCGCCCCTGCTGCTGCTGCGCTGGGATGGCCATCACGGCCACCAGGTGCCGAAGTGGCTGCTGCTGGCGATCTGCGCCCCTTTGGCAATTGCCTTGCTGATCTGGGAAGACGACGACGTCAGCGACACCGGCCGTGCCATGGGCAACTGGCTGCTGTTCCTGATGGGCCTCTTCGCCATGGGCATGGGACTGTTCGGCTTCGCGCTGCGGCATGAGGAAGGCTGGGGCGGCCTGCTCGGCTTGCTGGCCTGGGTGTTTCCCGTGGGCGTGCTGATGACCGTCGCGGCCGTGGTGCGCGCGTTGCGGGATTGACCCAACAGGCGGCATTTGCGCGAAGCCTTCGTGCACAACTTCGACGTGCCTGCCACCCCAGCTGACCCGACGCGGCGCAAGGGCTTGGCGACAACCACGGCAGGCAGCCGTTGGATGCAATGACACTCCGGCATCGCTTTTCGGAGATGGCATCCATGATCAAGGTCAGCGTCCTCTACCCGCAGGCGCCCGGCACGCGCTTCGACCACGACTACTACCGCGACCGCCACATGCCGCTGGTGCAGGCCCGGCTGGGGTCGGCCTTGTTGCGCTACACGGTCGACCGCGGCCTGGCAAACGGTGCCGCGCCCGGCCAGCCGCCGCCCTTCGTGGCCGGCTGCGAGCTGTTCTTCGACAGCGTCGAGAGCCACCAGACGGCCTTCGGTCCGCATGCCGCCGAGATCATGGCCGACATCGCCAACTACACCGACCGCCGGCCGGTGGTGCAGATCAGCGAGGTGGTGGTGGGCTGACGCGCGGAGCGCGGCACAGCGGAAGCAAGTCTCCGCGATCCACCTGTTTTCTTCCACGGCGCCTGTCCAGAATCGCAGCGTCGCTTTGAAGGAGAAACCATGGCTGGACTGCACCGCGCAGGTCGCGCCGTCATGGGCCTGGGCTCGCTGCTGCTCTGGTCCGCGGCGGCCCAGGCCGCCGACCGCGTGCAGGCCCTGCGCCCCGGCATCAACCGCATTGCCTTGCAGCGCGGCTCCGCGCCCGGCATGGCCGTGCTGGCCCACCGGGAGAACTTCAATGCCCATGGCTTTGAAGTGTTGACGTTGTACGCCGAGCTGCCGGCGTCCGAAGGGCGGCGACCGCAATGGCAGATCGTGCCGCTGTTCGACGCGGCAGGCGAGCATCTGGAGCTGAAGGCCGGTGGCGGCGCCGACTGCCTGCTGCAGGACTTCCGGCTGCTGCGCCCGGCGCGCGGCCGTGACGCCGAACTGGTGCTGGCGGAACGCGAACTGGGCGAGAGCTTCGCGGCCGCCGCCCAGGTCACGTTCCGCTTTTTCCGGCTGCGCGCCAACCGGGAAGGCGAAGTCGGCCGGCCGGTGCTCTATTTCGAGCTCGATCGTGCCCAGGTCGCCAAGGCCACGTACTGCGATGTCGGCGAGGCGATGCACGCCGAGCTTGGCCTGCCAGCGGCCTTGTCGCGCTAGACCATACCCAGCGCCACCAGGTCCCGCGCCGTCTGCACGATGGCCTCGCGCGGCGGCCGCGGCACCCAGCCCAGCACTTCGCGCGCATGGCTCGAATCCTGGTGCCGCGCCGTGCCCAGCTCGCTGGCGGCGGCGCGCACCGCCGGGCTGACCTTGGCCAGCAGCCGCACGGCCCAGTCGGGCATGTTGAGCGTCGGCACACGCCGCGCCTGTTCGCCCAGTTCGGCGCGCAGGATGGCCGCGATCTCGCGCAGCCACAGGAAGCCGCCGCAGGCGATGAAGCGCTCGTCGGCCATGCTTTGCGGCGCCGACAGCGCGCGCCAGTGCAGCTCGGCCACGTCGCGCACGTCGACAATGCCGAAGCCGATATGGGGCAGGGCGGGAATCCTGCCGCGCAGCAGGCTCTGCACGATGACGACGCTGGCGGAATAGTCGGCGCTGGCGACCGGCCCCAGCACGACGGACGGGTTGACGGTGCAGAACTCCAGGCCGCCGCCCTCGCGCGCCACCCAGTCGCGCGCAGCGCGCTCGGCGACGGTCTTGGACTGGACGTAGGGCGGGATGCCGGGCGTCTGCAGCTGCGTCCAGTCGTCCTCGGTGAAGTGGTGGTCGCCGCGGCCATGGCCGTAGGAGACGGCCGCGACGGAGGAGGTCATGACGACCCGCCGCACGCCGGCATCGCGCGCCGCCCTCAGCGCCCGCAGCGCACCGTCGCGGGCCGGGACGATGAGTTCATTGGCGTCGCGCGGCGCGCCCACCGGCAGCGGCGATGCAAGATGGGCCAGATGGCTGCAGCCCGCCGCGGCCTCGGCCCAGCCGGCGTCGGCGGTCAGGTCGGCGGCAAAGCAGCGCAGCTGCTCGCTGGCGCCCACGCCCAGCAGCTGGCGCAGGCCGGCTTCGCGCTTCAGGTCGCGCAGGGTGGTGTGGACCTGCCAACCGGCGGCCAGCAGCTGGCGGATCAGCACGCCGGCGATGAAGCCAGTGCCGCCGGTGACGACGACGCGGGAAGGGGTCGAACTCATATTGCCGGATTGTGTCGGCCGGACATGACACCCATGACGCCAGTCACCCGCGGGCGACTGCGCATTGCCAGCCGGGCCGCGGGCGTGGACAGTCTCGGCTTTCTCAATGTCCCGGGACACCCCCTTGACCTCCGCCACCCTGACCGCGGCCGCCGACGCCACAAGCGACGAGCGCGCCCGCCACGACCGGTCCTTCCTGGGCCACCCCGCCGGCCTCGGCTGGCTGTCCTTCTGCGAGCTGTGGGAACGCTTCAGCTACTACGGCATGCAGGCCCTGCTGGTGCTCTACCTCAGCAACTACCTGTTCCTGCCGGCCCACATCGCCAACGTGACCGGCATCGACGCGCTGCGCCATGCCATCGAGAACGTCACCGGCCCGCGCTCGCCGCAGCAGCTGGCCTCGGCCGTGTTCGGCCTCTACGTCGGCCTGGTCTATCTGACGCCCATCTTCGGCGGCCTGCTGGCCGACCGCGTGCTGGGACGCACCCGCACCGTCGTCATCGGCGCCCTGCTGATGGCCACCGGCCACTTCCTGATGGCCTTCGAGACGGCGCTGCTGCCGGCCCTGGGCTGCCTGCTACTGGGCGTGGGTTGCTTCAAGGGCAATATCGCGGCGCAGGTGGGCGACCTCTACGCGCCGGGCGACAAGCGCCGCGCCAGTGCCTTCCAGATCTTCATGCTGGCGGTGCAGATCGCCGTCATCGCCGCGCCCATCGTCTGCGGCACGCTGGGCGAGCGGGTGGGCTGGCACTGGGGCTTCGGCTCGGCCGGCGTGGGCATGCTGATCGGGCTGTTCGTCTACCTGGCCGGCCGCCGCCATCTGCCGCCCGAGCCCAAGCGCGGGGCAAACAAGGCGGAACCCCGGCCCACCATCGGCCGCCGGGGCGCGCTGCAGGTGGCCCTGCTGGTGGCCATGATCCCGCTGTTGATGCTGTCCATCGTCGGCAACCAGCAGTTCAACAACGCCTATCCGCTGTGGTCGCAGCAGCACATGGACATGAACGTGGGCGGCTTCGAGGTGCCGGTGACCTGGCTGCAGGCCGTCGATGCCACGGTGAGCTTCGTCACCATGCTGGGCTCCATCGCCTTCTGGCGCTGGTGGGCCACGCGCCGCCGCGAGCCCGACGAGGTCACCAAGATGGCCCTGGGCTGCTTCGCCGCCTGCGGTGCACCGGCCCTGCTGCTGATCCCGGCCTTCGCCATCGAGGGCGGCGGCGGCAAGATCAGCATCCTGTGGACCTTTGCCTACACCCTGGTCAACGACATCGGCTTCGCCAACATCATGCCGGTGGGCCTGGCCCTGTACTCGCGCGCCGCGCCGCGCGGCCTGCAGGGCGTCATGATCGGCCTCTACTACCTGCACCTGTTCTTCGGCAACACCTTCGTCGGTTGGCTGGCCGGCAAGCTGGAGGAGATGCCGGGCTCGCAGTTCTGGGCCATGCATGCCGTGCTGGTGGCCTCCGCCGGTGTCGGCCTGCTGGTCGTCAAGCTGCTGTTCGGCCGCCTGCTGGCGCCGGACGACGAGCTGGCCAAGGCCTGACGCGCTCAGTGGGGGGCGTGGTCCGGCGTGGCCACGCCGAGTGAACGCGTCAGCGCCGCCATCAGCGCCTTGTAGCTGGCGCGCACTTCCGGCTTGCCGACGGCAGCACCCGGCTCCGAGAAGCTGGCCGTCCAGGACTCGTCCCAGGTGTAGCCGCAGTCGCTGCGGCGGTCACCATCGGGACCCCAGATCAGGGCCCGCAGCCGCGCGTCATGGCCGGCGCCCGTGTAGGTCTCGAACAGCGCCCCGATGAAGGCCTGGTAGGCCTCGTAGACCTCGGCCTCGAAGACGTGGCGGTAGATGTTGAGGGTGCGGTCCAGCTCGCGCTTGGCCTGGATGGCCTCGGCGGGCGAGACCGTCTTCCAGTAGCCCACCCAGGTGAAGAAGCACAGCAGCTTGTTCAGCCGCGGCGCGATCTCGTCGTAGATGGCCAGGCGCTTCTCGATGAGCTTCTGGTTGGTCCAGTTGGCCAGGTCCAGGCGCTTGAGCTGGCTGCTGACGAACCAGCCCAGCAGCGCGACCGACAGCGGCGTCAGCACGCCGACGATGAGCTTGGCGATTTCCAATGTCGGCCATTGAGCCATGGCGCCCTCCTCGGCATGGATTGCCGCGCCGCAGCGTAGCCGGCCGCGGCAGCACGAGGCAATCCCATCTGCTTAAACTCGCCCGCATGAACGACGCCCTCGACCGCCTGGCCCGCGAGCTGGCGCTGGATGTGCCGGCCCGACGCGGCTTGAGCCTGCGCTTCGGCCTGGCCTGCGCGCAGCGGGTGAGGCATCTGCTCGAGGACCCGGCCGTCATCGCCTGCCTAGACACGCTGGCCCGCCATGTGGCCGACGGCGCTTCGCAGGCCGAGCTGGAAGCGGCTGCAACCGAGGCCGCCAGCCTGGCCAATCACCACCCCGGTTCGCGCTCTCTGGACGGCGTGGGCCACGCCGCCGTGTCGGCCTCCTATGCGGTGGCCAATGCACTCGCCGGCCGTGCGCTGCGCGCAGCCGAGTACGCGGCGTATGCGACGGTCTACGGCGAGGGCGGCTATGGAGCGGTGCAGCAGCGTGAGTCCTTCCAGCCCGAGCTCGACTGGCAGCTGGACACGCTGAGAAGCCTTGCCGCTGAAGAGCCGCGCTAGCAGCCTGCCTACACTCGGCCCCATGATCACCGTCCACCACCTCAACAACTCCCGCTCGCAGCGCGTGCTGTGGCTGCTCGAAGAGCTCGGCCTGCCCTACGAGATCAAGCACTACCAGCGCGATGCCAAGACCTCGCTGGCGCCGCCGGAACTGCTCAAGGTGCACCCGCTGGGCAAGTCGCCCGTCATCACCGACGGCGGGCTGACGGTGGCCGAGAGCGGCGCCATCCTGGAATACCTGGTGGACCGCCACGGCCAGGGGCGGCTCAAGCCCACGGGCGAGCAGGACCTGCTGCACTACCGCTACTTCATGCACTTCGCCGAAGGCTCGGCCATGCCGCCGCTGGTCATGAAGCTGGTCTTCAACAAGGTCAAGCGCGCGCCCATGCCCTTCTTCGTCAAGCCGATTGCCAAGGGCATCGCCGACAAGGTGCTGTCCAGTTTCGTGCAGCCCAATATCGACCGTCAGCTGGCCTTCCTCGAATCGGAACTGGCCACGCGGCCCTGGTTTGCCGGCGCCGAGTTCTCGGCGGCGGATGTGCAGATGAGCTTCCCGGTGGAGGCCGCTTCGGCACGCGGATCGATGGATGGCTATCCCAAACTGAAAGACTTCCTGGCGCGCATCCACGCGCGGCCGGCCTACCAGAAGGCCCTGGAACGCGGCGGTCCCTACAGCCTGATGAGCTGAGCGGCCTACACTGCCCCACGGCCGCACGCTGCGCGGCCGCCATCGTCTTGCCCCGCCGGCCTGTCGCCCGGCCGCTGTGAATGAACAGCGGCGCTGACCTCCCCGTGTCGCATTGCGCTCGAACACAGGTCAACCCGGAGGGCGCATGCCCGGCTATGAAGTCAAAGTCCAGACACTCGCCATCGATGGCGCGGCGGATCTGCAGATCCGCTCGCTGCTGGACCACCAGCAATTCGCCGACCCCGCCGGTGCGGCCGAGGCCCTGGGCATCTCGTCCGCGCAATGGTCGCTGTTCGGCCAGGTCTGGCCCTCCGGGCTGCACCTGGCCGCCACGATGGCGATCCGCCCCCTGACGGACGGCGAGCGCATCCTGGAGATCGGCTGCGGCCTGGCCCTGGCCAGCCTGGTCTGCCACCGGCGCGGCGCGGAGGTCACGGCCAGCGACATCCATCCGCTGGCCGGCGCCTTCCTGCTGGAGAACCTGCGCCTGAACGAGATGGCGCCGATGCGCTACTGCCACGGCGACTGGAGCGAGGACGCCGTGATCGCAGAGCGCGGCGCGCCACGTGTACAGGGCCGCTTTGACCTCATCATCGGCAGCGACGTGCTCTACGAACGCGACGACGGCGGTGCGCTGGCGGCCTTCATCGAGAAGCACGCGCTGCCGCGCTGCGAGCTCCTCATCGTCGACCCCAACCGCGGCAACCGCACGGCCTTCGTGCGGCGCATGGCGGCGTTGGGGTTCGAGTTCGGCGAGGTGCTGCTGAGCGCCGGCGCCGGCCGCGCGGACTATCGCGGCCGGCTGATGCGCTTCTTGCGCGCTTGACTCTCAGCCGTAGAGCCGCCGCCCCATCAGCACCAGGTCGCGCTCGCTGCCCTCCAGCCGGGCTACGCGGGGCATGAAGCCCCAACGCTCGAAGGCGTGCTTCTCGAACAGGCGGATGCTGCCGGCGTTGGACGCAAAGATGGTGGCGCTCAGCACTTCGATGCCCAGGCCGGGCGCGGCGGCAATCGCCTGCTCCAGCAGATAGCTGCCCTGGCCGCAGCGCTGATAGTCCGGATGCAGATAGACGGCCAGGTCGGCCGTCATGAAATAGCCGGGGCGCTCGTTCATGAAGTGGAAGAAGCCCAGATAGCCGATGACGCCGGCAGCCGGATCGTCGGCATCCTCGGCCACCCACAGCGGCCGGTGGTCGGGCGTGTGCTGCAGGAAGGACGCGCGCCGCGCCTCGACGGTGATGGGGTCGAGGTCGCAGCTGCAGCTGCGCGTCGCGACGGCGGCGTTGTAGATCTCGACGATGCGAGCCAGGTCGGCCTCGGTGGCGTGGCGGTGGGTGAAGCGCATGGCTTGCTCCTGCATCATCGGGCGCCGCTGCCGGTACACCACTGCCTCTCGCAGGGCACGCCGTCGCGGTCGCCGTCCATCTGCGTGCCCGGGCAATGGTTGATGAACCAGGTCGCCTCGGCGCAGGACGTCATCTGCGAGCAGCTCGTGCGCCCATCGCAGCGGTAGGCCGGCGTGCTGAGCTGCGCGCCGCGCTCCCCGCTGTGCAGCGATTCTGGCACCGTGGTCGTCGCGGGCAGGGTCTCGAGGTGCAGACGATGGGCACGCGCTCGATAGGCGCTGTAGCCCCAGCTGCCCGCGGCGACGATGAGGACGAGCAGCAGGCCTGCGAACAGCCATTCCAGCGCGCTCTTGCTTCCTCGGGTTGCGGTGCGCCCACGGCTCGGCTTCGCATCGGCGCCTACCGCTAGACGAATCACGTTGATCGCCTGCGGCCTGCCGTCCTTGCCGCGACCCAGCTCGAAGCTGACGGTCTCGCCGACAACGGGCCGCGAGCCATCGCGCGGCAACGCGCTGATGTGAACGAAGAGTTCAGCGCCTCCTTGTGCGGGAGCGATGAAGCCGAAGCCGCGTTCGTCATTCCAGGAGCGCAAGATGCCGTTCACTCTCATGGCACGGCCCTCCATCGAAGGTATTCAGCGCTTCGCTGACTTCGGCCCGTACTCCACCACCCTGCACCCCGCCCCCTGCGGGTTCTCGCAACACGCCGCCAGCTTCTTGAGGCTGTCGGCGAACTGCTCGTCCCACTGCGCCTGGCTGTGCAGATTGCCGGGGCTCATCCAGTGCGATTGCGGGAATTTCTTCGACCACTCGTCGCCGCCTTCCTGGGGCGCATGGCCGGTGGACTGCTGCATGGCCACCTGGCAGGAGTTCATATTGCCCATGCGATGGCAGGCCGTGCAGGTGTTGCCACGCGTCGTGATGCCGAAGGCGTTCAGCCGCGCCCAGGCGCGCTTGAAGTCCTCGCCGATGGCCTTGGGCTGGTAGAAGCCAAAGGGGTCGCCCGGCAGTTGCGTCGTCTGCGCGATGTAGGGGCTGTACATGAAGGGCCCGCTGTCGTGGCAGTTCACGCAGGCGGGCTGGCTCCAGGCCACTTGATGCGGCGTCTGCCAGACCTTGTCGGCTGGCACCGCTGGGCGCTTCAAGGTGCTGGGTGAAGGCACGGCACGGCCGTCGATGCCGGTGGCCGCGCTCAAAGGCGCCTTGGCCTTGGCGGTGAACCAGCAGGTCTTGCCATCTTTGAGGCTGTGCGAGATGACATTGATCTCGTCGAACAGCGGGCTGCCCGCGGGCCGGGCGACTTGCTTGCGGCAGACGGCGCTGATCTGGGCCGTCTTGTCGTCGCGCAGCACCAGGGCACGGCTGCCGGGCACGCATTGGCTTTGCGCATCGGCCTGGGGCAGCAGCGACGGCCGGTCGCAGCTGGGCGCTGCCTTGTCGGCCGGCACGGGCTTGCCGTCGACGGTGATGGGAATCTCCTCGCCGGCCATGCAGTCGAAGGCCGGGATCTCGCTGATCTGCTCGGCACACTGGCGCCCGTACTCGAACAGCGTCTCGGCCTGGGCAGCGCCGGCAAGCAGCAGCAACAACAGCGCTCTCATGCGACCACCAGCCCCTTCTCCGCCAGCACCACGGCGCGGATGGCCTGGTGGTAGCGGGCGTAGCCGGTGCAGCGGCAGATGTGTTGGCCGACGGCGTCCTCGATGGCCGCGTCGAGCTGGTCGCGCCTCACCGGCTGCGCGCGCAGGCGCCCGAGCAGCATCTCGGTGGCCATCACGAAGCCCGGCGTGCAGTAGCCGCACTGGAAGGCGAAGTGGTCGAGGAAGGCCTGTTGCACGGCGCTGGGCTTCTCCATGCTGCCGGTGCCCTCCACCGTCGTGATGCTCTGGCCTTGCAGCAGGACCACCGGCGTGGAGCAGGCCAGCATGGGCTGGGCCTGGCTGGTCGGCGCCCGGCGCGCGGCCACCGTACAGGCCTTGCAGACGCCGATGCCGCAGCACAGCCGCGTGCCGGACAGGCCCAGCTCCTCGCGCAGGAAGTCGATAAGGGGCAGGTCGGTCGGCACCTCGGTCTTGACGGGCCGGCCATTGACGTGGAACTGGACGTGAACGTGGTCGCTCATGACAGGGCCTTCTCGATGTCGGCGGCGGTGATGGGCAGGGAACGGAAGCGCTTCCCCGTCGCGTGGGCGATGGCGTTGCCGATGGCCGGGGCGATGGGGCAGAGCACCGCTTCGGCAACGCCCTTGGCCGTGGTCTCGGTGGTCGGCAGCGGCGTGATGCTCATGCGCGCCAAAGGCATATCTCCACTCAGCGCGACCTGATAGCGGTCGAGGTTCCAGCGCCCGTCGCCGGCGCCGCCGGCTTCCAGCGGCAGGTCCTCCAGCAGCGCGTAACCGATGCCCATGGCGATGCCGCCCTGGGCCTGGCCCATCAGCAGGTCGGGCTGCAGCACCTTGCCGGCATCCACCAGCAGCTGCACGTCGACGACGCGCGGCGCATGGTTGCTGGGTCCGATCTCGACGGCGACCAGCACGCCCGACGGCGCATACAGGCTGCGGCCGTAGAGCGAGGCCTTGGGGTTCGGCGGGACAACGTTCTGGCGCAGCACAGCCGTCCAGTCCTGCTGGCCTGCGGTGCGCAGCGACAGCCCGTCGATGGGCAGCTGCAGCGACTGCGCGGCGGGCAGGGCATAGGTGCCGGCCACCCAGGAACCCTCGTAGCAGCCATGGACCATGGCGGCCGCGGTCAGCTTCATCCGGTGGACGAAGGCGGCCAGCACGGGCAGCGAAAGCGGCGCCAATCCCACCGCGATGAGATGACCCTTGTGCCAGCTCGTATTGCCCTGCACCTGCGCCAGCGGCACGCCCCACAGCGCCGCCGCCGCCGGCAGCAGGCCGGCCTGGAACAGCACCTGGCTGGCCTGCTCGGTCACGTGGACCTGATGGAAGGCCGTCAGGCAGGCGCTGCTCGACATCGCGAAAGCGGCCGTCCAGTTGGGCTGGCTCCAGTCGCCGCCCGCGTAGGTGCTGACGTCGAGCGCATTGAAGCTGGCGACGTCGCCCATGACGACGTCGTGGGCGTTGTGGCCCAGCCAGCCAGCCGTGGAGATGGCCAGCGTCGTCGCCGAGCCATTGCCCATGTCGACGCAGTTGGTGCGCACCGTGAGGTGGCCGGTGGAATCGATGGCGACCTCGGCCATGACGCCGTCCTTGCCGGTGCCATAGGCCTGGTTGGCCAGGGCGAAGCCGACGCCGTAGCGGATGCCCTCGCGGGCCTTGCGCGCCTTCACGGCCTCGCGGTCGCGCCACAGCGCGTGCTCGCGCGAGCGGCGGCAGATCTCGCGCAGGGTCATGGCCTGGGTCAACGGCGCGCCGGTGATGGTGCGGTCGCCCTCGCGCAGCGCATTGAGCTCGCGCAGGGCGATGGGGTCGCGCTTGAGCGCCACGGCGACTTCGTCCACCAGGGTCTCGACCGCGAAGCTGGCCTGGGGCCCGCCGAAGCCGCGCATGGAGCCGGCCACGACGCCGGTGCTGGGCTGGGCGATGGCGTCGACATAGGCCTGCTTGATGTCGTAGCCGCTGAGGCCGCAATAGGCGGCCAGCATGGCGACGAACTGGCTGTAGTTGTTCTGGCCGCCGGAGGGCAGGACCTGCTGGCTGCCGAAGGCCAGGAACTTGCCGGTCTTCGCGTCCACCGCGATGCGCTGGCTGATGTTGCTGGCCAACTGCTTGAGGCCGCCCTGGAACTGCTCGTAGCGGTCCTGGGCGACGCGCACCGGCCCATCGGCCAGGGCCGCGGTGACGGCCAGCAGCGGCGGGAAGGTGGACACGTCACGCCCGCCGAAGCCGCCGCCGGGATAGCAGGAGTTCAGCACCACGGTCCCGACCTTGATGCTGGGGCAGGCCTTGAACAGGTCCAGGCTGTCGAGCGAGTCGCCGTTGGTGGCCTGGGTGCCGAGCACGAGGTTGAGGGTGCCGCCGCCGGACTTGTCCAGCCAGGCCAGGCCGGCCTCGGGTTCCATGAACATCGGGTCCAGCACCTGGGTGCTGTAGCTGCCACCAAGCTGCAGCACTTCACGGCGGGGCGCCTGCAGCGCGGTGTCGATGCGACCGCGCAGCCGGCGGGCGGTGCTGTTGTAGGGCTGGCTGGACGAGTCGGGCTGGTAGGGGTTGGAGGCATAGCCCACCTGCACCTGCGAGAAGGGCTCGACGCCGGGGCCCTCGTAACGCGTCAGGTAGTTGACCGGGCTGTAGGCCATCACCCAGGGCTGGGGCGGCGGCGGTGGCAGGCCGCCGGTCTGCACGACGCCCGGCTGGAACTGCAGGGCGCGCTTGGCGCGGCGACAGGCGTTGGCGTCGGCAAAGATCAGGATGGCCACCGGCTGGCCGTAGAACTGCGGCGCCGTGCCCAGCGGCACCAGCAGCTGGCTGACGCCGTCGGCACCGGCGCTGGAGAAGGGCAGGCTGAGGTTCAGCGAGGCGAGGTCGCGCTGCGGCCAGGGGTAGGTGGGAGGGAGCGGCGTCTGCGTGATGGTCAGCAGCGGCACGGCGTCCACGCCCGCCAGGCTTTGCAGGTCCAGGCCGGAGAAGGCGAGGCCCGGCTGGGTGGCGCGCAGGATCATGGCCATGCGCTCCGTCTGCGGCCAGCCCGGCATGTCGACGGCGCGGAAGTCGCGGGCGTAGATCTTCTGGCCCGTGACCTTGGCCAGGCCGTCGATGCGAAAGCGCGCCTTGCCGGGGCCGCCGGACCAGTCGGGCGCGCCGGGCGGCGTTTGGGGTTGCACGGGGCTGCCCTCGGGCCGGGGCCGCGCGCGCGGGTTCTTCAGCACGGCCGGCCGCGCCAGGGCCAGCTCATGCACCAGCAGGGTCACCGCGGCCGCGCCGGTGCCGATGACGCCACGCCGTGTCAGTCGGAACGGCCCGTTTGTGTTCTGCGACACGCCTGTCTCTCCTCCCATGCGATGGAGGGCGAGTGTGTCACCGCGACGACCGCGGCGGTGAGAGGATCAGACCGGATTTGCCCGGGGAGAAACGGGGCTCGGCCGCGTCTTGTAGAAGGTCATGGGCTCGGCCTTCATCTGGCCATTCAGCTGCTTCAGCACGTTCCTGCGCATGGCGCCGACGACATGCATCTCGCAGGGCTTGCAGTCGAAGCGCAGGGTCAGGGTGTCTTCTCCATGGGTCAGCGTCAGCGGCTCGGCGCGCACCGTGCCCTGCACGCCGGTCACGCCCTTGGCCTGCTTGGGGCAGAGGCTCAGGGACCAGCGCACGCAGTGCTTGGTGATCATCAGCGGCACCTCGCCCAGCTCCTCGTGGCTCTCGTAGGCGGCGCCGACGACCTTGACGCCGTGGCGGGCGTAGAAGGCCGCCGCGCGGCTGTTGTAGACATTGGCGAGGTAGCTCAGCGTGTCCTCGGGGTAGGGCACGGGCGGCTCGACCGGCATGGCACGCGGCAGGCGCTCGAAGGCCGCTTCGCGCGCTGCCTCCAGCGCTGCCACGGCGTCGCGGCGCAGCGCGTTGAGCTTGCTGGCGGGCAGGAAGAGGGGTTCGCCGCGCATCGCCAGGCGCACGCGGCGGGCCTCGAAGATCGTGTCGCCGAGCTTGGCCAGACCTTCCTTCAACTGGGCGTCGGCCTGCTTCGCGTCACGCGCAGGCTCGTGGGCGTGGGGCAGCTTGACCGCGGCCTTGGCGCCGGTCTCATCCTTCAGGCTCAGCTCGAAACCCTCGTTGACCTGGGCCAACGTGAGGTCGACGGCGATGCGGCGTTCGCTGCTGGGCTTGGCCAGCATGCGCTCCCAGGCCATGTCGCGGTTGCGGTTGACGGCCGTGCCGGGGAAGAGGTCCTTGAGGTCGCCGAAGGCCTGGCCCTGGGACAGGTTGGGCTCGATCTTCCAGCGCGTGCCGCCCAGCGGCGTGGCCACGTTGACCGGCACGCCCTGCAACTCGCCCTGGCGGTCCCACCAGGTCAGCGCATCGCCGTTGTTGACGACCTTGACAGCATCGCGCGTATCGATGTCGAAGTCCTCGGCGCCCACGCGCGCGATCTCGCCCAACGGCAGGCCGGCATGCTTGGGGCTGTCGAAGGCGCCGATATCGATCTGGCGGCCGTTGACGAAATAGTCGGTGCCGCCACGGTTGAAGGCCTGCTCGGGTTCGGGCGTGAACGTGAAGCTGCAGCGGCCGTGGCCGGTGGAGGCCAGCTCCGGGCGCTGCTCCATGATCGCGTCCAGCAGCGTGCGGTAATGGGCCGTCACGTTCTTGACGGTGGCCATGTCCTTGTAGCGGCCCTCGATCTTGAAGCTGCGGATGCCGGCATCGATCAGGGCCTCGAGGTTGGCGCTTTGGTCGTTGTCCTTGAGGCTCAGCACATGCTTGTCGTGGGCGACGACGCGGCCCTGGGAGTCGGTCACCGTGTAGGGCAGGCGGCACTCCTGGCTGCAGCTGCCGCGGTTGGCGCTGCGGCCGCTGTGGGCGTGGCTGATGAAGCACTGGCCGCTATAGGCTACGCAGAGCGCGCCGTGGACGAAGAACTCCAGCGTCGCCCACTGCACCTGCTCGCGGATGGCGATGATCTGCTTCAGGTCCAGCTCGCGGGCCAGCACCATCTGCGAGAAGCCGACGTCCTGCAGGAAGCGCGCCTTCTCCGGCGTGCGGATGTCGGTCTGGGTGCTGGCGTGCAGCTGCATCGGCGGAAGGTCCAGCTCGAGCAGGCCCATGTCCTGCACGATGAGGGCGTCGACGCCGGCGTCATGCAGCTGCCAGGCCTGCTGGCGTGCACCCTCCAGCTCGTCGTCACGCAGGATGGTGTTCATCGTGACGAAGATGCGCGCGTTGAAGCGGTGGGCGTGCTTCACCAGCCGCGCGATGTCTTCGATGGCGTTGGGCGCCTTGTCGCGTGCGCCGAAGCCGGGACCGCCGATGTAGACGGCGTCGGCGCCATGGTTGATGGCCTCGATGCCGATGTCGGCATCGCGGGCGGGGGCGAGCAGTTCGAGGGGAATGCGGGCGGCCATGCCCGGATTTTAGGAAGCCGCCGCCACTTCCCTGGCGACCTCCTCCACCAGCGCACGCAGCCAGCGGTGCGCCGGGTCGTCGCGGTAGCGCACATGCCAGGCCATGTGGACGGGGAAGCTGCCCAGGTCCACCGGCGCGGGCAGCACCTTGAGCCGCCGGTCCTGGGCCAGGTGGCGGCAGATCAGGCGCGGCAGCGTGGCGCAGTAGTCGGTCACGGCCACCATTTCCGGGATGGCCAGGAAGTGCGTGACCGACACCGCCACCTCGCGCTTGAGGCCCTGGCGCTCCAGCGCCTGGAACAGGCCCACGCGCAGCCGCCCCGGCGGCAGCATGTTGACGTGCTTGAGGCTCTCGTACTGGGCCCGTGTCAGGCGCTGGCCGACCGTCGGGTGGTCGGCGCGCACGATGCAGTCCAGCCCGTCGTCGATGAGGTGCTGCACGACGAGGTTGTCGGGCGGGTCGACGACGCGGCCGAGCACCAGGGCCGTGGTGCCGGAGATCACGCCGGTGTCGGCCAGGTCGCTGCCAAAGGGCGTGAGCCGCAGCCGGATGCCTGGCGCCCGATCGCGCAGCCGCGCGACGATGGCCGGCACCAGCACGAACTCGACATAGCTGTTAGGCGCGATGGTCAGCAGCAGCTCGGCACGCGCCGGGTCGAAGGCCTGCTGGCCGAGGATGACGCCGTCCAGGGCTTCCAGCGCCGCGGCGATGACGGGCGCCAGCTCCTGCGCCTTGGGCGTGGGTTGCATGCCGTAGCGCTCGCGAATGAAGAGGGGGTCCAGCAGCAGGGCGCGCAGCCGCGTGAGGGCGTTGGACAGGGCCGGCTGCGTGATGTTGAGCCGGGCCGCGGCGCGGGTCACGCTGCGCTCCTGCATCAGGGCCATGAAGACGGGCAGCAGATTGAGGTCGTAGCGCATGCAGATATGTTGAACGGCGAATATCTGGAATTCAATAGATAAATTGGATGAATTGCTGCAGCGCATCCATTCTTCGGTCATCGCCTCAGCAACCCCCTGACCTGGAGACCGCCATGACCAATACCCTGTTCACCCCCACCCGCCTGGGCGCCATCGCCGTGAAGAACCGCATCGCGATGGCCCCGCTGACCCGCTCGCGTGCCGGCATGGACGGCGTGCAGACGCCGCTGGCCGCCGCCTACTACGCCCAGCGCGCCTCGGCCGGCCTGCTGATCGCCGAGGCCACCAACATCTCCCGCCAGGCCCGCGGCTATGCCTACACGCCGGGCATCTACACCGACGAGCAGGTCGCGGCCTGGCGCCCGGTCACCGACGCCGTGCACGCCGCCGGCGGCAAGATCGTGCTTCAGCTCTGGCATGTAGGCCGCATGTCCCACGTGAGCCTGCAGGAAGGCGGTGCCGCGCCCGTGGCGCCCTCGGCCCTGCAGGCCGGTGGCAGCGTGTTCACCGAGCAGGGCTTCGAGCCGCCGTCGATGCCGCGCGCGCTGCGCACCGACGAGATCCCCGGGCTGATCGAGGACTACCGCCAGGCCGCGCTGCGCGCCCAGGCCGCCGGCTTCGACGGCGTGGAGGTGCACGCCGCCAACGGCTATCTGCTGGAGCAGTTCCTGCGCGACAGCACCAACCACCGCAGCGATGCCTACGGCGGCTCCATCGAGAACCGCGCCCGTCTCACCCTCGAGGTTGTCGCGGCAGTGGCTGGCGCCTGGGGTGCCGACCGCGTCGGCGTGCGCGTGTCGCCGCTGTCCACCGCCATCGGCGACACGCCGCTGGACAGCACGCCCATGCAGACCCATGGCTATCTGGTGGCCAAGCTCAGCGCCTTGGGGCTTGCCTATCTGCACGTGGTGGAAGGCCAGATGCATGCCGGCAACCATGCCGACGCCTTCGACATCCGCGCGCTGCGGGCAGCCTTTGCCGGCGCCTACATCGCCAACAACGGCTACGACCGGCAAACCGCGCTGGACGCCACCGCCCAGGGCCGCGCCGACCTGGTGGCCTTCGGCCGCGCCTTCATCGGCAACCCCGACCTGGTGGCGCGCCTGCGCGACAACCGGCCGCTGTTCGACGCCCCCGCGTCGAGCTACTTCGGCGGCGGTGCCGAGGGCTATACCGAGTTCACCCAGCCCCAGGCCGCCTGAACAGGCCTTGCATTCCCCCCAGCCGGCCGCAACTGCGGCGGCCGACCCGTCAAAACCTCACCCCAAGACTCGTCATGAACAACTTCAACCTCTACGTCCCCACCCGCGTCCTCTTTGGCCAGGGCCAGATCGCCGGCATCGCTAAGCAGGTGCCGGCCGGGGCCCGCGTGCTGGTCACCTACGGCGGCGGCAGCGTGCTGGCCAATGGCGTCATGGCCCAGGTGCGTGAGGCCCTGGGCGAGCGCCTCATCGCCGAGTTCGGTGGCATCGAGCCCAACCCCGACTACGCCACGCTGATGCGCGCCGTTGCCCTGGGCCGGGAGCAGGCCATCGACTTCGTGCTGGCCGTCGGCGGCGGCTCGGTGGCTGATGGCAGCAAGTTCATCGTCGCGGCCATGCCCTACGAGGGCGATCCCTGGGAGCTGCTGACCGGCCAGGGCAAGGTCAAGTCGGCCGTGCCGCTTGGCGTGGTGCTGACCCTGGCCGCCACCGGCTCGGAGATGAACTCCGGCGCCGTCATCAGCCGCCGCGAGACTGGCGACAAGCTCTTCTTCGGCTCCGAGAAGGTCTTCCCGCGCTTCGCCGTGCTGGACCCGAGCACCCTGTACAGCCTGCCGCCGCGGCAGACGGCCAACGGCGTGGTGGATGCTTTCGTGCACACCATCGAGCAGTACCTGACCTACCCGGTCAACGCCAAGGTGCAGGACCGCATGGCCGAGGGCCTGCTGCTGACGCTGATCGAAGAAGGCCCCAAGGTGCTGGAGCAGCCGAGCGACTACGACGCGCGCGCCAATGTGATGTGGGCCGCCACCATGGCCCTCAACGGCTACCTGGGCGCCGGCGTGCCGCAGGACTGGAGCACCCACATGCTCGGCCACGAGATCACGGCCGTGCACGGCCTGGACCATGCGCAGACCCTGGCCATCGTGCTGCCCGCCATGCTGGCGGCGCGCCGCGCGCCCAAGCGCGCCAAGCTGCTGCAGTACGCCGAGCGTGTGTGGGGCCTGCGCGAGGGCAGCGAGGACGCTCGTATCGACGCCGCCATCGCCGCGACCCGCGCCTTCTTCGAGCGCATGGGCGTGCCCACGCGGCTGTCGGGCCACGCCATCACCGAGCCGCGGCTGGACGCCATCCTGGCCAAGCTGCAGGCCCATGGCATGACGAAGCTCGGCGAACACGGCGATGTGACGCTGGACGTCAGTCGTGCGGTGCTGGAAGCCGCCGTCTGAGGCTCAGCGCGTAAGGCGGTAGATCAGCAGCGCCGCGCGGATGGCGCCACGTTCGATGGACGAGATGTCCAGCCACTCGTCCGGCGTGTGGGCGCCGCCACCCGCGGCGCCCAGGCCGTCCAGGCTGTCGACGAGGGGCGCGACGAACTGCACATCGCCCGCGCCGCGCTGGCCGGGCGGGAAGGCCACGACAGCGCCCAGGCCGGCGTCGGCGCTGGCCGCCGAATAGGCCTCCAGCACCTTCAGGTTGCCTGGCGTGGGCGCCATCGGCGGGTAGCTCTCGTTGAAGCTGATCTTGGAGCGCGTGCCGGGCAGGGCCTGCTCGACGATGGCCTGCATGCGCTCCCTGGCCTTGGCGCCCTGCTCGGCGGTCAGATAGCGCAGGTCGCCGCGTACCTGCGCGTCCCGCGGGATGACATTGGTCTTGCCAAAGGCCTGGCCCTGGCTTTCACCGTCATCCCATTTGGCGCTGGTGCCGGCCACCAGGGTCGCGGCATTGAAGGTCAGGTCGGGCTCGATGAGCTGCTCTCGGAAGGCGTTCAGCACACGGGCCGCCTCGTAGACGGCGCCATAGCCGTCCTTGCCGAAGACGCCGGCCGAGTGGCCGGTGCGTGCCGTGACCGTCAGATGCCATCCGCCCGAAGCCCGGCGGCCGATGGTGGCGGCGTCGCGGCCCTGGTCGTCGCGGGTGGCGCCTTCGAAGGCGAGGGCCACGTCGCTCTGCTTGGCGGCATCGATCAATGCGGCCCGCGCCACCTCGGCGGGATGGCCCACGCGTTCCTCGTCGCCGGTGAAGACGACCCGCACCGTCGTGCCATTCAGCGCACCGGTCTCATTCAAGGCCTTGAGCGCCAGCAGGACGATGACGTCGCCGCCCTTCATGTCGGACACGCCCTGGCCGCGCACGCGCTTGCCGTCGGCGGCCCAAGGCGGCACGGCGCTGTCCTTCTCGAAGACGGTGTCCAGGTGACCGATCAGCAGCAGGCGCTTGCCCTGGTTGCCGGTGCGCTCGGCGACGAGGTGGCCGGCGCGCTTCATCTCGGCCGGCATGTCGACCCAGCGCGTCTTGAAGCCCAGGGCCTCGAATTCGGCGCCATACAGGGAGCCCACCTCACGCACGCCGGCCGGGTTCAGCGTGCCGCTGTTGACGAGCACGCTGCGCTCCAGCAGCTTGAGCGCATCGGGCGTCAGGCGCTTCACGTTGGCGACGACCTTCTGCTCCTGGGCATCGAGCCCGGCCGCGAACGCCGGGGACGTGACGAGCAGCAGGGCCAGCGTGATTCGGATAGCGTGTGGGGTCTTCATGCCTCGAGTGTCAATCACACGCCATGCAACGCCGCCTGCTGCTGACCCTGCCCCTGATAGCTTCCATGCCGGCACTCGCCGCCGGGCCGTCAACGGCCCTGAGCAGCGTGCAGGTCCTGCCCGAGCCGCTGGCCATGCCGGGCCTCAACCGCCTGCGTACGCTGCGCCTGTATCGGCCGCCCACCTACGACCACGACGCGCTGCGGCGCTACCCGGTCATCTATATGCACGACGGCCAGAACCTCTTCGACGCGGCCACCAGCTATGCCGGCGAATGGGGCGTGGACGAGACCATGGACGCCCTGGCCCGGGAGATCGGCTTCGAGGCGCTCGTTGTAGGCATCGACAACGGCGGCGAGAAGCGCAACAGCGAGATGGCGCCCTTTGACCACCCGCAGCTGGGCAAGGCCGAGGGCCCGGCCTATCTCGACTTCATCGTGAAGACTGTCAAGCCCTTCATCGATGCCGGCTGGCGCACGAAGCCGGAGCGCGAGCACACGGCCCTGATCGGCAGCTCGCTGGGCGGCCTCATCAGCCATGCGGCCCTGCTCAATCACGGCGAGACCTTCGGCCGCTATGGCCTGTTCAGCCCGTCCTACTGGGCGGCGCCGCAGATCTTCGACGCGACTGCCGCGGCCACCCTGCCAGCGGCCACGCGCATCCATCTCTACTGCGGCGGCCGCGAAGGCGGCGGCATGGCGAGCGGAACCCGGCGCATGCACCAGCAGCTGGCCCGCCAGCTGCCCGCGCAGCAGCTCAGCCTGCACATCGCTGACGAGGCGGGTCACAACGAAGCGGCCTGGCGGGCCGAACTGCCGTCGGCCCTGAAAACACTGTTCAGGCTGGGTTGAGGGCGTCGTCGACGGCGCCGCTGCGCGCGATCTGCAGCCGCTTCTCGTTGCGCCAGGCCGGCAGGTCCTCGGGCGCTTCGCGCGGCGACAGGCCGTTGGCGCGGATGGCGCCCACGTAGCCGTCGCGGCCCTGGGCCTTGGCGGCATACAGGGCCGAATCCGCCAGGGCCAGGCAGGCCCGCCAGTCCCACAACCGTGGGTGGCGCGGGTCCAGCGGGAAGGCGCAGAAGCCGATGGACACGGTTACATGCACGGTCTCGCCGGGACCGATCTCGAAGGGTTTGTCGCGCACCGCGGCGCAGACGCGTGCCGCCAGTTCGGCGGCGTCACGGCGCTCGGTCTCGCGGGCCAGGGCCAGCACCTCCTCGCCGCCCCAGCGCACCAGGGAGTCGGTCTCGCGGAAGACGCCGCGCAGCCGCTCGGCCAGCTGCACCAGCACCGCGTCGCCGGCCGCGTGGCCGTGCAGGTCGTTGACGCGCTTGAAGTGGTCCAGGTCCAGCAGCATCAGCAGCAGGTCGGCGTCCGAGCCCGGGCCATCGCTGTCGGGCGTCTCGAAGCGGCGCAGGCACAGGCGCAGGTCGTCGTCCAGGCGCAGCTCGAGGTAGCGGCGGTTGCGCAGGCCCGTCAGCGCGTCGGTCAGGCTCAGTTCGCGCAGCTCGGCGGTGCGCTCGTCCACCAGGGCCTTGAGCTCGGCCTCGCGCAGGCGCAGCGAGCGCGTGCGCCAGCGCATCCAGGCCCAGATGGCCAGCAGCGTGGCCAGCACGCCGCCGACGCGGGCCGCGTCCGTCTCCCACCAGGCCGGCTCCAGCGTGATGGGCAGCTGCAGCAGCTCGGGGCCCCACAGCGAATGGTGGGCGGTGGCCCGCACCTGCAAGGTGTACTGGCCGGGTTTGAGCGGCCCGAAGCTGGGGTTGCGGCCGCTGGCATCGACACGGGTCCAGTCGCCGTCCAGGCCCTCCATGCGGAATTCATAGCGCAGCCGCGCGGGTTCGGCGTAGTCCAGGGCCGCGAACTCGATGGACAGGCTGCGCTTGCCGGGCGGCAGGGTCAGGCGCTGGGCCGGGCGCGGCAGCTCCCAGGGCTGGCCGTTGACGCGCAGGCCGCTGATGACCAGGGGCGGGGTGGTGCGCTGGGCGCGGTAGACGTCGGGCAGCACGCGCAGCAGGCCGCGGCTGCCGCCGAACAGCAGGCCGCCGCCGGGCAGCTCGGTGCTGGCGAAGAACCAGAAGCTGCCGAAGTTGGCGCCTTCGGCGCTGCCGAAACTGTCGAGCCGGTCGGCCGCGGGGTCGTAGACGTAGAGCTGGCTCCAGATGCGGCCCTGGCTGTCCTCGTGCAGATTGCCCCCGAACACGCCCTCCACGCCATGACGCTCGCTGATGCGCTCGAAGCGGGCGCGACCCTGGGCATCCCAACCCTTGAGGCGGTGCAGGCCGCTGACCGGCGTGTCCACCCACAAGCGCCCATCGCGTCCCCACAGCAGGCTCATGACGATGGGGCTGGCCAGGGCCTCGTCGGGCGCCTGGGGCACGACCTCCAGGCCGCCTTCTCCGGCGACCTTCTCGCGGAACAGGCCCTGCTGGCCACCCGCCCAGAGCCGGCCATCCGGCGCACTGCTCAGCACGTAGATGCCCCCATGCAGCAGACCATCGAGCGGATGGACGCGCTCCAGCGCCGCAGCGTTTTCGCTGGCGAGGCGGTACAGGCCCTCCTGCATGCCCAGCCAGACGCTGCCATCGCCGCGCAGCAGCAGTTGCTGGGCGCGGGCACCGTCCAGGGGCCAGTCGCGCAGCAGGCGGCCATCGGCGGCGCGGTGCTCCAGCCGCCCCGCGGCGGCCATCCACAGGCTGCCATCGGCTGCCTCGGCCATGATCTCGACGACGCTGCGCCGCTCGCGCGGCCATTCGCCCAGCGTGGCCAGGTCGCGGCCCGGGCGGCCGTCCAGGCGGGCGATGTGGCCGTTCTGGGTTGGCGCCAGCACCTCCCCGTTCTTCAGCGCCAGCACCGCGCGCACGTCGGCCTCGGCAAGCGGGCTGTTCAGGTCGGCATCGGGGCCGCGCACGGCCAGGGCCGGGTGGGAAAGGTGGCGCTGCACGCCCAGGCCATAGCCGCTGACCCACATCGCGCCGCTGTGGTCGCGCAGCAGGCCGCTGACGTCGTTGCCGGCCAGGCCCATGACGCGGCGCGAGTCCTGGCGCAGCCGGGCCTCGATGGCGCCGCTGGCCGGATTGACCCAAAACAGCCCCACCTTGCCGCCCACCCAGAGCCGCCCGTCGGCGGCTTCGGCGATGGCATTGATGGGCATGTTGAGCATCTGCACCCAGCGCACCTGGCCCTGCTCGACGACGCCCAGGTGGCCGTCCTGCGTGCCCAGCCAGATGCGGCCGCTGCGGTCCTCGGCCACGGCCTGCACGGGGTTGCCGGCGTCCAGCTCGGGCAAGGCGAGGTTTTCCCAGGCGCCGTTGACGAAGCGGGCCAGGCCGCGCCAGTGGCCGGCCCAGACCACACCATCGGTGCCCACCTGCAAGGCGAGCACCCGCTTCTCGGCCTGGCCGCGCCAGCGCAGCTCATGGGCCTCGAAACGCTTGGCGGCGGGGTCGTAGCGGTAGAGGCCCTGGCCCAGAGTGCCGACCCAGATGCTGCCGTTGCGGGCCGCGGCCAGCGCGCGGATGGGCGGCTGCGGGCCCGTGCCGCCCTGGGCGCTGCCATGGCTTTCGACGCGGTCCTGTTCGGGGTCGTAGGCCACCAGGCCCTGGAATTCGGTGCCTATCCACATGCGGCCATCGGCCGACGGCGCCATCGCGCGCACCCAGCCCAGACTGCGCTTGGCCACCGTGTCGCCGGCCAGCTCGATGGGCCGCAGCCGGTAGCCGTCGTAGCGCGTGACGCCCCGGTTCAGGGCGATCCACATGAAGCCGGCCTGGTCCTGGGCGATGGCCGGCACCGAGTTCTGCGGCACGGTCACGCTGCGGAACTGCACCTCCAGCGGGCCCACGCCGGCGTCGGCGCGGGCCTGGGCCCCGCCACACAGCAACAGCAGGCCGAGCAGGCCTCGAATCAGGGGGTGCATACCCCCGCCATCCTAAAGGCGCCGATTGACGAAACCGCCGCCGCGGGTGTATTGCGCGCGCCTTAGTCGACCAACAAATCACGCAGCCGGCGTTGCGGATCGGCCATGAAGTCGCGCATCACCTGGAAATGGGCGGTGTCTTCATAGCCTACGCGGTGGATGCCATCGGCGCCGAAGCGGTAGACCCAGGCATCGGGATAGGCCATCAGCACGGGCGAATGCGTCGCGATGACGAACTGCGATTCCTGGCGCACCAGGGCGTGCAGGCGCTGCAGCGCGTCGAGCTGGCGCTGCGGCGACAGCGCCGCCTCCGGTTCGTCGAGGATGAAGAGGCTGCGGCCGCCGAAGCGCTCATGGAGCAGCTTCAGGAAGGACTCGCCATGCGATTGCTCGTGCAGGGAGCGGCCGCCATAGGAGGCGATGACGGGCGGGCCGCCCGGCCCTTCGTCCAGACGCTCGATCTCGGTGGCGACGTTGAAGAAGCTCTCGGCACGCAGGAAATAGCCGTCCCGCCAGCGCTTCACGCCCTTGGCCACGCGCAGGTAGTCGTGCAGCACGGAATGCGAGGCCCGCGTGCCGAAGCTGAAGTTGCGGCTGCCGCCTTCCGGGTTGAAGCCCAGCGACACGGCCAGGGCCTCCAGCAGCGTCGACTTGCCCGAGCCGTTCTCGCCGACGAAGAAGGTCACCTTGGGATGCAGCTCCAGCCTCTCCAGCGTCTGCACCGCCGGCAGGTTGAAGGGGTAGTGGTCGAAGGACTCGACCTGGTCGCGCTTCAGGGCGAGGTGGAAGACGAATTGGGAGGCGAGCATCGGCTCCCGACTATGCCAAGGCCGGGTGGCTTCAGGCCACGGCCGCCACCGCATCCACCACCACCCTGCCGTCCAGCAGCCTCAGCGTGCGCGAGGCCTGGGCGGCATGCTCCAGGGAGTGGGTGACCATGACCAGGGTCGTGCCCTCGGCATTGAGCTCGCGCAGGATTCGCATCACCTCGGCGCCATGGGCGCTGTCGAGGTTGCCGGTGGGTTCGTCGGCGAGCAGCAGGGCCGGGCGGGCGGCGATGGCGCGGGCGATGGCCACGCGCTGCTGCTGGCCGCCGCTGAGCTGGCTGGGTCGGTGGCCGGCGCGGTGGGCGATGCCGAGCCTCTCCATGACCTCGTCGACACGTTCGCGGCGGGCGCGGGCCGGCAGCTCGCCGTACTCCAGCGCCAGCGCGATGTTCTCGGCCACGCTGAGGTCGTCGATGAGGTTGAAGCTCTGGAAGACGAAGCCGATGCGACCGCGGCGCAAGGTGTTGAGCTGCTTCTCGCCCCAGCCGGCGACGTTGTGGCCGTCGAACCAGTATTCGCCGCCCGACGGCGCGTCGAGCAGGCCAAGGATGCCCAGCAGCGTGGACTTGCCGCAGCCCGAGGGGCCCGTGATGGCCAGGTATTCGCCGGCCTCGATGTCGAGGTCGATGCGGTCCAGGGCCGTGGTCTCGATGTCGCCGGAGCGGAAGGTCTTGGTGAGGTGCTTGAGCTTGAACATGGTCAGTCCAGTTGAAGAGCGGTGGCGCCGGTGAAGGCGCGATACGGGGAGACGACGACCTGCTCGCCGGGCTGCAGGCCGCCGAGGACTTCGACGACGCCGTCGGCGCGACGGCCAAGCTTGAGTTCGCGGCGCTGGGCATGGCGACCGTCGGCGTCGAGGACGAAGGCCCAGGCACCACCGGTGTCGGCGTAGAAGCCGCCGTCTGGCAGCAGCAGGGCCTGTTGCGTGTTGCCCAGCGTCAGGCGCACATCCAGGCTCTGGCCGACCTGCAGCGGCGGCGGCTCGGCGTCGAAGCCGAGTTCGACACTGAAGCGGCCATCCTTGACCTGGGGGTCGATGCGGACGACGCGCAGCGTGTGGTCGCGGCCGTCGTGGGCCAGCGTGGCGGCCAGGCCCTCGCGCACGCGGCCGAGATGGAATTCATCCAGGCGCAGCTCCAGCTTGAAGCGGCCCAGGCTGTCCAGGCGCGCGATGCGCGTGCCGCTGCGCACGCTCTCGCCGACCTGCAGCGCGAGGCCCGTCAGCCGGCCGGCCACCGGCGCCCGCACGGCCAGGCCTTCGCTGGCGGTGCGCATCGCGTCCAGCCGCTTGTTGAGGTCGGCCACGGCGCGCTGCATGGCCTGCACGGATTGCTCGCGCACGGCGAGCTCCTCACGGCCGTCGGCCTGCTGCTGGGCAAAGAGGCGTTCGGCCATGGACAGCTTGTCGGCCGAATCCTCCAGCGCCGACGGCGACAGGAAGCCCGTGGCGGCCAGCTCGCGGTTGCGCTGGTGCAGGCGGCGCACACGCTCCAACTCGAACTGCGCCTCGGTCAAGCTGCGGCGCTGCGCGGCCTGGGCCTGCATCCACGCGGCCCGCAAGGTGGAGAAATTGGCGAGCTGCTGGGCCGCCTCGCTGGAGCGCGCCATCAGCTCCTGGGCGCGCTGGCTGCTGGCCAGCACGACGAGCAGCTGGCCGGCCTCGACGCGTTCGCCATCCTTGACCAGCACCTGCTCGACGCGGCCTTCCTCGGTGGCGTCCAGCAGCACCGACTGCAGCGGATGGGCGGTGGCGCGGCCGACGACGACGTCGCGGAAGGCGCCAGGCTTGGCGGCAGCGATCTCGACATCGGCCCGGGCCACCGGCACGCCACGCGGCCAGTGGCGGGCCAGCAGGCCGGCGGCGCCCAACGCGATGGCGGTCGCCAGCACCATCAGCCAGCGGCGCGATGGCTGCGCCACACGGCGGTCCATGGCCGCGCCAGAAGTCAGCACCGCGCTCATCCCCTCAAGGCCTGCAGCGGCCGCAGCGCCAGCGCGGCATACAGATGGCGGGCCACGGCCAACGCCGTCACGGTGGCCAGCAGCGCGACGGCGGCCAGCAGCACCCACAGCGAGAACGGTCCCACCGGTGCACGTTCGACGAAGTCCGCCAGATAGCGCTGCGACAACCAGGCCGCCCCCGGCAAGGCGATGGCGCAGGCCACCGCCAGCACGCCGGCGAACTCGCGCGCCAGCAGGCCCGCCACCGCGCCCGCGCCGGCGCCATGCAATTTGCGCAGCACGATCTCGCGCTCGCGCAGGCGCAGCGTGTAGGCGGCCAGCGCATAGATGCCCACGGCCGCCAGGCCCAGGGCCATCAACCCGGCGATGCCGACGACGCGACCCAGCCGCGTGTCGTCGGCCACCTTCTGCAGCAGCATGTCGCGCATGGGCAGGGCACTGGCCTCGGCATCCGGGAAACGCTCCTTGACCAAGGCCGCCAGCTTCACGCGCGTGGCCTGGGGGTCGCGGCTGTGCACGCCGATGACGCTGTAGCCGCGCTCCACCACGGGCCGGATCGCGTGCGGCTGCGGTGGGCTGCGCGGGCCTTCGAGGCGGATGTCGTCGATGACGGCCACCACCGTGGCGGGTTTGCCGTCGTCGATATTGGGGCCGGTGCCGAGCTGCTGGCCCACGGCCGCCTCGGGGCTGGCAAAGCCGAGGGCGCGCACGCCGCTGCGGTCCAGCACGATGCCCAGCTGGGCCTGCTCGGCGACATGGTCGGCCGACAGGCGCCCGGCGATGACACGCATGCCATAGAGCTGGAAATAACCCGGCGTGAAACCGACGCCGGTGCGCAGGCTCACCGACTTGCCGCCGGCGCCGGTGAACTCGCCATACCAACTGGCGAAGTCACGGCCGGGCACGTCCTCGGCGGCGGCGGCAGTGATGACCTCGGGCCAGGTACGGATGCGCTCCAGCAGCGCCTTCGTCTGCGCCGGCTGGGCCTCCCAGGGCAGCTCGATGGCGACGCGATCCTGAATCTCGAAGCCGCGCGGGATGTCGGCGCTGTGCTCGGCCTGCCACAGCACCGTGAAGGCCAGCGTTGCGAACACGGCGGCAGCGCCGAACTGCAACGTCGTCATGACCCGGCGCAGCCATCGGCTGGCCCGACCCTCGCTGTGGCTGCGGCCCGCCAGCGACTCGGCCGGCCGCACGCGCAGCGCAATGCCGCTGAGGGGCAGCGCGCTGAGGGCGGCGATGGCGCCGCACAGCAGCAGCGTCAGCCCCAGCATGCCCGGCGCCAGCACGGGCGCATGGAATTGCCGCTGCATCAGCACCTCCACGGCGGGCGTGACCCACCAGGCCAGCAGCAGGCCCAGGGCGCCGGCCAGGCCCGCCACGACGGCGGCCTCGGCGAAGAACTGCAGGGCCAACTGCCGGGCGCCCGCACCCAGCGATTTGCGCAGGCCGATCTCGCGCTGGCGCTTCAGCGTGCGCACGCTCCACAGGTTGACGAAGTTGATGACGGCCAGGGCCAGCACGCCGGCCGCGGCGGCCGCCAGACTGCCGAGCTGCAGGCGGCGCAGCGGGCTGCCGGCACCATGCAGGCCGACGTCCACCACCGGCATGGCGCGCAGATAGGCCGGCTTGCCGCCGCCCTTCAGGAAGTCCATCGGGAAGCCGGGCGGGATGGGTTGCTGGTCCAACAGCCGCTGCGCGAGCGTGGTCAGCTGCTCGGGCCGGGCGCCCGGCTGCAGGCGGGCGTAAAGGTGGCCGGTGGTGTGGAGCCAGGTGTCCGAGCGCGCCAGATAGGCCTTGGCGGCCGGCGCGTGGAAGCCGGCAATGGCGTCGAAGCCGAGCATGCCGTTGAGGTTGGGCGTGGGCAGCACGGCCTTGACGGTCAGCGTGAACTGATGCGCCGGCGCGCGGCCTTCGGGGTCGGGCGGCAAGGCGATGCTGAAGCTGCGACCGACTGCCTGCACCGTGCCGAACAGTTTTTCGGCCGCCGATGCGCTCAGCGCGATGCCCTCGGGCGTGCCGAGGGCCGCAGCCATGTCGCCTGTCAGCGGCTTCAGGCCGAACAGGGTCTGCAGGTCGGCGTCGCCCACCGCGATGACGATGCGGCTGCTGCGCTGCACACCCTGGGCATCGGCGGCGCTGGCCGCCAGCTGCGTGAACAGCACCCGGCTCATCGCCTCGACCGGTGCGCCGTTGGCGCGCAGCTCGTTGTACAGCGGCACGGTGGGCACTTCGCGGAACCAGTCGGTCTTGATGCCCCCGGGGCCCCGGGCCTGCCATTCGAAGGTGACGAGGCGCTCGCGCTCGGGCAGGCCGGCGTCGGGCCACAGCACGTCCTGCAGGAGGCTGGCGGTCAGCAGCGTGAGGGCCAGGCCCAAGGCCAGGCCGGCGATGACGAGGGCGGCCGGGCCGGGCTCGGCGCGCAGTTGGCGCCAGGCACCGCGCCAGAAAAGGGTGGAGGGGAGCAGCTTCATGTGAGGCTCTTGTGCAAGAGACGGGCCAAGCCGTCTTCCCCGGGGAAACCGGGCTTCCCACGGCGCCGGCGTCCGGAAGCGGACACCCGCACTGTCCGCTTCCGGACAGTGCCTTGCCCGGCCCCACAGCCGCGCTTAGAGTCGCGCCCTCTCATGGCCGGCCTGCTGATCCTCGACGACGACCCCGACGTGGCCCTGGCCGCGCGCCTGGCCCTGCGCAAGCTCGCGCCCGTCGCCGTGCGCAACGACCCGCGTGAACTGGCGGCGTCCCTGGACGAGATCGCCCCCGACGTACTGTTGCTGGACATGAACTTCACGCCCGGCGCCAGCGATGGTGCGGCCGGCCTGGCCCTGCTGCGCGAGGTGGTGGCCCGCCGCGATGCGCCGGCCGTCATCGTCATGACGGCCTATGCCGAAGTCGAGCTGGCCGTGCAGGCGCTGAAGGCCGGCGCGGTGGACTTCATCACCAAACCCTGGCCCAACGAGCGGCTGGTGGCCTGCGTGCAGGCGGCCCTGGCACGTCGGGCACCGGCACCTGCGACGGGCGAACTGCTGGGCGATTCGGCGGCCATGCAGTCGCTGCGCGCCCAGATCGCTCAGGTAGGGGCCAGCGAGGCCAGCGTGTTGATCCTCGGCGAGAACGGCGTTGGCAAGGAGCTGGTAGCGCGCGCCCTGCACCACGCCTCGCCGCGTTCGCAAGGGCCGCTGCTGGCCGTCGACATGGGCTCCCTGCCCGAGGCGCTGGTGGAGAGCGAGCTGTTCGGCCACAGGCGCGGCAGCTTCACGGACGCGCGCGAATCGCGGCCCGGGCGCTTCGTCGCGGCGGCCGGTGGCACGCTGTTCCTCGACGAGATCGGCAACCTGCCGCTGCCCCAACAGGCCAAGCTGCTGGCCGCGCTGGAGCGCCGCGAGGTGACGCCGCTGGGCAGCGACCGGCCGGTGGCCGTGGACGTGCGCGTGCTGGCCGCGACCAACGTGCCCGAGAGCGAACTCTTCGATGCGAAGCGCTTCCGACCCGACCTGCTCTACCGCCTCAACACCGTGGTGCTGCGCGTGCCGCCGCTGCGCGAGCGCGGCGCCGGTGACGTCGCCCTGCTGCTGCGCCACTACCTGGCCCACTTCGCAAGCGCGAAGCCGGCGCGGGACATCGACGCCGATTCGCTGGCGCGCCTGTGCGCCTACCGCTGGCCCGGCAATGTGCGCGAACTGCGCCAGGCGTGCGAGCGTGCCACGCTGCTGGCGCGCGGGCCGGTCTTCACGTTGGCGGACTTCGGGCTGACGGAGCCGGCCACGCCGGCGCCGGTCGAGCCAGGCCTGGACCTGGCTCAGCGCGAACGCGAGGCGGTGCAGGCAGCGCTGGCCCAGGCTGACGGCAATATCAGCCAGGCAGCCAAGCTGCTGGGGGTCAGCCGCGCGGCGCTGTACCGACGGCTGGAGAAGCATGGGCTCTGATCGCGTCCGCATCGCTCTCGCTGCGCTCCTGCTGGCCGCCAGCGCGGCGGGCACGGTGGCAACGCTGCAATCCCCGCGGCTGCTGGTGGCCTGCGTGCTGGTCGGCCTGATTGCCGCGGTCCTCGGTTGGACGGCCCTGAGCCGTCTTGCCCACAAGCCGGCCCCCCTCCCCCCCGACCCGCCGCCGCCACCGCGGCCCGATCTGGACGCGGCACTCGAACACGCCCCACTGGCCCTGTGGCGCCTCACCGCGGGCAAACCGCCGCTGGCCCTGAATGCCGCCGCCCGCCGCCTCATCGCACCCGGCCGCGCCGTCGAGCCCGCCAGCCTGATTTCGCTGCTGGACGCCGACCCCGGCCGCCGCGTCGTCACCCTGCCCACCGAGCACGGCCAGGAGCGCGCCGTGCTGGCCGTGTCGGCCCTGACCGTGCAGGGCGAGGCCTGGCGTCTCGCGGCCCTGGCGCCCATCGAGTCGGAGCTGGAGACCGAGGCCCTGGCCGCCTGGCGACAGCTGGTGCAGGTACTGACCCACGAGATCATGAATTCGCTGACGCCGATCGCCTCGCTGGCCGCCAGCGCGCCGGCCCTGCTGGAGGCCGGCGAGCACGAGGAGCTGCAGGCGGCCCTGGCGGCGATGGCGCGACGGGCTTCGCATCTGCAGGGTTTCGTCGAGCGCTATCGCAGCGTCAGCCAGCCGCCGGCACCCACCCTGGCCGACACGCCGCTGCTGCCGCTGCTGCAGGCCGTGCAACACCTCGTCGCCCCCGCCTGGGAGGCGGTGGGCGGCCGCGTGGCCGTCAGCGTCGAGCCCGCGACCCTGGCCCTGCGCACCGACGCGGCCCAGCTGGAGCAGGTGCTGATCAACCTGGCGCAGAACGCCCTGCAGGCCTGCGCCGGACGGCCTTCGCCCAGCCTCGGCATCGAGGTCGCGCTGAGCCGCGGCGCGCGGCTGCGCCTGACCGTGGCCGACAACGGTCCGGGCGTGGCGCCGGGGCTGGAGAACCGCATCTTCACGCCCTTCTTCACAACCCGCGAGGGCGGCAGCGGCGTTGGCCTGGCCGTCGTGCGCCAGCTGGTGCATGGCCTAGGCGGCACGGTGCGCCACGCCAAGCGACCAGGCGGCGGCGCCTGCTTCATCCTGACGTTCTGACTTCCTGAAGCCTCTCGTCCAAGGACTGGCTTGACCGGTCACCCGACGGGACGGCGATGCTTGCGGCATCGAGCCGCAAGCACATCGCCAGCGCGGGCCGGCCAGGGAGCGGCCCGACGCTCGGCCCGAAAGAACCACAAACCTTCGGCATTCATCGAGAAATGCCGGCTTTCCTCAGTGGTGTGTCCTCGTGGCGGATGTTAGGCTGCCCGCTGTTACACCCCGGGGATGGAGTCGATGTTTCACGAGCTGCAGGAGTTGCTGGGCGCCTACTTGATGCCGGTATTGATCGCAATACCCCTCGCCATCATCGTGCTCATCGCCGCCTTCAAGCGTGACGACTACCGTCCGCCGCGCGAGTACACGCCGCCGCCGCGCCCGCCCGCCGGGGGGCACCACGCTAATGCGCCGGTGGTGCTACCGCCGCTGCCCATCAGCCCGAACGCCGGCCCCGGCCCGACCATGGCCAGCGCCTTCGTCACGGCGCCCACGCCCATGCAACCCCCGGCGCCGCCCGCGCCCGTGGTGCCCGAGGGCCCGCCCATCGTGCTGGTCGCCGACGACTCCGCCGTCGTGCGCACCAAGCTGAAGCGCCTGCTGGAAGGCGCCGGCTTCACGGTCGTGCAGGTCAACGACGGCAACGAGGCCATGGCCCAGCTGGACGAGAAACCCGAGATCGCGGTACTGATCACCGACCTCGAGATGCCCAACAAGGACGGTTTCGAGCTGATTGCCGACGTCCATGGCAGCCTGACGACCGAGGACCTGCCTGTCATCGCCATCACCGGCCACGACGAGCTGCATGGGCGCGTCGGCCAGATCGAAGGCGTCTACGGCATCTTCAAGAAGCCCTGGAACGACCGCGAGCTGCTCAAGCGCGTGGAGTCCTTGGTGCATCTGCGCCGCGCCGCCAGCCGACGTGGGCGCCGCGCTTCCGACCTGCGAGCACCGCCAAGCGCCTGATCCGGTGCGCACGGCTGTGCATGAAATCACCCGACAGCACCGTCGGTTACTCGACTGACGACGGGCTCAGCGAGGATGATGGCGTCACTTCCCCGTTGGAGTCGCTCGCATGTCGTATCTGGACCCGATGGATCAGCAGGCGCTGGACGTCAAGATTTCGGAACTGCTGGTCGCCACCGCCGACAGCCATGACGCCGCCCTGGACCGGCAGATCACCGACGTGCTGCTGATGCTGCGCAAGCAGCTGCAGATGGACGTCGTCTTCGTGTCCGAATTCGTCGATGGCGAGCGCGTATTTCGCTTCGTCGACGGCGGTGAGGCCATCGGCCTGCACATCGGCGACGCGGCGCCGCTGGAAGAGAGCTATTGCCAGCAGGTGGTCTCGGGCCGCATGCCCGAGCTGGTGCCGGACGCCCGCGTGCTGGTGCAGCGCGGCGAGTTGTTCGACCCCGGCATCCCCGTCGGCGCCCACCTGAGCACGCCGGTCGTCCTGCCCGACGGCCGCGTCTACGGCACGGTCTGCTGCTTCAGCGCCGAGGCCCAGCCCGACCTGCAGCAGAGCGCCCTGGCCTGCCTGCGCCAATGCGCCCGACTGGTGGCCCGCAAGGTGGATGTCGAGCCGCGCATGGACTTCGCGCCAACCCAGGTGGAATGGCAGGCAACCGAGCCCGCGCCTTTCCCGGACATCTTCGGCAAGGGCTGATCGCGACCGCTATTCAGCCGAACGCCAATAGGACTGGAATCCCATGCCGCCCACCTGCGCGTTGGCGGGCAGTTGCCATGCGGCAACCAGGGCCAGCACGAGGTTCACGCCGAAGGTCGCAGCGCTGAGGCAGGAGACGAAAACCAGCCATCCCGACTGGAGGCCGGTGCTCAAGACAAACAGCAGTGGCCCCAAGGCCATCAGCAGGAATGGCAGGACGAGCACGGCCAGATAGTGCGATCTGCCCAGCTTGTCGGAGTAGCCCGTGTACAGCAGCAGCCTCGACGGCCAGAAGCCCAGCGTGGATAGCCGGTAGCGCCCGGCTGGTGGATGCGCCGCGATCTGCAACAGCGGTCCCATCACGACCGTGGTGATGACGACCGGCAGCACGAGTTCAGGCTCCGCAAAAGCGATCTCGAAGGCCGGCGTCAGGACGATCCAGCACACAAACAGCAGCAACGCGAGGGCGATGCCTATCGGATAGGCCGCCAGCTGGAATGCCCACATGGGCAGCATGCGCAGGCGCTGCCACTGGCCGCTCGCCAGTTCGGCAGCGGTCAGCGAGTCCGGAGGCGGGCCGAGGCGTAGACGCATGGAAAGGCTTGCCCCCGCCTAAGGTCGCGCCGAGATCAGGGCAGGACCCTGACCTTGATGTTCCGAAAGTGCACCGTGCTCTCGGGGTCGTGGCCCTGCAGGGCGAAGGTGCCGCTGGCGAGATACCGCTGCTCCAGACCCTTCTTGCGCACGAGGGGCGACTCCTCGGTGTAGTCGGCCGTCTTCTCGTTGCCGACGAAGGTGGTGACATGCTTGCCGTCGACGCGAATGGTCAGCGTGAACCACTGGCCGTCGGGGGCGATGACCTTGGGAAAGTCCTGCACACCCCACAGGCCGCCGGTGCGGCTGGGGTCGCTGTGGGAGTTGTTGACCTGCACCTCGTAGCCCAGGTTGGGCCAGCCAACCTCCTGCCACCTCGTGTGGAAGTAGACGCCCGAGTTGGCCTTGGGGAAGGTCATCACGTCGGCCTTGAACTCGAAATTCTTGAAGTCGTGCTGCTGCACCGGGCCGACATAGAACAGATGCGAGCGCGGCCCCTGCACGACGATGGCGCCGTCCTTGACGCTGAAAGACCCCGGCGCATCGCTGGCGCGCCAGTGGTCCAGGGTCTTGCCGTCGAAGAGCAGCTTCCAGCCGGCCGCCGTCTCCTCGGCGGTCAGGGCGTTGAGGTTCATATCGGCAGCATGAGCAGCCGTGGCAAGTGCGAGGCTGGCAGCGATTGCGGTGACTTGGCGCATCAGGAGACTCCGACAATTTGCAGGACTTTGAGGGGCGGGCCGTCGAAGCTGACGGAGGGCACGTTGCCGACGAAGCCGAGGTCATTGCTGCCCTCGGGCGTCGTATAGAAGCCGCCCGCCGTCAGGTCGCGAAAGCGCCTGAAGAAGCGCGCGGCAGCGGCATGTTCCGGCCTGGCCTTGGCGGCCAGGCAGATGTCGTCGGCGATCTGCGATTGCTGGGCGACATCCAGTTCGGCAAACGGCTTGTGGAAGCGCGAACGACTTTCGGCATCCAGCCAGGCCAGGCCGGGGACGATGACGTCCTTGTCCCTGACCTGGTCGGGGTAGGGCGCGCTGATCCACTCGTCGATGAAGAGATGGACCTTGAGCTGGGCGGCGCTGGGCGAGCGCTCGTCGGCCGGGATGATGAGGCCGCACAAGGCCTGGGCCGTGCGCGACTGCTCAGGCGTGAAGGTCAGCGGCCACAGCTCGCCGCTGCGGTAGCTGGGCGTCAGCTTGGGGTCGGTGCCATAGCCCTTGCCAGCCTTGCCGCCCGAACGCTTGGCTGGCGTGGCGCCGGCGGACACCTCGGCGCCCAGGGCCGCGCTGGCCGCCAGCATCCATTGCAATGTCTGTCTGCGGTCCATGTTCAGAGCTCCTTGCGGCGGAAGCGTTCGGCGATGTGGTCGGCCTGGCGCCAGGCCAGGGCCATGATGGTCAGCGTGGGGTTCTTGTCGGCGTTGGACGCGAAGGGCGCGCCGTCGGACAGGAAGAGGTTGGGCACGTCCCAGGTCTGGCCCCAGCGGTTGGTGACCGAGGTGCGCGCATCGGCGCCCATGATGGTGCCGCCGACCTCGTGGATGATGGAGCCGCCCGGCGCGATGGCCTTGGCGCCGTCCAGCTCGGGTCCGCCCTGCACGCGGCCGCCCATCGCGGTGACGATGTCGGCGAAGGTCTTCTGCATGTGAGCGGCCTGCCGGGTCTCGTGCTCGGCCCACTGCCAGTGAAAGCGCAGCACCGGGATGCCGAAGCGGTCCTTCACGGTCGGGTCGATCTCGCAGAAGGACTGCTCGTTGGGGATCATCTCGCCGCGGCCCGAGAAGTAGACGAAGCTGCCGTAGAGGCGCCTCACGTCCTGCTTGAACCTGGCGCCGTAGCTGCCTTGCGTCAGCCAGTCCAGGCCCGCGCCGGTGCCCGAGGTGGGCATGCGTTTGCCGGTGCTGATCTCGATGTGATAGCCGCGCGGAAAGCCCAGCTTGTTCGCCCAGTCGCGGCCCTGCTGCTGGTAGAGCCACCAGGGCGCATAGGCATGGCCGCCGCCGGCGCCGTCCTCGTTGTGGTCGGGCAGGGACTCGAGGCCGGGAACCTGGCCGGACAGGTCGCTGCCCACCGTGTCCATGATGTAGTGGCCCAGCTTGCCACTGGAGTTGGCCAGGCCGCCGGGCTTGCTGTTCAGCAGGATGCGCACCGACTCACAGGCGCTGGCCGCCAGCACGACGGCGCGGGCCTTGGCCTCGATGTGCTTGCCGGTCTTGCGGTCGACGAAGCGCACGCCGCGGGCCTTGCCGTCTTTCGTCGTCACCTCGTAGACCATGGCGTCGCAGAGCACGTCGAGGTTGCCGCTGGCCAGGGCCGGCGGCAGATGCACGGCCGGGCTCTGGTAGGTGGCGCCGATGCTGCAGCCGCGGCCACAGGGCGTGGCCCAGAAGCAGGCGGCACGGTCACGCATGGCCTGGGCCACCAGGCCTTGGGCGCGCGGGTTGCCGGGATGCAGCAGGGCGGGGATGCGGGCGTCGTCGAGCTTCCTGGTCAGCACCGCGCGGTGGATGGGCACGACGGGCACGCCCAGGGTCGCCGCATGCTTCTTGATGAGGCGCTCGCCGACACGCATGGCCGGCGCCGGCAGCAGGCAGCCGTCGGGCGAGTCAGGCGTGTTCTCCAAGCCCTCCTTGCTGCCGTAGATGCCGACCAGCATCTCGACCTTGTCGTAGTAGGGCGCGACATCCTCGTAGGCGATGGGCCAGTCGAAGCCCAGGCCATCGCGGCTGTGGGGCTTGAAGTCGTAGGGGCCGTTGCGCAGCGAGATGCGGCCCCAGTGATTGGTACGGCCGCCCAGCATGCGGGCCCGCCACCAGTCGAAGCGCTGCTGCGGGTCAGCCGAAGCTTGCGTGTAGGGCTCGCCCGGCACCTGCCAGCCGCCGTCCACCGTCGCGTCGTAGAAGCCGAAGGGCTTGTCCGGTGTGCCGGCACCGCGCAGCGGTGCGTCGGCGCTGGTCTGGAACATCGGCGTCTCGGTGCGGAAGTCGTAGTGGCGGCCGGCCTCCAGCATCAGCACCTTCACGCCTTCGAGGGCCAGCGTGTAGGCCGTCTGGCCCCCGCCGGCGCCCGAGCCGACGACGATGACGTCGTAGTCCTTGGCCATGTTGCGCGTCGTCACGAAACCCATGCACCTCTCCCGGGGAAGACGGCGCAGTGTGCCACCACCGAGAAAGCGTTTTCATCTCGTCGTGGGTTGGGCCCGTGGGCTGATCAGCGCAGCCGCCGTCACCAGGCCCAGGGCCAGCAACAGCACCGGCAAGACCTGGCGCGTCACCGGGTCGAAGAGCAGGCCAGCCAGGGCCAGGGCGGCGCTGCTGGCCAGGGCGTCGCTGAGCTGCAGGGACGAGGTGTTGCTGCCTTGGCTGGAGGGCGGCGACAGCTTCAGCAGCAGCACCGACAGGATGGGGAAGGACAGGCCGATGCCCAGGCCAACCACCGTCCAACCCGCAAAGACCAGCGCCGACGGCAGGTCGAACAGGACCGGCGTGATGACGATGACAAGGCCGAGCACGGTCAGGCCGAAGCCGCCGGGCAGCAGCAGGCGCCGCGACTCGGGCCGGTGCACGCGAGCCTGCAGGGCGCTGCCTATGCTCCAGGTCACCGCGCCGGCGCTGAGCGCCATGCCGGCCTGGGTCAGGCTCCAGCCGAAATGCTGGGTCAGCAGCAGCGGCAGGAAGGCTTCCGCGCTGGCGAAGGTGGCGGCGATGAGGCCGCGCAGCAGGATGACGGTCGGCAGGCCCCGCGCCGCCCGCAGCGTGCCGGCGGGCAGCAGCAGGCGGGCGGCAATGCCGGCCACCACCAGGCCGGCGCCAAACAGCAGGGCCGCGGCGCTGCCGGTCTGCTGGCTGGCGCTGTGCAAGGTCAAGGCCCCGACGCTGGCGAGCAGGGCCCAGCGCATCGCCCCCCAGCGCAACTCCTCGCCCGTGCCCGTGCCCACGCGCTTGAGGGCCGGCAGCACCAGGGCCGCCGCCACCGGCACCGCGGCCGCCACGGCCAGGAAGACAGAGCGCCAGCTCAGGAACTGCACGAGGAAGGACGCCAGTGCCGGCCCGACCAGGCCGGGCACGACCCAGGCGCCGGCGAACATCGCGAACATCTTGGGATGCAGCGGCGGCGGCACGACCTGGCCGACGCCGACATACAGGGTCACCCCAAGCACGCCGCTGCCCAGGCCCTGCAGGGCGCGGCCCAGCACCAGCACCGGCATGGACGGCGCGAAGCCGGCCAGCAGCAGGCCCGCGAGGAAGGCCGCCAGGCCGGCCAGGGCCGCGCGGTAGGGGCCGCGCTTGTCGCAAAGCTGGCCGGCCGCCGTCATGCCCAGCACCGAGGTCGCCAGCGTCGCGCCGAAGGCCAGGGCGTAATAGGGCAGGCCGTTCAGCGCCTCGGCCACGGCCGGCATGGCGGTGGCAACGGCAATGGACTCGAAGGCCAGCATGGAGATCAGCGCAATGGCACCCACGCAGGCGGCGCTGCGGCCTGGGGCGAAAAGGCTTTGGGATTCGGCGGGCGCGGTGTCGGTCACGGGGTCGGCGAGGTTCATGTCAGTGGCGCCCGGCCGCCCGAAGCCACTGAGCGCCCCCTCGGGGGGCAGCTCGCGGCGCGAGCGTGGGGGCAGTTGTTTCAGCGAGGCTAAAAGCTCAAGCCCACTTCAAGTCAAGCAGGGTCAAAAGTCGGCGCGCGACAATCGGGGCATGTCAGTTTCCGTGTTGCACTGTGCCTCAGCCGGCTTCGAGTCGGCCTGCCGCATCCCCGCCCTGCCCGCCTCGCATCGCAGCCATGGCCTGCATGGCCACAGCTATTTCGCCACCGTCCGCACGGCACTGCCGGCGAGCTGGGCGGCTTTCCCCGGCGGCGAGGTCGAGGCGCTGCGCGCGCGCATGGCCGACACCGTCGCACCGCTGGACCATGCCCTGCTGAACGACCACCTGGCCGAACCCACCGACGAGAACCTGGCCCGCTGGGTGCGCCAGCGCCTGCAAGTGCCCGGCATCGTGCAGGTCGGCGTGCAGAGCACCACGCACAGCGGCGTGGACCTGGACAACGCCGGCCATGCCCATGTCTGGCGTCGCTATCGCTTCCAGGCCGCCCACCAGTTGCCCAACGTGCCGGCCGGCCACCAATGCGGGCGCATGCACGGCCATGGCTTCGAGGTCATCCTGCATGCCAACGCGGACCTGGGCGAGCGCGACCTGTCCATCGACTACGACCACCTCGACGAGGTCTGGGCGCCGATTCACTTCGAGCTGAACTACCGATGCCTGAACGACATCGCCGGTCTGGAGAACCCGACCAGCGAGAACATCTCGGCCTGGCTGTGGCAGCGCCTCAAGCCCGAACTGCCCGAGCTCTCCTGGGTGACCGTCTACGAGACCGGCTCCAGCGGCGCCAACTTCAATGGCAGCAGCTACCGCATCTGGAAGGAAATGACGCTGGACAGTGCCGTTCGCATGAAGCAGGCGCCCGGCGGCCATCCTCTGGCCGGCATCCACGGCCACACCTTCACCTTGCGCCTGCACCTGGCCGCGCCGCTGGACCAGGTGATGGGCTGGACGGTGGACTTCGGCGATGTGAAGACGCTGTTCAACCCCCTCTTCAAGCGGCTGGACCACCACCCCTTGTTCGAGATCGCCAATCTGCCCGACGGGGATGCCGCTTCGATCGCCGCCTGGGTGCTGCGCGAAGGCGGCGGCGTGCTGCCGCAGATCGACCGCGTGGACCTGTACGAGACGCGCGGTTCGGGTGCCATCGTCAGCCGGGCTGACTCTGAAGAACTGATTCCCGTATGACGTACTCGGTCAAGGAACTCTTTTTCACACTGCAGGGCGAGGGCGCCCAGGCCGGCCGCGCGGCCGTGTTCTGCCGCTTTGCCGGCTGCAACCTCTGGACCGGCCGCGAGCAGGACCGCGCGACGGCGGTCTGCACTTTCTGCGACACGGATTTCGTCGGCACCGACGGCGTGGGCGGCGGCAAGTTCGCGACGGCGGATGACTTGGCCGATGCGATTGCGAAGCAGTGGCCCGGCGGAGGAAAACCGTATGTGGTCTGCACCGGCGGGGAGCCTCTGCTGCAGCTGGACACGCCGCTGATCGACGCCCTGCACGCCCGCGGCTTCGAGGTCGCCGTCGAGACCAATGGCACCCAGCCGGCGCCGCCCGGGCTGGACTGGATCTGCGTCAGCCCCAAGGCCGATGCGCCCCTGGTGCTGACCTCGGGCCATGAGCTCAAGCTGGTCTACCCGCAACCGCTGGCCCAGCCGGAGCGGTTCGCGCAGCTGGACTTCCAGAACTTCTTCCTGCAGCCCATGGACTCGGTGCTGCAGCGCGAGCACACCAAGGCAGCCGTGGCCTATTGCATGGCCCATCCGCAATGGCGGCTGTCGGTGCAGATGCACAAGGTGGTGGGCATCGCCTGATCAGCCTTGCTCGACGGCGCCGCCGAACACCCTCAACAGCAGGGCGGTGACGAAGTAGACCGTGGTGAAGACCGCCACGGCGCCGACCAAGACGAGCATCGCAAGAAACAAGTAAGCCTCGTAGCCACCGGCCTCTGTCGCACGCGACAGGGCCCGTGTGGCGAGCACGCTGGGCACCGCCACCAGGCCAGAGATGACCAGTTGGACGATGGCCAGCCTCTTCCTGGCCTTCCAGGCCAGCATGGCCGGCCAGACGGCCAGCAACAGCACGACGAGCACCCCTTGTAGCGAGAAGTTCATGAAAGGCTGTTCCTTCTGAAACGGGCATGAGGACCTCATTCTTACCCGCGGCAACAGCCGGTGCCGCTCAGTGCAATGCACGCTGCGGCCGCGCGCAGAACAGGGCCACCACCGGCTCGCCGCCCGCCTCCAACGAGCAGTGATAGGTGCGACGGCGCAGACGCACCGGCCCCCGGGTCGTGCCAACAGCCGCAGCGGCCTCGTCGATGCTCACATCGAAGCCGGCATCGGCGAGGCGACGCAGCCATTGCGAGGCGGACTCGTGGCGTTCGCTGCGATGACCCTCGGCCTGGCCGAGGATGTCGGCGATCTCGCGGCCGAAGAAGCCGACCTTGAGGGCGTCGCGATCGGCCTGCGCCAGGTCCAGATGGTCCAGTGTGTCGAAGACGGCACTGAAATGCGCGAAGCAGTTGCGAAAGCGCGGGTAGAGGGCCGTCTCCAGGTGGTCGACGTCGGGCTCGGCCAGCACCAGCAGCGCGGGGTCGAGCTCGTGCAGGCGCTGCAGCACGCATTGGCGCTGGTCGCGGCCCTGGTCGTCGTCGTCGATGTGGTGGAGTGCGAAGCTGGCGTTGACGATGGGCGAGGCGCCGGCACAGGCCGCACGGATCAGCGCCCAGGCCCCTTCTTCCAGAGTTTCGACGCTGCCCAGCACCGGCAGCATGCGCATCGCCAGACCGAGTTCGCGACCGGCCTGCTGCAGTTGTGCGTGCGCCATCTGCAGCGCGACCTCGGCCGGCTCAATGCCGATGACGGTCAGCTCGCGCAAGCCTTGGGCGGCAAGCGTCGGCAGCAATTGCAGCAGTTGCCGGCCGGTGCCGATGCCAACGTCGATCAGCACGGCACTGCGCATGCCACGGCAGGCCTGGGCAATGGCCTGGTTGCAGACCGTCGTGGCGAGGCCGACGAAGGGCAGGGCGCGGCCCAGCAGGTTGAACAGCTCGATCTGGGTCCTGTCGTAGCGCCGCAGATAGAGATTGGCCTGGGTGGCCGTGCGTCCGTCCAGGCGCTGCGCCAGCGCGGCGCCGAACACATAGAGGCCGACATGGCGTGGGTCGTCGGATTGCTGCAGGCCATCCAGCCATTGCTGCAGGCCGGCGCGCGCACTCGGGCTGCGGGCTTCGACGGCCCGCGCCAGGCGGTGCAGTTCCTCGACCTGGGCGTTGAAGCGGTTGCTGGGGCGGAAGGCGGTCGACGTGGTGGCGAGTTGCATGGCAGGCATCCGAAGGCTGTTGGAATGCCCTCAGTCTGCAAACGCCAGGTTTCAATGCGGCTGCAGCCGGGTGAGCCTTGGGCTGCATTTGTTATGCGGCCCGGAAACGATTGAAACCTGCGCGCCGCACCCCGCTAGAAGAACCAGACCGTCTGGATCAGCCCGTCCTTCACCTTGTACACGGCAATGGCCTCGACCACCCCTTCCCGAAGGCCCGTGACCTGCTCGTGATCCACGACGATGTCGCCGGACACCATGCGGTTGACCACCCGCGCATGCAGCTCGGGCAATGTGAAGCGGTTCTTTGCGTAGTGCGCAGTGAACGCCGGTTTGCCTGACAGAAGCGGCTCTGCCGCGGGTGCCACAAAGACCTGGACGTCCTGCGCGTACTCGGCCGCGAAACGCTCGATGTCACGGGCGTTGTAGGCCTCGAGTTGGCGCTGCACGGGTTCGATCGGATTCATTGCCTGCTCCCATGCCCGACGGGGCAGACCCCATGGTAGGACGCCGTTCAACAACCCATCTGCACCGCCTGCAAGACGCCACCATCGCGAACGTCGACCGCCACGGCGATCCAGCGGCTCGGATGGCCGGATTCGCCGGCTGTGACCGGGACTGACCAGTCCTTTCGACCTCCACCCTCCCACACCGGCAGCCGCATGTACTCCCGCACGACGCTGTCGTGGTTGAGCGTCTCGCCGCGGTTTTCGCCGGCGCGGACGCGGGTCTGGTGGCCGTCCTCGACGCGCGCCCACCAGAGCTGGATGCGCGAGGGCGCGCCGGCCAGGGCCTCGGCGCTGAGCTTCAGTTCACCGCTGCCTTGGCGGCTCCAGGCCAGGCGCACGCGCGCCGTCTCGGTGCCGGCCGCGGGCAGCGAAGCCCCGCGCCAGTCCCTGCCGTTGACGACGAGCTGCGGCGTGTAGGCATAGCGCGAGCCATTGACGCCCACGCCCTGCTTCTGCCTCTCGGTGTAGGCCGCGCTGGAGAAACGGTCCGGCCAGCCCAAGCCGTTCCAGTAGTCCACATGGAAGGCCAGGGAGATGACGCCGGCCTGGCCCTTGAGCCCGTTCAGCCAGCGCTCGGCCGGCGGGCAGGAGGAGCAGCCCTCCGAGGTGTAGAGCTCGACGAGGCGCGGCACGATCGCACCGCTTTGCACGGTGGCGGCAATGGGGCAGGTCTGGGCGAAAGCGAGGGCAGGCATGGCCAGCACGAACAGCAGGGTCAACAACTTCATGCGACTTCGGTCGCCGTGACCCGCCGGAACCTGACAGCCGGGCAGAAAAAAGGGAGCCCGCAGACTCCCCTTTCACTGTCAGGCCAAAGCCCGATCAGAAGCGGTAACCGATGCCGAACTTGATCGACACCGGGTCCAGCGTCGTCTCGATGGTCTGGCCCGTGGACAGGCTGCCCGTCGTCTTGATGAATGTCTTGGTGACCGACAGGCTGGCGGACCAGTCCTTGGTGATGTTGAAGGCACCGCCCGCTTCCATCGTCGTGCCGAAGCGGCTCTTCATGGACAGCGTCGTCGGGTTGCTGGGCGTGCCGCCGGTGATGCCGGACAGCACGGCGGTGGCCTTGGGCTTGAAGAAGTAGCCGTAGGTGACGCCCGCGCCGACGAAGGGGCGGAACGTGCTGTTGGCGTCCCCGAAGCGGTACTGAGCCAGCAGCGTCATCGGCAGCGACTTGACGGTGCCGAGCTTGCCCACGCCTTCGATGGCACCGGCGCCGACGACATCGTGCTTGAACGGCAGCGCGATCGGCAGATCGATGCTGATGTTGTCGGTCCAGTAGTAGGTCACGCCGCCGACGAAGGACGAAGCCTTCTTCACGTCGACCTTGGTACCGGCCAGGCTGGGGGCGGTCAGGTCACCGCTCTCGACAT
The DNA here is from genome assembly GCF_058787015.1 of Roseateles sp. FW305-36. Classification (NCBI taxonomy): domain Bacteria; kingdom Pseudomonadati; phylum Pseudomonadota; class Betaproteobacteria; order Burkholderiales; family Sphaerotilaceae; genus Roseateles; species Roseateles sp. FW305-36. Next base: position 131,143 of record NZ_JBYSZK010000002.1, on the reverse strand, counting down.
GGGGGGTGATCTGGGCGGCGCCGCCGTAGACGACGATGCTGCCAGCCGATTGAGCGAAGGCACTGCCGCTGGCGATGAGGGCAGCCGCGGCACCGAGGAGGAACTTGGTTTTCATGGGTTGTCTCCGTGTCGAGGCGCGCTTTACAGCCAGCCCTTGGTGGCCAGGGACTTGGCGATGAGTTGCTGGGTCAGCTGGTGGCCATAGGGCGTCGGATGGAAGCTGTCGGAGAAGGCATAGCTCTTCCACCAGTCGGCACCCCCGCTGACACCGGCGGGCGGCGCAGCGGACAGGGCCGCGGCCGTGCAAGCCGGGAAGTTGTAGGTCGGCAGGCCATCGCTGCCGACACCGACGATGGGGCAGGCCGGCGTCTTGACATTGCTCAGGCCGAACTGGGCCGGCGTCGAGACCTGGTCCTGGAAGGCCTTGTAGAAGTCGACGACGATGACGTTGTCATTGCCGGCGAACTTGGCGGCCAGCTCGGCGTTGAAGGCCGTCATCCAGCCCTGGAACACGGCTTGCGACTGCGCGCGCGCCGTGGCGCCCGCCGTGCCGCCGCCGCTCGCCGCGGCGATGCTGTCCAGCACCATCTGGAAGCGCGGCGTGAAGCTCACGTCGGGCATGTTCATGACCACGACGTGGGTCGCGCCCTTGTCGAGCACGCTGGCCTTGATCTGGGCGTAGAACTTGTCGGCCAGGGCCGTCATGTAGGCGCCGCCGATCTGCGCCGTCGTCGTCGCGCCGCCTTGCAGGGCTGCGCCGATCTGGGCCGGGGTCAGCAGGGTGCCGAGCAGGGCCGAATAGGTCTTGGCACCGTCCTTGGGGATGGTCAGGTAGGCACCGACCAGGTCGGCCGCGTCATTGCCACCACCGTCGATGATGACCAGGTCGCTGGCCGTGTAGCTGCCGGCCGCGGCATAGGTGGCCATTTGCGTGCCGACGTTCAGCGGATTGGCAGCGCCGCCCGCGCCCGTGTAGGTGATGCGGCCGCCGCCGATGGAGAAGTTGGTGCAACCCGTCTTGGCCGTGTTGGCCGCGAAGGTGGTGCCGGTGAAGACGAAGAAGTTGCACAGCGTCTGGCCATAGTTGGCCGCGATGCGCTCGACGTAGATGAGGTTGTCCGGGCTCTGGACGGTGAACTTGTAGCCGAAGGTGCCGCTGTCCTGGATGCTGTCGCCGAAGACCTTGACCGAGGTCAGGGAGACCTTGGGCGTCGTGTCGGCCGTAGCGCCGCCACCGCCACAGCCGGCCACCAGCATGCTGCCCAACAGCGCCACCGAGGCGGCAGCGATCCGGGTGAGGAAGGGTTTCATTGTTGTCTCCTAGGCGACACCGCTACAGCACGGCGCATTCAAATCGGGAGCGCAACTCTATCTGCAGCTTTTTAGAACGGTCGTTCGTTTTTCCCCTTGGTACGAGTAAAGAAACAACGCTGAAGGCTTGGGGAAGGGCAGGTCTGGGCAAGTCTGTGGACGGCGCTGGGACAACACAGCAGATATCCACAGGCCGAGGGCCGCCGGCGAAGTTGTTCCCAATCGCGGGTCCACTCGTCCGGGGGGTGGCGCACAGGCTTGTGCGACATCCAAGCGCTTGTGCCCTAAGGATTTTTTTCCCTTGTCCACAGGCTGGACGGCCCTCTACTACCACGACCACTTTGAAATCTTGAATACAGTTTGGAATACATCGGACAACTTCCGCGACCTGTACTTCCGCTGCGCGCCCAGCCTCAGGGCGACCGAACCTTCCACCATCCATGGACATCACCGCCCTGCAGCAGCGCCTGCGCCGCTTTGCCGACGAACGCGACTGGCAGCCCTACCAGACCCCCAAGAACCTTGCGATGGCCATGACGGTGGAGGCCGCCGAGCTGCTGGAGATCTTCCAGTGGCTGACGCCCGAGCAGTCCCTCAAGCTCGACGAAGACCAGCGCCGCCATCTTGGCGAGGAGCTGTCGGACGTGCTGCTGTATCTGGTGCAGATCGCCGATCACGGCGGTGTCGACCTGGATGCCGCCGTCGAGCGCAAGCTGGCGATGAACGCCATCAAGCACCCGCCCAAGCAGTCTTGAGGAGGGGTTGCTGATGGAAACCATCGCCGTCATCGACTTCGAGACGACCGGCCTCGCGCCGACCACGGGAGGCCGGGCCACCGAGATCGCGGCCGTGCTGGTGCGAGGCGGCGAGGTCGTGGACGTCTGGAGCAGCCTGATGAACAGCGGCGCCTGGGTGCCGCCGCAGATCCAGGCCCTGACCGGCATCACGAACGAGATGCTGGCCGGCGCGCCGGATTCGACTGACGTCATGCGCGAGCTGGCCCGCTTCACGGCGGGTTGCCCGCTGATGGCGCATAACGCTTCCTTCGACCGGGGCTTCTGGCAGGCCGAGATGGAAAGAGCTGGTGTGGCGCGGGACCCGGCGCATGAATTCGCCTGCACCGTGCTGCTGTCGCGCCGCCTCTGGCCCGAGGCCAGGAGCCATGGCCTGGGCGCGATGACGCAGTTCCACGGCCTGAGCTTCACGGGCCGGGCCCACCGCGCGATGGCCGATGCACGCGTGACGGCGGAGTTGTTACTGAAGGTTCAGCAAGAGGTCGCGCGGCGCTTTGCGCTTGACCTCGGCGACGCAGCCGTCGACCATGCGCTGATGCAGCAGCTGCAGAGGACGCCACTGCGCTGGCTCAGGCGCGGTCTCGTTGAGCATGTGAAAGCGCAAAGAATGACTGCCTGAGCGCAGGAAAAATTTCTGTCAAGAGCTGACGCTATGGCATTGGGCAAGGACAATCGCGCCCTTTCGTCCCGTGCCATTGCTCAAGAGTTCCATGTCCGTGATCCAGGTTCGCCCCGCCACCCTGCGCGATGCCAAGGCCATCGCCGAGATCCATGTCGCTTCCAGCCAGGATGCCTACAAGGCCCTGCTGCCCGCTGCCGCGTTGGATGCAATGTCGGTGCAGAAGCGCCAAGCCTTCTGGCGCGAGGCCATCGACCTCTGCGAGCCGCAGGTCATCGTTGCCCATCTCGACAACAAGATCATGGGCTTCGCCGGTTTCGACCGCTCGCGCGACAAGGGCACGCCCGCCACGACCGGCGAGGTCTGGGCGCTGTTCGCCGACCCGGTCCACTGGGACAAGGGCGTGGGCCTGGCGTTGTGGGATGCCACGCGCGACGGCCTGCAGGAAGAAGGCTGCACCAAGGCCACGCTGTGGTGCTATCTGCGCAATGAGCGCGCCCTGCGCTTCTTCGAGCTGGCCGGCTTCAAGCGCGAACTCGGCAGCGCCCGCACGACGGAAGTCGGCGGTGCCCGCGTTGAAGAAATCCGCCTGCATCGTTCCCTCGTCTAAGACGATCGCGCTGTGAGCAAAGCGCCCCGCGGGGCGCTTTTGTCTTGAGGCCGCCAGGTCAGGCGGCGTAGCCGCCCGAAGCCAGGGCCCAGCCGTCAGTGGCGTCGTCGTGGCGCTGGATGTGCACGGGGCTGAGCTTCTTGGCGGCGGCGCGTTCGACGAGGTTCTCGGCCTGCTCGGCCGTCAATTGCAGCGCGAAGCGGGTCCAGCGCTTTTGCACCAGGGGCAGCGCCCAGGCGTCTTCCAGCGCCCAGCGGATCTGGTGAGCCTCCTGCAACTCGGCCGCGGCCAGCACGCGCGGCGCCAGGGCCAGCAGGAAGCGGTTGAAGTCGGTGCGCAGCGCATCCGTCGGCAGCAGGGCTTCCAGGCGGCTCAGGCGGGCGCTCCAGCCCGGCGTCGCGAGCTGGCGGGTCACCAGGGCCTGCAGGGCCTGGATGGGGTTGAAGAGGCGCAGGCGATTCGGTGGCAACACGCGCAGCGGAATCTGGGCGGCCTCCTCATGGCTCAAGGGCGTGACGAAGCTGGCCAGGACGGCCAGGCGATCCCATTCGGCTTCGGCCAGGCCGCCGATGCGGGTGATGGGGCCGGCGGCGCAGCTGGCGGCCATGTCGACCAGGGCGGTGTGGCCGCGCTGGCCCTTGGCCTGGTTGGCGCGGCGGCTCATGACGGCCAGGTTGCCGGCGGCATAGCCGGCGTCGTCGCGAACGCGGTCGATGCTGCGGCTGTCGTCGTCCAGCAGTTCGCGGGTGATGGGGCAGTGGGTGGTGTCGAGCTGGGCCAGGTGATGGGGCGTCAGCTGGATGTCCTCGAAGCTGCGGCCGCGGGCCCAGGCATGGGTGCGCAGGTCCAGCCAGCGCTCGACCTGGGCGTTGGCCGGCGTGCGCACCGGGCGGCCGCGGGCGGCCATCCAGCCGCGCTGCAGCGGCGACTGCGGGTAGAGGTGGGCGATGGGCGGGGTGACGCCATGCAGGGCGTAGTCGCGGCCCAGGGCCAGGCCGGTGCGCTCGTGGGCGCTGATGCTGGCGGGCGCGTCGTCCATGTCCAGGTCGAACTGGACGAGGGCGGGGCGGGTAGCGATCTGGGTGTTGAGAACGGCTTGCATGGCTGACTCCTGTCGTTGGGCTCGCCGATGAAGTTCGCGGGCCTTGGAAAGCAGTCTCCGAGCTAGCTGGCTCATGAGATGATCCACCTCGAAAACACTGTAAATATTTTCAGCTCACGCCCATGGACCGCACCGAACGCTTCTACAAGATCGAGCAGCTGATCCGCGCCCGCGGCTGCGTGTCCTTCGCGACGCTGATCGAGGCCCTGGAGGTATCGCCGGCGACGCTCAAGCGTGACCTGGCCTATCTGCGCGAGCGCATGGACGCGCCCATCGAGTACGACGCCGCCGACAACGGCTACCGCTTCGGCGAGCAATGGCGCGGCGGCAAGCATGAGTTGCCGGGGGTCTGGTTCAACGAGGCCGAGCTGCATGCCCTCTTGACCATGCAGCAGATGCTGGCGGGGCTGGACGAGCAGGGCGTGGTCGGCCGCCATCTGCAGCCCATGTTCGACAAGATCACCGGCATGCTGGGCGTCGATGCGGCCGAGGCGGACGAGCTCAGACGCCGCGTCAGGCTGATCGGCACGGCGCGCCGGCGCGTGGCCAGCGACAGCTTCGAGACCGTCGGCAGCGCCGTCGTCAAGCGCCGTCGCCTGGCCATCCGCTACCGCAAGAAGCGCGACGCCGTGGGCAGCGAGCGCGAGGTCTCTCCGCAGCGCCTGGTGCACCACCGCCACGCCTGGTATCTGGACGCCTGGTGCCATGCCAGCGACGCCTACCGGCGTTTCGCCCTCGATGGCATCGAGGCCGCAACGCTGCTGGAGACCGCCGCCAAGCCGGTGCCGCTGGCCGAACTGGAAGCCGAGCTGGACCAGGGCTATGGCATCTTTGCCGGCGGCACGCCGCGCGAGGCCGAACTCGTCTTCAGCACCGAGGCCGCGGCCTGGGTGTCGCGCGAGGAATGGCATCCGGCCCAGCAGAGCGAATTCCTGGCCGACGGCCGCTGGCGGCTGCGCCTGCCCTATGTGGACGACACCGAGCTGCTGATGGACCTGCTGCGCCATGCTGGCCAGGTTGAGGTCGTGGCGCCGGCGGCGCTGAAGGAGGCGTACGCGGCTCGGCTGAAGCAGGCTGTCGCGGCTTTGTAGGACAAGCGCGCTTCGTTTGCGGTACGTCATGTGCGCGGCATTCAATCGCGTTAGGCTCGTCCCGTGTTTGATCCCCGACCGAGGAGCCAGCGATGAGTGACGCAACCCAGGCGAAGGAAAAATTGGCCTCTGATTTCCGCGCGGTGATGGATGACATCGACGCGCTGATGACGGCCACGACGAACAAGGCGGATGGTGAGGTCAAGGCCTTGCGCGCCCGCATCCAGGACCGCTTGTCCGGTGCCAAGGAAAAGCTGCTGGACGCCCAGCATGAAGCCATCCAGCGGGCCAAGGACGCTGCGACCGCCACCGACGACTATGTGCACGCCAACCCCTGGCAGGCCATCGGTGCCGCAGCCGCTGTCGGCCTGGCGCTCGGTGTCCTGATCGGCCGCCGCTGAGCCCGCGGTCTTGAGCGACGCCAAGGGACCTGTCTCCGCGCCGCTGCGGCGGCTCGGGGTCTCGTTGCTGACGCTCGGCCGCATCCGGCTCGAGTTGTTTGCCATCGAGGCCCAGGAAGAGAAGGAACGCATTGCCAGCCTGCTGCTGTGGGCCGTGCTGGGCGCGCTGCTGGCGGGCTTTGGCCTGCTGATGCTGCTGGTGCTCGTCACCGTGGCGTTGTGGGACACCCCCTACCGGATGGTGGCCCTCGGCGGTGGCACGGCCGTGCTGGTCGTGGCGGCCGTGGTGGCCGTGCTCAAGGTCAAGAAGCTGATCGACCAGCCGGCCAGCCTCTTCCAGTCCAGCATCGGTGAGCTGCGCGCGGATGCCGATGCCTTGCGCCGCCGGGCCGGGCCATGATCCCCCGCATCCCGGATGACCCGGCCTTGCGCGCCCAGCGCAAGGCCAACCTGCTGCTGGCCTCCGAAGTGGTGCGGGGCCAGGCGGCCCTGTCGGTCGACGACCTTGGAGAGCGCGCCGACGGCTGGGTGCGGCGCATCCTGAGCTGGCGCGACCTGCTGACCAGTCCTGCCGTTCTCGCGGCAGCCGGCGGTGGCGCCGCCTTCTTCGCGGCCTCCGGAAAACAAGGCCGGGGCAAGCTCTGGCGCGGCCTGCGCTGGGCCTGGCTGGCCTGGCGCATCTGGAGCGGCCGCAACAAGAACAAGGCTTAGGCGAGCGGGCTGTCGCGGCCCCGCGTGTGGGCCGGCACGGCGTCCAGTTCGCGCAGCCAGGGCATGGCCGAGTCGTGCCAGACCTGCAGCACGGGCTTGAGCTGGGCGCGTTCGTTGACGCAGCCCAGGCGGATGTTCAGCGTCTTGGGCGTGTCCGCCTCGGTGGCGAACAGCTGGGTGCCGCAGTCGCCGCAGAAGCATTGCGCCCGGCGGTTGCCGCTGGCGGCCACCTTCACATAGTTCTTGGGTGTGCCTTGCAACTCGACTTGCTCGACGGGGATGGGCACGACGGCGCGGAAAGGCCCGCCCGAAATGATCTGGCAGTCGGCGCAGTGGCAGGCAAAGACCCTGGCGGGGTCCGCCTCCGCCGTGAATCGCACGCTGCCGCAATGGCATTGGCCGGTGATCTTCATGGGGCCTCCTCGTTTCAGTTTTCTGCGGCGTCGAGCCTTTTCATGCGCTCACTCTGCCAATAGACATCGTCGCCGCCCAGGCCGTCGAGATTGGCGCGATTCAGCACGCGGGCCAGCACAAAGAGCAGGTCGGACAGGCGGTTCAGGTACTGGCGCGGAGCGGCGCGCACGGTCTCTGCCGAAGCCACCTGGATGACGGCGCGCTCCGCACGGCGGGCGATGGTGCGGCAGACATGGGCGATGGCCGCGCTGCGCGTGCCGGCCGGCAGGATGAATTCCTTGAGGCGCGGCAGATGCTCGTTGTAGTGCTCGAGCGCTTCGTCCAGGCGCAGTACGGCGGCATCCTTCAGCAGCGCACCGCCCGGCCAGGAGAGTTCGCCGCCGAGGTTGAAGAGCTCGTGCTGGATGGTGACGAGCAGGTCGCGCACGTCGTCGGGGAGGGGTTCGGCCAGCAGCAGGCCGAGGTTGGAGTTCAGCTCGTCGACGTCGCCCATCGCCTGCACGCGCAGATGGGTCTTGGGCACGCGGCTGCCGTCGGACAGGCCGGTGGTGCCGTCGTCGCCGGTGCGGGTGGCGATCTGTGAAAGTCGGTTGCCCATGGTGGCAGTGCGGGTCGGTGGTCGGACCCGCATCCTGCCTCAAATGACGGGCTCAGTGCCCCGTTCAGTGCCGATGCCCGCTGCGGTGGAAGGCTGGCTTGTGCGCCGGGGCATCGTGCGGCCTGAAGCCGCTGGATGCCGTCCGGCGCTGTGCCGGCGGGGCATCGTGAGGCGGCGGCGGGCCCTTGAAGACCTCGCGCCAGCGCGCGGCCAGCAGGTCGAAGCGCACGGCCCCGAAGGCGATCAGGGCCACGGCGACGATGAGCACGAGCAGGAGCAGGTTGGGGTCCATCGAGGTCTCCCAGGTTTGCTGTGTGCCCATGCTGTCACTACCGCGGCGTCACTGCAACACAATCGACGTTCGATCCCCGGAGTTGGCCATGAACGCGCCCGAATCCTTTGCTCCCACGCCCGCTCTGCCCGCTGCGCTGCTGGACGCCCTGCGCAGCGAATTCGCCGAACGCTGCTCGACGGCCCTGGCCGTGCGCGAGCAGCATGGCCGCGACGAATCCGTCTTCGACGTGCCGCCACCCCAGGCCGTCGTCTTTGCCGAGAGCGAGGCCGAGGTGGCGCGCCTCGTGGCGTTGTGTGCGGCTCACCGCGTGCCCGTCATTCCCTATGGCGCCGGCTCCTCGCTGGAAGGCCATCTGCTGGCCGTGCAGGGCGGCATCAGCCTGGATGTGTCGCGCATGAACCAGGTGCTGCGCATCGCCGCCGAAGACCTGACGGTGACTGTGCAGCCCGGCGTCACGCGCAAGGCGCTGAACGACGCGCTCAAGCACGAAGGCCTGTTCTTCCCCATCGATCCGGGCGCGGATGCATCGCTGGGCGGCATGGCGGCCACGCGCGCCAGCGGCACGAATGCCGTGCGCTACGGCACCATGCGCGAGAACGTGCTGGGCCTGCGGTTTGTTGCGGCCAGCGGCGAGGTCGTGCGCAGCGGTTCCCGTGCGAAGAAGAGCAGCGCCGGCTATGACCTGACGCGGCTGCTCATCGGCAGCGAAGGGACGCTGGGCGTCATCACCGAGCTGACCGTCAAGGTCCATTCCCTGCCCGAAGCCGTGTCGGCCGCGGTCTGCTTTTTCCCCAGCATCGACGCGGCCGTGCGCACGGCCATGCAGATCATCCAGATCGGCGTGCCCATCGCCCGTTGCGAGCTGCTGGACGCCAATGCCATCAAGGCCGTCAATGCGCACGACAAGCTGGGCCTGAAAGAGGCGCCCATGCTGCTGATGGAATTCCACGGCAGCGAGGCCGGCGTGGCCGAGCAGGCGGCCGTGGTGCAGGAAGTGGCCGCCGATCATGGCGGCGAAGCGTTTGAGTGGGCCACCACGCCCGAGGCCCGCACGCGGCTGTGGACCGCCCGCCATCACGCCTATCTGTCGGGCCTGCAGATGCGCCCCGGCTGCCGCGCCGTGACGACGGACACCTGCGTGCCCATCTCGCGCCTGGCCGAGAACATCAACGCGTCCATCGCCGAAGTCGAGGCCGCCGGCCTGCCTTACTTCATCGTCGGCCATGTCGGCGACGGCAATTTCCACATGGCCTATCTGCTGGACCCGGTCGACCCCGCGGAACTGGCGACGGCCGAGCGCCTGAGCGCGCAGATGGTGGCGCGGGCAATTGCGCTGGAGGGCACCTGCACGGGCGAGCATGGCATCGGGCTGCACAAGCAGGGCTTCTTGCTAGACGAGACCGGTGAAGAAGCGGTGGCGCTGATGCGGGCGGTGAAGCAGGCGCTGGATCCGCTGGGCATCCTCAATCCGGGGAAGATCTTTACGGGCTGAGGTGAATAGACAGGTGGCGCGCGTGGGTGGATTTCCTCAAGCCAGCGCAGGGAGTGCCCGATGCCGCGGTATGGCTGAATCACGATGAGGGGTCGCCCTCTTCGCCAGAAGGATGAGCCTGCGGCTGGGCGGCGGCTGTATTTGAGGTCGGACAGCCTCCACAAACTGAACGAGGTCGAGACAAGGCGGGCCTCCTAAACTGCCCCGATGGACACCCTCGCCGCCCCTCCCGTTGGCGCGCTGCGCCAGTTCGACGATTTGCCTGGCCCGCGCGGCGTGCCGGTGTTCGGCAATCTGCTGCAGATTGACTCGTCGCGGGTGCACCAGCAGGCCGAGGCCTGGTGCGAGGAGTTCGGGCCGGTCTTCAAGCTGCGCCTGGCCAAGCGTCGTGTCGTTGTCGTCGGCGACCATGAGCTGATCAGCACCGCACTGCGCGATCGCCCCGACGGCTTCCGGCGCACGCAGCGGCTGGAAGACGTGGGCCGCGAGATGGGCCTGAACGCCGGCCTGTTCGGCTCCAACGGCGAGGCCTGGAAGCGCCAGCGCCGCATGGTCATGGCCGGGCTGGACCCGGTGCATGTGAAGCGTTACTACCCCTTCCTCATGCGCGTGGCCGAGCGCCTCGTCGGGCGCTGGCAGGATGCCGCGCGCGAAGACCGGCGCATCGTGCTGCAGGCCGACCTGATGCGCTTCACGGTGGACGCCGTGGCCGGCCTGGCCTTTGGCGAGGACGTCAACACGCTGCAGTCCGACGAGGATGTCATCCAGCAGCACCTGAACCGCATCTTCCCGATGCTGTTCAAGCGCATCTTTGCGCCGCTGCCGCTGTGGCGCTGGTGGCCTTCGGCCGAGGACAGGGCGTTGACGCGAAGCGTGGCGGCGGTCAACGAGGCCGTACAGGGCTTCATCGCCAAGTCCCGCGCCCGCATGGCGGCCAACCCGGCCCTGGTTCAGGAACCGACCAACCTGCTCGAAGGCATGCTGGTGGCCGCCGACGAACCCGGCAGCGGCATCGACGACGAGCAGGTGGCCGGCAATGTGCTGACCCTGCTGCTGGCCGGCGAGGACACGACGGCCAACACGCTGGCCTGGATGATCTGGCTGCTGTGGCGCCACCCCGAGGCGCTGGCCCGGGCGCGTGAAGAGGTCGACCGCGTGCTGGGCGATGCGGCCCTGCCGGGCATCGAGCAGCTTGGCCGGCTGGACTACATCGAGGCCTGTGCTCACGAGACCATGCGCCTGCGACCCGTCGCGCCGCTGAACGTCATGCAGGCGATGCACGACACGCGGGTCGGCGACGTGCTGGTGCAGGCCGGCATGATCGTCATGGCCGTCATGCGCCGCGACGCCACCAGCGAAAAGCACCTGGCCGACCCGTCTGCCTTCGACCCTTCGCGCTGGCTGCAGGACGCCAGGCAGGCCGGCGCGGCCAAGCGCCTGTCCATGCCCTTCGGCGCCGGGCCGCGCATCTGCCCGGGCCGCTATCTGGCGCTGATGGAGATCAAGCTGGCGATGGCCGCGCTGCTGCGCCACTTCGACATCGCCGGCGTTGACACGCCCGACGGCCAGGCGCCGCGCGAGCATCTGCAGCTGGCGATGGGGCCGGTGGGCCTGTCGATGCGGCTGCGGTTGCGCGCCTGAATGAAAAACGCCGCCTCACCGGAGGCGGCGTTGTCGTGACAGCGAGGCGAGGCTTAGAACAGCGCCTTGAACTGCACGCCGTAGGTGCGCGGGTCGTTGATGAAGCCCGTCAGGTTGTTGAAGTCGATGGCGCCGGTGACGCGGATCTGGTTGGTGATGTTGCGCACGAAGCCGGCGGCCTCGTACTTGCCATTGCCCCAGATGTAGCCCGCGCGCAGGCCGCCTTCGGTCAGGGCCTTGCCGGTGAACTCGGTGGCCTCGTACAGGAAGAAGTTGACCTTGGAGCGGTAGGCCCAGTCGGTGTAGACATAGACCTCGTCGCCGCTGGCCAGCGGGATGCTCCAGCGCGCCGTCAGGTTGTAGGTCCACTTGGGCGCGTTGGGCAGCGGGTTGCCGTCGATGAGGGCATTGCCGTTGAGCAGCACGTCCTTCACGGTCGGGTACTGGCCGTTGACCTTCAGCGAGCCGCCCGGCGGCACGCCCAGCAGCGGGTCCTTGATCTTGGTGTTGTTCAGCGAGCCGCCGAAGGTGACCAGCACGTCCGGCGTGATCAGGGCTTCCAGGTTCAGTTCGGCGCCGTTGCCGCTGGCCTTCTTGGCGTTGAGCAGGCGGGTGGCGTTGTTGCTGCCGCCCACGGCCGTCAGCTGCAGGTCCTTGACGGTGTAGGTGAACAGCGAGCCCGACAGGCGCAGGGTGCGCTTGAGCAGTTCGCTCTTGAAGCCCACTTCGTAGGAGTTGACGTTTTCCGGGCCGGCCTGCGACTGGCCGGCGAAGGCCGAGGCGTTCTGCATGGACGAGGCGCGGAAGCCGTTGGCGTAGCGGGCGTAGAGGTTGGTGCTCTCGTCGAGCTTGTAGGTGGCCGACAGGTCGCCGCTCCACTTGCCGTCGTCCGTGCTGGCCGTCGTGCCGGTGGAGGTGTTGAACAGGCCGGTGCCTGCGTGGGTGGTGGACAGGTCCTTCTTGTCCTTGGTGTAGCGCAGGCCGGCGCGCAGCTTCAGCTCGTTGCTGACGGCGTAGTTGATGGAGCCGAACACCGCGCCAGCCTTGTTGGTCTGCGAGGTGTAGATGTGGTCGACGTCGGCGTGGGTCGTCGTGTTGTAGGTGATGTTGTCGATCGTGTACTTCTCGTCGAAGAGGTACACGCCGGCCTGCCAGCTCAGCGGGCTGGTGGTGTTGGACTCCAGGCGCACTTCCTGGGTCAGCTGGCGGTGGCCGTTCATGCCGCTGCCGGTTTCCGACTGGAAGGGGATGCCCGGTGCACCGGCCACGCCGCCATCGATGTCGCCGCGGGACAGGGGCTTGACGTGCTCGCCGCCGGTGATCGAGTAGATGTTGATGCCGGGCAGCGACCACTTCAGGCGCAGGCTGCCGCCGGTCTGCTTCAGGGTCTGCTCGTTGACGCCGTTGAAGGCGACCTTCTCGGCGTCGAAGCCGTCGGCCAGGTCATTCGTGCCGCGCTTGATGGCGTTGGCGCGGAAGAGGCGCGGGCTGCCGTTGAGATCGCGGACATGGAGGTTGGCCAGGGCGCTGAACTGCTTGTGCGGCTCGAACAGCACCTGCGCGCGCACAGCGGTGTCGCGGTAGCCCTCGGTCTTGGGCGTGACGGCGTTCGGGGCGGTGTTGTCGACGAAATCGCTGCGGCGCTGGCTCTGTGCGGAGATGCGGGCGGCCCAGTCGCCGCTCAGCGGCAGGTTGGCCGCGCCTTCAAGGTTGAGGGTGCCGTAGTTGCCGACGGTCACGCTGGCATAGCCGTCCTGCTTCTGGCTGGGCTTGACCGAGTCGAACTTGACGACGCCAGCCGGTGTGTTGCGGCCGAACAGCGTGCCTTGCGGGCCGGCGACGACTTCGACGGCGGCCGTGTCGAAGATGGGGAAGCCCTTCAGGATGGGGTTCTCCTGGACCACGTCATCGACGATGACGCTGACCGGCTGGGAGGCATTGAGGCGGAAGTCGGTGTTGCCGTAGCCGCGCAGATAGAAGCGCGGGAAGGCACGGCCGAAGCTGGATTCGATGTTCAGGCTGGGCACGCGGCCCGACAGGAAGCGCAGGTCCTGGCCACCCGAGGCCAGCACGTCGAGCTTGTCGCCGCTGATCTTGGAGACGGCATTGGGCACGTCCTTGATGTTCTCGGCACGGCGCTCGGCCGTGATGACGACGGTTTCGAGCTGGCTGCGGTCCTTGGGGGCTTCCTGGGCCAGGGCGGGCAGGGCAGCGCCCAGGGCGAGGGCCAGGAGGCTGAGACGGGGGGCGTACATCGGGCAACGACTCCAAAAATGGCGGCCCGAAAGCTGGGCCGGCGGCGATTGTGCGGATGCAGCAAGAAACTGGCTGGCGTCATGGCGACGTTGTTGCGCAAGTCTGACGGACTAGTCAGTTTGCGGACGGGCGAGGCCGGTGCCGCGCACCTGTGCCGTGCATGGCGCGCACGAGAATGCGGCGCATGAAGCGTCGACTCATGGTTTTCCAAGCCGCTTTGCTGGCGGCCCTGCCCGCCTTCGCGCGGCCCGCGCCGGCCCCGGACTTCGCCGCGCTGGAGGGCCGGGTGCGGGGCAGGCTGGGCTTCTTCGCCCTCGACGCCGGCAGCGGCCGGGTGATGGCCCACCGCGCCGACGAGCGTTTCGCCACCGCATCGACCTTCAAGATCCTGCTCGCCGCCCGCGTGGCCCAGGGCGTGGAGGCCGGGCGCTGGGGTTGGAACGATGCCGTGCCGCTGCACGAAACCGACCGCGTGCCGCATTCCCCGGCCTTCGACCGCTACCTGCCGCGTGGCCAGGCGACGCTGGGCGAGTTGGTGCAGGGCATCGTCGTCGAGAGCGACAACCCCTGCGCCAATGTGCTGCTGCGCCATTGCTGCGAGTCGCCTGCCGGCCTGACGGCCTGGTTGCGCGAGCAGGGCGATGCGGTCACGCGGCTGGACCGCTGGGAGACCGCGCTGAACGAGAACGCGCCCGGCGATGAGCGCGATACCAGCACGCCGCGCGCCTTCGCCAGGACGCTGCAGCACCTGCTGCTCGGCCCGGGCCTGAAGCGCGGCAGTCAGGCGCTGCTGTGGGCCGACCTGCAGGCCTCGCGCACCGGCCTGAAGCGGCTGCGTGCTGGTGTGCCCGATGCCAGCTGGCGCGTCATCGACAAGACGGGCAGCGGTGCCCGCGGCTCGGTCAACGACGTGGCCCTGGTGTTCCCGCCGGGCGGCCGCTCGCCCTGGGTCGTCGTCGCCCTGCAGTCCGATTCCAAGGCGTCGACCGACGAGCTTTGCGCCGTGCAGGCCGACGCCATGCGCCTGCTGGCGAGGGCCTGGACATGAGCGCGCCGCCCAACGCCAGCCGGCGCCAGTACGAAGCGCGCATGCATCGGGTGCGGGAACACATCGACCGGCATCTGGACACGCCCCTGGACCTCGAGGCCCTGGCCGCCGTGGCCCACTTCTCTCCCTATCACTTCCACCGGCTCTTCCTGGCGTGGACGGGCCAGACCCTGGGCGACTATCTGGCGCGCCGCCGGCTGGACAAGGCTGCCCAGCGCCTGCGCGGCCAGCCGGAGTCGACGGTGCTGAGCATTGCGCTGGGCGTGGGCTATGGCTCGGCCGAGGCCTTTGCGCGGGCCTTCAAGGGGCGCTTCGGCCATTCGCCGACGCAGTGGCGCAATCTCGATCAGGCCGACAGCAATCTGGATCAGGGCGGCGCATGGCGCGCCGACGAGCATGGCTTCTCCCGCAATGACGACGAAGGAGAAGTCACCGTGAACGTCCGCCTCATCACCCGTCAACCCGTGCGCATGGGCTATCTACGCTACCAGGGCGCCTATGGCCCCGAGCTCGGCCGCTTCTGGGCCCAGACCTTCAACCCCTGGCTGGCCACGCAGAACCTCGGCGCCGTGGCCCGCTTCGGCATCGGCCACGACGATCCCAGCCTAGTGCCGCCCGAGCAATGCCGCTACGACGCCGGCGTGGCCGTGCCGGACGACTGGGTGCCCAACGGCGGCGCCCTCGTCACCGAGCTGCCCGGTGGCCGCTATGCAGCGCTGGACTTCAAGGGCACGGCCGCCGAGATCGGCGCCGCCTGGGCCGCCATGATGGGTCAGTGGCTGCCGTCCAGCGGCCTGCAGCTGGATGCACGGCCCTGCTTCGAGCACTACGGACCGCAGTCGAGCTTCGACTTCAAGACCGGCGTGTTCGACTGCGAGCTCTGCATTCCGGTGGCGCCGCTCTAGACCAGCGGTGCGAACTCGCTGACGGTCCGGTCTCGGCCGGTCTGTTTGGCTTGATACAGCGCCCGGTCGGCGCGTTCGATGGCCTGGTGCAGGTCCTCGCCCGGCGCGCATTCGGCCACGCCGGCCGAGAAGGTGATGTGCAGGCCCGGCACCATGCTGTCGAAAGAGGTAACGGCCAGGGCCGCACGCAGGCGCTCGACCAGGGCCGCGGCCGTGTCGGCGCTGGCCTGCGGCGTGACGACGAGGAATTCCTCGCCGCCCCAGCGACCCGCAAAGTCGGTGCTGCGCAGCGCCCCCTGCAGGGCAGCCGCGAAATGACGCAGAACCGCGTCGCCCACCGCATGGCCGTGGCGGTCGTTGACGGTCTTGAAATGGTCGATGTCGATCAGCACCAGGCTCATGGTCTGGCCGCTGTGGCGCTGGTTGAGCTGCTCGGCGGCCAGGCGCTCGCTCAAGTGGCGACGGTTGCTGATGCGCGTCAGCTCGTCGTGATGGGCCAGGTACTGGATGCGCTCCAGTGCCGCGCGCAATTCGGTCGTGCGCGCGCCCAGCTTGGCGCGCAGCCGCGCCATGTTGACCGACAGCACCGACACCGCCGTCATCAGGATGGCCGCGAAGCTGAAGTGCAGCACCTCAACGGCGGGCGGAAAACGCACCGGATCGGTGGCCGCGCCATAGCCCATGGCCGCCCCCAGCGACGACAGGCCGAACAGATAGAGGCCGAAGGCCTGGCGCTGCGACAACACGAACATGCCCCACACCAGGTTGAGCAGCATGATGGCGATGATGGCGCCCCGCAGCGGGGGGTCGATGGCATAGCCCCAGGCCGTGATCAGCACGCCGAAGACCGATTGCGGCAGCGTCAGCGTGGGGTCGTTGCCGAGGTGGCGGCTCAGGCCGCTGCGCACCAACAGGTAGAAGCCCGTAATGCCCGCCAGGCTCAGGCCGCTGACCCAGAGGCCGGGGCCGGCCTCCATCAGGCCCAGCTTCACCTGCACGGCCACGTTGAGCGCGAACAGTCCGTAGACCGCCAGCGCCAGCAGCGTCAGCTTGACGGCGCCGCGGCCCTGGCCGTCGCGACCGAGCAGCGCGTCCGCCCAGCGCGAGGACGCGGGGTCGGGGGCGGGGGCAGGGTGTTGCTCGGCGGGCATGGGGCGCTGAGGATAGCCGTGGGCCAGCATGTCGTGGGTGCCGACACAGTTGGTTGCAAGGGCCCGGTCAGGGCACGATGCGCAGGCCGTCTTCGGCCCAGGTGATGGGGCCGGCGTAGTGCTGGCGGATGGCGGCCTGCACAGCCTCGCGGCGGCCCTCGACGGCGGGCGACAGATGGGCCAGCAGCAACTGGCCGGCGCGCACGTCGGCAGCGATCTCGCCGGTCTGGGTCGGGGGCGTGTGCAGGGTGTAGAGGACGGGCGGCGAATCGGGCGGGTCGAGGACGACGCTGTTGACGACGAGCAGGCTGGTTTCGACGGCGAGGCGGCGCAGCGCGGCATGGCCCGCCGGGTCGATGTCGCCGCTGAAGGTCAGGCTCTTGCCACCGTGGTCGATGCGGTAGATGACGGCCGGCGCGTCGCGGTGGTGGCCGGCGATGGCCGTGATGCGCAGGCCGTCCTCGTCCAGCAGCAGGCGCGGCTGGCGAGTGGTGGCGGGGATGTCCGTCGCCTGCAGCGTCAGCGGCGCCGAGAAGTCGCGCAGATAGCCGAAGGCGCCCTGCCTGCCGAACAGCAGCTCGACGAAACGCCGCGTGGACGGGAAGTCGGCGTCGTCGCGCTGGCGTGCCTTCTGGCCGGTGGGGCCGAAGATCTTCAGCGTCACCGGGCGGCCCGCCGACACTGCCCGGGCCTTGACGATGCCGGGCAGGCCGCCGGCATGGTCGGCATGCAGATGGGTGAGCAGGAATAGGTCCAACCGCCCCAGCGGCAGGTGGGCCTCACCCAGGCGCGCAAAGGCGCCGGGGCCGGCGTCCACCAGCACGCGCGCCACGCCGTCCACCAGCACCAGGTGGCTGGACCCTGCGCGGCCGGTGGCACCCGGGCCGCCGGAGCCGAGCACGACGAGTTCCAGCGGCGGCGGAGCGGTCTGCGCCTGCGCGGCGCCGGCCAGGCCGACCAGCAGGGCGAGGAGGGAGCGGCGCAGGCGGTCCATGGCCGGAGCCTAGCCCATGCTTCGTTGCACGGCGAAGTGTCGTTGGACGCTTGCCGCCCACACTGAAGCCCACATCGATTGCGAGAACCGCCATGCCCCAGATCACCTGCTTCATCCGCTACGAACTCGACCCGATCCAGCGCGAGGCTTTCCGCGAATACGCCCAGGCCTGGGGCCGCATCATTCCCCGCCTCGGCGGCCGCCTGCTGGGCTACTGGCTGCCCTGGGAAGGCACGAACTACGAGGCCTGGGGCCTGGTGGGCTTCGACTCGCTGGCCGACTACGAGGCCTACCGCACGCGGCTCAAGGCCGACCCCGAGGCGCGCGCCAACTTCGAGTTCGCTCAGGCGCAGCGCTTCATCCTGCGCGAGGAGAGGACCTTCTGCGAGGATGTCCAGCCATGATCGCCGTCATCTTCGAAGTCGAACCCACGGCCGAGGGCCGGCCGGCTTACCTCGACCATGCCGCCGCCTTGAAGCCGCTGCTGGAGCAGATGGACGGCTTCATCTCGGTGGAGCGCTTCCAGAGCCTGACCCAGCCGGACAAGCTGCTCAGCCTGTCCTTCTGGCGTGACGAGGAGGCCGTGCGAGGTTGGCGCGAGATGGAGCGCCACCGCGAGGCCCAGGCTGCCGGTCGCGGCGGCCTGTTCGCCGACTACCGCCTGCGCGTCGCCCATGTCGTGCGCGACTACGGCTTGAACGAGCGAGAGCAAGTCCCGCGATGACTGGCGCCGAGCCCCGCCTGGCCCGTGTGGCGGCCGCCATTGCCGACCCGACGCGGGCGCGCACCCTGGCCCGCCTGCTCGACGGCCGCCTGCACACGGCGGGCGAGCTGGCCGCGCATGCGGGTGTGGGCGCGGCCACGATGTCGGCCCACCTGAAGCTGCTCGTCGACGAAGGCCTGGCGCGCGTGCGGCCGCAGGGGCGGCATCGCTACTTCGGCCTGGCCGATGGCGATGTGGCCCATGCGCTGGAGGCCCTGCTGCGCGTGGCCGATGGCCGCGAAGCCGGTCCGGCCGCCGACCTCAGGCGCTGGCAGAAGCCCGAGATGCGCGGCCTGCGCCATGCGCGCAGCTGCTATGGCCATCTGGCCGGCGAACTGGGCGTGCAATGGCGCGAAGCCCTGCTGGCCAAGGGCTGGGTGATGGCGGCGCCGGATGGGCGGTATGAAGTCAGCGAGGCGGGGCGGGAGGCTCTGGCGGGGCTGATGCCAGAAGGTTTTGCGGCGACGGGGCGAATGCTCTATGACTGCGTGGACTGGTCGGAGCGCCGCGACCATTTCGCGGGACCACTGGCGGTGGCGTGGCTGGAGGGGATGGTGGGCAAGGGCTGGCTTCGGCGTGTCGAGCAATCTCGGGAGTTGCGCTTGACGCCGCCAGGCCAGACGGCGCTCGATATGCTTCGTTGAAGGGCGGACTTCGATCGCCCGCTGCAAATGTCACAACAGGTCAAGGCATATGGGTCTGGTTGAAAGCATTCGCCGGCTTTTTCGCCGCGTCCCACGGTCCGTGGTCTTCGACGGCGAGAAGGTCGTTCGCACGCTGAGGAGTGGCGAAACTGAAGTGGTGCACTGGGACGATTTGCAGTCCGTCGAGGTCATCACCACGGATGACGGCCCTTGGGGCGAGGATGTCTTCCTGGTCCTCAAAGGACGGGTCGGCGGATGTGCGGTCCCTCAAGCCGTGCCGGGTTCCTCGGAGCTGGTTCGGCGTCTTCAAGAGCTGCCGGGTTTCCGGAACGAGGCATTCATCAACGCCATGGGATCGACGAGCAACGCCACGTTCCTTTGCTGGGAAAGAGGTGCTCCGTAGTTGCCGGCCCGACTGACGGCGACGTGCCTATTCCCGGCTTGTAGGTGAGAGCCGTTCTTTGTCGATGATTGTTGGCATAGTCATCGCATATTGCCCCTTTGCAGCAGTCGCTGCGATGGCTGTCGCCTCAGAGCCCCTTAGATCGCGCAACGACCCGTATGGCTGGCCGGAGCATGTTCCAAGTCAAAGTTCCCGGGATTGCACTTCCGCTGCTGTTCGCCACGTCGATCGTTGCCGCCTTCTTCGCTGGCCACTACATCGCTGGGTTCGATGTGACGAAGCACGAAGCAGAGAAAGTTCGCCTCTTGCAGGCAGGCGTCAGCGCCGATCAACTCCAGCTGCATGCATCCCTGCTGGCTGGTATCCGATCGGGGCAGGTGGATGGCGCCATTCGCGTGCTTGAGTTCGAGGCGCACGCAGAAGCAGCGGGCGCCGCGGAGTGCCTGTCCAGCCAGATCTGTGCAACCCTCGCCGCGCCGACGCCGGAGAAGCGGAAGCAGTTGCAGGATCTGGTGGATGCTCACGCGGTGTGGCCGCCGACGCCTTAGAAGCAGACCAGCCAACCATTCTGGGTTCCCCGCGGCCCCGCAGGGCTGCCTCGTCAAGCTAGCTGGAAGCTCGTCCTTGTTCAAGTTCCTCTTCAGATGCCTGCTGTTCTGCTTCGGCCTGGTGCTTGTGGTCGATGCCGGCCTGCCGATGCGCACCCACCAGTTGCAGGTCGACCGGCATACCAGCAGCACGCAGACTGACGCCCGGTCGAGGACCAGCAGCGACACCAGCTACACGATTCACTTCGTCGGGGGCGCGCTGTCTTCCTGCGACGTGGGTTATGCGACGTACACGGCCTTGAAGGACGGCGACAGCGTGGAGGTCAAATCGACCACGCTGTTCAAGCGCTGCGTGCAGGTCACACGCGGCGGGGAAGTGTTTGAATTCAGCAAATACTGGCGCGTCTTCGAAGTGGTGGGCGGGGTGCTGATGATCTTGAGTGCCATCGGCTTGCTGGGTCGCAATGACGAAGAATCAGACGGCTTCGACATCCGTCGCAGTTGGTGAGGAGAGGTCGACCGTGCCCCTGTCCAAGCTCGTGTCCTGCTTCCGCTGACGGCCGCCTATTTCGCCGCCAGCCTCGCCCACTTCAGCCACAACGCCCGGTACATCGCCTTCTATCCCGGCATGCCGGCCTGGCTGACGCCGGGGCGGGTCTGGCTGTTCTGGTTTGCGGTCTGCGGCGTGGGCCTGCTGGCCTGGGTGTTGAACCGTCTTGGCCTGCGCGCTCTCGGCCAGCATTGGTTGAAGGTTTGATGGGCGTCGTGCCTATTCCCAAGTCGTGAGCCATGGTTGGCAATGGTTTGTTGGCATAGTGGCCATGACTAACTTGGGGTACTGAAGCTGGTGCGTGGAGGGCGTTCAATGGCGCGCAAACGGGTTTCGTTTCAGATTGCCTGGCTCTCTGTGTGCATGGCCGTCGTGTGCGACGTTTCGGCGACGACCTGCAAGTGGGGCGTCGATGTGTATTTCCCTGCCCGCAGCGCTTTGACGAGCGACGAGGAGATGTCAAAAGCTTTGCAGGCTATCCGCCGAGTGAAGACAGGCGATGTGATGGCGGTCTATGTTGTAGGCCATGCCGACCCTTCCCAGGAAGGAGATCCGGAGCGTCTGGCGGCCGCTCGCTCTGCTGCGGTGTTGGCCTATCTTTCCTCGCAAGCCCCGGAGCTCGCCGGCACATTCAAAGTGGACTCTGTTGGCGCTACTCAGCCGGTGGCGCCTGCATCGCACGCAAATCTCAATCGGAGAGTCGAGGTGGAGGTTGTTTGTGTCGTTCCTTCAGCCGCATCATCAACTGCAAACCCGCGTCCTGAATGACTCGGATATCGTTCATCTCACTTCCCTCCATGCCGCGCAGCCTGATCGCTCTCGCCACCGTCTACTTCGCCGCCAGCCTCGCCCACTTCAGCCACAACGCCCAGTACATCGCCTTCTACCCGGGCATGCCGGCCTGGCTGACACCGGGCAAGGTCTGGTTGTTCTGGTTCACCGTCTGCGGCGTCGGCCTGCTGGCTTGGGTATTGACGCGGCTGGGGTTGCGAGCCCTCGGCCTGCTGGCCCTCGGCGTCTACTGCGCCCTGGGCCTGGATGGCCTGCTGCATTACCGGCTCGGCCTGTGCTCCGGGCACACGCTGCTGGCCAACGTGACCATCTGGGCCGAGGCGACCACGGGGTTGATGCTGTTGCTGGTGTCGGCGGTGCTGTTCGCAAGGCGCTTGCTGAGGCCCGCGAGCGCCTGGGGCGCATGAGGCTGCTGCGCTACTTCCAGGCCCTGTCCTTGGGCAAGATGGTGCTCTGGTGCTATCTGATCTGGTATGTCTGCACCGTCGTCGCCTACTTCGATCCGACACCTGCGATCTGGCTGAACTCCATCGGCATCAGCGTCATCGTCGGCGTGGCCCTGCTGCTCAGCGTGGGGGGACAGGTGGCGGCTTCGTGGCAGACCTTCCGGCTGTTCTTCATGCCCTTCGCCGTGTCCAGCTTCGCGGCCTTGATCAAGGGCCACGGCTTCTTGCTGGTGTTTCCGCCGTCGCTCGCGCAGGCGAGCCTGCAGCTCGGCGCCTGCGCGGCGTTTCTGTCGGCCGTGTGGCTGCTGAAGCGGCTGGCGTCATCGACTCCAAGGTGAACCCATGGCCACGCTCGACCACCTCATCCTCAAGGTCAACGACCTCGCCGACAGCGTGCGCTTCTACACCGAGGTGATGGGCTTCACCGACGCCGGCCGTGATGGCCCCTTCACCGTCATCAAGGCTGGGCCCGACTGCCAGTTGCAGCTGGCGCCCTGGGGCACGCCGGGCTTCGAGCACTACGCCTTCGCGGTCACGCCGGCCGAGTTCGACGCCATTTTCGGTCGCATCAAGGCCGCAGGCCTGGGCTATGGGCCGACTTTTGACTCGGTCGGCAGCAATACCGGACCCGGCAGCGAGGTAGGCGCGCGCGGCCCGGGGCCGACGCTGTACTTCAACGACCCCAACAAGCACCTCGTCGAGATCCGCACCTACGGGCCCTCGAACTTGTCGGAAGCCTGACGCTAAGGGTTCGCCTTGGTGCCGGCTGACAGGGCCTGCCTAAAGATCGCTCGGCCCGCCCGCCATGAGCGATGCGGCGTGGCCAGCCTTCGCTCCAACAACCGAGAGGTCTTCATGCTGCACCTGCTGTGGATGTTCATCGTCGGCGTCATCGTCGGCGCGATTGCCCGATTCATCATGCCGGGTTCCGAGCATCTTGGGATGCTGATGACCGGCGTGCTTGGCATTGCGGGTTCGTTCGTCGGCGGCTTCATCGCACGCCTTTTCAGCAAGCCCGCGGACGGCGCCGTCGTGCATCCGGCGGGCCTCGTCCTGTCCGTCGTCGGCGCCCTCATCCTGCTCTACGCCTGGAACCATTTCGGGCATTGAGCCCGATGGCCTGAGTGACCGCAGGCCCGGCGCTCAGCCGGCCTGGGCCGGCACGTTCCAGCGCTTGGTCACGTCGCCGCGGCCGTTGACGCTTTCGAGGTTGACGGCGAAGCCCCACAGCCGGCCGACATGCTTGAGCACCTCCTGCGCGCTGTCGTGCAGCGGCCGGTTGAGGTGCTGCACATGGCGCAGCGTGAGGGACCTGTCACCGCGCAGGTTGACGTTCCAGACCTGGATATTGGGCTCGCGGGTGGATAGGTCGTACTGGCGCGACAGGGCCTGGCGCAGATGGCGGTAGCCGCCTTCGTCGTGGATGGCCGAGATCTCGTACTCGCTCTTGGCTTCGTCGTCGAGGATGGAGAAGAGGCGGAAGTCGCGCATGATCTTCGGGCTCAGGTACTGGCCGATGAAGCTCTCGTCCTTGAAGTTGCGCATGGCATGGTCGAGTGTCGGCAGCCAGTCGCTGCCGGCGATGTCGGGGAACCAGTCGCGGTCCTCGGCCGTCGGGTTCTCGCAGATGCGCTTGATGTCGGTGTACATCGCAAAGCCCAGCGCATACGGATTCAGGTTGGCGCCCGGGTGCTGGTAGACGACGTTGGTGTGGGACTTGAGCCACTCGATCATCATGCCGTCGCTCAGATAGCCGTCGTCGTACATCTGGTTCAGCAGCTTGTGGTGCCAGAAGGTGGCCCAGCCCTCGTTCATGACCTGGGTCTGGCGCTGCGGGTAGAAGTACTGGGCGATCTTGCGCACGATGCGCACGACCTCGCGCTGCCAGGGGTCGAGCAGGGGCGCGTTCTTCTCGATGAAGTAGAGCAGGTTCTCCTGCGGCTCGTCGGGGAAGCGGCGGCTCTCGGCGGCCTCGTCGGGGCGGTCGGGCTTCTTGGGCAGGGTGCGCCAGAGGTCGTTGATCTGCAGCTGGGCATGCTGCTCGCGGTCCTTCAGCCGCGCGCGCTCTTCGGCCAGGGACAGCTTGGCCGGACGGCGGTAGCGGTCCACGCCGTGGTTCATCAGCGCGTGGCAGGAGTCGAGCAGGGACTCGACGGCATCCAGGCCGTAGCGCTCCTCGCAGTCGGCGACGTAGTTCTTGGCGTAGACGAGGTAGTCGATGATGGACGAGGCATCCGTCCACATGCGGAACAGGTAGTTCCCTTTGAAGAAGCTGTTGTGCCCGTAGCAGGCGTGGGCGATCACGAGGGCCTGCATGGCCAGCGTGTTCTCCTCCATCAGGTAGGCGATGCAGGGGTCGGAGTTGATGACGATCTCGTAGGCCAGGCCCATCTGGCCGCGCTTGTAGCTGCGCTCGGTGGCGATGAACTCCTTGCCGTAGCTCCAGTGGCGGTAGTTCACCGGCATGCCGACCGAGGCATAGGCGTCCATCATCTGCTCGGCGGTGATGACCTCGAGCTGGTTGGCATAGGTGTCCAGGCCGAAGCGCTCGGCGGTGTTCTTGATGACGGCGTGGTATTCCTCGATGAGCTCGAAGCTCCAGTCGTTGGGCGAGGGCAGGGTCTGGCTGGGGCGCTGGGCCAGCGGCTTCATGCGCTGCAGCGGCTGGCGCTGCCGGCGGTCGGCCACACCCGGTGGCGGGACGGCGGCGTGCTCGTGGTGACGTCTGTCTTCCTTGCTGCTCATGCCGCTGCCCCTTCCTTCTTGAACAGCTCGCGGAAGACCGGGTAGATCTGCGGGGCCTCGACAGCCTTGCGCATGGCGAAGTGCTTGGCGTCCTCGGCGAGCTTCTGGTATTCCTCCCAGAGGTTCTGCTCGGGCTCGGCCACCTGCACATAGGCGAAGTAGCGGCACAGCGGCAGGATCTTGTCGGCCAGCAGCTCGCGGCAGCGGCCGCTGTCGTGGTGCCAGTTGTCGCCGTCGCTGGCCTGGGCGCCGTAGATATTCCACTCGGTCGGCGAGTAGCGCTCCTTGATGATCTGCTCCATCAGTACCAAGGCCGACGAGACGACGGTGCCGCCGGTCTCGGTGGCGTGGAAGAAGTTCTGCTCGTCCACCTCCTGGGCTTGGGTGTGGTGGCGGATGAAGACGACGTCGATCTTCTCGTAGTGCCGCGTCAGGAAGAGATAGAGCAGGATGAAGAAGCGCTTGGCGAGGTCCTTGCGGCCTTCGTCCATGGAACCCGACACGTCCATCAGGCAGAACATGACGGCGCGCGTCGTCGGCACCGGGATGCGCACGCGGGCGCGAAAGCGCAGGTCGATGGGGTCGAGGAAGGGGATGGCCTTGAGGCGGTCGCGCAGATGCTGGATGCGCTCGCGGGTCTCGAGCAGCAGGCGCGGCGTCTCGGGGCGGTCCTCCTTCAGCAGCTCCTGCTCGCGCGCTTCGAGCTCGTGCAGTTCGCGGCGCTTGTCCATGCCCAGCGCAATGCGCCGGCCCAGGGCCCCGCGCATGGAGCGCACCACATGCAGATTGGTGGGTGTGCCGTCGGACACGAAGCCGGCGCGCTGGCTGCGCCACTCGGGCGTGTCGGCCAGCGTCGTGCGGGCGAGATTGGGCAAGGCCAGGTCCTCGAAGAAGACCTGCATGAACTCTTCCTTGCTGAGGTGGAAGACGAAGTCGTCCTCGCCCTCGCCCTGGTCGCTGGCCTCGCCACTGCCGCTGCCACCGCCCTGCCCGCCCTTGGGCTTGGCGATGCGATCGCCCTTCACATACTCCTGGTTGCCCGGCCGCACGACCTCACGCACGCCGCCGTCGCCATGGCCGAAGACGGGCTCGCTCAGATCCTTCTTGGGGATGTGGACGTCCTCGCCGCGTTCCATGTCGCGGATGCCGCGGCCGTCCACCGCGCGCTTCACCGCCTCGCGGATCTGCTCCTTGTGGCGGCGCAGGAAGCGCTCGCGGTTGCCGATGGACTTGTTCTTGCCCGACAGCCGTCTATCGATGATTTGCTGAAGCGACATCGAGGGCCTGCTTTCTTAGCTGGACTTCCTCACGCGCAGATACCACTCGCACAGCAACCTCACCTGCTTGGCCGTGTAGCCCTTGTCCACCATGCGCTGCACGAAGTTCTCGTGCTTCTTGGCGTCCTCGGCGCTGGCCTTGGCATTGAAGCTGATGACGGGCAGCAGCTCCTCGGTGTTGGAGAACATCTTCTTCTCGATGACGGTGCGCAGCTTCTCGTAGCTGGTCCACAGCGGGTTCTTGCCCGCGTTGTTGGCACGCGCCCGCAGCACGAAGTTGACGATCTCGTTGCGGAAGTCCTTGGGGTTGGAGATGCCGGCCGGCTTCTCGATCTTCTCGAGCTCGGCGTTCAGCGCCGCGCGGTCGAAGACCTCGCCGGTGTCGGTGTCGCGGTACTCCTGGTCCTGGATCCAGTAGTCGGCATAGGTCACGTAGCGGTCGAAGATGTTCTGGCCGTACTCGCTGTAGCTCTCCAGATAGGCGGTCTGGATCTCCTTGCCGATGAACTCGGCATAGCGCGGCGACAGCTGCTCCTTGATGTAGCTGACGAACTTCTCTTCGGTCTCCTTGGGGAACTGCTCGCGTTCGATCTGCTGCTCCAGCACATACATCAGGTGCACCGGGTTGGCGGCCACCTCCGACGAGTCGAAGTTGAAGACCTTGGACAGGATCTTGTAGGCGAAGCGCGTGCTGATGCCGCTCATGCCTTCGTCCACACCCGCGTAGTCGCGGTATTCCTGATAGCTCTTGGCGCGCGGGTCGGTGTCCTTGAGGTTCTCGCCGTCGTAGATCTGCATCTTGGAATACAGCGACGAGTTCTCCGGCTCCTTCAGCCGGGTCAGCACCGCGAACTGGCTCATCATCTTCAGCGTGCCGGGGGCGCACTTGGCCTCGGCCAGTGACGAGCCGCGGATCAGCTTCTCGTAGATCTTGACCTCTTCGCTGACGCGCAGGCAGTAGGGCACCTTGACGATGTAGACGCGGTCGAGGAAGGCCTCGTTGTTCTTGTTGTTGCGGAAGGTCTTCCACTCGCTCTCGTTGCTGTGGGCCAGCACGATGCCGTCGAAGGGGATGGCGCCGAAGCCCTCGGTGCCCTTGTAGTTGCTTTCCTGCGTGGCGGTCAGCAGCGGGTGCAGCACCTTGATGGGCGCCTTGAACATTTCGACGAACTCCAGCAGGCCCTGGTTGGCCAGGCAGAGGCCGCCGGAGTAGCTGTAGGCGTCGGGGTCGTCCTGGGCATAGGTCTCGAGCTTGCGGATGTCGACCTTGCCGACCAGGCTGGAGATGTCCTGGTTGTTCTCGTCGCCGGGTTCGGTCTTGGCCACTCCGAGCTGCTTGAGCACGCTGGGGTAGCGCTTGACTACCTTGAACTTGCGGATGTCGCCGCCGAACTCGTCCAGGCGCTTGACGGCCCAGGGCGACAGGATGCGGTTCAGGTAGCGGCGCGGGATGCCGTAGTCGCGCTCCAGCAGCGGGCCGTCTTCCACCGGGTCGAACAGGCCGAGTGGCGATTCGTTCACCGGCGAGCCGGCCAGCGCGTAGAAGGGCACATGCTCCATCAGCTGCTTGAGCCGCTCGGCGATGGAACTCTTGCCGCCGCCGACGGGGCCGAGCAGATAGAGGATCTGCTTCTTTTCCTCCAGGCCCTGCGCGGCGTGCCTGAAATAGGACACCACCTGCTCGATGGCCTCTTCCAGGCCATAGAACTCGGCAAAGGCCGGATAGATCTTGATGGTCTTGTTGGCGAAGAGACGCGACAGGCGCGGGTCGTTGCGCGTGTCGAGCATTTGCGGCTCGCCGATGGCCTGCAGCATGCGCTCGGCAGCCGTGGCGTAGGCCAGGGGGTTTTTCTTGCACTCCGCGAGGTAGTCCTCGAGCGAGAGTTCTTCCACCTTGCTGCGCTCGAATCGCGCTGCGAAATGACTGATGACGTCCATGCCCACCTCCTGCGGTTTGAACTCCACGCAGTCACAGGCACGATCCGTGCCCGAGGGGACTGGGGGGTTCTGATCGCGCCTCAACTGCAAGGCGTCATCAGAACTCTCCACTTGGCTGATCAGCAGCTTGGCGCTGCCGGTCACTCATCTATCTGAAGAATAAGCCGCTACACGCCCACCAACAAACCAGCTCGCTCTTCCGTTGACAGGGTGCCGGTCCAGCATACGCCCGCAGTTTGGGCAAGACCTGGCACTTTTCGGGCAAACCACACAAACATGGGGGCCTTGTGGCTGTGCGCAGACAGAGGCTGGCGGTGAAGAACTGTTGCGATCGGGACATGCGTCACGGATGCATGAGCAACCCTGCCGTACGCTAGTGTTGCGGCGCCGTAAGAGGGCGTCCTGTCGGACGCCGCCGCATTGCAATCAGCCGCCGCGCAGCTTGTCGAGGATGCCGGACAGGGCGTCCAGCGAGTCGAAGTGGATGGCGAGCTCGCCGCTCTGGCCGGCGCGCTTGGTTCGCTTCTTAACGCGCACCTCGACGGTGGCGCCGAGGGCATCGGCCAGCTCTTCTTCCAGCCGCAGCACGTCGCGGCTCTTGTCGCTCTTCACGCGCAGCAGCGGTGCCTGGCGGGCGGCGCCCTGCTGCTTGGCGACCAGCTTCTCGGCCTCGCGCACACTGAGCTTCTTGGCGGCGATTTCGTTGGCGGCGGTGATCTGCACGGCGCCGTCCAGCGGCAGCAGGGCACGGGCATGGCCCATGTCCAGGTCGCCGGCCATCAGCATGTTCTGCACCGGCGCCGCAAGGTTCAAAAGCCGCAGCAGATTGCTGGCGGCGCTGCGTGAACGACCGACGGCCTGGGCCGCCTGTTCGTGGGTCAGGCCGAACTCGTCGGTGAGCCGTTTCAGGCCGTGGGCCTCTTCCAGCGGATTCAGGTCTTCGCGCTGGATGTTCTCGATCAGCGCCATCGCGGCGGCCGATTCGTCCGGCACCGCCTTGACCAGCACCGGCACCTCGCGCAGGCCCGCAAGTCTTGCGGCGCGGAAGCGGCGTTCGCCAGCAATGATCTCGTAGGCGACGCCGCCGTTGGGCGTGATCGGCCGCACCAGGATCGGTTGCATGATCCCTTGCGCCTTGATCGACTCGGCGAGCTCGTACAGCGAGCCCTCGTCCATGCGCGTGCGCGGCTGGTATTTGCCGGCCTGCATCTGTTCCAGCTTCAGCGTGCTGGGCGTGCCGTCGCGCTCCGGCGCCGGGGCGTCGCTGACTTTGGGGCCGAGCAGGGCTTCCAGGCCGAGGCCGAGGCCTTTGGGTTTCTTCGTGACCATGGGCGCGGATTGTCGATGAATGGGCGGCCCCGAACCTGCCGCTTTGCGTCAGGCCCCCCGAGGGGGAGTGAAGCGGCTCGGGAGCGGCCGGTCGCCGCTTCAGCGCTTGGCCAGGCTTTCCAGCAGTTCCCGCCCCTGCGGCCAGTCGCCCAGGCCCGACTCGGCGTTCAGATGACCCCGCGGCCCGGCGATGACGACGCTGCTGCCCCAGTCGGCGGCCATCTGCGTGCTGCGCTCGGCGGCGCCGAAGGGGTCGTCGCTGCTGATGACGGTGATGCTGGGAAAGGGCAGGCGCGGGCGGCGGATGGGGCGCCAGTTGTGCAGCTGGGGCGGCATGTCCTCGCGCTCGGTATCGGGCGGCGCCACCAGCAGGGCGCCCTTGACCCGGTCGGTATGTCGGGAGTGCTCGGCCCAGGCCGCCACCAGCTGGCAGCCCAGGGAATGGGCCACCAGGATGGCCGGGGCGTCGTCCTGCAGCAGCACCTCGTCCAGGCGCGCCATCCAGTCGCCGCGCCGCGGCCAGTCCCAGTCGTGCTGCTCGACGCGCTCGTCACCGTGCAGGCGCTCCCAGCGGCTTTGCCAGTGCTCCGGGCCCGAGTTTTGCCAGCCGGGGAGAAGCAGTACACGTGAGGGATTCATGGTTTGCCCTTATCCTTGGTGGTTCGATTTTGAGTGCTTGGAGCAGCGGCAATGACGTTCAAGGTGTTTGTGGATGGCCAGGAAGGCACCACCGGCTTGCGGATTCACGAGTACCTCGCGGCCCGCACCGACATCGAGGTGCTGAAGATCGATGCCGACAAGCGCAAGGATCCGGCCGAGCGTTCGCGCCTGCTGAACGCCGCCGACGTGGCCTTTTTGTGCCTGCCCGACGCCGCCTCGCGGGAGGCGGCCTTCATGGTCAACAACGACCGCACCTGCCTCATCGACGCCAGCACCGCCCACCGCACGGCGCCGGGCTGGGCCTTCGGCCTGCCGGAACTGGCTCGTGGCCAGCGGGGTGCCATCCAGGCCAGCAAGCGCATCTCCAACCCGGGTTGCCATTCCAGCGCCTTCATCTTGGCGGTGCGCCCGCTGGTGGACGCCGGCCTGTTGCCGCGCGACGCGGCCGTCAGCGCCACCTCCATCACCGGCTACTCGGGTGGCGGCAAGTCCATGATCGCCGAGTACGAGCAGCAGCCCCTGCCGGCCCCTCTGCAGGCGCCGCGGCCCTATGGTCTTGGGCTCAAGCACAAGCACCTGCCGGAGATGGCAGCCCATACCGGCCTGGCCACGCCGCCGGTCTTCCAGCCCATCGTCGCCAGCTTCTACAAGGGCCTGGCCGTCAGCGTGCCCCTGCACCTGAGCCAGCTCAAGGCCGGCACGACGCCTGAAGCCGTCCATGCCGCCCTGGCCGCCCACTACGAGGGCGAGCGCTTCATCAACGTGAAGCCGCTGCGCGATGCCGTGGCGCTGGAGGCGGGCTTCTTCGACGTGCAGGCCTGCAACGACACCAACTGTGTCGACCTCTTCGTCTTCGCGTCGGACACCCAGGTGATGCTGATGAGCCGCCTGGACAACCTGGGCAAGGGTGCCAGCGGCGCGGCTGTGCAGAGCATGAACGTCCACCTGGGTATCGAGGAAAGCCTCGGGCTGGTCTGAACCGAAAATCGGGTCGCTGAGGCGCAGCCCGGCGACATAGGATGGCGCCTCTCGGTGGGAGGCGCGATGTCGAAGACTGCAGGCACTGATCCTGTTCTGGCCCGGATTTCATTGGTCATTCCGGGCCGCACGATCGCCTTGGGCGGCACGCCCGAGGAGGGTGTGTCCGCGTGCCGGCTCGACACCGAAGCCATGCGCTGGACCTATGTGCTGCGGGCGCGTGAGCGCTGGCTCAGTTCGAGCGAAGCCAGCAACAGTCGCGAGGAACAGGCCCACCGCACGCTGAAGGGCTTTGGCCTTAAGGACGCCGACCTGGAGGCCCTGGCCCGCGCGCCGCGCGTCGTCGTGCGCATGCCCTACGAGTCCGAGCACGAAGGCTGGCAGGGCCGCATCTTTCCCTGGGAATACCTGCTGGCCAAGGCCACGCGGCGCTATCGCAATGTGGACAACCACCGCGTCACCGTGATGCGCGAGGTGGTGTCCCGGACGCCGGTCACCTGGGAAAAGTCGCGGCAGCCCAGCCTGCTCTTCGTGCAGAGCGCACCCGGCGGCCTGCGGCAGACCTGGGATTTCAGCGCCGAGACCAAGCGGCTCAAGCGCGCCCTGGGCGGCATCCGCCTGATCGAGCTGCAGGACCCGAGCTGGCAGCAACTGCACGATGTGGTGAAGCAGCTCAAGCCC
This sequence comes from Roseateles sp. FW305-36, assembly GCF_058787015.1. Taxonomy (NCBI): domain Bacteria; kingdom Pseudomonadati; phylum Pseudomonadota; class Betaproteobacteria; order Burkholderiales; family Sphaerotilaceae; genus Roseateles; species Roseateles sp. FW305-36. The sequence goes on along the minus strand of NZ_JBYSZK010000002.1, from coordinate 99,956 downwards.
GACCTCATCCACCTGAGCGGCTTCGACAATCTGGAAGGCCTGAGGGCCCTGCGCGACCTGGTGCCGGAAGGCGAGACGGTGGAGGCCGAATTCGGCCCCATGCACCTGGAAGACGTGCTGGCCAAGGAGGCCAGCGTGCCCGACGGCATGCTGCTAGCCGGCGAATCCGCCGGCGCGGCCGTGATCGGTGCGCAGCGGCTGGCCGAGGCACTCCGGGCGGGCGGGGAGCATTGCGCCTATTTCGTCTCGGTGAGCCTCGAAAACTCGGCCGCGCGCACGGCGGCGCTGATCGTGGCGGAGCGCGCGGCGCTGTCGGCCGTCGGCTTCCAGGACGCGATCGAGAACCAGCTGGTGGACTTCTTCTTCGAGCTGGTCTACAGCCAGCTGGACCAGACGGTGTGGAATCTGCCGCTGGCCTTCGAGAGCGCCTGGATGCGAGCGCGCAAGGAGCCCCGGGCCACGCGGGCCACCGGCGTCACGCTGTGGATGGGCGCGCCGCTGAACGAGGCCGCCCTCACTCGGGGAGAGCCCGCTGCGGCCGAACTGCGCGACGCCGGCACGCCGCCGCGGCTGCAGGCCGTGCCCGAAGAAGAGCTCAACTACGCGGTGCTGCACAACAACGGGCGGCTGTTCCGCCAGATCGTCGTGGAGCGTGGCAGCGCCCAGCCCGACGACTGGCTGAGCATCGATGTGGAGCTGCAGCTCGGCCCCGAGCAGGCCCGCTGGCGCAAGCGCTTCGCGGCCGGCGAGACGCGCTTCGACCTCAGCAACGAAGTGCATGTGCCGCTGACGGCTGCGCTGATGCGCTCGTTGCAGGAAGCCGTCAACAGCACCTTGATGGTCCAGCTCAGCCACAACGACCAGGTGCTGACGCGCGACAGCCATCGCCTGCGCCTGCTGCCCGTGGACCAGTGGCGCGACAACGACAAGGACGGCCAGTGGCTGCCCTCCTTCGTGCTGCCGCGCGATCCGGCCGTCGTCGGCGCGGTGGAGCTGGCCCAGCGCTATGTGCGCATCCTGCGCGACAACCCGGCCGCCGGCTTCGAGGGCTACCAGGCCGCGCCCAGCACCGAGGAAGAACAGCTGCGCGAGGTGGACCTGCAGGTGCAGGCGATCTGGGCCGCCCTGCTGCACGAATGGAAGCTCGGCTATATCAACCCGCCGCCGTCCTACAGCAGCAAGCTCGACTCGCAGCGCCTGCGCACGCCCAGCGCCATCCTGGGCGGGCGGGCCGGCACCTGCATCGACCTGGCCCTGCTGTTCGCCGCCTGCCTGGAGCTGATCGACGTCTACCCGGTCATCTTCCTGCTCAACGGCCATGCGCTGCCGGGCTATTGGCGGCACAACAGCTTCCAGGCCGACTACCTGGCCGTCAGCGGCGAGGGTGCCCATGGCGCCATGGCCGGCGCGGCGGATCGCAACTCTTCCGCCAGCCTGCAGCGCTACGCCTGGCAGGCGATCGGCGATGCGCCCTACCGCGAGGTCAGGCAGCTGATCCGCGCGCGGCGCCTGGTGCCCATCGAGACGGTGCGGCTGACTGAGCATTGCGGTTTCGTGGAGGCGGTGGAGGCGGGCATCGATGCGCTGTCGGAAGCGGACGACTTCCACTCCGTGCTGGACGTCGTGACGGCGCGCATGAAGGGCATCACGCCCCTGCCCATCGTGGAGGAGAGGCCATGAGCAACGGCAATCTCTGGGCCGATGTGAGCGACAGGCTGGCGCTCGAAGAGCCGCCGACGCAGCTCAGCACCCTGCCCATCGGCCAGCGCCGCCGGCGCGCGGCGACGCGTGACGCCGATGGCCGCGCCAAGGTCGAGCTGGTGCGTGACGAGGACGGCCTGCTGCGCTGGGTCTACTCGCCGCCCACCACGCCCGGCGGCACGGGGCGGCGTTCCTACCGGTCCATCCGCGTGGCCCCGGACGATGTGGTGCAGAGCTTTCGCTTCAACGACTTCGGCAGCAATGCGGTCACCGACAAGTTGATCGATGCCGACAACTGGCTGACGCCCGACCAGGGCATGCAGCGCTGGCAGGACGGCCATCTGGTGAGCGACCCCCAGCCCAAGATCGCCAAGGGCCGCGTGCTGCTGCTGGTGCATGGCACCTTCAGCAAGTCGCAGATGTGGTTCGACGAGCTGCAGGCCACCGAGGCCGGCAGGAAGCTGCTGGCCGGCTGGCAGCAGAAGTACGACGCCATCCTGGCCTTCGGCCATGCCACCCTCTCGGTGGCGGCCTGGTCCAACGCCCTCGATCTGCATCGGGCCCTGCTGAACGTCAGCGCACCCATCGACGTGGTCTGCCACAGCCGGGGCGGCCTGGTGGTGGGCTGGTTGATGCGGCTGCGCGCCGTGCCGGTGGAGCGCGTCGTCTTCGTGGCCTCGCCGCTGGTGGGCACCAGCCTGGCGGCGCCGGACAAGCTGCGCGCCGCCCTTGACATGATCGCCAGCTACGCCGATGCGGTGTCGGCCGTCAGCAGGCAGGCGACGGGCATCGTGCCTTTTGCCGAAGGCGTGTCGCTGCTGGCCAAGATCTTCGGCAAGGTGCTGCACCTCGGTAGCACCACACCCATCGTCGATGCCGCCGTGGGACTGGTGCCGGGGCTGGCGACACAGCAGCTGGTCAGGAACAACGGCGATGTGCGCCAGCTGTTCGCCGACCCCTGGCTGTGCACGCCCAAGATGTTCGGCATCGGCGCGTCCTTCCAGCCCGACGAGAGCGCGCAGCCGATCTGGAAGTTCTGGCGCCGCTTCAGCCACGTCGGCGACCAGATCAAGTACGGCGCCGCCGACATGGTCTTCCCCGGCCCCAACGACCTGGTGGTGGACGTGGACTCGATGTTCCGCCTCGGCGAGGGCGGCAACATCACGTTCGAGGCTCTTGGCGTCGGCCCCACCACGCATCACACCAATTACTTCCGCGACGAGCGGGTCATCGATTTCCTGGGCGACCAGTTGTCGATCCAGAGCTGAGAGCCGCCCATGTTCGACCACGTCAAGTTCGGCGTCAGCGACTTCGCCGCCAGCAAGGCCTTCTATGCCGCCGCCCTGGCGCCGCTGGGTGTCGCGATCATCGCGGAAGGCGTGCCGACCTACGGCGCCGAGCTCTGCGGCGGCGGCAGCAACTGCTCGCTCTGCATCTTCCAGACCGACGAGAAGCCGGCCCATCTGCACCTGGCCTTCGTCGCCAGCACGCGCGCGCAGGTCGATGCCTTCTACAGCGCCGCGCTGGCCGCCGGCGCGCGCGACAACGGCCCGCCGGGCCTGCGGCCCCAGTACAACGCGAACTACTACGCCGCCTTCGTCATCGGCCCGGATGGGCACAACCTCGAGGCGGTCTGCCAGGCCGCCTACTGAGCCACCAGCTCCACGCGCCGGTTCTTCGCTCGGCCCGCTTCGTCGCCATTGCCGGCCACGGGGGCGAGCGATGCCAGGCCCTTGGCGCTGAGGCGCTTGGCATCGACCTTGTAGGGCGCGGTGGTCAGGGCCAGCACGACGGCGCGGGCGCGCTCCATGCTCAGCGCCTGGTTGGCCTCGAAGCCGCCGACGTTGTCGGTGTGGCCAACGATCCAGGCCTTCAGCGTGGGCTGGTTCTTCAGCAGCTCGGCCATGGCGTCGAGCTGGGCCTTGGACTCGGGTTTGAGCTCGGTCTTGCCGGTGTCGAAGAACAGGCCCGTCAACGTCACGCGGCCTTCAGCGGCGAGGCCGGCCTGCAGGGCAGCGGGATCGACCGTGACCTGGCCGGTCTCCATGGGCTTGGGCTCGACGACCTGCACATAGGTGGCGACCAGGCCCGTCGTCGCGTTGGCGGCCAGCGAGTTGTAGATCAGCACCGTGGCTTCCTGGCCCGGCTTGCCCAGGGTGCCGACCAGCATGCGGCCCTCGTCGGCGGACAAGGCCGAGGTCAGGCTGTAGCGGCCGCTGGTGGGCGTTTCGACCGAGCCCTTGGCCCAGACCATGCCCTTCATCGGTTCGCTCAGCTTGAGCCAGGCGAAGTAGAGGTCGAAGCAGTCGCGCTCGCAGGCGAAGCGCTTCTTGAAGCCGGCCGCGTTCAGCGCCTGCTCGTAGTTGCGCCACACCTCCAGATTGGCCTTGCCGCGTGGGGCGATATAGACCGTCTGAGTGACCTTGCCTTCGAGGTTGAGCGGCGTGTCCTTGAACTGGCGCCTGTCGGACTTGGACAGCTCGACGCTGGCGGGTACGGCCGCGGCGTCCCAGTTGGAGACGCGCTGGCCGGCCAGCCAGGAGCCGGCGAAGCGCTTGATGAGGGGATGGTCGACGGCACCCGGCACATCGGCAACGGGCGCGTCGGCGGCCATCACGGCGGCATGGGTGACGGCGACGAGCAGGGCAGTGGCCAGGCGAGCGAATGTCTTCATGGCGTTCGGTTGGGGAGTTATTGCAGGACCCTCTCGACGCGGCGGTTCCTGGCGCGGCCGTCCTCGGCGGCGTTGAAAGCCAAGGGCGCGATGTTGGCGACGCCGCGCTGGGTCAGCGCCGCGGCCGTCTGGTCGGCGCTCTCGGCGACGTCGACAAAGGCCGCCGTGCAGAGGAGCAGGGAAGCGAGGAGGGCGGCGCGGAGAGGCGTCATGGAGGGCGGCGGGTGGCGAGGCGCGATGTTGACGCAGGCAACGCGCGAGACCCTCACCCCGATGAACTGCAAACGTGGGACGCGAAGCCCTGACGGCGGCTCAACTCGTAACGAAATTCAACGCAGGCCTCGCCGCGGAATTCGGTGGCGATGCGCTCGACGAGGTGGGCGCCCAGACGCTCCAGCAGGCGGATGCAGGCGAGGTTGCGGGCATCGGTCTGGGCGTGGATGTATTCGACGGCCGTTTGGTCGAAGACGAGGGCGATGGCCGCGCGCACGGCCGCCGTCGCCATGCCGCGACCTTGGGAGTGGCGGGCCAGCGTGAAGCCGAACTCGGCCTCGCGGCCATCGGCGCTGATGTGGATGCCGAGGTCGCCGAGCAGCTTGTCGCTGGGCTCGTCGGCGATGGCGAGCTGGGTCCATTGGCCCGGCTCGAAGGCGGGCACGACGGCCATCTCGTTCAGGAAGTCCAGGGCCTGCTCATCGGGCAGCGGCGTCCAGCCTTGCCAGCGGCCGACCTCGGGATCGCCGCGATAGGCCTGGAAGGCGGCCAGGTCGGTGGCGGCGAGCCGGCGCAGCTTCACACCAGCTCGGCTTCCGGGCTGCGGTAGTGGTAGCGGTAGGCGAAGACGAAGCCCATGCGCGAGTACAGGCGCTGGGCGACGGCGTTGTCGCTGCCCACCTGCAGATAGGCCCGGCGGGCGCCCTGGTCGTGGGCGAGGGCGAGCAGCGCGCGGCACAGGCGCTCGGCATGGCCCTGGCGCGGCACGGCCGAGAAGATGTCGTAGAGGCCGACGATGTCGCCGTCGACCACCATCTGGCCGCAGGCCAGCAGCCGGCCGTCGGCATCGTTCAGCGCAAAGCCCTGGTAGGTGACCGGGGCGTTAGCGATGCGCTCGGCGTGGGCATCGATGGCGGTCTGGGACGAGCCGCGCAGCGCGCCGACCGTGGCGGCATAGGTGGGCGCGTCCAGCGCCTGGAGGGCGACCGGCGCGGGTTCGGGCACGAGGCTGGCCATGACCATGACGTCGGCCGCATCGAAGCTGCCCCAGCCCTTGGAGGCGAGCAGCTCGTCGAGATTGCCGGGCTGGCTCCAGGGCGTCACGCGCACGGCCAGCGGCAGGCCGGCCGCGTCATAGGCCTGCTGGCAGCGCGCCAGCAACTCGTCCAGCGGCAGGGTCCCGGCGCGCAGTGCGTTGATGCAGCGCGAGCGCTTGGCCTTGCCCGGCGACAGGCGGATCAGCCAGCCGTCGATGTCGGCCTGCTGGGGTGGGGCGCTGGCGTCAAGGCCGGCGTGTTCGGCGCGCAGGGCGAGGGAATCAAGCATGGGAGAGCAATGTGGACGGGGCGCGCCAGACGCAGCGCCACTTGGGCAGGGACACGCCGCCGAAGGGCGTGCTCATGCCCTGGTCGGTGAACTCGGCGCCCATGCGGGCGTAGAAGCGCTTGGCGGGCTCGTTGGCGTCAAGCACCCAGAGGAAGAGGGGTTGGGTGTGCGCGGGGCCGAGCTCGCGCGCCACGGCCTGCAGCAGCTGGCGACCGATGCCGCCGCCCTTGGCTTCGGGGTGGACGTGCAGGTTGTCGACCAGTGTGCCCCACTCGGCGTCGTGGTCGGGCATCACATAGGCGAAGCCGATCATCCGGCCGTTGGCATCCTCGGCCACGACGCCGAAGGCGGATGCGGCGTCAGGCCCCTGCAGGCGGCCGCGCCAGACGGACTGGCGGTCGGCATCGACCTCGTGGTCCAGGTACTGGTCGGTCAGCATGCCGCGGTAGGCGCTGCGCCAGCTGGTGGCGTGAAGGTGGGCGACGGCATCGGCGTCGGCCGGCCGCATGTGGCGCAGCGTGGTGACGGCGGCTTCAGACATGCGCATGGATCTGTCGCAGCGGCCCGCCCAGGACTTGGCCCAGCTCAAGCAGGGCCTGTTCCGACAGGCCGGCCCCGTTCGGGTTGCGGGCCTCCAGGATGAAGCGACCGAAGGCCACCGGCCAGCCGTACTTGAGTTCGTTCAGAGAGACATGGGCGCCGCAGCAGGCCGCGTGGACATGGAGATCTTCAAAGTGTCTCTGCCCCTTGCTGGCCAGGCTCATGGCTTCTCCCCACCAATCGTCGGCATCGGCATCGCAGGCAGGACAGCGGACGCCTTCCCAATTCTCACCAGCGTCCACGAAGACCATTTGTGCTTCGACACGGCTGCCGATGTGCTGAGCCATGGGCAGGCAGCGGGAAAGCAGCTGGGTGGCTCGCGCCACCTGTCCGGCGTCTGGGACGTAGCCTGGATCGGCGGGCACGTAGCGGAGCAGGGCGTCGGACATGGCGCGGTGCGCGGCTAGCGCATCGTCTCGATCCGCTTCACCATCTCCTTGGCGAAGTCGACAAAGGCTTGCGCGCCCTTGGATGCCGGGTCGAAGACGACACCGGGCAGGCCGTAGCTGGGCGCCTCGGCCAGTCGGACGTTGCGCGGGATGACGGTGTCGAAGACCTTGTTGCCGAAGTGGGCCTTGAGCTGGTCGCTGACCTGCTGCTGCAGCGTGATGCGCGGGTCGAACATGACGCGCAGCAGGCCGATGATCTCCAGGTCCGCGTTCAGGTTGGCGTGGATCTGCTTGATGGTGTTGACCAGGTCGGTCAAACCTTCCAGCGCGAAGTACTCGCACTGCATCGGCACGATGACGCCGTGCGCGCTGCACAGGCCGTTCAGCGTCAGCATGGACAGTGAAGGCGGGCAGTCGATGAGGATGAAGTCGTAGTCCTTGCCAGCCTCGACCAATGCTGCCTTCAGACGGGCCTCGCGGCGCTCCAGCGCGACCAGATCCACCTCGGCGCCGGCCAGTTCACGGTTGGCGCCGAGCACGTCATAGCCGGCCTTCTCGGCACGGGCCTTGGCCTCGGCCAGCGTCGCGGACTCCAACAGCACGTCGTAGACGGTCAGCTCCAGCTTGCGCTTGTCGATGCCCGAACCCATGGTCGCGTTGCCTTGCGGGTCCAGGTCGACGACCAGCACCCGCTGGCCGATCTGCGCCAAGCCGGCGGCGAGGTTGACGGTGGTGGTGGTCTTGCCGACGCCGCCCTTCTGGTTGGCGATGCAGAAAATCTTGGCCATGGGTTCCAGTTCTCGACTGCCGGCATCGTACCGGGGAGAGGGCGGGTCGACCCTCGGGCGCGACCCGTGAAGTGACTTCAGCGCGGCTTCATCCAGATGATGCAGCGCTGGGCGTCCAGGCCCGGGACGGTCAGTTGTTCCACGTGAAACACGTCGACGTCGGCGGGCAGGGCGGCGATTTCGTCGGCCGGGTGCTGGCCTTTCATGGCCATCCAGACCGCACCCTGGGGCAGATGCTGGCGGGTCAGGCTGGTGAAGTCGAGCAGCGATGCGAAGGCGCGGGAGGTGATGACGCCGAAGGGCTCCGTCTTCAGCTGTTCGACCCGGCTGTGCACGCCGTGCAGATTGGGCAGCTTCAGCTCGGCCGCGACCTGCTGGATGAAGGTGGCCTTTTTGGCAACGGCGTCCACGCAGCTGACATCGGTTCCGGGGAAGCAGATGGCGATGACCACGCCCGGCAGGCCGCCGCCGGCGCCGACGTCCATCAACCGGGCCGGCGCGCCGTGGCGCTTCAGCGGTGCGATGACGGACAGGCTGTCCACCAAGTGGTGGCTCAGCATCTGCGCCGGATCACGGACGGCAGTCAGGTTGTAGACCTTGTTCCACTTCTGCAGCAGCGCCAGGTAGGCCAGCAGCTGGTCGAGTTGGATGTCCGTGAGTTCAAGACCGAGTTCGGTGGCGGCGGCTTCGAGTTGTTCCCTCATGCCGCCTCAGCCTCTGTGAAACCCTTGAACTTGCCCTTCTTCAGGTGCACCAGCAGCAGCGATATGGCCGCCGGGGTGATGCCGGAGATTCGCGAAGCCTGGCCCAGGGTCTCGGGCTTGTGCTTGTTCAGCTTTTGCCGCGCCTCGAAGGAGAGGGCGTGGACCAGGCCGTAGTCCAGATCCTCGGGCAGCTTCAGGTGCTCGAAGTGGGCGGCGCGGGCGACGTCGTCGACCTGCTTGTTGATGTAGCCGGCGTACTTGGTGCTGATCTCGACCTGCTCGGTGACGAGGGCTGCCAGCTCGGCGCCCAACTCGGCATTCAGCGTTTCACGTGAAACACCGGCCTCGGGACGTGCAATGGCGGCGACTTCCGCGACCGTGTCGAAGACGACACCGGGCCGGCGCAGCAGGTCGGCCAGGTTGTACTCGCGCTCCAGGGCCTTGCCGACCAGGCGTTCGGCATCCACCGCCGGCAGCACGCCAGGATGAACCCAGGTGCTCTTCAGCTTCTCGGTTTCACGTGAAACAGCGTCGCGCTTGCGGTTGAAGGCGGTCCAGCGCTCGTCGTCCACCAGGCCGAGCTGGCGGCCGGTTTCGGTCAGGCGCAGGTCGGCGTTGTCCTCGCGCAGCTGCAGCCGGAACTCGGCGCGGCTGGTGAACATGCGGTAGGGCTCGGTCACGCCCTTGGTGATGAGGTCGTCCACCAGCACGCCCAGGTAAGCCTGGTCGCGCGCCGGCGTCCACGGGCCGTCGCCGCGGACTTGCAGCGCGGCGTTCAGGCCGGCGAACAGGCCTTGGGCTGCCGCTTCCTCGTAGCCGGTCGTGCCGTTGATCTGGCCGGCGAAGAACAGGCCCTGGATGACCTTGGTCTCGAACGACGCCTTCAGCCCGCGCGGGTCGAAGTAGTCGTATTCGATGGCATAGCCGGGGCGCAGGATGTCGGCGTTCTCCAGGCCCGGGATGCTGCGCACCGCGGCGAGCTGGATGTCGAAGGGCAGGGAGGTGGAGATGCCATTCGGGTAGAACTCGTGCGTCGTCAGGCCCTCGGGCTCCAGGAAGATCTGGTGCGAGTCCTTGTCGGCGAAGCGGTTGACCTTGTCCTCGATGCTGGGGCAGTAGCGCGGGCCCACGCCTTCGATGACGCCGGTGAACATCGGGCTGCGGTCGAAGCCGCTGCGGATGATGTCGTGCGTCTTCAGATTGGTGTGCGTGATCCAGCACGGCAGCTGCTGGGGGTGCATGGCGGTGTTGCCCATGAAGCTGAACACCGGCACCGGGTCGAGGTCACCCGGCTGCGCCTCGCACTTGGAGAAGTCGATGGTGCGGCCGTCGAGGCGCGGCGGCGTGCCGGTCTTGAGCCGCCCTTGCGGCAGCTTCAGTTCCTTGAGCCGGGCCGACAGCGAAACGGCTGGCGGGTCGCCCGCACGGCCGGCGCTGTAGTTTTCCAGGCCGACGTGGATGCGGCCGTCCAGGAAGGTGCCGGCCGTCAGCACGACGGCGCGGCCACGGAAACGGATGCCGGCCTGGGTGATGGCGCCAACCACGCGGTCGCCTTCCACCATCAGGTCGTCGACGGCCTGCTGGAACAGCGTCAGATTCTTCTGGTTCTCCAGGCGGCGGCGGATGGCGGCCTTGTAGAGGATGCGGTCGGCCTGGGCGCGGGTGGCGCGCACGGCCGGGCCCTTGCTGCCGTTGAGGATGCGGAACTGGATGCCGCCTTCGTCGGTGGCCAGGGCCATCGCGCCGCCCAGGGCGTCGACCTCCTTGACGAGGTGGCCCTTGCCGATGCCGCCGATGCTGGGGTTGCAGCTCATCTGGCCCAGGGTCTCGATGTTGTGGGTCAGCAGCAGCGTCTGCGCGCCCATGCGGGCAGCGGCGAGCGCCGCCTCGGTGCCGGCATGGCCGCCGCCGACGACGATGACATCGAATTCCTTGGGGTAGAGCATCTCGGTCCTGGGAAAAGAGCACAGCCCACGCGAGGGCTCGGGCAAACCCGGAATTTTACGGAGCGGCTGTGGATAAGTCACCCGTCGGATTTCTCGGGCTCCAGCCTCACGCGCAGGCCGCCCAGCGAAGGCGAGCGATCGGCCGCGACGGCCCAGCCCTGCAGTGCCGCGATGCGCCGCACGATGGACCAGCCCAGGCCGCTGCCCGGCTGGACGCTGCCGTCGCCGCGCTGGAAGCGCTGGCCCAGCCGGGCCAGGCCGGCGTCGCCCAGGCCCGGCCCGCCATCCTCGACGGCCAGCCGCCAGCCCGCCGCCGTGGCGGCCAAGGTCAGCGTCACCGGGCTGCCGGGCGGGCTGTAGCGCAGTGCGTTGTCCAGCAGATTGCGCAGCAGCACCTGGGTCAGCAGCGCGTCGCCCTGGGCTTGGACCGGGCTGGCCGCCTCCAGCGCCAGCGCGTGACCCTCGTTGAGCGGGCTCTCGGCGGCGTCTGCCACCGCCTGGCGGGCCAGCTCTGCCAAGGCCAGCGGCGCGCGTGGCGGCGCGGTGGCAGCCTCCAGCCGGGCCAGCATCAGCAGCTGGTCGATGAGGCGGGCGGCGCGGTCGCAGCCGGACAGCGTGGCGGCCAGCGCGTGGCGGCGCTCGGCGTCGTCGCGCGCGCCCAGCGCCACCTGGGCCTGGGTGCGGATGGCGGCGATGGGCGTGCGCAGCTCGTGCGCGGCGTCAGCAGTGAGCCGGCGCTCACCTTGCAGCAAGGCCTCGATACGCGAGAACAGCGCGTTCAGGGCTGACATCAGCGGTACCAGCTCGGTCGGCGCATCGGCCAGCGCCAGCGGCGCGAGTTGCTCGGGCTGGCGCGCGGCCAGCTCGGCGCGCAGGCGGCGCAGCGGCGCCAGCCCCCAGCGCAGCACACCGGCGCCGAGCAGCGCGATCAGGCCCAGGGCCGCGCCGCCCAGTCCGAGCAGCGGCCCCAGCACGGCCCACAGGATTTCCCGCCGCGCCGATTCGCGCTCGCCGACGAGCACGGTCACGTCATTGCCGGCGCCCTGCGCGACGAGGACGCGCCAGCTGACGTCGCCGCGCGTGACGGTGTGGAAGCCGGCGGCCATGCCTGCCACCAGCGGGGCGGACGGCGCCTGCGAGGACCGCAGGGCGAGCCGCCCTTCGTGGAAGACCTGGAACACGGCGCGCGGCGCGTAGCGGTGCAGGCTGGGCGCGTCCAGCACCGCGTCGTCGTCATGCGCCAGCTGGCCACTGTGCTGCACGACGAGCAGGGCGGCGGCCTGGCTCAGGTGGGCGTCCAGCAGCTCGCCGAGTTCGTGCTCGGCCTGGCGCAGCGCCAGCATGGCGGTCAGCCCGCCGACGCCCAGCGCCACCGCCAGCACGCCGGCCAGCAGCCGCGCCTGCAGCGAGGCCAGCCGCCTCATGGCCGTGGCACCCGGTAGCCAACGCCGCGCACCGTCTCGATCAGCCCCGCGCCGAGCTTGCGCCGCAGGTGGTGCACATGCACTTCGATGGCATTGCTCTCCACCTCCTGGCCCCAGGCATAGAGCTGGGCCTCCAGCTGCTCGCGGCTCAGCACGCGGCCGGCCTGGCGCAGCAGCAGGGTCAGCAAGTCGAACTCGCGCGCCGACAGCGCCACCTCGGCGCCGCCCCGCGTCACGCGCCGGGCGGCTGGGTCCAGCAGCACGTCCTGCCAGACCAGCTGCTCCTGCGGCTGGCCGTGGGCGCGGCGCACCAGCGCGCGCAGCCGCGCGCCCAGCTCGAACAGGTCCACCGGCTTGACGACGTAGTCGTCGGCCCCGCCGTCCAGGCCGCGGATGCGGTCGGGCACGGCATCGCGCGCGGTCAGCACCAGCACCGGCACCATGCAGCCGGCCGCGCGGGCGCGGGCCAGCACCTCGAAGCCGTCCAGCCGAGGCAGGCCCAGGTCCAGCACGGCGGCGGCATAGGGCGCGGCGCGCAGCTCGCGCTCGGCGGCTTCGCCGTCGCGCACCCAGTCGACCTGGAAGCCCTGCTGGCGCAGGCCGGCGCGCAGGCCGTCGCCCAGCAGCGGGTCATCCTCGGCAAGCAGGAGGCGCATCGTCAGTCGTCATCGCGGTCATGGCCGCGATGATGCCGCGCTTCGCCGCCATGGCCCGTCTCGGCCGAGGCGCCGGCGTCGCGCCAGAGCGAGGAGGGGCCAAGGCTCCAGGCCCAGAAACCCAGCGTCGCGGCCAGCAGCGCCACGGCCAGGCCGCGGTGCATGCTGCGCGTCGGCGGCGTGCCGGCGGGCACGGCCTTGCGGCCGGTCAGCATGGCCGGCACGAGGCGGTCGCGCGCCAGCCAGCCCGTCAGCAGCACGGCGGCCACGTGCACGCCCACCAGCAGCAGCAGCCCGTTGGCGACCGCCTCGTGCAGCTCTTCCCACGCGTCGCCACCCTGCCAGGCCAGCCAGCCGCTGCCAGCGGCCGCGAGACCCGTGGCGAGCAGGGCCAGCACAGCCCAGCCGCCGGCCGGGTTGTGACCGGCATGAGGCCCGGCGCGGCCGGCCAGCAGCTCGCGCAGATGGCCGATGACGGCGGCCGGCCCGCGCACGAAGTTCGCGAAGCGTGCCGGCGGCGTGCCGATGAAGCCCCACAGCAGTCGCAGCACCATGGCGCCGGCCAGCGTGAAGCCGAAACTGATGTGCACCGCCCGCCAGCCATGGCCTTCGGCGGTCAGCCAGGCGCCTGCCAGGCTCAGGGCCATCAGCCCGTGCAGCAGTCGCACGGGGGCGTCCCACAGCGGCTGGGTGACTGTGGCTGCCGGATGGGCCGGTGAGTCGGCGGCGGGCAGTTCGGTGGAAGTCGAGGTCATGCGAGGCTCCTGAAGCGGATGCCGGCATGCTGGCGCCGCCGGCTTAGGGTTGTCTGAAGGCGTGCTGCAATCGCCCCATGCCCATCCCGCCCGACCCCACGCTGGCGCCCCTGGCCGAGCTCGCCGCGCGCGCCCAGCCGCTGCGCGTGCCGGCCGGCACACGCCTCTTTGACGCCGGCCACCCCTGTCCGGGCTTTCCCATCGTCGACGAGGGCAGCGTCAGCGTGTCGCTGCTCGCGCCGGACGGCCGGCGCATGGAGCTCTACCGCGTCGAGCCCGGTGAGGTCTGCGTCGTGTCGGCCACCTGCCTGTTCGCCCACCGCGTGGCCACGGCCAGTGGCGAGGCGCGCACCGAGACGGCGCTGCGCCTCATCGGCCCGGCGGATTTCGAGGCCGTCTGCGAGCGCGACCCCGTGCTGCGTCGCTACGTCATGGGCCTGATGGCCGAGCGCCTGGCCGACCTGATGGCGCTGGTGGAGGCCGTCGCCTTCCAGCGTCTGGACCAGCGCCTGGCCGCGCTGCTGTGCGCCCGCGGGCCACGGCTGCTGGCCACCCACCAGCAGCTCGCCGACGAACTCGGCACCGTGCGCGAGATCGTCAGCCGGCTGCTGCGCCGCTTCGAGCGCGACGGCTGGGTGGCCCTGGGCCGCGAGCGCCTCGACGTGGTCGACGCGGCCGCGCTGCAGCGGGTTTGCGCAGGATCAAGCCCTGTGTGACCGCAGTCACCGACAGCGCCTGCCCGGGCGCCCGAGGATGGCGTCATTCCACCTCGAAGGAGCGCCTCATGTTCAAGATCAACGTTGGCGGCATCGACCGCATCGCCCGCATCCTGGCCGGCCTCGTGCTGCTGGCGCTGACCCTCATGGGCACGATTGGCGTGTGGGGTTGGATCGGCCTCGTGCCCCTGGCCACCGGCCTGCTCGGCTCCTGCCCGCTCTACAGCATCCTGGGTTTCAACACCTGCCCGATGAAGCACTGAGCTCGGGCGGCAGACAATGCCGCCATGGACTGCCGCCCCCGCTGTGCCGCCTGCTGCATCGCACCGTCGATCAGCTCGCCCATCCCCGGCCACCCGAACGGCAAGCCGGCCGGGGTGCGCTGCGTGCAGCTGGACGACGAAGACCGTTGCCGCATTTTTGGGCAACCTGAACGCCCGGCGGTCTGCGGCTCGCTGCAGCCCAGCGAGATCATGTGCGGCGACAACCGCGAGCAGGCCATGCGCTGGCTGGGCTGGATGGAGCAGCAGACGGCGCCGGGCGGTTAGGCTTCGCGGCCATGACGCCTTCGGAAACGCCACTCCCTCCCGACAGCCTGCTGGCCCGCCTCGCCCAGGAACGCGGCGCCTATGCCGATGCCTACACGCTGCGCCTGCCGCGCGCCGTGAGCCTGGCCGAGTTCGTCGAGGCCTTCTACACGACGCGCCTCTTCAAGATCGAACGTGGCTTGATCGCGCTGTTCGGTCGTCCGTCCAGCGATGCCATGGCGCGTGCCGTGGCCCGCGGCGAGGGTGAAAGGCTGGCGGTCTGGACCATCGAGGCGCGCAAGCCCGACGAGCTGCTGATGCACGAGGACAGCGGCGCCACGCGCTCCTGGTTCAAGGCCGAAGCCGGCGCGTCGGGCACCACGCTGTGGTTCGGCTCGGCCGTCGTGCCGCGCCGGCGCAGCCCCGACGGCCAGCCGCGCTTTGGCTGGGTCTTCCACGTCCTGCTGGGCTTTCACCGCTGGTACTCGCGCGCCCTGCTGGCCGCGGCGGCGAAAGGCCTGCCGGCTTAGGGCCCGTTGCCGTAGCGTTAACAGTCCCTAGGACACGGCGGTCGGCGCCGGCCCCGGGCGGCTGGCCGTCTTGTCGCGGTACATGCCGGCATCGCTGCGCTCCAGCAGCGAGGCCAGCGATTCCCCCGGGCTGGCCTGCTGGACGCCAACGCTGATGCTGACCTCCAGGCCGCGCGCCACGACATCCCAGTCGGCGGCCTTCACGGCCGCCTTCAGGCGCTCGCAGCAGGCCCGGGCGATGGTTTCCTCGGTGCGCTCGAACAGGATGACGAATTCGTCGCCCGCCAGTCGCACGACCAGATCGTCCTGGCGCACGCTGGCCTGGAACAGGGCCGCGAGTCGAACCAACACCTCGTCGCCGACCAGATGCGAATAGCGGTCGTTGACCTGCTTGAAGCGGTCGACGTCGATGACGGCCAGGCACAGCGGCGGGGCATGGCCATCGGCGGTGGCGCTCAACTCCTCCAGTCGCCGCTGGAAGCCGCGGCGATTCAGCAGGCCGGTCAGCGGGTCTTCATGGGCGAGCTTCTCCAGCATGCGGGACTGCGACTCCAGCGCATCGATGCGCACGCGGGCCTGGCGCGATTCCAGCTGCCAGGCGACGACGCGGGCCCGGCTGTCCTGGCTTTCCAGGCGGATGTTCTCCTCGCGTTGCCGCAGCAGGCGCAGCTGCACATTGGCCTCGGCGTGGCGCCCGCGAGCGCTCAGCAGGTTGCTGGCGATGGCATGGCCCAGGCCGGCCAGCGGTTCGTGTTCGGCCTCGGCACCGGCGGCAGCCATGGCCTGGGCGTGCTGGAAGGCCTCCTCGTCGCGGCCGGCCGACCAGGCCAGCTCGGCCTGCAGCCAGGCCCTGATCGCCACCAGCCAGGTGTGGGCTCCATAACGCCGACTCCAGTCGGTGCCGAGATCGAGTTCGCGCTGCGCGAGCGCCGGGTCGCCGGTCCAGCAAGCGAGCAGGCCCGCGAGCAGATGCGCCATCGCCTGGCCCGTGACGGTGATGCCCGGCATCAGGCCGGCCGCGTTGCTCCAGTGGCCCTGGGCGGCCTGCAGGGCCTGGATGCGCGCGGCCATGGCCGGCAGCGCATCACCGGGCGCGCCATGGAAGCGCTGCATGACGAAGCGCAGCGCTTCCAGATAGGCGAGGTTGGCCAGCGGCTGCGTCGGGTTGACGGGCGGCTCCAGCGCCTGCGCCAGCTGCAGGGCGCGCTCGAAGGCCTGCCGGGCCTGGGCGTAGTTGAAGGTCCAGAAATAGGCCGTTCCCAGGTAGTTGAATGCCAGCGGCAGATGCGGCCCGAGGGCGATGCGCTCGCCCAGGGCCACGCTCATCAGCCCGGCCTCGAGGGCGTCCTCGCTGCGCCCGAGGCTGGCGGCCGTGTGCGCCAGCGTGGACAGCGCCGCGACTTCGGAGGCGACATCGCCCAGCTCGCGGAACAGATAGGCCGCCCGCTGGCTGACCGCATGAGCCCGTCTGAGCCGAGACAGCTGCCTGTCGACGTGGGCCAGCAAGGCGAGGCAGCGGGCCTCGCCCAGTGCGTCGCCCGTCGCCTTGGCCCATTGCGCCGCTTCGCGAGCGAAGCCGCCGGCCTCGTGGGCTCGGCCTTCATCGAGCGCGGCCTGGGCCTGCGCCAGCAAATTCGCGCTGCCTGCCAACGGCAGCGCCGCCACGCCGGACGGCGCGGCCCCTCCCTCAACCTTGTTCAAACGAGCGATCCCCCAGGCTGGCGCTCCGAGCGAGCGGGTCAGGACGCCTGCTTTGCGGGCCTGTCAGGCCCGTCGCTTCGGGAGCGGCGCCATGCTACTGGAGGCCGCGGCTCGAGCCTAGGAGCCGCTGCCCTTGCCGCTTACTTTCGTCGTCACGGGCTGCTTCGTCGCCACATCCTCGATCCACACTTCGCAGGCCTCGGCCGCGATGCGACCGGCCACGCGATAGGCCTTGCCCGGCTCGGGCGTGAAGTCCACTTCGCCCTGCACGCGGCAGGTCGGGTTCGTCATGGCGAGGATGGGGGCGGCGTACTGCGTCGTGGCCAGCAACTGCACGCGGGCCGGGCGTGGCGGCAGCTCGTTGCTGAGCGCCACCGGCGCCACGGAAAAACCGCGGCCCTGGTTAGCGCGCACCGTGGCCATGCTGGTGGTGGCCAGGCGCCGGCCGTCCACCTGCGTCAGCTCGAAGACGTGCAGCAGCTTGCCGCTGACCTGCACCGCCTGGTCGGCCACGTTGACGGTGGGGCCGGTGTAGTCGGGCGGCGTGGCGGGCTCCAGGCCGGAGCAACCGGCCAGGGCCAGCGCAGCGGCACAGGCGAAGGCCGTCGCTCTCATCGGGCGACCGCCGCACGCATCGAGCGTGCGACGTAGGCCAGGGCCACGGCGGCCAGCGCGAAGCCGACGATGACGCCCGGCATCACCTGGTTCCAGCGCAGGGCCTCGCCCTTGAGCACGGCCATCATCAGCGTGTTCTGAGCAAGACCTGGCACCCAGTAGTACCAGGGCGCCTCGCCGCCGGGGTTGAAGATGCTGATCATGGGCATCAACGTGATGGCCGTGATGACCAGGGTGCTGCCGGCCTGGGCCTCCTTGAAGGTCTTGGAGCGGATGGCCAGGGCCATCAGCAGGGCCGATAGGCCCGCGGCCAGCGGAATCTGCAGCAGCCAGAAGGCCAGCACCTCGCCGCCGCCGAAGCTGAACTGAGCCTGAAGCACGTCGCTTTTCAGCAGCCACTGCGCGGGCACGAAGCTGGCCGACGACAGCAGGGCCACGGCCATGCCCAGCAGCGCGACGGCGCCCCATTTGCCGGCCACGATGGCGCCGTGCGGTGCGGGGTTCATCAGCAGCGGCTCCAACGAACCGCGTTCGCGTTCACCGGCCGTGCTGTCCAAGGCCGCGGTCAGCGCGCCGTAGAGCACGGCCATGATGACGAACATCGGGATGATGCCGGTGAAGCGCGAAGCGCGAGCCTGGGCGCTGGCGAGGTCGCGCTCCTGCACGTCGACGGGTTCGAGCAGCTCGGTGGACACGCCGCGCATGGCCAGGTTGAGCATGGCGCGCTCGCGGTTGAAGCCACCGAGCAGACGCGCGATGGAGCCGACGCCGGCGCTGGCGCGCTGGTTGGCGCTGTCGCTGACGATCTCCACGGTCGGCGCCTCGCCGGCCAGCAGCTTGGCCTCGAAGTCCTTGGGCACGACCAGCACCGGCTCCAGCAACGTCGTGCCGCGCAGCGCGGCCTCGTAGTCGGCCGGCGCGGCCTTTAGCGTGAAGGTCTGGCGCTCGAGGTAGTTCTTCAGCGTCGGTGCGTTCTCCATGCCCACCACCAGGATCTCGCGTTTGTCGGCGCGCTCCTCCAGCGAGGCGATGAGGCCGGACAGGGCCATCAGCAGCAGCGGCCCCATCAGCACGGCGGGGATGAGCAGGCGCAGCAGGGTGCGGCGGTCGCGCAGCGCGTCGCTGAGTTCTTTCGCGAAGACGATGAGTGCTTGTTTCATGCGGCCACCTCTTCAGGGAAAGCGAGTTTGACGAAGGCGTCCTCGAAGCGGGATTCACCCGCCTGTTCGAGCAGGTCCGGCACGCTGCCGTGGGCAACACTGCGGCCCTTGGAGACGATGATGACCTCGTCGCAGAGCTGCTCCACCTCTTGCATGATGTGGGTCGAGAAGACGATGCATTTGCTGCCGCCCTCGGGGCTGCGCAGCCAGCGCAGGGCCTCGCGCAGGGCGCGCGTGGCCAGCACGTCCAGGCCGTTGGTGGGCTCGTCCAGCACGATGTTGGCGGGGTCGTGCACCAGGGCACGGGCCAGGGCCGTCTTCATGCGCTCGCCTTGGCTGAAGCCGTCGGCGCGGCGGTCCAGGATGGCGCCCATGTCGAGCAGCTTGGCGAGCGTCTCGGCGCGCGCATTGGCGGCGTCGGGGCTCATGCCCTGCAGGCGGCCGTAGTAGACGATGTTCTCGCGTGCCGACAGCCGCGGGTAGAGGCCGTGGGCGTCGCCGAGGATGCCCATGCGCGACAAGGCCTTCAGGGCATCGTCCTTCACCGCAATGCCGTCGACGCTGATCTGGCCGCGGTCCGGCGGGAAGAGGCCGGCCAGCATGCGCAGCGTCGTCGTCTTGCCGGCGCCGTTGGCGCCCAGCAGGCCGGTGATGCGGCCGTTGGCAGCCTTCACGCTGACGCCCTGTACCGCATGCACGATGCGCTTGGTGTCTTTGGCGTTTCGGCGCTTGAACAGGCTGCCGCCGCTCTGGGCGATGAACTGCTTGTGAACGTCCTGGATGTCGATCATTTGGCGGCTCCTGCGGAGCTGGCTTGAACCGGTTCGAAGGCGACGGGCCGCGGGATGCGCGTGGCGCAGGCGGCGTCCTGGGGTAGGGCGGCGGCGTCGGTCTTGGCGTCGATGAAGCGGAACACGAGATCCCGCATGCAGCCCACCGGCATCACGCCGTGGCCGGCCTCGGCGACGACGACATGCTGGACGCGCTCCGGATGGCCGGCGCTCAAGGCCTTGGCGACATGCTCACCATGGCGCGGCGGTGTGGCGGGGTCGGCTCCACCGCTGAGCAGGAGGACGGGGCTGGGCGCGGGCGGCATCTTGTAAAAGTCCGGCGTCACCTCGCCACGCGGCCAGGTCTTGCAGACGCGGCCGTACATTTCGGCGTCGACGGCGCGGAAGTCCGCGCCCGGGGCGTCCCTGGACTCGGCGATGCGCGGTGCGTCCTCGGCGCAGATGACCGAGAAGTGCATGCCCATGGCCAGGCGCATCGAGGGGCTGGAGCCGAAGGCCGTCGTCAGGCCGAAGAGGGGCGCGAAGTTGCCATCGCTGGCCGCGTGGATGGCCGCGGGCAGGGCGGCGGCCAGGGCCGGCTGGTAGAGCGGCCCGCGCACCGAACGCATCACCAGGTCGCGGTCGACGGTGAAGCGTTCCAGCACGCCGGTCAGCGGCTGCTGCACGGCGACCGGGCGGGGCAGCGAGGCCATCAGCTTCTGCCAGTCGCCGCGCAGTTCCGGGTGGGCCTTGGCGTTGGCCTCGAAGAGCTTGTCCAGCGCGGCCTGGCCGTCGGTGGAGAAGCTGGCCGGCAGCACCATGTCGGGCGGCGCAACGCCGTCGATGACCGTGCGGCGGACCTTAGTCGGGAAGAGCCGCAGGTACTCCACGGCAGCGCGCGTGCCGTAGCTGGCACCGACGAGGTTCCACTGCGGCACGCCCAATTGCTCGCGCACGGCGTCCATGTCCTGCATGGCGATCGTCGTCGTGAAGAAGCGCAGGCCACCCTCCTTGCCGTAGGGCAGCTTCTCCAGCGTGGCGCGGCATTCGTCGATGCGGCGCATCTGGGCGTTCGGCTCGAGCTGCTCGGCAACCGAAAGCTTGCTGTCGTCCGGGCAGTCCAGCGGCGCCGACTTGCCGGTGCCACGCTGGTCGATGAAGACGAGGTCGCGGCGGTTGTTCAGCCGCGAGAGCCGGGGCAGCACGCGCGACGCCACCTTGATGGCGCTCTGGCCGGGGCCGCCGGCCAGCAGCAGCACCGCGTCGGGCTGCTTGTTGCGCGCCAGGGCCGGCACGACGAGGTAATGGACATCGATCTTCACGCCGTCCGGCCTGGACGGGTCCAGCGGGCGCTGCAGGCTGCCGCATTGCAGCTCGTTGGGAATGCCGTCGACGCGGCAGGGCTTGAGCGGCGAAGCCGCCGCTGCCGCCGTGCCGCACAGGCCGGCCAGCGCCAGGGCCGCCAGCAGGCGTCCTCTCCAGTCACGCATGCCAATCTCTTCTTGTCGTTGGGATGGCGCGCAGTATCTGCCTTGGCCCCGGCATCTCCAGGCGCCGCAGGACGAGTGGCAAGTGCGGCCGCATGAATGGCGACTCAACGGGGCGGATGGCGGCTATGCTGCGCTCACCTCACCGGACGGTGGCGTAGAAAGGCTGTACTCGTGCAGACACTCGATGAAATGCGGGACCGTGGGCTGCTGACTTGCTCACAGCACGCCGAGATCGGCGCCTGGGTCGGCAAGGCGCGCACGCCCGAGGCCATCCTGGCCATGCCCGAGTCCTTGTGGCGCACGCTGGAGCTGGCCAGCGTGCTGATGGATGTGGACGCCGACCTGCGCCGCCCACCGCTGCTGGCCTTCTAGCCAGCCGCCAGCGCCCCGGCCATCACCAGGGCCAGCAGGCCCAGGCCGATGATGAACCAGTGCAGCACCGCCAGCACGGCGGCGCGCAGCACCGTCGTCCACCAACTGGCTGCATGGACCCGCTTCAGCGCCACCACCGGGTAGATGTTGGACCAGGCCCAGGCGCCGAACGCCACCCAGCCCCAGGGCAGCAGCACGGCCACCAGCAGCATGCCGTACCAGGCCGCGTGCAGGTGCATGGCGAAGACGAAATGGGCGCCATAGGGCTGGCGCCAGAACAGCAGCTTGAGCAGGCCGGCGAAGAAGGGCAGGGAGCACAGCACCGCATAGGGTGCCAGGCCCATCATGGTGGCGCCCATGGCGTGCATGGAGCCCTTGGGGTCGGCGCGCCAGTGGTCCTCGGCGCGGTGGACGCGGTCCTGTGCACCCTGGGGCAGTTGGGTGGCCAGATCGGGCGAGAGGACGTGGAAGTCGCTGCGGTGCTCGGCAAGCTTCTTCGTGACCTTGGCCATCTTGGAGGATGCCGCCGACGCTGCCGACGCGCCTTCCATGGCCACTTGTGCCACCTCGTCGCCGTCCTCATCGTCCAGGCCCAGCGTGTGCGTGCTGCCGGGCATCAGCTTCAGCGCCATGAAGAACAGCAGGCCCAGGGTCAGCAGCAGGCGCAGCGGCAGCACATAGCGCTGCTTGCGGCCGGCGAGGTATTCCCGCGTCAGGAAGCCGGGCTTGGCCATCAGGCCCCACAGGCTCTTCCACAGCGTGCCTTCGACGGCGACGTAGTGGCTGACGAACTCGTGCGCGAACTCCATCAGCGAGGGCGGATGGTTGGCGGTGTCCTGGCCGCACAGGCTGCAAAAGCGCGCGCCTTCCATCAGCGTCGTGCCGCAGTTCAGGCAGGCGCCGCTGGCGCCATGGCCGTGGTGGGCCGGGCCGCCGCTGGCCGCCAGGCTGGCCAGATCGGCCGAGGCCACCACCGCGGCGGTCCCGCCGGCCAGGCCGCTCAAGCCTCCGTCATCCATATTCCATCCCTCCGCAGCTTGGGTGCGCGCGGCCTCGTGCCGCCGGGGCGGAGTGTGCCGCAGCCGCCGCCTGCCGGCTCAGGCGGACGAGCTTCTCAGCACGACTTCGCGTGCCAGGGCCGCAGTGGCGTCCACCACCGGCAGGCCGCAGGCCGCGGCGTCGAGCACCAGGGGGATCTCGGTGCAACCGAGCACCAGCACGTCGGCACCACGCCGCGCCAGGGCACGCGCGGCCTCGGCCAGCAGGGCCTGGCCGTCGCCCAGCCGACCCGCCTTGACGGCTTCAATGCCGGGCATGACCTGCTCCAGCATCTCGCCGGCCGTGGGCAGCAGCCAGGACGGCGCGGGCAGGTCGGGCAGGCGGCGGTTGATGTAGAGGCCCGAGGCGATGGTCGCGTCCGTCGCCAACAGGCCCACGCGGGCATCGCGCCCGGCCAGGGCCAGGGCTTCGCGCAGGGCGGCGTCCACCAGATGCAGCATGGGCCGCTGCAGCTGGGCCTGGACCGCGTCGAACCACAGATGGGCCGTGTTGCAGGGCATGACGATGAGGTCGGCACCGGCCGATTCCAGGCGCCGGCCGCAGGCGACGATGGCCTCCAGCGGTGAATCCCCCGCGCCGCGGAAGGCGGCGGTGCGGTCGGGGATCTGCGGCAGGCAACTGACGATCATGGGCACATGGTCCTGGTCGCGCGCCGCGGGCGTCGCGTCCAGCACCTTGCGCATGAAGTCGATCGTCGCCAGCGGGCCCATGCCGCCGAGAACGCCTACGACCTCCATGATCAGATCGCGGGCTTGTCAGACAGCTGCTTGAGGTTGTCGCGCAGCTCCTTGCTCATCGGCGCATTCAGGTTGATGCCGCGGGGCGGGATGGGCGACAGGAACCACTTCTTGTACAGGGCCTCGAACTCGCCGTTCTTCATCATGGCGCCCAGCGTGTCGTCGACCAGCTTCTTGAACGCCGGGTCGTCCTTGCGCAGCATGATGGCGTAGGGCTCCACCTGCAGCGGATCGCCGACGACGGCCAGTGAAGCAGGGTCCTGAGCGCTGGCGCGCAGGCCGAACAGCAAGATGTCGTCCATGCCGAAGCCGTCGGCGCGGCCCTGCTGCACCAGCAGCGCCGCCTCGGCGTGATCCTTGGCGCCCAGCAGCTCGAAGCCCGCCTCTTCCTCGGCGTTGAAGCGGCGCAGCACCAGCATATTGGTGGTGCCGGTGGTGGACACGAGCTTGCGGCCCTTCAGGTCGTTGAAGCCGTGCACCGGCGAACCCGTCTTCACCAGCAGCCGCGTGCCGGTGTAGAAGTAGTTGATGGAGAACGCGACCTGCTTGCCGCGGCTGCTGTTGTTGGTGGTGGAGCCGCACTCGATGTCGATGGTGCCGTTCAACAGCAGCGGGATGCGGTTGGACGAGGTGACGGCTTGCGTGGCCAGCTGCAGGTCGGCGCGGCCGGTGGCCTTCTTCACCTGCTCGACGACCTTGGCGCAGATCTCCCAGCCGAAGCCGGTGGGCTTGGCTTCCGAGCCGAGGTAGGAGAAGGGAATGGACGAATCCCGGTAGGCGACGGTGAAGGTGCCGGACGCCTTCACCTTGTCGAGGGTGCCGGGCTCGGCGTGGGCGCTGTGTGTGGTGCAGGCGAGGACGGAGGCGGCGAGGGCGATGAGCTTCATGGCGTTCCCGGGTGTGTGGATCGGATGCATGGAATGCTAGGAAAACGACCCTGCGTTGTGCATCGCGTTTGACCTCGAGTTCATAAGCTGGGCTAATGAAGTCCACCATGCGCATCAAGCACGTCGAAGTCTTCCACGCCGTCATGCTGACCGGCTCCGTCGGCGCCGCCGCCAAGCTGCTGCATGTCACGCAGCCGGCCATCACGCAGACGCTGCAGCATGCCGAGCTGCAGCTGGGCTATGCCCTCTTCACGCGCCAGAAGCGCCGCCTCGTGCCCACGCGCGAGGCCCAGGCGCTGTATCCCGAGGTGCAGGCGCTGATGCTGCAGCTGGAGTCGCTGCGCCGCATGGCCTCGGCGCTGCGGCAGGACCAGGACAGCCCTTTTCGCATCCTCATCGTGCCGTCGCTGGCCGTGCGCGCGCTGCCCGACGCGCTGCGCATCTTCCGCAAGGCGCATGCGAACACGCCGGTGTCGGTGCGCACCCTGCACTCCAACGACATCGCCCGCGCCATGGCCCTGCAGGAGGCCGACGTGGGCATCGTCTACGGCAAGCTGCCGCACCCGGCCCTGCAGGACGAGCTGGTGGCGACGGGTCGCCTGGTCTGCGTGTCCGCCCGCAAGACGCGCGCCGACAAGCGCATGACAGTGACGATGCAGGAGGTGCTGCGCGAACCCTTCATCCGCATCGACGAACGCGACCCGCTGGGCGCCGTGCTGGCCGACCACTGGTCGCGCCTGGGCCTGCAGGCCAAGGCCGGCATGACCGTGCAGACGCACCACATCGCCATGGTCATGGCCGAGCAGGGCTTCGGCCCGGCCATCATCGATTCCTTCACCGCCCAGGCCGCCTCGGGCGAAGGCTTGCAGGTGCGCACCCTGCTGCCCGAGGTGCCGGTGGAGATCCACGCCGTGCAGCCGCAAGGCCTGCGCTCGCCGCGCGCGGTGGCCGACTTCATCGCCGCCTTCCGCAGCGTCACCACGTCGGCATAGGATTTGCCGGGATCTTGAACCCTTCAACCTGGAGACGCCCGCCATGAAGCTCTATTTCAGCCCCGGTGCCTGTTCGCTGTGCCCGCACATCGTGTTGCACGAAGCCGGTCTGGACCACGAGGCCGTGAAGGTCAACCTGAAGACCCACCAGCTGCCCGACGGCAGCGACTACTACGCCATCAATCCGCGCGGCTACGTGCCGCTGCTGGAGCTGGACAGCGGCGAGCGCCTGACCGAGAACGCCGCGCTGGTGCAGTACATCGCCGACCTGGCACCCGGCCGCGAACTGCTGCCGCCGGCCGGCACCCTCGAACGCACGCGGGTGCAGTCGTGGCTGGCCTTCATCGGCAGCGAGCTGCACAAGACTTTCTCGCCCTTGTTCAACCCCGCCATGCCGGACGAGGCCAAGGCCCTTTTCAAGAAGAAGCTGGCCGAACGCTTCGCCTGGGTGGATGGCCAGCTGGCCGGCAACTCGTATCTGATGGGCGAGGCCTTCTCGGTGGCCGACGCCTATCTCTTCGTCATGACCGTCTGGGCTGGGCGAACCGGCGTCGACATCGCGGGCCTGGAGAACCTGGCCGCCCACCAAGCGCGCATGAAGGACCGTCCGGCGGTGCAGGCCGCGCTGAAGATGGAAGCCGCTGCCGCGGCTACCTGATCAGGCCTTCTTGGTCTTCAGCACGCCCTCACAGGCCGACTTGGCCTTGGCGTCGCTGGCGTCCAGCTTGCCGCAAACGCCGTCGAGCTGGGCCTTTAGCCGGCCCACCACGGCGGCCTGGGTCGGGCCCTGGTTCCAGGTCGTCAGCAGGCTGCCGACCTTCTTCAGCGAACGCTCGCTACGCTCGTAGAAGGCGCCGGGATCCTTCTCGGCCTCGGCGAAAAGCTGGGCGGCAACCTTCTCGATGCGTGGCGTGTCTTCGGGGCTCAGCTCGATCAGCGCGCCCAGGTAGTTGGAGCCCCATTGCAGGCGCGTGGCCGGGCCCTCGCTCTTGTTGAAGGCTTCCTCGTACCACCGCAACGCGTCCGCCTTCTTGCCCTGCTTCTTGGCGTTGCCGCCGAGCTGGCTCATCAGGTAGTAGGGCGAGTGGCTGCGCGCCAGGGCCGACTTCAGCAGCTCGTCGCTCTCCTTCCACAGGCCGGCGCGGCCGAGCAGGTGGGCGGCCTCGGTGACCACGGCCTGGCGCTCGTAGCCGTCGGTGATCTCGCGGTTGGCCTTGCCGGCCTGGTCGCGCGCTTGCGTCAGCAGGGCGGCGGGGAGGTTCTTCGGGTTGGGGTCGTCCTTGGCCGAGTCCAGGCGGGCCAGGTCGATGCGGCCCTGCAGCGCGTTCAGGCGGTCGGCGCGCGACAGCGTCGGGTCTTCGTTGAGCTTCTTCAGCGCGGCGTCGAACTCGGCCACCAGCGCATTGCGCGCGTCGCCGGGCTGGGGCGCGAAGGCCTTGACGAGGTCGGGTGCCTCGTTGGTCAGCACGTCCATCTGGGCGTGGGCCTGGGCGGCGTCGCCCAGCACGGCGCGCAGGCGCGGCAGCTGGGTGGGGTCAGCGGCCTTGCCTTCGGCCAGGGCTCCGACGGACTTCAACCACAGCCGCGTCGCCGTCTCGGCATCGACGCCCTCGCTGACCTTGGCCAGCTGGGTCAGCGTGGCCGGGCGCTCGGCAACGGGCAACAGTTGCTGCTCATCGGTCTCCCAGCCGTAGAAACCCAGCAGCCGCCATTCGTTGGCATTGAGCTTCTTGCCGGCCCTGGCGTCGGCCAGCACGGCCTTGACCGGGCGGCCGCTGGACAGGCCCAGCTGCAGCACCTTCATGACCTGGGCCGCGTCGGCCTCGCCGGGCAGGCGGGTGATCTCGTTGCCGGCCGGGTTGAAGAGGATCAGCGTCGGGTAGCCGCGCACCTTGAAGCGCGTGCCCAGCTTCTGCGCACCGGGCGCGTCGCCGTCGATGCCCACGGCCACGAAGGCCTTGCTCTGCTCGATGAAGTCGGCGCGGTTGAAGAGGGTGGCCTTGAGCTGGTTGCAGGGCGGGCACCACTTGGCGCCCCAGTACAGCAGCACGGGCTTCTTCTCGGCCTTGGCCTGGACGAAGTAGCGGTCGATGTCGGCGTCAGCCGCGGCGGCCTGCCAGGAGACGCCCGGGCCGGTGACGGCGTGGGCCGCGGGCGTCGCGGTGACGAGGAGGGCGGTGGCCAGGGCGGCCAGGACGGGCGTGACGCGCACAGGGTGGCTGGGCTTCATCGGGCGGTGGTCTCGATCGTGTCGAAGCTGCCATTGTCCTGCCGCGGCGGACCGCAGAATCTGCGCATGCCGAATAAGCTTGCTCATCGCCTGGATGAAGCCCTGGCCGCCCTGCGCGCCGCCGCCCGGCCCGATCAGCTCGAAGCCATGGCCCGCTTCGGCCTGACCGGCGAGGCTCGCCTGGGCCTGGCCGTGCCGACGCTGCGCGCCCTGGCCAAGGAGTTCAAGCGCGACCACGAGCTGGCCCTGGCGCTGTGGGACAGTGGCATTCCCGACGCCCAGATCCTGGCCGGCATGGTGGCCGAGCCCGAGAAGCTGACCCTGAAGCAGATGGACCACTGGGTGGCCGGCATGCGGGCCTGGGATGTCTGCGACCAGGCCTGTACCAATGTCTTCGTGAAGAGCCCCCTGGCCTGGGAGGCCATCCCACGCTGGGCCAGGCGCAAGCCGGAGTTCGAGAAGCGAGCCGCCTTCAGCCTGCTGGCCGTCGCCGCCGTGCATCAGAAGACGCGGCCCGACGCCGACTTCATCGCCTATCTGCCCCTCATCGAAGCGGCCGCCGCCGACGATCGCAACTTCGTCAGGAAGTCCGTCAACTGGGCGCTGCGCCAGATCGGCAAGCGCAGCGGGGCCCTGCGTGAGCCTGCGCTCACTGTGGCGCAGCGTTTGTGTGGGCGTGAGGAAAAGTCGGCGCGCTGGATAGGCAGCGATGCGCGGCGGGAGCTGAGCCGCGCCTAGGCCGTTGTTCGGCTTCCACAACGCGCGCGGCAAGTGGCGCATCCTCCTCGCCGACAGGGCCTGAGCGCCCCTGGGGAGCCTCGGGCTAACCCGGACATCCGATGTGAAAACCAGCATCGAGAAGTCCAAAAATGTGATTAGTCGCGAATCGGTCGGCCCCCTAGCATGAATTCCAGACCCGAGCCACAGGCCCGCCAGAGGCCCAGAGCGGCTGCCAGGGTTGGATCAGCCTACCCATAACGAATCCCGGAGACACGATGAAGAACCAAGGCCTGGCGCCGCTGCGTGAGCGCGCCCCAATCGCAAGCCGTCCGAGCTTTGCCCTCAGCCTGACCGCCGCCGCCGCGCTGGCCGTCCTGTCCGGCAGCGCCCTGGCCCAGGAAGCCGCCAAGTCCGAGTCGCTGGAAACGGTGACCGTCACTGGTGTTCGGGCCTCGCTCACCAAGAGCCTGGCGAACAAGCGCACCAACGACCAGGTCGTGGAATCGGTCGTGGCCGAAGACATCGGCAAGCTGCCCGACAACAACGTCGTCGAGGCGCTGCAGCGCGTGACCGGTATCCAGGTCACCAACCGCGCCGGCGGCGAAGTGGGCACCATTTCCATTCGCGGCCTGCCCGACATCGCCACCACCTGGAACGGCCGCAACATCTTCACTGCTTCCGGCACCCAGGTGGCGCTGCAGGACATCCCGTCGACCCTGGTGCGCCAGATCGACGTTTACAAGACGCGCGACGCCAGCCAGCTGGAGAACGGCATCGCCGGCCAGATCGACGTCAAGTCGCTGCGCCCCTTCGATTTCAAGGGCTCCAAGTTCTCGCTCTTGGCGCGTGAAACCTATCTCGACCCCGCGAAGAAGGCGAACCCGCAGCTGAGCGCGATGGCCAGCAACCGCTGGAAGACCGACGCCGGTGACTTCGGTGCCCTGGTGAATCTGTCGATGGTCAAGACGGACTACCGCAACGAGAGCGTGACGCCCGGGGCCATGGTGCCCTTCGTCAGCCCCAATGCCGCCGAAGTACCTGCGGGCTACACCCCGTTGCAGCGCGTCTTCGACAACAACATCTGGACGCCCGGCACCTATACCGGCTTGCCGCAACAGGCCGGCTCGACGCTGAACTTCAACGGCACGGCACGTCCTTACTACCTTGCGCGTGATGCCGTTTTCCAGAGCGATGTTCAAGGCGAGCGCAAGCGCCCGGCCGCCAACCTCGCCCTGCAGTGGCAACCGAACGCCGATTCCGTCTACACGTTCGAGACGATGTACAACGGTTATCGCGACAAGTCCTTCAACAGGCTGCTGTTCAGCTTCGTGGACTGGTGGGGCAATCTCGGCAGCAACCCCGCGGGGACGATCACGACTTTCCCGGGTACGAACGTCATCAAGACGCGCGTCGTGAATGACGTCTATGGCTTCAACAGCGGCGACTACACCACCTCGGCCACCGATTCCCGCATCTATGCCTTGAACGGCAAGTGGAATTTCGGTGACCGGCTGAAGCTGGACGGCGATGTGTCCTACCAGACCAGCAAGTACCACTCGGAATTCACCGCCACCCGCATCGATCGCGTTGCGCCGCAGATCACCGTCGACTTCAATTCGGGCGGCGGCAACATGGCGTTCAAGTTCAACAACAACGCCGACCTGGTGGATCCCGCCAAGTGGAACGTGGCGCAGTTCTACGACAACGCCAACCGCAACGAGGGCAGCGCTGCAACCGCCAGCCTGAACGGCTCCTACGACGCCGACTGGGGTCCGCTGAAGACGCTGAATTTCGGTGCGCGCTTCGACAGTCGCAAGGCCTCCGAAGCCAACCGCACGCAATCGGCCTTCCTGGGCCGCAACCTGGCCTCGCTGGGCTCTGACTACTATCACATCAACTCGAATTTCGGCAGCGACATCTCTGACGTTCCACGCTCCTGGATCGAGCCGAATGCCTACTTCATTCGCGACAACATCGACGCCTGGCGCAAGCTCTACAACTCGGTCGATGCGAACTTCCTGACGACTGACAAGCTGAGCCTGCAGAAGACCTTCGACGTCAAGGAAGACACCGCCAACCTCTTCCTGATGGCGGACACAGAGAGCCAGTTGTTCGGCCGTCCCCTGCGCGCCAATTTCGGCGTGCGCTATGTGCAGGTCGACACCAGCATGACCGCCTACAGCGTCAACGCCACCACCAAGGTGGTGACGCCGACCAACGGCGAGAAGACGGCCCGGAAGTTCCTGCCCAGCGTGACGCTGCGCTACGAGCCGGTCAAGGATGTGCTGGTGCGCTTCAACTACGGTGAAACGCTGCGCCGTCCGAACTTCGGCGATCTCAACCCCATCATCCAGCCGAGTGACGATGTGTCCAAGGTGGGCTACGGCGGCGGTAGCGGCGGCAACCCCGGCCTGGAGCCGACCCGCTCCAAGAACCTCGACCTGACGGGCGAGTGGTATTTCCAGAAGGACAGCGCGCTGTACGGCACCCTGTTCCAGCGCAAGATCGAAGGCCTGGTCGTGCCGCTGCGCCGCCGCATCCACCTGGATGCAGCCAACGACCCGTTCCGCAACTCCACCTCGGGTCTCAGCCACGCCAACGGCTATGACTACGTCATCAGCTCGCCGGTCAATGCGTCCAACGGCAAGATCAGCGGCCTTGAACTGGGCACGATCTACTTCCCCAAGGGCCTGCCGGGCCTGCTGGACGGCCTGGGCTTCCAGGGCAGCGTGACGCGCCTGACCTCCTCGCAGAACGTGCCGATCGCCAACAACGCCGGCGAGATCACCTCGCAGCTCGAGGGCCCGTTCTTCGGCGTGTCCAAGCTGTCGTGGAATGCCACCCTGGCCTACGAAAAGGGTCCGGTCGGCGCACGCCTGTCCTATGTGCGCCGCTCCGCCTTCCTGGCCGCCAACGAAGCCGCGCTGTTCGCCAATCCGATCGGCATCTGGCGCCAGCCCGAAAAGAGCGTGGACTTCCAGCTGACCTACAACATCAACGATCAGATGGCGCTGGACATCAGCGGCGTCAACCTGACCAACGAGATGCAGCAGCAGTACTACCACTTCGGCAACGCCGGCAATCCGGAGCTGACCAACTTCGGCACGGTCCAGATCGGCCGCGCGTTCTCGGTCGGTTTCCGCTGGAAGCTTTAAGACGAGCCTGTGCTCGCAGGGCGTTGCAGGGTCCTCCCCGGCAACGCCCTTTTTCTATCTGGCAGTGACCCATGTCCGACCTGATTGAGCCGCTGATCCGCCAGCGCGCCGACCCCCATATCTCCCGCCACGCCGACGGTTTCTATTACTTCACCGCCTCGGTGCCGCAGTACGACCGCATCGAGATCCGGCGCGCCGTCACCGTCGAGGGCTTGGTGGACGCGCCGGTCTTCGACGTCTGGCACAAGCCCTCCACCGGGCCGTGGTCGGAGCTGGTCTGGGCGCCCGAGCTGCATTTCAACGACGGCGCCTGGTATGTCTACTTTGCCGCTGCGCACACGCGTGCGCTGGACCACCTCGGCATGTTCCAGCACCGCATGTACGCGATCCGGAACACCGCCAAGGACACGCTCGGCGGTGAATGGGAATTCCTCGGTCAGGTGGAGACGGGCATGGACAGCTTTTGCCTGGACGCCACGACCTTCACCCACAAAGGCCGGCTCTACTACCTTTGGGCGCAGAAGGACCCGGCCATCCCCGGCAACTCCAACCTCTACATCGCGCCGATGAAAACGCCCTGGCAGCTCGCCAGTGCACCGGTGCTGCTGAGCCGCCCCGAGTACGACTGGGAATGCCGCGGCTTTCTCGTCAACGAGGGGCCGTCGGTGTTGATCCGCCAGGGCCGCGTCTTCATCAGCTACTCGGCCAGCGCCACCGACGAGAACTACGCCATGGGCCTGCTGTGGGCGGACGAGAGCGCCGACCTGATGGACCCGGCGAGCTGGCGCAAGTCCGTCCAGCCGGTCATGCGCAGCGCCGCCGAGGACAGCGTCT
The DNA here is from genome assembly GCF_058787015.1 of Roseateles sp. FW305-36. Lineage (NCBI taxonomy): Bacteria > Pseudomonadati > Pseudomonadota > Betaproteobacteria > Burkholderiales > Sphaerotilaceae > Roseateles > Roseateles sp. FW305-36. Next base: position 68,285 of record NZ_JBYSZK010000002.1, on the reverse strand, counting down.
TCGGCCCCGGCCACAACAGCTTCACCGTGACCGACGACCCCGACGAGGTGCTGCTGGTCTATCACGCTCGCACCTACACCGAGATCGAAGGTGACCCGCTGTGGAACCCGGATCGGCACACGTTTGTGAAGCCGCTGCGCTGGTCGGCGGATGGCATGCCGGTCTTCGGCAAGCCCTCCCGACTCGATTGATGCCGGTTTCGGTATCGGTACAGCGAGTTAATTGATTGGATTGCGTATCGCCTCGCTCCTAGCATCGTTTCCAGACGGCAAACCTGCGTGCCGGCAGAACGACACCGAGACAAGACATGACGACTGACGACAAGAAGAGCAAGGTCAAGCTGCGCTCCGCCGAGTGGTTCGGTACCCAGGACAAGAACGGTTTCATGTACCGCTCCTGGATGAAGAACCAGGGCATCCCCGACCACGAGTTCCAGGGCAAGCCCATCATCGGCATCTGCAACACCTGGAGCGAGCTGACGCCCTGCAACGCCCACTTCCGCAAGCTGGCCGAGCACGTCAAGCGCGGCATCATCGAAGCGGGTGGCTGGCCGGTGGAGTTCCCGGTGTTCTCCAACGGCGAGAGCAATCTGCGCCCCACCGCCATGCTGACGCGCAACCTCGCCAGCATGGACGTCGAGGAAAGCATCCGCGGCAATCCGATGGACGCCGTCGTGCTGCTGGTGGGCTGCGACAAGACCACGCCAGCCCTGCTGATGGGGGCGGCCAGCGTCGACGTGCCGGCCATCGTCGTCACCGGCGGCCCGATGCTGAACGGCAAGCTCAAGGGCAAGAACATCGGCTCGGGCACGGCCGTGTGGCAGCTGCACGAGCAGGTCAAGGCCGGCGAACTCAGCATGCATGACTTCATGGCCGCCGAGGCCGGCCACTCGCGTTCGGCCGGCACCTGCAACACCATGGGCACGGCTTCCACCATGGCCTGCATGGCCGAGGCCCTGGGCACCTCGCTGCCGCACAACGCCGCGATCCCCGCGGTCGATGCACGCCGTTATGTGCTGGCCCATCTGTCCGGCATGCGAATCGTCGAGATGGTCTGGGAACAGCTGACCCTGTCCAAGGTGCTGACCAAGCAGGCCTTCGAGAACGCCATCCGCGTCAACGCCGCCATCGGCGGCTCGACCAATGCCGTCATCCACCTGAAGGCCATCGCCGGCCGCGTCGGCGTGGAACTGGAGCTGGAAGACTGGACCCGCATCGGCCGCGGCACGCCCACCCTCGTGGACCTGCTGCCCTCGGGCCGCTTCCTGATGGAAGAGTTCTATTACGCCGGCGGCCTGCCCGCCGTTCTGCGCCGCCTCGGCGAGGCCGACCTACTGCCGCACAAGGACGCGCTGACCGTCAACGGCAAAAGCCTGTGGGCCAACGTCGTCGACGCGCCCATCTACGACGACGAGGTCATCCGCACCCTGGACAACCCGTTGATCAAGGACGGCGGCATCTGCATCCTGCGCGGCAACCTCGCGCCGCGCGGCGCCGTGCTCAAGCCCTCGGCCGCCACGCCCGAGCTGATGAAGCATCGCGGCCGCGCCGTCGTCTTCGAGAACTTCGACGACTACAAGGCCCGCATCATGGATCCGGACCTGGACGTCGACGCCAGCTGCATCCTCGTCATGAAGAACTGCGGCCCCAAGGGCTACCCCGGCATGGCCGAGGTCGGCAATATGGGCCTGCCGCCCAAGCTGCTCGCCGCCGGCGTGAAGGACATGGTGCGCATCTCCGACGCTCGCATGAGCGGCACCGCCTACGGCACCGTCGTGCTGCATGTGGCGCCCGAGGCACGTGCCGGCGGCCCGCTGGCCGTCGTCCAGGAAGGCGACTTCATCGAGCTCGATTGCGCCGCCGGCCGCCTGCACCTGGACGTCTCCGAGGAAGAGCTGAAGACCCGCCTCGAGGCCTGGGCCGCCGCGCAGACGGTCGACGCCCAGGACGCCACTGGCTACCGCAGCCTCTATGTGCAGCACGTGCTGCAGGCCGACGAGGGCTGCGACTTCGACTTCCTGCGCGGCAAGCGCGGCTCCGCCGTGCCGCGCCATTCACACTGAGATGTCCATGAGCAACAGCAGCATCCAGGGCCTGGCCCTGATCGGCGGCCAGCCCGTGCGCGGCGCGGGCGCTGCCTTCCAGGCCTTCGACCCGAGCAAGAACGAAGCCCTCGGCCCCGACTTCAATGCCGTCGATGCCGCCCAGGTCAGCGAGGCCTGCGCCCTCGCCGGCGCCGCCTTCGATGCCTTCCGCGCGACGAGCGACCACGAGCGCGCTGACTTCCTCGACGAGATCGCGGCCCAGATCCTCGCGCTGGGCGACGAGCTCGTCGTGCGCGCCATGGCCGAGACCGGCCTGCCCCGCCTGCGCCTGGAAGGCGAGCGCGGCCGCACGATGAACCAGCTCAAGCTCTTCGCCGAATTGCTGCGCGAAGGCAGCTGGCAGGACGCCCGCATCGACACCGCCCTGCCGCAGCGCCAGCCGCCGCGGCCCGACCTGCGCCTGCGCTTCGTCGGCGTCGGCCCCGTTGCCGTCTTCGGCGCCAGCAACTTTCCGCTGGCCTTCTCGGTCGCCGGTGGCGACACCGCCGCGGCCCTGGCCGCCGGCTGCCCCGTCGTCGTCAAGGCCCACTCGGCCCACCCCGGCACCTCGGAACTCGTCGGCCGCGCCGTAGTTGCCGCCGTGCAGAAGTGCAATCTGCCTGCCGGCGTCTTCGCGCTGCTGACCGGCAGCGGCCATGGCATTGGCGACACGCTGGTGCGTCACCCCGCCATCCAGGCCGTCGGCTTCACCGGCTCGCGCAGCGGCGGTATCGCGCTGATGGCCGCCGCCGCAGCTCGCCCGCAACCCATCCCGGTCTATGCCGAGATGAGCAGCATCAACCCCGTCGTCCTGCTGCCCGGTGCCCTCGCCGCGCGCGGTGCCGACATCGCGACCGGCTTCGCCGCCTCGCTGACCATGGGCGTGGGCCAGTTCTGCACCAACCCCGGCCTGGTGCTGGGCATCGCCGGCGCTGACTTCGACCGCTTCGCCGCGGCCGCCGCCGAAGCCCTCAAGCCCGTCTCGCCCGGCACCATGCTGACGCCGGGCATCGCCGGCGCTTATCAACGCGGTGAAGACCAGCTCGCCGGCCAGGCCCAGGTCGACACCTTGCTGCGCGGCACCTCCGCCGGCTGCCAGGGCGCGCCCAGCCTGTTCAAGACAACCGGCGCGGCCTTCCTGGCCAACCACGCGATGTCGTCGGAAATCTTCGGCCCCGCCTCGCTGCTGGTCGCCTGCCAGGACCTGGCCGAACTGCTCGCCGTCATCGAGGGCCTGGAAGGCCAGCTGACCGCCACGTTGCAGCTGCAGGACGACGACGAGGCCGACATCGCAGCCGCCCGCGCCCTGCTGCCGGCGCTGGAGCGCAAGGTCGGCCGCATCCTTGCCAATGGCTATCCCACCGGCGTCGAGGTCTCGACGGCGATGGTCCACGGTGGGCCCTTCCCGGCGACTTCCGACGGCCGCAGCAGCTCGGTGGGTACGGCGGCCATCCAGCGCTTCCTGCGCCCGGTCTGCTACCAGAACCTGCCGCGCGCGCTGTTGCCGGCGGTGCTGCGTGAACCCAACGAGCGCGGCGTCTGGCGGCGCCGCGACGGGGCGCTGACCCGGAACTGAAAAACACAAGACAGACGACAACAGGAGACAAGACGATGAAGAAGCAACTGCTGGCCCTCGTGGCCACGCTGGCCGTCAGCGCCAGCGCCCTGGCCGCGGACATCAAGCTGGTCGTCAACGCCGACCAGCCCGGCCCCGTCATCCACCGCAACATTTACGGTCAGTTCGCCGAGCACCTCGGCACCGGCATCTACGAAGGCATGTGGGTGGGCCCCGAGTCCAAGATCCCCAACGTGCGCGGCTGGCGCAAGGACGTCGTCGCGGCGCTGAAGGAGCTCAAGGTGCCGCTGGTGCGCTGGCCCGGGGGCTGCTTCGCCGACGAATACCACTGGCGCGATGGCATCGGCCCGCGCAAGAACCGCCCCGTCAAGATCAACACCAACTGGGGCGGCGTGCCTGAGGACAACGCCGTCGGCACGCATGAGTTCTTCGACCTTGTCGAGCAGCTCGGCGCCGAGGCCTATGTGAATGGCAACCTCGGCACCGGCAGCGCGCAGGAAATGTCGGAGTGGCTGGAGTACATGACCGGCGAAGGCAAGTCCACGCTGACCGACCTGCGCCGCAAGAACGGCCGCGACAAGCCCTTCCGCGTGCACTACTTCGCCGTCGGCAACGAGGCCTGGGGTTGCGGCGGCAATATGCGCCCCGAGTACTACGCCGACCAGTACCGCCAGGTCGCGAGCTTTTTGAAGACCCCCGGCAACAACCGTCCCATTTTCATCGCCAGCGGTGGCAACGGCCTGCAGACCGAATGGACCGAGGCTCTCAGCAAGGGCGTGCACAGCGTCAACGCGATCTCCCACCATTCCTACACCCTGCCCACCGGCAAGTGGGAGCACAAGGGCTCGGCCATCGGCTTCCCCGAGGGCGAGTGGATCTCGACGCTGGCCAACGTCAAGAACATCGACGAGATCATCACCAGGAACACGGCCGTCCTCGACAAGAACGATCCGTCCAAGAAGATCGGCTTCTACTTCGACGAGTGGGGCAGCTGGTACGACCCTGATCCCGGCAGCAACCCCGGCTTCCTGGTCCAGCGCAACACCCTGCGTGACGCCCTGCTGGCGGCCCTGCACTTCAACGTCTTCCACGCCCACGCCGACCGCGTGCAGATGACCAACATCGCACAGATGGTCAATGTGCTGCAGGCCATGATCCAGACAACGAAGACGACGATGGTGCTGACGCCGACGTATCACGCCTTCGCGCTGTACACGCCCTTCCAGGACGCGACCTCGCTGCCTGCCAGGATCGAGAACAACCCGGTCTACAAGGTCGGCGCCGTCGAGATGCCGGGCCTGTCCGCCACCGCCGCCCGCGGCAAGGACGGCAAGCTCTACATCGGCCTCGTCAACTCGAATGCGAACCAGTCTGCCGAGCTGACCTTGCAGGTCGGCACCGCCGCGCCCAAGGCCGTCAAGGGCAAGCTGCTGACCGCGGCGACGATGGACGCGCAGAACGAACTCGGCAAGCCCGCCCAGGTCGTCCCGCAAGCCTTCGAGGCCCAGGCCGCCGACGGCAAGCTGACGCTGAAGCTGCCGGCCAAGTCAGTCGTCGTCGTCGCCGTCGAGGGCTGATCGCCCAGCTCGACGAGCGTCATCCGTGAAGCTGTAACGCCTGGGCCCGCCATGCTGCTTGCCCAGGCGTTGCGCTGCGTGCGGGGTCCGCACGTGGCATATCAAAACCCGGATCGACCGCGTCTGCAATGTCATTGGTGCGCTGCCGCCGGGCCTTCTAGGCTGCAGCGACCACAAACAACAGACCCGGAGACACACCCATCATGGCCTTTCAGAACCGACGCGACTTCCTCGCAGGCTCGGCCGCCCTTGCGCTGACCGGCTGCGGCGGAGGCGGCGGTGCGTCCGCACCTGCGCCTTCCCCGGCGCCCGCGCCGACGCCAGCCCCCACACCCGCGCCGACACCGGCACCGGCACCCACGCCTGCTCCTGCCCCGGCGCCAGCGCCTTCGCAGTCGCCCCTCAGCTTCGCCAACGTCTCCGTGCACGACCCGTCCGTCATCAATGTCGACGGCAGCTTCTATGTCTTCGGCTCCCACCTGGCGGCGGCCAAGACGACGGACCTGATGAACTGGACCAAGATCGCCGACGGCGTCGACAACAACAACGCGCTGTTCGGCAAGAAGGTCACCACCGAGCTGGCCGCCACCTTCGCCTGGACCACGGTGACCGACCTGTGGGCGCCCGACGTCCACAAGTTGGCCGACGGCAAGTTCTACATGTACTACTGCTCCTGCCAGGGCAGCTCGCCGCTGTCGGCGCTGGGCGTGGCGGTGGCGGACAAGGTCGACGGCCCCTACGTCAACAAACAGATCGTGCTGAAGTCCGGCATGGTCGGCGTCTCGGAAGACGGCACGAACTACGACGCCACGAGGATGCCCAACGTCGTCGACCCGCAGGTCTTCGCCGATGCGACGGGCAAGCTGTGGATGGTCTACGGCTCTTACTCGGGCGGCATCTTCATCATGGCCATCGACCCGGCGACCGGCTTGCCGGTGGCCGGCCAGGGCTATGGCAAGCACCTGATGGGCGGCAACCATGCCGAGATCGAGGGCGCCTACATCCTCTACAGCCCGCAGAGCCAGTACTACTACCTCTTCGTGTCCATGGGCGGCCTGGCCGCCAACGGCGGCTACAACGTGCGCATCTCGCGCTCGCGCAACCCCGACGGCCCCTATGTGGACGGTGGCGGCACCGACATGGCCAGCGTGCGCGCCAGCGTGGCCTTCGACCGGCCCAGCATCGCCCCCTACGCGATGAAGCTGATGGGCAACCACCAGTACGCGCTGGCCGCCGGTGAAACCGGCACGGCCCTCGGCTATGTGTCCCCGGGCCACAACTCGGCCTGGTACGACGCGACGACGGGCCAGTACTTCATCATCTTCCACACCCGCTTCCCCGGCACCGGCGAATTCCATGAGGTGCGCGTGCACGAGATGCACATCAACGAGGACGGCTGGTTCGTCATCGCACCGCTGCGCTATGCCCCGCTGAACCTGGCTGCGCCGTCGCAGGCGGCCGACGTCAGCGCCGTGCAGGCCGCAGGCAGCTACAAGCTCGTCAACCACGGCAAGGACATCAGCGCGACGATCAACCCGTCCAGCGTCGTCCAGCTCAACAGCGACGGCAGCGTCAGTGGCGCGTCGACCGGCACCTGGGTGCACAAGGGCAGCAACAAGCTCACGGTGACGATCGCCGGCACGGCCTATATGGGCGTGCTGTCCAGGCAATGGAACACCAATGCCAGTGCCTTCGTCGTGAGCTTCAGCGCGATGTCCACCGGTGGCGTGTCGCTGTGGGCGGTCCGCACGGGGGCCTGATGCGGTCCTGGCTGCTGCTGCTCACCCTCGTCGTCACCGGCGCGGGCGCCGCCACGCAGCCCTTTCCGCTCAGCAGCGTCCGCCTGCTCGACGGGCCTTTCCTCGAAGCGCAGACCACCGATCTGCACTATTTGATGGCGCTCGACCCCGAGCGTCTGCTGGCACCCTTTCGCCGCGAGGCCGGCCTGCCCGTGCCGGTGGCCAGCTACGGCAACTGGGAGTCCAGCGGCCTGGACGGCCATATGGGCGGGCACTACGTTTCGGCGCTGGCCTTGATGTATGCGTCCACCGGCGATGCCGAGGTCAAGAAGCGACTTGACCACGTCATCGCCGAACTCAAGCGCTGCCAGGATCAGCTGGGCACTGGCTATATCGGCGGCATTCCCGACGGTGGCAAAGCCTGGAGCGAGATCGCCGCAGGCCAACTCAAGGTCGACAGCTTCTCCGTCAACGGGCGCTGGGTGCCTTGGTACAACCTGCACAAGCTCTTCGCCGGCCTGCGCGACGCCTGGGTCCATGCCGGCAATGCCGATGCCAAGGCCATGCTGATTCGCATGAGCGACTGGGCGCTGCGGCTGACGGCACCGCTGACTGACCCGCAGATGCAGGACATGCTGCGCGCCGAGCACGGCGGCATGAACGAGGTGCTGGCCGACGTGGCCGAGATGACGGGCGACACGCGCTATCTGGCCCTGGCCCGTCGCTTCTCCCACCAGGCCATCCTGCAGCCGCTGGCCGCGGGCCAGGACAAGCTGACCGGCCTGCACGCCAACACCCAGATCCCCAAGGTCATCGGCTTCGCGCGCATTGCCCAGCTCGGCGGCGAGGATGAGGGCCGCCGCGCCGCCGAGTTCTTCTGGCACACCGTGACCGAGAAACGCAGCGTCGCCATCGGCGGCAACAGCGTCAAGGAACACTTCCATCCGGCCGACGACTTCCGGCCCATGCTGAACGAGGTCGAAGGCCCCGAAACCTGCAACAGCTACAACATGCTGAAGCTGACCGCGCTGCTGCAGCACGAGCAGCCGGAGCAGGGCGCTTATGCCGACTTCTACGAGCGCACCCTCTACAACCACATCCTCGCCTCCCAGCACCCGGGTGAGGGCGGCTTTGTCTACTTCACGCCGATGCGGCCCCAGCACTACCGCGTCTATTCGCAGGTCGACCAGGGCATGTGGTGCTGCGTCGGCTCCGGCATCGAGAGTCATGCGCGGCATGGCGAGTTCATCTACTCGCACGATGAGGACTCGCTGTATGTGAACCTCTTTATCGCCTCCCGGCTCGACTGGCGCGAGCGCGGCATTCACATCACGCAGTCCACCCGCTTCCCCGACGAGCCGCGCACGCGGCTGACGGTGCACGACGCGGGCGAGTTCGCGCTGAAGATCCGCTATCCCGGCTGGGTGGCGCCCGGTGCGCTCAAGGTCAAGCTCAACGGCAAGCCGGTCAAGGTGACGGCCAAGCCGGGCGGCCATGTCGAACTGCGCCGCACGTGGCGTGCCGGCGACCAGGTCGACGTCGAGCTGCCGATGCGCACGACGCTGGAGCCCATGCCCGGCCTCAAGCACTATGTCGCCGTGCTGCACGGCCCCATCGCTCTGGCCGCCAAGACGCCCAAGCCCGGCGAGGCGCTCAGCTTCAAGGCCGACGACTCGCGCATGGGGCACATCGCTCAAGGGCCCGTCTGCCCGCAGGAGGCCGCCCCCGTCTTCGTCAGCGACCGTGCCGACTTCGCGCGCCGCTTCAAGCCCGTGCCCGGCCAGCCGCTGACCTTCACCGCCCCCGGCCTCATCCAGGGCGCAAAACCTGGGTCGGGTGCGGAGAAGCTGCAGCTGATTCCCTTCTTCCGCCTGCACGACTCGCGCTACATGCTGTACTGGGGCCACACGACGCGGGCCCAGCAGAGCCTGCTGCACGTCGAACTGGCCAATGCGGAGGCCGCGCGCCTGGCCCTGGATGCGCAGACCATAGACCAGGTTGCACCCGGCGAGCAGCAACCCGAGTCCGACCACGCCTTCAAGGGCGAGGGCGTCGAGACCGGCATCGCGCCTGCCGGCCGCTGGCGGCATGCGCGGCAATGGTTCGGCTACACGCTGAACGACCCGCAGGCCCAGGCCCGCACGCTGCGGCTGACCCTCGCCAGCGGCGACGCTGGTCGGCGCTTCGACGTCGTCGTCAATAGCCGCGTCGTCGCCGAGCTGGAACTGGCCACCGAGGCCCAGCCCCTCTATGCCCGCGACATCGCTCTGCCGGCCGATCTGGTCGCTGCCGCGGGCGGAAAGCTGGACCTGCGCTTCGTGGCAAAACCTGGCTCCATCGCGGGTGGCCTCTACGGCCTGAGGCTGCTGCGTTAGGTTGACGTCGAGTGGCCGCGGCCTTCCACTGTCCGCATGACGCTGACCCGACGCACCTGCCTCGCCCTCGCCGCCACCCCTCTCGCCACCCGCGCCGCCACTCCAGAAATCGTCATCGCCCTCGACGCGCAGAACCCGCCCTTCATGTACGCCGACCGTGACGGCCAGCCGCACGGCGTCTATGCGCTGCTGCTGCGCACGCTGTTCACGCGGCTGGATGTGCCGATGCGCCTGGTCTGCCTGCCCTGGCCGCGTGCGCTGGCGGGGCTGGACCGGGCCGAGCACGGCGTCGGCGGCATCTACTCGACGGCCGAGCGCCAGGCCAGGCACGACTTCAGCCAGCCCCTGCATGTCGAGACCATCAAGGTCTACACCCGCCGCGGCGGCCTGCGCCTGTTCGACCGCATCGACGACCTGCGCGGCCTGCGCGTGGGCGTGCTGCGCGGCTGGAGCTATGGCGACGCCTTCGACGCCGCAGCCCGCACCGGCCTCTTCCAGGCCGAGCCGGTGTCATCCGACGCGCAGAACTTCGGCAAGCTGGAGCGTGGCTTCCTGGACGTGGCGGTGGCCATCGAGCAGTCGGGCGACACCCTGCTGGCCATGGGCGACTACCCGTCGGTGCGAGCTTTACCCAACCCGCTGACCGAGAACCCGACCTATCTGGCCTTCAACAAGAGCGCCCAGCACAAGGCCCTGATCGCTCGTTTCGATGAGCAATTGGAGAAGCTGCGCCGCAGCGGCGAGCATGCACGTATCGTGTCCCTGGGGCTGAGGGACTAGGCATACCGGTTTCGGTATGTCTTGGCCGAGAAATGTCATTGGTCGCGCATCACCGGCCTTCCTACCATCGGCCTGACAAGACCGATCCCAATGGAGACAGACATGAAGATCCTGCGCCGCAGCCTGCTGGCCGCCGCTTTGCTGACCCCCGCCTTCGCGGCCTTTGCCGCCCCCCTCGTGATGGGCTTCTCCCAGGTGGGTGCCGAGAGCGAATGGCGCACCGCCAACACCGCCTCGGTCAAGGCCGCGGCCAAGGACGCCGGCATCACGCTGAAGTTCGCCGACGCGCAGCAGAAGCAGGAGAACCAGGTCAAGGCCATCCGCAGCTATATCGCCCAGAAGGTCGACGTCATCGCCTTCTCGCCGGTCGTGGAAAGTGGCTGGGACACAGTGCTGAAGGAGGCCAAGGCCGCTGGCATCCCCGTGATCCTGACCGACCGCGCCGTCAAGGTCGCCGACCCGTCGCTCTACGTGACCTTCATCGGTTCGGACTTCGTCGAGGAAGGCCGCAAGGCCGGCAAGTGGGTGATGGAGCGCGCCGCCAAGGCACCGGGTGGCGCGCTGAACATCGTCGAGCTGCAGGGCACCGTGGGCTCGGCCCCGGCCATCGACCGCAAGAAGGGCTTCGAAGAGGTCATCAAGGCCAACCCCAAGCTGCAGATCATCCGCTCCCAGTCCGGCGAGTTCACGCGCGCCAAGGGCAAGGAGGTCATGGAAGCCTTCCTGAAGGCGCGTGACAAGAAGATCGACGTGCTGTTCGCCCACAACGACGACATGGCCATCGGCGCCATCCAGGCCATCGAAGAAGCCGGCCTGAAGCCGGGCCAGGACATCGCCATCGTCTCCATCGACGGCGTGCGCGGCGCCTTCGAGGCCATGAAGGCCGGCAAGCTCAACGTGACCGTCGAATGCAACCCGCTGCTCGGTCCGCAGCTGATGCAGCTGGCCAAGGACATCGTCGCAAAGAAGCCGGTGGACAAGCGCATAACGGTGACCGAGAGCGTCTACACGGCCGACGTCGCGGCCAAAGAGCTGCCGAATCGAAAGTACTGAAGTGGCCAGCAGTACCCCGGTGCTGGCGCTGTCCGGCATCCACAAGGGCTTCCCCGGCGTCAAGGCGCTGAGCGACGTCAGCCTGCGCCTCTTCCCCGGTGAAGTCCATGCGCTGATGGGCCAGAACGGCGCCGGCAAGTCCACGCTGATCAAGGTGCTGACGGGCCTCTACCAGCCCGACGCCGGCAGCATCACGCTGGACGGCAAGACGATCGCGCCCAAGCGCACCGAGGACGCCCAGGACCTCGGCATCCGCACCGTCTACCAGGAGGTCAACCTCTGCCCCAACCTCAGCGTGGCGGAGAACATCTGCGCGGGTCGTTTCCCCAGGCGCTGGGGCCGCATCGACTGGGCCGCCGTGCGCGCCGAGGCCAAGCGCGTGCTGTCGCAGATGGACCTGGACATCGACGTGACGGCGCCGCTGTCGCGCTATTCGCTGTCGGTGCAGCAGATGGTGGCCATCGCCCGCGCCCTGCGCATCTCGGCGCGAGTCCTCATCCTCGATGAGCCCACGTCCAGCCTGGACGACGCGGCCGTGCAGCGCCTGTTCACTGTTCTGCGCCGCCTGCGCGACCAGGGCCTGGCCGTCCTCTTCGTCACCCATTTCCTGGACCAGACCTATGCGCTGGCCGATCGCATCACCGTGATGCGCAACGGTGAGACCGAGGGCGAATACCTGGCTGCCGACCTGAGCCGCCTGGCTCTGGTCAACAAGATGGTGGGCGCGCCGCCCGATCAGCAGCCCAGCCGACTGGACAGCCGCGCCTCGCAATCCGGTGCCCCTGTCCTGAAGGCCGAGGGCCTGGGCCGGCGCGGCGCCCTGCACCCGCTGGACCTGGAGCTCAAGCGCGGCGAGGTCGTCGGTCTCGCGGGCCTGCTCGGCTCCGGCCGCACCGAGGCCGCGCGCCTGCTCTTCGGCGCCGACGCGGCCGATGCCGGCCATGTCGACATGGCCGGCCGCACCCGCCGCTGGCATTCGCCGCGCGAGGCCATCGCTGCCGGCATCGCCTTCTGCTCCGAGGACCGCAAGCACGAGGGTGCCATCCTCGAACTCTCGGTCCGCGACAACATCCTGCTGGCCCTGCAGGCTAGAGCTGGCCTGCGCCTGGTCATGAGCCGCGAGCAGCAGCAGGCCCTGGCCGACGACTACATCAAGCGCCTGGGCATCAAGACGGCCAGCGCCAACACGCCCATCGGCCAGCTCTCCGGCGGCAACCAGCAAAAGGCCTTGCTGGCGCGCTGGCTGGCCACCGAGCCGGTCGTCCTCATCCTCGACGAGCCCACCCGCGGCATCGACGTACGCGCCAAGGAAGACCTGATGGACGCCGTGCGCGCGCTGGCCCACAAGGACGACGGCACGGGCATGTCCATCCTTTTCATTTCCTCCGAGCTGCCCGAGGTGCTGCACTGCAGCGACCGCCTGCTCGTGCTGCGCGACCGCCGCGCCGCCGGCGAATACCGCCGCGGCGAGCTGGACGAGCGCAGCGTGCTCGAAGTGATTGCCGCCGAGCCCGCATGAAAGATAGCGTCCTGACCATGCCCACGCCTCGTGCGCCCGCCGCGCCCCTCTGGCGCCACCCGCTCGCGCGGCCCCTCGCCGCGCTGGCGCTGCTGCTCGCCGTCGCAGCCGTCTTCGTGCCCGGCTTCCTGCACCTCGAGATCAAGGACGGCCATCTCTACGGCAGCCTCGTCGACATCCTGCACCGCGCTGCGCCGCTGATGCTGGCGGCACTGGGCATGACCCTGGTCATCGCTACGCGCGGCATCGACGTGTCGGTCGGCGCCGTCGTCGCCATCGCCGGCACCGTGGCCTGCGTGCTCGTCAGCTCCCACGGCCTGGTCATCGCCTTTGCGGCGGCCCTCGGCGCCGCGCTGCTCTGCGGCCTGTGGAATGGCCTGCTGGTGTCGGCCCTGGGCCTGCAGCCCATCATCGCCACGCTGATCCTGATGGTCGCCGGCCGCGGCCTCGCCCAGCTGCTGACTGACGGCCAGATCATCACCGTCTACGAGCCGGCCAGCTTCTTCTGGCTCGGTGCCGGTCATCTGCTCGGCCTGCCGGTGTCCCTCTTCGTCGTCGCCCTCGTCGCCGGACTCACGGCCCTGCTGATGAGCCGCACGGCCCTGGGCCTCTTCATCCAGTCCGTCGGCATCAACCCGGTCGCGGCGCGGCTGGCCGGGGTGCGCACGGCGGCCATCGTCTTCTTCGTCTACGTCTACTGCAGCCTCGGCGCCGGCCTGGCCGGGCTGATGATCTCGTCCAACATCAAGAGCGCAGACGCCAACAACGCCGGCCTGCTGCTGGAGCTGGACGCCATCCTGGCCGTGACCCTCGGCGGCGGCCAATTGAGCGGCGGCAAGTTCAGCCTGGCCGGCAGCCTGATCGGCGCGCTGATCATCCAGACGCTGACGTCCACCATCTACGCCCTGGGCGTGCCGCCGCAGGTGACCATGGTCGTCAAGGCCGTCGTCGTCTTCGCGGTCTGCATTTCGCAGTCGTCGTTCTGGTCGCGGAGGTCGGCATGAAGCGTCTCCTCGGCGCGCCCTCGTTCACGGCCTGGGTCAGCGTCGCGCTGATGGTGCTGCTGTTCGTCGCCGGCGCCAGCAGTTACACCGGCTTCGGCTCCACGCAGGTCGTGCTCAACCTGCTTGTCGACAACGCCTTCTTGCTCGTCATCGCCGTCGGCATGAGCTTCGTCATCCTGTCCGGTGGCATCGACCTGTCGGTGGGCTCGGTGCTGGCGCTGACGACCATGGTGGCCGCGTGGCTGCTGCAGGTCGCGCAGTGGCCAGCCGAACTGGTCATCGCCGTCGTGCTGCTGGGCGGCGCGGTGTTCGGCGCGCTGCAGGGCGTGGTCATCCACGTCTTCAGGTTGCAGCCCTTCATCGTGACCCTTGCCGGCATGTTCCTGGCGCGCGGCCTTTGCTTCCTGATCAGCGTGGACAGCATCACCATCGATGCGCCCCTCTTCGTCACGCTGTCGCAGACGCAGATCCCACTGTTCGCCGGCGCCTTCCTGTCGCCCGGCGCGCTGATCGCTCTCGCCGTGCTCGGTGCCGGCCTGTGGATCGCCCACTGCACCGCCTTCGGCCGCACCGTCTATGCGATCGGCGGCGGCGAGTCCTCGGCGTTGATGATGGGCCTGGCCGTCGGCCGCACCAAGATCGCCGTCTACGGCCTGAGCGGATTCTGCGCGTCCCTGGCCGGCCTGCTGTTCGCCTTCTACATGCTCAGCGGCTACGGTCAGCATGCCCAGGGCGTGGAGCTGGACGCCATCGCCGCCGTCGTCATCGGTGGCACCGTGCTGACGGGCGGTTATGGCTATGTAGCCGGCGCGCTGTCGGGCGTCCTCGTCCTCGGCCTCATCCAGACCCTGATCGCCTTTGACGGCACCCTGAGTTCCTGGTGGACCAAGATCGTCATCGGCGCCCTGCTCTTCGTCTTCTGCGCTGTGCAGCGGCTGCTGTCCCTCAAGAAGGCTGTCGCCTGATGGTTAACAAGATCCTCTCGACCGCCCTGCTGGCCATCGCTGGCGTCGCTCAGGCCGCCAACCCGCTCTTCCCCCAGCTCTACACGGCCGACCCCGCCGTCCTCGTTGACAGTGGCCGCGTCTACCTCTACACCGGCCGCGACGAAGCGCCGGTGGGCGGCAAGGATTTCGTCATGAACGAGTGGCGCGTCTTCTCCAGCTGCGACATGGTGCATTGGCGCGACGACGGTGCACCCGTCAACGTGAAGACCTTCGCCTGGGCCAAGGCCCGCGCCTGGGCATCGGACATCACCAAGCGCAACGGCAAATACTGGTTCTATTCGACGGTGGAGCACGCCACGGTGCCCGGCTTCTCCGTCGGCGTGGCCGTGTCCGATTCGCCGACGGGACCGTTCAAGGATGCGCGCGGCTCGGCCCTCGTCACCAACGACATGACGACGCAGACCGACATCGCCTGGGACGACATCGACCCGGCGGTGTTCGTCGACGACGACGGCCAGGCCTGGCTGTACTGGGGCAACACGGTGCTGAAGTACGCCAAGCTCAAGGCCAACATGACCGAGCTGGACGGGCCCATCCAGGTGCAGCCGGTGAAGGATTTCGTTGAGGCGCCCTATCTGCACAAGCACGGCGGCACCTACTACCTGAGCTACTCGGAGTTCTTCCCCGAGCAGACCGCCTACATGACCGGACCGTCGCCCACGGGCCCCTGGACGCCGCGCGGCGTCATCATGGCCAAGAACCTGAAGACGCCGACCATCCACCAGGCCATCTTCGACTTCAACGGCAAGAGCTACATCGTCTATCACAACGCCGAGCTGCCCGGCGGCGGCGAATACCGCCGCTCGGTGGCGATCGAGGAGCTGCACTACCGGCCCGACGGCACCATCGAAGCGCCCATCGCGCAGACGACCGCCGGCCCGGCTGCCAACCCGTCGCCAGGCTGCAAGCCCTGATCGTCATGCTGCGCCGCGCGCTGCTGCTCTGGCTGGTACTCAGCGGCGCAGCGATGGCCGACCCGGCTTCGCTGGGCGAGCGCGGCCGGCTGATCTTCAGCGACGACTTCACGGACGCCAGGAACTGGGTCGCCGAGATCGAAGCCAAGCCCGGCTCGACGGTCAGCGTGCGTGACGGCCGTCTGGTGCTGGACACGGCCGGCGGCGTCACCGTCTGGTTGAACCGGCGCTTGAGCGGCAACCTCCTCATCGAATACCGCCGCCGCATCGTCGTGCAGGGCGGCGCCAACGACAGGCTCAGCGATCTCAACCAGTTCTGGATGGCGACCGGTCCGGATGGCGCGTCGCCGCTGGGCCGCAACGGCGTGTTCGACTCCTACGACAGCTTGAGCCTCTACTACTTCGGCATCGGCGGCAACAGCAACACCAGCACGCGGTTGCGCAAATACGCTGGCGGTCAACGAGCGCTGCTGCAGGAGAGGCTGGACGCCGAGCATTTGCTCCAACCCAACCACGACTACCTGGTCCAGACCCTGGTCAAGGATGGCGGATCTTCTGTCTACGTCGACGGCCAGCTCTTCTTCGAGCACCGCGACGCCAGTCCGCTGCGCGAAGGCTGGTTCGGCCTGCGCAGCACCTGGTCACGCCAGGAAGTGAGCGCGCTGCGCATCTACGCGCTGGACTGATCTCGCGTCAGGCGCGGCGCTGCCGCGAAACTCGACTGACCCTCCATCCAGCCGGGCAGCGCCGCGAGCAGCGGCGTCAGCTGTCGCGCCACGGCCTCGACTAGCGGCTCGATCGCCGCCAAGTCGACGTCGCCGCTGCATGCTGTCTCCAGGGCGGCCGCCGCCTGCTGCAGGGCGGGCATTCCCAGCGTGCCGGCGACGCTCTTCAGGTCATGGGCGCGGCGCAGCGCGGCATCAGCGTCGCCGCGTGCGCAGGCGTCACGCACACTCGCCGCGAAGTTCACCTCGCGCTCACGGAACATGCTCAGCAACCGCCGATACAGCGCCTCGTTGCCATCGACCGCCTCCAGGCCGGCGTTGACATCCAGGCCCTGCGGCAGCGACGTGTCCGGGCTGGAGCGCTGCGCCGCTGCCGGACGCACCCAGCGCGCCAGCGTGGCGAACAGGTCTTCCACCCTGAAGGGCTTGGCCACGTGGTCGTTCATGCCCGCCGCCAGCACCTTGTCGCGATCGCCGGCCATCGCGTTGGCGGTCATCGCAATGATGGGCAGCTCCTTGAGTTCGGGGCGCAGCCGCAGCGCGCGAGTCGCCTCATAGCCGTCCATCACCGGCATCTGGCAGTCCATCAACACCGCGTCGAAACACTCCCCATCCACTGCGGCGAGTGCTTCGCGCCCGTTGACGGCGATGCTGACGGCAATGCCCGCCCTCTCAAGCAGCCCGCAGGCCAGCTCCTGGTTGATGGGGTTGTCCTCGACGAGCAGGATGCGGGCGCCAGCCAGGCGAGCCTGGTGCGCCTGCAGCTTCTCCTGTTGCTGTTCGCTGCGGCTCGGCAAGGCCACCTTGAGGCCGAGGGCGGTGACGCAGGCGTCAAGCAGCGCCGAGGGTGTGACGGGTTTGGGCAGCAGGGCCGCCACCTGCAGCCCGCGCGCCTGCAGCTGGTGTTCGGCCTGGTCCCGGCTGAAGGCGGTGACCATGAGCACCGTCGGTGCCTTGTGGCGGACCCCCAGACAGGACAGACGCGCCAGGCATTCGACGCCGTCCATGCCGGGCATGCGCCAATCCAGCAGCACCAGCCGGTATGGCCGGTCCGTCGCGTCGGCGCAGGCCACCGCGACCAGGGCGGCCTCGCCGTCGGCCGCGACCTCGGGCTGCAGGCCCAGCGATGCCACCAGGGAACGCAGCAGCTCGCGCGCCGCGGGATGGTCGTCGACGATGAGCAGCCGCGCGCCGCGCAGCTCGGGCGTCTGCGGTAGCGTCTGCACGCCCGGTTGCAGGCCGAAGGGCAGGCTGAATTGGAAGCGGCTGCCGCGCTGCAGCTCGCTGCTGACACCGATCTCGCCACCCATGCGTTCGACGAGATGACGGCAGATGGCCAGCCCCAGGCCGGTGCCGCCGAAGCGCCGGCTGGTCGACGCGTCGGCCTGCATGAAGGGCTGGAACAGGCGCTCGCAGGCGTCGGCGCTCAGGCCGATGCCCGTGTCGCGCACCTCGAAGCGCAGCGTCACGCGGTCCGCGCTGCGCTCGTCGAGCGACACGGCGACCGTCACCTCGCCGCGCTCGGTGAACTTGATGCCGTTGTTGACGAGGTTGAGCAGGATCTGGCCGAGCCGCGAGGGATCGCCCACCAGCGCGGTGGGCAGCTCGGGCGGCAGCACAAACAGCAGCTCGAGGCCCTTCTCCTCGGCGGGCATGCCCACCATATTGGCCAGCCGGTCGAACACGTCACCGAGCTGGAAGGGAATGGACTCGATCTCCAGCTTGCCGGCCTCGATCTTCGAGAAGTCGAGGATGTCGTTGATGATGCCCAGCAGCGACTCCGCCGAACGGTGCACCTTCTCGACGTAGTTGCGCTGCTTGGTATCCAGCCCGCTCTGCAGCGCCAGATAGGACATGCCGAGGATGGCATTCATCGGTGTGCGGATCTCGTGGCTCATGTTCGCCAGGAATTCGCTCTTGGCCTGGGTGGCGGACTCGGCGGCATGCTGGGCGCGTTCCAGCTGGTCGGTGCGCTCGAGCACGCGCTGCTCCAGCGTATCGGCCAGGCGGCGCACCTCGGCGCGCGAGCGGCGCAGCCGCAGCAGGAAGAACACGGCGCCGCTCAGCGCCAGCAGGCTTCCGGCCAACACCGTCCACAGCCAGCGCTGCTGCAGCCCGCGCGCATGCAGCTCGGCCGCCTGCTGCTGGCCCCGGCGCTGCAGCTCGATCAACTCCCGCCGCCGCGCCTCATCGCGGCGGTGCTGTGCCGCCTGCAGCAGGCGGTCGGCGCTGCGCTCGGTGGTGGCCTGGACTTGCAGGTCGGCCGATTCGACGGCCAGCCGGTAGGCGCGCTTCTCGTCCCCGGAGGCCGCCGCCAACTCCGCCAACCGGCGCTTCGCGAAGGCCTGGTGCAGCGGCTGCCCGAGCGCCTGCGCGCGCCGGTAGGCGTCCTCAGCCTCGGTCAAGGCTGCGGCCGGGTGGCCCAGCCGTTGCTCGATCTGGCTGCGTTGCAGGGCAGAGAAGAACTGGCCGGCGGGCAGCTGGGTGATCTTGAGGATCTCGCGCCCCCACACGTTGGCGGCCAGCGCGTCCTGCAGCCGGCCTTCCTTCAGCGCGTACTCCGCACGCGTGTTCACGGCGATGCCCAGCCCGGTCGGCGACCCGATGACCTTGAAGATGTCGATGGCTTCGTCGAGATAGGGGTAGGCCTCGGCGTGCTTGCCCTGCTGGTAGGTGGCTTCGAACAGCGCCACCAATGCGTAGGCGTTCTGCAGCTTCGAGCCCGCGGCCTTGGCCTGCCGCAGCATCTCCTCGAGCTGCGATATCGCTTCGGCCAGGCGCCCGCTCTGCATGTACGAGATCGCCAAACCATGCCGGGCATACGCCAGCACCAGCGGGTCTGCGGCGTGCTGTGCCGCGTCCAGCGACTGCAGCGCCATCGTCACCGCCTCTTCGAGCCGGCCGACGCGGCGGTACACCAGCGCGCCGCGGAACAAGGCCTCGGCCAGCAGGTCCGGACGGTCGACGCCTTCTAGCGCCGCCATCGTCTGCGAGGTCACTTCCACCAGGCGGCCGACGTCGTTCCTGTTCACCGCCGCCAACCCGATGTTCATGTTGGACTCGGCCTGGGCCGCCTGGTCACCGGCGGCGCTCGCCTCGCGCAGCGCCTGCTCCGCATGGGCCATGGCCTCGGTCGTGCGGGCCAGGTGGACCTCGATGCGCGCCAGCAGGTTGAGCGCGCGAATGTGGTCGGCGGCCGGCGCATCGGCCGGCAGCTCGTCCTGCAGGCGCTGGGCCTGTGCGTAGGCCGCGTTGGCGTCGTTGTCGGCCAGCTTGCGCACGGCAGCGGCCCGCTGCCGCCAGTCGTCGATGGGGGCGGCCACTGCGGCGCCCAGCAGGAGCAGACCCGCCGCAAGCGCCGCCCGGCATCTAGAACCGGTTGCGGTCATATCTTCAAGCTCAGGCTGGTCCCGACCTGGCGGTCGTTGACCCATGCATTCTGCGGGCGCGTCTCGACGCCGAAGTCGGTGCGGCGCAAGGTGCCCAGCAGGTTGCCACCGTCCAGCGACCAGGTCAGTCTCTCGGAGAAGCGCCAGCGCAGCGACGCGTCCAGCCAGCCATAGGCCTTCGTGGTGGTCTGCTGGGCGCCGAGGCCGACCACGTCGACCGCGCCGCTCGGGAAGCCGCTGCGCCAGTTCCATGCCAGCCGGGCAGACCAACTGCCGTGCTCGTAGAGGCCGACGAGGTTGGCGCTGCGGCGCGACAGGTTCTGCATCGGCACATTGGCGCGCAGCGTGCGGTCGTAGGTGCTGCTGTCGACGAAGGTGGCATTGGCCTGCAGGCCCAGGCCGCGCCACGCACTCGGCAGTGAGTCGAAGAAGCGCTGGTAGGACAGCTCCGCGCCGCGGATGTGGCCGGCATCGGCGTTGTAGGGGCGGCGCACCTGGTAGACCTGGCCGTCGTGCGTCTCGGCCTGGCTGAGCGTGGCGACGAAGCCGTCCACGCGCTTCCAGAACAGCGTCAGCGCGGCGACGTGGCCAGCGCCGAAGTGGCCTTCCGCGGCCAGGTCGGCATTGGTGGCGCGCAGCGGCCGCAGCGTCGGGTTGCCAGCCGTGCCCTGGTTGAGCTGAGGGTTGATGCTGTTGGGCGTCAGCGTGATGGACGGCGAGAGCAGGTTGAAGTCCGGCCGTGTGAGGGTGCGCGCGGCCGCGGCGCGCAACTGCCAGGGCCCACCGACGCGCCAGCGCAGGCTGGCATTGGGCAGCCAGTCTGTCGTCGTCGTGTCTATGTCCAGCGGCGCGATGCTGCCGCCGGAAGGCACGCTCTGGTTGCCGGACAGTGTGGAGCGCGTGTGCACCAGGCGCAGGCCGGCCTGGCCATCGAGCGCCAATGCCGGCAGCTTCCAGCCCGCTTCGGCATAGGCCGCGTCCGTGGTCTCGCGTATGCGCCACACGCCCAGTGCGCCGCCTGCGGTCGGCAGCGGTGTTGTGATGCCAAAGGCCAGGCGCGACGCGACCGGGTCGCGCGCGTCGGCCAGGGTATCCGTGAGATAGCCGTCGATGCTGGGCGCTCGTGCATCGAGGAAGGGTGCGTAGGCATAGACGGCCGTGCGGCCCGGCTGGGTCGTGGCCGGCACGCCGGGCACCGGGACGTCGCCAAAGATCAGGTTCGGCGCGTTGTCGGCGTCGCGGCGCGAATGCCGCCAGCCGACGGCCACGCGCTCCAGCACGCCGCTTTCCCATTGCCACTCGGCGTCGGCCCGGCCGGCGAGCAGGCTGCCGCGGAGGGGCCTGACCCGGTAGGCCAGGGATACATAGCGCAGGTTTGCCGGGTCGGCGAGGTCCGTGCCCGTGATCGCCGTGGTCGGCACCGCGCCGCCGAGGTCCTGGGTGAAACGCGCCGCCGTGCCGGCTAGCGTGGGGCCGGAGAAGAACAGGCGGTTGAAGCTGCGCGTGTGGCTGAGGTCGGCGCTCAGCCGCAGCTCGCCCGCCGACCAGGCGCCGCCGGCGGCGAACTGGCGCGTGCGGTCGATGGTGTCGCGTGCAAAGCCCAGGATGGAGACTGGCGCTTGGGTCCAGGTGATGCGCTGCACGTCGTGGCTGCCGGCAAAGAGGGCGACGCTGGCGGGATCAAAACCGCTGCCCGCTGCGAAGTTGGGGCCGACATTGATCTGCTGCGTGTCCTGCCGGGTGCTCAGCTCGGCGAAATGGGCTTCGGCGTAGAGATCCAGGGCTGCCTGCGGCCGCCAGCCCAGCATCACCGTGGCCGCGCTGCGGCGACGGCGGCCGAAGCTGGTGCTTTCGCTGCTGCCGCCGGGGACGACGGTGTCCTCGCCCGGCACCAGGTCGAGGCGGCAGCCCGCGGACGCCCGCGCGCTGCAGAGCAATGGCGTGCTGCTGCCCTTCAGGTCTTCGCGAAACGCGCGGTCCTGCAGAACCAGGTTCAGCAGCATGGCCGCCTCGCCCGCGGCGATGCTGCCGCCGCCACCATAGAGCAGCGAGAACTGGCCGGCGCCCCGGTCGACGAGGTCGCCGTGCAGGTAGCGAGCCGACAGCGCCAGCGTGGGCGTGCGGAAGTCGAACGGATGGCGGGTGCGCAGGTCCACCGTGCCGCCGAGGCCGCCCTCGACGCGCGAGGCCGCCGCGGTCTTGTAGACGTCGATGCCCGCCAGCATGTCGCTGGGCAGGTCGGCGTAATCCAGAGCGCGGCCGAACCCGGCGGTGAACAACTCCCGGCCATTCAGTGTGGTCTCGATCTGCACCAGGCCGCGCACCGAAACGACCGAGGCCTCACCGCGGTCGCGGGTCATCTGCACGCCGGTGATGCGCTGCACCGCGTCCGCCACGCTGAGGTCGGGGAGGCGGTTGATGTCATCGGCCAGGATGACATCGACGATGTCATCGCTGCGGCGTTTGCGGTCCGCCGAGGATTCGACGCTGGCGCGAACACCCGTGACGAGCACGGGTTCCAGCCTCTGCGCCGACACGGTTGCAGGCAGCAGCAAAGCGCCGCTGGCAGCCGAAATGACCCAGCCGAGCTGCTTCATGAGACCTCCGCCATTCGATGGGCTCGCGCGAATTGCGAGGCTCGGCCCGAGCAATAGTCCTGGCGGGACGAGCTCGAGGATGACCGAAGGAACGCTTGAGTCGCCTTTTATCCCGAATTCACGCAACTTGACAGTGCCTGGCCGGCCGTTTCGCAGGCATGCCCGCAGGGAGATCGTTTGCAGGCGTGACACTTGCGCCGTGCGACACCTCAGCTTCGATATCACCGACGGCTCCGACGGCATCCTCACGCTGGAAGCCATGGCCTCGACGCGCGCCGCCGAACACGCAGCCGTGATGGCCGAGGTGGAGGAGGTGCTGGCCTGGGCGCAGGCCGGGTTCGGTGGCCGGCAGGGGCCGGTGGAGGATGGCCATGCCTGGGATCAGGAGCTGCTGGTGCAGCATGAGACCGGCGGCTGGGTGACGGTGACGCTGAGCTTCAGCGCCTCGCAGGAGTTCGCCGAGGCCTTCCTGGCGGTGTACGGCGAAGTCGAGGGCTGACGGCCCTCAGCCTTTGAGCGTCTGCTCCAGCACGTGGAGCTGCTGGTTCAGCTCGGTGTTCTTCTGGCGCTCGCCGCCTATCTTGCGCACCGCGTGCAGCACGGTCGTGTGGTCGCGGCCGCCGAAGAGTTCGCCGATCTCGGGCAGGCTCTTCTGGGTCAGCTCCTTGGCCAGGTACATAGCGATCTGGCGCGGCCGGGCGATGCTGGCCGGGCGCTTCTTGGAGTACATGTCGGCGACCTTGATCTTGTAGAAGTCGGCCACCGTCTTCTGGATGTTCTCCACGCCGATCTGGCGGTTCTGGATGGACAGCAGGTCCTTCAGCGCCTCACGGGCCAGCGTGATGCTGATTTCCTTGTGCGAGAACTTGGCGTAGGCCAGCACCTTGCGCAGGGCGCCTTCCAGCTCGCGCACATTGGCGCGCACGTTCTTGGCGACGAAGAATGCCACGTCCTCGGGCATGGGCTGGCCCTCGGCCTCCGCCTTCTTGATCAGGATGGCGACGCGCATCTCCAGCTCGGGCGGCTCGATGGCCACCGTCAGGCCGGCGTCGAAGCGGCTGGTCAGGCGCTCGTCGATGTCCACCAGCCCCTTGGGGTAGGTGTCCGACGTCATGATGATGTGGGCCTTCTTGGCCAGAAGGGCCTCGAAGGCGTTGAAGAACTCTTCCTGGGTGCGGTCCTTGCCAGCGAAGAACTGCACATCGTCGATGAGCAGCAGGTCCAGCGAGTGGTACTTGGCCTTCAGCTCGTCGAAGGTCTTGCGCTGGTAGTTTTTGACGACGTCGGAGATGAACTGCTCGGCGTGAAGGTAGAGCACGCGGGCGTCCGGGCGGTCCTTCAGCAGCGCGTTGCCGACAGCATGGATGAGGTGGGTCTTGCCCAGACCGACGCCGCCGTAGATGAACAGCGGGTTGTAGGTGATG
This sequence comes from Roseateles sp. FW305-36, assembly GCF_058787015.1. Classification (NCBI taxonomy): domain Bacteria; kingdom Pseudomonadati; phylum Pseudomonadota; class Betaproteobacteria; order Burkholderiales; family Sphaerotilaceae; genus Roseateles; species Roseateles sp. FW305-36. The sequence goes on along the minus strand of NZ_JBYSZK010000002.1, from coordinate 44,523 downwards.
CCGGGCGCGCCGGCGACATGCAGGGCGGCCGTGCGGGCCATCTGGTTGGCGCGGCCGGGCACCAGCGTGTCGAAGGTCAGCTGGGGGTTGATGCGGTGCTTGCTGGCGGCCGGGGCCTGCGAGGGCAGCATCACGGTGGTAGCGGGCGCCGGGGCGACGGGCCGCAGGGCGGCGCTGGCTTCCATCGCCTGGGCGGCCGGTTGCTGGGGAGCTGGGCCGGCCGGCACGGCGATGGCGGCGGCCGACGGCTCGCGGGCGACCAGGGCCAGCTCCAGCCGCGTCGGGCGGCCGGCCAGTTCGGTCAGGATGGCTTCGATGCGGGCGGCGTACTGGCGGCGAATCCAGTCGCGCTTGAAATGGTTGGGGACTTTCAGCGTGGCGACCAGGGCCGCGTCTTCACCGGCTACCGTGGCTGGCGGCAAGGGCCGGATCCAGGTGTTGAACTGCTGCTCGGGCAGCTCGGTGGCCAGGCGCTCACAGCCGCGCCGCCACAGGTCCGATGCCCAATCCGCCGAATTCATGCCCGCTGTCACCTGCACCCCGTCCGCCCCGTTCTGTTCTTCTAGGCTCATTGTGGAAAACTTGTTCTCGAGCGGCCGGATTGTACGGATCCAGGGCCGGCCGAAACGTGGGTTATCCACAGAATTTCGGAAGGGGTCAATCCCTGGCAAACCCGGCTTGAGAGGGGCGACTTATTGACCGCGCCGGCCGCTTCTGCTGTAATCACGGGTTTTCGCGCATTGCGACCTGTTCGCCATGCGCTTTTTTAGCCGGGGTCCCTAGGGGAAACCGGCAAGCCTAGCCGGGTGCCAACCGCTGCGCCCAGCCTGAACAAACCCTCAAAAGAGGTCTCCCATGAAGCGTACTTACCAAGCCTCCAAGACCCGCCGCGCCCGTACCCACGGCTTCCTCGTGCGCATGAAGACGCGTGGCGGCCGTGCCGTCATCGCCGCTCGCCGCGCCAAGGGCCGCAAGCGCCTGGCCGTCTAAGCCGCGCCGTTGATCGAGGACGGCGCCTTTTCGCGTCGTCAGCCCCCGGGCACCCGATGATCATCGGCAAGCTGCAACGCCCGGTCGACTTCGAGCGTGTGCTCGGCCGCCAGAGCCGGGCTCGCAGCGCGCATTTCGCGTTGCACCACCTTTCGGCCAATCCGGCGCCCAGCGCCTGGCACGCCGCCAGGTTACGCACAGCCCCAGCCGAGTTATCAACAGGCGAATCACAGCCTGTTCACAACCCTGTGGAACATGACCCGCCCGCTGCGCCGCAAGGCTGCTGGGTGGGCATCGTCGTTCCCAAGCGGCATGCCAAGCGTTCGGTGACGCGCCAGCTCTTGAAGCGCCAGATCCGCGCCGCATTTGCGGAGGCGATCGGCATGCCGCCGGGTTTGTGGGTCGTCCGCTTGCGCTCACCGTTTGATCGCCAGAAGTTCCCCAGTGCCGCGTCCGACGCCCTGCGCCAGGCGGCCCGGGCCGAGTTGGCTCAGTTGCTGGACAAAGCCATGGCACCCAAGCGGGACGGCAAGGCATGAAGCCCAGCTGGCCTGCCCGCCTGCTGATGGCTGTCGTGCGCGGCTATCGCCTGATGCTCAGCCCCTGGCTGGGCAATGCCTGCCGCTTCGAGCCGACCTGCTCGCGCTATTCGCTGGCGGCCCTGGAAAAGCATGGGGCCCTGGCCGGCAGCTATCTGACCGTGCACCGCCTTCTGCGCTGCCATCCGTTCTGCGATGGCGGCCACGATCCGGTACCTGACAATGCGCCGCGGCTTTTTTCCCGCCTGATCTCCCCGCCCGTCGCGCGTTGCGCGGCGTCCTCCTCGTCCGAGACTCTCCATGACTGATATTCGCCGCACCGTGCTGTGGGTGGTGTTCACCATGTCCCTCGTCCTGCTTTGGGACGGCTGGCAAAAGCACAACGGGCATCCCTCGATGTTCAGCCCGACGCCCAAGACCGTGTCGTCGGCACCGGGCGCGCCCGCCTCGAGCGGCGTGCCCGCGGCGACCGGCGCGGCGGCTCAGGCACCGGCCACGACGACCGCTGCCCCGGTGGCGGCCGCCCCGTCCGAGAAGATCACCATCCGCACCGACGTGCTGACGGTCACCGTGGACACGCTCGGCGGCGACATCGTCCGTGCCGAGCTGCCCAAATACCTGACGTCCTACGACCCGACGGTGACCGACCAGCTGCTGCAGATGGTGCACCTGCAGAAGAAGCCCGAGTTCACGCCTCAGCCGGTGGTGCTGTTCAACGAAGGCCAGCACTACCGCGCCCAGACCGGCCTGGTCAGCGCCAATGGCCCGCTGCCCGCCCACACCACGCCGATGACGGCCGTGGCCGGTGACCGCGAGCTCAAGGCCGGTCAGGACGAGGTCAAGCTGCGCCTGGAGTCGGCCGAGGTCGGTGGCGTCAAGCTCATCAAGACCTTCACCTTCAAGCGTGGCGTCTACACGGTCGGCGTCACGCATGAAGTCGTCAACCACGGCGCCGCCCCGGTCACACCCCAGGTCTATCTGCAACTGGTGCGCGACGGCAGTACCGTCACCGGCGGCGCGGCCTTTACGCCCAGCTTCACCGGTCCGGCGGTCTACAACGACAAGACCAAGTTCAAGACCCTGAAGTTCGAGGACATCGACAAGGGCAAGGTCGACATCGAGAAGCAGGCCAACGACGGCTGGGTCTCGATGGTGCAGCACTATTTCGCCAGCGCCTGGCTCGTCAACGAAGCGGGCAACCGCGAGTTCTTCGTGCGCAAGCTGCCCGGCCAGGCCGGCGTGCGCGGCGATGCCTACGCGACCGGCATGGTCTTCACGCTGCCCACGCTGGCCCCCGACACCAGCGTGACCCAGCAGGCCACCCTCTTCGCCGGCCCCCAGGAAGAGAACAACCTCTCCAAGCTGGCGCCGGGCCTTGAGCGGGTCAAGGACTACGGCATGCTGACCATCCTGGCCGAGCCGCTGTTCTGGCTGCTGGACAAGCTGCATGGCTTCATCGGCAACTGGGGCTGGACCATCGTCACCCTGGTGCTGCTGCTGAAGATCGCCCTCTACAGCCTGAACGCCAGCGCCTACAAGTCCATGGCCCGCATGAAGGCCGTCGCTCCGCGCATCAACGAGATGAAGGAGCGCCTGAAGGACAAGCCGCAGGAAATGCAGCAGGAGATGATGAAGATCTACCGCGAGGAGAAGATCAACCCCATCGGCGGCTGCCTGCCCATCTTCCTGCAGATGCCCATCTTCATGGCCCTGTACTGGGTGCTGCTGTCCACCGTCGAGATGCGCCAGGCGCCCTGGATGCTGTGGATCACCGACCTGTCGGTGCGCGACCCCTTCTTCATCCTGCCCCTGCTGATGATGGCCTCCAGCCTGTTCCAGGTCTGGCTCAACCCGCCGGCGGCCGATCCCATGCAGCAGAAGATGATGTGGATCATGCCCGTGGCCTTCGGCGTCATGTTCTTCGTCTTCCCGTCCGGCCTGGTGCTGTACTGGCTGACGAACAACATCCTGTCCATCGCCCAGCAGTGGCTCATCAACAAAAGGTTGGGCGTGAACTGATTCACACCCCCTGAATGAGCCCCCGCACGCGGGGGCTTTTTTCTTGGCGCCGCCCGCAGTTCAATAGCTCCGCGGGGCAGAGAACACCGGCCCGGACGGGTCTCACGAGAGCACTCGAACCGAGCCTCCCCCGCGCCAATTCCGGAAACAGCCGCTCATCGAGCGGCTGTTTTCCATTGGGCCGGACAATCGCTGCATGCTTTCCCGCCACGCCGACCCCATCGCCGCCATCGCCACCGCCCCGGGGCGGGGCGCCGTCGGCATCGTGCGCGTGTCGTCGCCGCAAGACCTGTCACCGCTGATCGAGACCGTCTGCGGCCGGGCACTGAAGGCGCGCGAGGCGACCTATCTGCCCTTCCGTGATGCGAGCGGGTCGGCCATCGACCAGGGCCTGGCCCTGCACTTTCCCGCGCCGCACTCCTACACCGGCGAGCATGTGCTGGAGCTGCAGGCCCATGGCGGCGCCGTCGTCATGCAGCTGCTGCTGGCGCGCGTCATCGAAGCCGGTGCCAATGTCCGCCTTGCCGAACCCGGCGAGTTCACCCAGCGCGCCTTCCTGAACGGCAAGCTCGACCTGGCGCAAGCCGAGGCTGTGGCCGACCTCATCGACGCCAGCACCGAGGCTGCCGCGCGCAGCGCCAGCCGGGCGCTGGGGGGTGCGCTGTCACACGAGGTGGGGGTGCTGCGCGACCAGCTCATCCAACTGCGCATGCTGGTCGAGGCGACGCTGGACTTCCCCGAGGAAGAGATCGACTTCCTCGAGAAGGCCGATGCCTTCGGTCGCCTGGATCGCCTGACCGCGCAACTGCAGGCCGTGCAGGCCCGCACCCGCCAGGGCGCGCTGCTGCGCGACGGCCTCAAGGTAGTGCTGGCCGGTCAGCCCAATGTCGGCAAGAGTTCGCTGTTGAACGCGCTGGCCGGCGCCGAGCTGGCCATCGTCACGCCCATCCCCGGCACGACGCGCGACAAGGTCAGCCAGACCATCCAGATCGAAGGCGTACCCCTGCACATCACCGACACGGCCGGCCTGCGCGACGCGACGGCCGACGAGGTCGAGCGCATCGGCGTGTCGCGCAGCTGGGATGCCATCGCCGATGCCGACGTCGTGCTCTTCCTGCACGACCTGGGCCGCGTCGGCCAGGCCGACTACGAGGCCGAGGACGAGCGCATCCGCGCGCGGCTCGCGGGCGTCGACGCCAGCCGCATCGTGCAGGTCTTCAACAAGGCAGACCTCGCTGCCGCGCCTGCAGGAGAGATCGCGCTGAGCCTGAAGACCGGCGAAGGCCTGGAAGCCTTGCGTCAACGTCTGCTGAAGACTGCGGGCTGGCAGGCCGTGCCCGAGGGCCTCTTCATCGCCCGTGAGCGCCATGTGCAGGCCCTGGCCCGCACGGCCGAGCACCTGGAGCAGGCCCGCGTCATCGCCGGACAGCGCGATGCGGCCCTGGACCTGTTGGCCGAAGAGCTGCGCCTGGCCCATGACGCCCTGGGAGAAATTACCGGTGCCTTCTCCGCTGATGAGCTGCTGGGCGTCATCTTCAGCAGTTTTTGCATCGGCAAGTAGTCCGCCGCGCATCCTTATGCGTTCTTGACGCGCCACTGCTTACGGTGGTGCTGTCTCGATGCAAGAGGAGGTCGCATGCGACGCCTTCAACACTTCAGCTTCACGGCCACCGCCACGGAGCCCCGCCAGCCGGCATCACAGAGCCGGCCCGCCGTGCCCGCCAGCGCGCGGCCCAGCGACGAAATGTGGCGCTCGCGCCGCGTGCTGTCCGGCTCGGACTGGATGGACGCCTGGGTGCTGAAGCCTACGCGTCGTTGAACAGCGCATCGGGCAGGTACAGGCCCGGCTCGATAGACATGCCGAACAGGCTGCCCGACAGCGGGCGGGCCATCAAGTCGGCGGTACTCAGGCCCTCGCGGGCCGTCGTGACGAGGATCTGGTCGCCGTTCGGACCACCCATGGCCGGGCAGGTCACATTGCTGACCGGCACGCTAGAGCGTCCCAGCAGGCGACCGTCCGGTGCGTAGCGGGCCACCGCTGCATTGCCCCACTCGGCATTCCACAGACAACCCTTGGCGTCGATGATGGAGCCGTCGGGCCAGCAGTTGTCGTCGAACTCCTTGGTCACGAAGACGCGCGGCTCGCTGACGTGGGCGCTGTCGGCGTCGTAGTCGCAGACCATGATTCGGGTCGTCGTCGTGTCGGCGTAGTACATGCGCCGGCCATCGGGGCTGAAGCAGATGCTGTTGGAGATGCCGACACCATCCAGCGCCAGGCGGCGCAGGCCGCGGGCCAGGGAGTATTGGTAGAAGCTGCCGATGCGCTGGCGCGGGTTGGCTTCATCCAGCGTGCCGAAGACGAAGTTGCCGCTGCGGTCGCAGCGCCCGTCGTTGGCGCGCGTGGTGGGCAAGTTGGCTTCCAGCGGCAGGATTTCTTCGGGTTGGCCGTCGATGCTGCCGGTGGCTTGCAGATCGGGCAGCGTCAGGCGCGCGAGGCGCTTGGCCATGGCCAGGATGATGGAACCCGACTTGCCATGCACGAAGCAGCCGACGCGCTCGGGCAGGCGCACCTGCAAGGTGGTGGCGGCGCCGGGTGTCCAGGCGTAGATGCAGGCGCCTTCGATGTCGGTCCACCACCAGCGGCCGGAAGGGGCGTGCCACTGCACGCCTTCGCCGAGCTTGTTCGCCTGGGCGAGAGAGAGGGCGAAGGGATATTCAGGATTGCTCATCGGGTCGGGCTTCAAGGGCCGCGCGGGCCTGCTTGCGGGCGACGGCCGCGGCGTGGCGGCGGCGCTCGTCGGGAGTGAAGGGACGCAGCGGCGCCACGGGCACGGGCTTGTTGTCGTCGCCCACGGCCACCATCGTGAAGTAGCAGCTATTGACGTGCCGCGTCTCCTGGGTGCGGATGTTCTCGGCCACGACCTTGATGCCGACCTCCATCGACGAGGTGCCCGTCATGTTGATGCTGGCCAGGAAGGTGACCAGCTCGCCGACGTGGATGGCCTGGCGAAAGATCACCCGGTCCACCGACAGCGTGACAACGTAGCGGCCGGCATAGCGGCTGGCGCAGGCATAGGCGACCTGGTCGAGCAGCTTGAGGATGTTGCCGCCGTGGACGTTGCCGGAGAAGTTGGCGGTGTCCGGCGTCATCAGCACCGTCATCGTCAGTTGGTGGGCGGGCAGGTCCATGGCGTCCTCGGCGGCAATCAGCTGAAGCGATGGATTGTGGTGCTGCGCCACACCTCGCCGGGCCTCAGCACCGTGGAAGGCCAGTCGGCGCTGGCTTCGTGATGCGGTGAGTCGGGGTTGTGCTGGGTCTCCAGGCAAAGGCCGTCGCCCTGGCGGTAGATGCGGCCGTTCGGTCCCGCCAGGCTGCCGTCGAGGAAGTTGCCGGAATAGAACTGGAGTGCCGGCTCACTCGTGAGGATGTCCATGCGACGACCGGAGTGCGGGTCCTCCAGCGTGGCGGCGGGACGCAGGCCGTCGGCGTCCGGCTCACCGTCGAGCAGCCAGTTGTGGTCATAGCCCTTGGCCAGCAGCAGCTGCGGATGGGCTTTGCGGATGCGGGCGACGATGGAGCTCGGCTGGCGGAAGTCGAAGGGCGTGCCTTCCACCGAAGCGTGGCGCTGCGGGATCAGGTGTTCGTCCACCTCGCTGTAGCGCGACGCGGGGATGGTCAGCCGATGGCGCAGCGCGCTGCCATCGCCGGCGAGGTTGAAGTAGTCGTGGTGGGTCAGGTTGACGACGGTGGCGCGGTCGGTCGTCGCTTCGTAGTCGATGCGCCAGCTGTTGTCGGTGGCGCTCAGCGAATAGCGGACGTAGGCCCTCAGCTCGCCCGGGAAGCCCTGCTCACCATGCGGGCTGGTGTAGCTGAGGCGCAGAGCCGCAGCTTCACCTGCGCGCGGCTCGGCGGGCGCCGCCTGCCAGAGGCGATGGCCGAAGCCCTCGGTGCCGCCATGCAGGCAGTTCAGGCCGTCGTTGCAGCCCAGCAGATGCAGCTCGCCATCCAGCTCGAAACGGGCGCCGGCGATGCGATTGCCGTAGCGGCCGACGATGATGCCGAAGGACGGATTGCGATGGACGTAATCGTCGAGGTTGTCGAAACCCAGCACGACATTGCCGCTCTGGCCCTTGGCATCGGGCGCCCACAGGCCGGTGACGATGCCGCCCAGCGTGATGGCGGTCAGCTTCAGGCCGAGGCCGTTCTCCAGCGTGTACTCATGCACCACCCGGCCATCCGGCAGGCGGCCGTATTCGCGGCATTCCATGCTCACACCCAACCGCCGTCGACGATGAAATCCTGGGCCGTGCACATGGCGCTGTCGTCGGCGGCCAGGAACAACGCCATGCGGGCGATGTGATCCGGCATCAACGGCTGGTTGATGCACTGGCCCTTGGCGATCTCCTGCTTGGTTTCTTCGGTGACCCAGAGCTTCAACTGCTTCTCGGTCATCACCCAGCCCGGCACCAGGGTGTTGACGCGGATCTTGTGCGGTCCGAAGTCGCGCGCCAGGCAACGCGTCAGCCCTTGCGCTGCGGCCTTGCTGGCGGTGTAGGCCGGCATGCCACCCTGCTTGAGCATCCAGCTGATGGAGCCGAAATTGATGATGCTGCCGCCGCCGGCCGCCTTCATGTCGTCCAGCACGGCCTGGGCGGTGAAGAACTGGTGCTTGATGTTGACGGCCACGCTTGCGTCCCAGAACTCGGGCGTCGTCTCCTCGACGGCGTGGCGCTTGTCGTTGGCGGCGTTGTTGAGCAGCACGGTGAACGGCCCGATGCGCTCGCGCAGGGCCACGATGGCCTCGCGCAGCGTGTCGACCTTGCTCAAATCCGCCGTCATGAACTGAGGCGCGTGGCGCGAAGTCGCAGCCAGCCGGGCCGCCAAAGCTTCACCTTCGGTTGCGGCCAGGTCGATGAAGGCCACCTTGGCGCCCTGTTCGGCGAAGGCCTCCACCAGCGTCTCGCCGATGCCGGTGGCCCCGCCGGTGATCAGGACGCCCCGGTCCTGCAGGCTGGGATAGCGGGCGTAGGAACTCATGCGGCGGTCTCCGTTTTCAAATGCTGGCCGGCTTCTTTGGCCGGGCGATGGTTGGATTATTAGTCATACTTTTTTGTTTGCAAAGTCGACAATTTCCGGGTTAACCCCAATGATCTTGCTTAAATAGTCATACTTTAATGATGACCATGCCGGCGGCAACAGCTGGCCGTGCCCAACTTCCCACCGAGACAAGGGACCGCATCATGAGCGCCTCCACGACCCGCCCTACTCGTCCGTACCGCGGCGTCTTCCCCGTTGTGCCGACCATCTTCCACGCCGACGGCACGCTGGACCTCCCCGGCCAGCTGCGCTGCGTCGACTTCATGATCGACGCCGGCTCCACCGGCTTGTGCATCCTCGCCAACTTCTCCGAGCAGTTCGTGCTGTCTGACGCCGAGCGCGAGACCCTGACGCGGGCCATCCTCGAGCACGTGGCCAGCCGCGTGCCCGTCATCGTCACGACGACGCATTACTCGACGCAGATCTGCATCGAGCGCAGCCAACTGGCTCAATCGCTCGGCGCGGCCATGGTCATGGTCATGCCGCCCTATCACGGCGCCACCTTCCGCGTGTCCGAAGGCCAGATCGAGAGCTTCTACCAGCGCCTGTCCGACGCGATCTCCATTCCCATCATGATCCAGGACGCCCCGGTGGCCGGCACGCCGCTGTCGGTGCCCTTTCTGGCGCGCATGGCTTCAACAATAGCCAACGTGAAGTACTTCAAGCTGGAGATGCCTCAAGCCGCCAGCAAGATGCGCGAGCTGATCCGTGTCGGCGGCGCCGCCATCGAAGGCCCCTGGGACGGCGAGGAAGCCATCACGCTGCTGGCTGACCTGGACGCTGGCGCCACCGGCGCGATGACGGGCGGCGGCTTCCCCGACGGCATCCGCAAGATCTTCGACGCCTTCCACGCCGGTGACCGCGAAGAGGCCGTGGTGCAGTACGGCCGCTGGCTGCCGCTGATCAACTACGAAAACCGCCAGGGCGGCATCCTGACCGCCAAGGCGCTGATGAAGGAAGGCGGCGTCATCAAGAGCGATGCGCCCCGCCACCCCTTCCCCGAGATGAGCCCCGAGACGCGTGCCGGTTTGCTGGACGCGGCCCGCCGCCTCGACCCCCTGGTCCTGCGCTGGGGCAAGTGATGCGCTGGCTGGCGGCGCTGCTGGCGCTGTGCCTGAGCTGCGCTCCCGCGCTCGCCCTGGAAGTGCAGGGCGACACGGGCGCCCACGACCCGACGCTGCTGATCCAGCCCGACCGCTGGTTCGTCTTCACGACCGGCAAGGGCCTGCAGCGCCTGGAGTCCGCAGACGCCGGCAAGACCTGGCGCCGCCTCGCCCCCGTGTTCAGCGAGCCGCCCGCCTGGTGGGCCGAGGCCGTGCCCGAGCACAAGGGCCTGGACGTCTGGGCGCCCAAGCTCTTCGTGCACCGCGGCCGCACTTGGGCGCTGTACTCGATCTCGACCTTTGGCAAGAACCACTCGGCCATCGGCCTGGCCAGCAGCGACCGGCCCGACGGCGACTGGCGCGACGAAGGCCTGGTGGTGCAGAGCGTCGCCAGCGACAACTTCAACGCCATCGATCCCGACCTCTTCGCCGACACCGATGGCAGGCTGTGGCTCAGCTATGGCTCCTTCTGGGGCGGCCTGCGCCTGACTGAGCTGGACGCGAAAACGCTGCACCCCATCGGCGAAACCCGCTTCATCGCCAGGCGCAAGGCGGGCCTGGAGGCGCCGACGATCGTTCGTCGCGGCGACTGGGTCTATCTGTTCGCCTCCTTTGATCTCTGCTGCCGCGGTGCGGCCAGTACCTACAACATCAATGTCGGCCGCGCCCGCAGCGTCGAGGGCCCCTACCTCGACCGCGACGGGAAGGCGCTGATGGAAGGCGGCGGCACCCCGCTGCTGGTGGGCGGCACCCGCTGGAAGGGCCCTGGCCACCAGGACGTCGTCGGCGACTGGCTGGTGCACCACGCCTACGACAGCGAGCGCGGCGGCAAGCCGCATCTGCGCATCAAGCGCCTGGACTGGTCGGCCGACGGCTGGCCCGTGGTCGCACCACAAGAAGAATGAATCGGAGACACCCACCGTGGCTGGCCTGAAACTGGAGAACGTCTGCAAGCGCTACGGCGCGGTGCAGGTCATCGAGAACCTGTCGCTGGACGTCGCCCAGGGCGAGTTTGTCGTCTTCCTCGGCCCCTCGGGCTGCGGCAAGACCAGCCTGCTGCGCATGGTGGCGGGCCTGGAGGAAGTGACCGGCGGCCGCATCCTCATCGGCGACCGTGACGTGACCCACGCCGCCCCGGGACTGCGCAACCTGGCGATGGTGTTCCAGCACTACGCGCTGTATCCGCACATGACGGTGCGCGACAACCTCGCCTTCGGCCTGAAGAACATCGGCATCCCGGCGGACGAGATCGCCAAGCGCATCACCGAGTCGGCCCGCATGCTGGAGCTGGACACCCTGCTGGACCGCAAGCCCGGCCAGCTCTCCGGTGGCCAGCGCCAGCGCGTGGCCATCGGCCGCGCCGTGGTCAAGGAGCCGGGCATCTTCCTGTTCGACGAACCGCTGTCGAATCTCGATGCGGCTCTGCGTGGACGCACACGGCTGGAACTGGCGCAACTGCACCAGCGCCTGGGCGCCACCATGGTCTTCGTCACCCACGACCAGATCGAGGCCATGACCCTGGCCACGCGCATCGTCGTCATGAAGGGCGGCGCCATCGAGCAGGTGGCCACGCCCGCCGAGCTGTATCGCCGGCCGGCGACGCGCTTTGTCGCCAGCTTCATCGGCACGCCGGGCATGGGCTTCGTGCCGGTTCAGCGCGCGCCCGACGACCGCGGCCGCGCCGTCGTTACGGTGCCGGGCGGCCAATGGGTGACAACGCGCGTCGCCACCGAAGGCCTGTCCTCGCAAGGTCTGGTGCTGGGCGTGCGGCCCGAGAACCTGCGTGTGGCCGAGCAAGGCCCGCTGCGCGGCCGCGTCGAGCTGGTCGAGTTCCTCGGCGAGCGCACATTGGCGCATCTGAAGCTCGAAGGCGGCAGCCCGCTGATCGTCACGGTGCCGGCCGGTACCTCGCCCAAGCTGGGCAGCTATGTCGCCGTCAGCGTGGACGTGGCCGAGGCCCATCTCTTCGACGAAAGCGGTCGCGCCCACCATGCGCAGGAGTCGCTTGCATGAGCGCGCCCACCGTCGGGCTGCGCGCCTCGCGCCCGGCCTACGCCCTCTTCGTGCTGCCCTTTGTGGCGCTTTATGTGCTGCTGCTGCTGTGGCCATTGGCCAAGGGCGTGTGGATCAGCTTCCACGACCACGACCTGCTGTCCGACGACAGCCTGTGGGTGGGGCTCGCGAACTACCAGGAGCTGTGGGGCGACGAGGTCTTCCACCAGGTCGTCTGGAACACGATTCGCTTCGTGCTGATCAGCACGCCCATCTTCGTCGTGCTGTCGCTGACGCTGGCGCTAGCGCTCAATCGCCAAGGCAAGCTCGCCACCTTTTTGCGCGCCACCTTCTTCTGCGCCTCGGTGTTCTCGGTCACGCTGATCACGCTGGTGTGGAAGCTGGCCCTGATGCCCGAGCGCGGCCTCATCGCGCAGTTCTTCGCGGCCCTGGGACTGCCCGAACTGCCGCTGCTGACCAGCGACAACCTCGCGCTGCTGACCGTGGCCCTCGTCACCGTGTGGTGGATCATCGGCCTGCCGATGATCATGTTCCTGTCGGCGCTGCAGCAGATCCCGTCGGACATCTATGAGGCCGCCGCGCTCGACAATACGCCGCGCTGGCGCGTGCTGACCCACATCACACTGCCCAGCCTCAAGCGCGCCATCGTCCTCGTCGCGCTGATCGAGGTGATCCGCCAGTTCCAGGTCTTCCCGCAGATCATGCTGATGACCAACGGCGGGCCCAACAACACGACGCGCTCCGTCGTGCAGTTCATCTACGAGCAAGCCTTCATGCAGCTCTCGCTGGGCTACGCCACCGCCGCCTCGCAAGTGCTGCTGGCCATCATGCTGGTGGGCGTCTCCACGCAGCTCTGGCTTGAAAGAGACAAGGGAGGCCAGCGATGAACCCGTTGCTAAGACGCGGTTGGTTCGACCGTTTCGTCATGGTGGCGCTGACCCTGCTGGCCCTGGCCTGGATGGCGCCACTGCTGTGGGTGCTGGCTCTGTCCTTCAAGCCCAACGAATTCCTGCTGACGCGCACTGACGTCTTCCTGGCGCCGCCCTACACGCTGGCCAACTACCTCGACATCCTGCAGACCTCGCAGGTGTTCCGTTGGCTCGGCAACAGCGCCCTCGTCGCCCTGCTGCAGACGGTCGGTGTCCTGGTGCTGTCGTCGCTGGCCGGCTACGGCTTCGCGCGCTGTGAGTTCCCGGGACGCAAATGGCTGTTCGCCCTCGTCATGTTCGGCTTGGCCGTGCCGGCGCAGTCGGTCTTCATCCCGCTGCACCGCCTGTTCTCGGACTGGAATCTGCAGAACACGATTGCCGGCCTCACGCTGCCGGGCCTGGCCGCGCCCTTTGGCGTCTATCTGATGACGCAGTACTTCAAGGCCATCCCGACCGAACTGGAAGAGGCCGCGCTGCTGGACAACGCCTCGCGCTTCAAGACCTTCGTGCGCATCATCCTGCCGCTGAGCCTGCCCGCGCAGGCCACGCTGGGCATCTTCACCTTCCTGGGCTGCTGGAACGACTATCTCTGGCCGTTGGTCATCGCGACCCAGCCGGACATGTACACGCTGACCCGCGGCCTGGCGTCCACGCAGACCAACTTCGCACAGTCCGAGGGCCTGGGCTTCCTGATGGCCCAGGCCGTATTCGCTGGCATGCCGGCCCTGATGCTGTATCTCTTCTTCCAACGCCACCTCGTCACCGCGGTTGCAGGGACGGGCAAGTCATGAAGCGGCTGGCTGCCCTCTTCTGCACGCTCCTGCTCGCCGCCTGCGGCGCCAGCAAGGACAACGCAGGCAAGACCGAGATCACGCTGATGCGCTTCTTCGGCAGCTGCGAGGCGCAATACGGCCAGGTCGTGAAGGCGTCCGAAGGCGTCGGCGAATGCGGCATCGTCACGGCCCTGGTCAACGAGTTCAACGCGACCCATCCCGACATCGTCGTGAAGACGCAGATCGGCGAGTGGGGTCCCTACTACGACCAGCTCACCGCGCGGCTGGTGGCCAAGGACATCCCGACCGTCGCCGTCATGCACGAGTCCGCCCTGGGCGACTATGTGCGCCGCAAGTTGATCCTGCCGCTCGACGAGGACTTCCAGCGCATCGGCATCCCGGTGGACGACTTCACCGAACACGCCCGCCGCGGCACCAGTTTCAACGGCCAGACCTATGCGCTGCCCTTCGACACCTGGGCCTGGCTCTGGCATATCAACACCGGCCTGATGAAGAAAGCCGGGCTCGGCGAGCTGCCGCGCTCGCCCGAGGAACTGCTGGCGCAGGCGCGCCAGTTCAAGCAGCGCACCGGCAAGCCCTATTTCGCCTGGGCCGTGGCCAACGAGACGGCGGCTAACGACCGCACCTTCCTGACCCTGGTCGCGCAGCAGAACGCCAAGCTGTTCTCCGACGACGGCAAGACCATCAACATGCATCAGCCCGCCGTCGTCAACGCGCTGACGCTGATGCAGACGCTGTACCGCGAAGGCCATGTGCGCCCCAACCTCGACTACGCCGCCGCCAACCAGGCCTTCCTGAATGGCGAGGCGGGCGTCGTCGTGGTCGGCACCTGGACCATCGACCAGTTCCTGCGCGAGTCGCAAAAGCCCGAGTCCAAGCTGCAGGGGGCGTACGTGGTGAAGCCCTTCCCGCAGCTCTACGAGAAGCCCGCCGTGTTCGCCGACGGCCATTCCTGGGCGCTGTTCAAGGGCGGCGCCAAGGATGCCAAGGCGCATGAGGCCAGCGTCAAGTTCCTGAAGTTCGTCTGGGACCACTCGGCCGAGTGGTCGCGCACCGGCCATCTGCCCGTCAGCAAGACCGTGGCCGAGAGCGCCGCCTTCCGCGCCCTGCCCATGCGTGAGGCCCTGACCGAGATCACGCAGACCGGCGTCGGCATGCCCGGCAATGTGCCGACCCAGCGCGCCATCGAGCTGCTGATCGGCGAGGACGTGGCAAACGTGATGATCTCCGGCAAGCCCGTGGACGAGGTGCAGGCCAGCGTCGAGAAACGCGTCAACAAAGCTCTGAAGAAAGCCCGCCGATGACTTTCGAAGCCTCGCTCACCGTCGACCGCGACTTCCCCCTTGCGCCACTGGACCGCCGCCTCTTCGGCGTCTTCGTCGAGCACCTGGGCCGCTGCGTCTACAACGGCATTCACGAGCCAACGCACCCCACCGCCGACGAGCGCGGCTTTCGTGGTGACGTGGCCGAGCTGACGAAGGAGCTGGGCGCCACCATCGTTCGCTACCCCGGCGGCAACTTCATGTCGGGCTACAACTGGGAAGACGGCGTCGGCCCCAAGGACCAGCGCCCCCGGCGCCTGGACCTGGCCTGGTTCTCGACCGAGACCAACCAGGTCGGCACTCACGAGTTCATGCACTGGTGCAAGAAGGTGGGCATCGAACCCATGTTCGGCGTCAACCTTGGCACCCGCGGGCCGGACGAGGCCCGCCACTACCTCGAATACTGCAACCACCCCAGCGGCACGGCGCTGTCGGACCTGCGCCGCTCGCACGGCGCCGAGGAGCCGCTGGACATCAAGTTCTGGTGCCTGGGCAACGAGATGGACGGCCCCTGGCAGATCTGCCAGAAGACGCCCGACGAGTACGGCCGCATCGCCAAGGAGACCGCCAAGCTGATGCGCTGGGTGGACCCGAGCATCGAGCTGGCCGCCTGCGGCTCGTCGGCCTACGACATGCCGACCTACGGTGTCTGGGAAGACCGTGTGCTTGAGCACTGCTTCGAGTTCGTCGACTACCTGTCCCTGCACAGCTACTTCGTCAAGCCGCCTATCGGTCAAGGTTCAGACACCAGCACCGAGAGTTTCCTTGCGCAGATCGAGACCAATGCGCGCTACATCGAAGACACGGTGGCGATTGCCGATGCGGTTGCCACGCGCAAGCGTTCGACGAAGCGATTGAAGCTGTCTTTTGATGAATGGAACGTCTGGTACCGCGCACGCCATGGCGAGCATCTGAAGCAAGCAGGGTGGCCTGAGGCGCCGCGGCTGCTTGAAGAGGTCTACACGGCCGAGGACGCGCTGCTCATCGGCGGCATGCTGACCATGATGATGAACCACGCCGACCGCTTGAAGGTCGCGTGCATGGCCCAGCTTTGCAATGTCATTGCCCCCATCATGACCGAGCCCGGCGGCGCGGCCTGGCGGCAGACGATCTTTCATCCCTTCGCGCAGGCAGCGCGCTGGGCCCATGGCGAGGTGCTGCGCCCCGTCGTCGAGTCGCCCGGCTATGCGAACGCCAGACATGGCGAATTGCCCTATCTGTGCGCCAGCGTCGTCGATGACGCGGACACGGGCCAGACGGCGGTCTTTGTGCTGAACCGCAGCCTGACCGACGAGATGGATCTGTCCATCACGTTGCGCGGCCTGGGTGCGGATCGCGAGCTGGTGAAAGCCGAGCAACTGCACTCGGCCGACCTCAACGCCAGCAACACCGCCGATGCGCCCGACCGCGTCGCGCCCCAAGCCTTGGAAGGCGTCTGCATCGACGGCGAGCAACTGCGCGTCAAGTTGAAGCCGGCCTCCTGGAACGTCATCGTCACGAAAGCGCAGCGCGCATGAACAGCTGGACCAATCCCATCGTCGAGCAGCGCGCCGACCCGCATCTGAGCCTTGTCGACGGCCGCTACTGGTTCACCGCCTCGGTGCCCAGCTACGACGCCATCGAGATCCGCAGCGCCGACAGCATTGCCGGCCTCGCCACTGCGTCGACGAAAGTAGTCTGGCGCAAGCACGACAGCGGCCCCATGAGCTTTCACGTCTGGGCACCGGAGCTGCACCGCATCGACGGTCGCTGGTACGTCTACTTCGCGGCCTCGGAGCGTGACGACATCTGGAGGCTGCGCATGTATGTCCTCGAATGCGAAGGCGACGACCCGCTGCGCGACGCCTGGGTGGAGCGCGGACAGATCGTGACGCCCGAGGAAGGCTTCTCGCTGGACGCCACACCCTTCGAGCACCAGGGCAAGCGCTATCTTTGCTGGGCGCAGAAGAGTCCGCCGACGCAGAGCAATCTCTACATCGCCGAGATGGCGAACCCGTGGACGCTGAAGACCGAGCCCGTCGTCATCACGCGCCCCGACCTGGCCTGGGAGCGCATCGGCTTCTGCGTCAACGAGGGTCCGGCCCTGCTGAAGCGCAACGGCCGCGTTTTCATCGCCTACTCGGCCGCCGCAACCGACGCCAACTACTGCATGGGCCTGCTGTGGGCCGACGAGAACGCCGACCTGCTCGACCCGAAGAGCTGGCAGAAGTCGCGCAAGCCGGTGTTCAAGACGGACGAGGCCGTCGGCCAGTTCGGTCCCGGCCACAACAGCTTCACGACGACGCCTGACGGCAAGACCGATCTGCTGGTCTATCACGCCCGCAACTACCGCGACATCGTTGGCGATCCGCTCAACGACCCCAACCGCCATGCGCGCGTGCAGACCTTCGGCTGGCGCGCAGATGGTTTCCCCGACTTCGGCATGCCGGTCGCTGACGGCCCCTACTCGATCTGACGCCATGAAACTCATCGCCTCGCTCCTGCTCGCCATCCCCGCTCTCGCTCAAGCGCTGAGCAGCCCCGACGGCCAGCTCCAGGTCGACGTGTCGGTCAACGATCGGCAGCAGCTCGTTTACAGCGTGCAGCGCACCGGTCAGCCCGTGCTGCTGGCCTCGCGCCTGGGCCTGGTGCTGGAGCAGGGCGACTACGCCAACGGCCTCAAGCTCGTCGCCGCGTCCAAGATCACGCCCCACCGCGAGCAGTACGCGCTGGTCGCCGGCAAGAAGAGCAAGGTGGACTACCGAGCCAACGAGCAGCGCTTCACCGTCGCCAATGCCGCTGGCCAGCAGCTCGTGCTGACCCTGCGCGCCTCCAACGACGGCCTGGCCCTGCGCTACACGGTCGACGGCGCGGGCCGGAAGACCTTCAAGGATGAGCTGACCAGCTTCGCCTTTCCCACCGACGCGCGCGCTTGGCTGCAGCCCATGTCCGTCGCCAAGACGGGCTGGAAGCGCACCAATCCGTCCTACGAAGAGCATTACCAGACCAACATCCCCGTCGGCACCGCGGCGCCATCGCATGCCGGTTGGGTCTTCCCCGCACTGTTCCGCTTGGGCGCCAACTGGGTGGCGCTGACCGAGGCCGGCATGGATGGGCGCTTCCACGCGTCGCGACTGGCCAGCGATTCGACGGGCGGCGTCTATCGCATCGGCCTGCCAGAGGCGAGCGAGGTCTTCACCGGCGGGCATCTGCTGGCCGATGTCGACGGCATGCTCACGACACCGTGGCGCGTGCTCGCCATTGGCCCGCTGAGGACGGTCATGGAGTCGACTCTGGGCACCGACCTCGCGGCACCCGCTGCTGTCCTCGACAAGGCCAATCTGCAGCCAGGACCGGCCTCCTGGAGCTGGGCCATCCTGAAGGACGAGGGCACGGTCTACGACGTGCAGAAGCGCTTCATTGACTACGCCGCAGACATGCACTGGCCCTACACGCTGGTCGACGCCGATTGGGACCGAAAGATCGGCGACGCCAGGATGAAGGAGCTGGCCGACTATGCGAAGACCAAGAATGTCGGCCTGCTCGCTTGGTACAACTCCTCGGGCGCCTGGAACGACACCGAGTACAGCCCCAAGAGCGCGCTGCTGACCAAGGAAGCGCGCGCCAAGGAATTCGCCCGCGTGAAGGCCATTGGCATCAAAGGCCTCAAGGTGGACTTCTTCGGTGGCGACGGCGCTTCCATGCAGGCCTATTACGTCGACCTGCTGAAGGAGACGGCGGCCGCCGGCCTGCTGCTGAACTTCCACGGCGCGACGCTGCCGCGCGGCTGGAGCCGCACCTATCCCAACCTGATGACGACCGAGGCCGTGAAGGGCTTCGAGTTCGCCACCTTCACCCAGGAAGACCAGGACAAGGTCGTGCGCCACGCGGCCACGCTGCCCTTCGCGCGCAACCTCTTCGACCCCATGGACTTCACGCCCATGGTGTTCGCCGACATCCCCAACATCAAGCGCGCCACGCGCAACGGCTTCGAGCTGGCCGAGGGCGTCGTCTTCCTGTCCGGCATCCAGCACTACGCCGAGACACCCGAAGGCATGGCCACGGTGCCGGCTTATGTGAAAACGCTGCTGCGCGAGCTGCCGCGGCACTGGGACGAGGTGCGCTTCCTGGACGGCGAGCCCGGGCGATTCGTCGTGCTGGCCCGCCGCGCCGGCAAGCAATGGTTCGTCGCCGGCCTGAATGCAGACGACACGCCGCGTGAAGTGAAGCTCGACCTCGCCTGGCTGGGCAAGCGCCAGGGCCAGCTCATCACCGATGGCGTCGGCGAGCGCGAATTCGCTGAAAGCCAGCTCGCCGCACCGACCGCCGCTGTGACCTTGGCGCCTCACGGCGGCTTTGTCGCGCGCTTTCGATGAAAGCTTTTGGTAGCCTGCCGCCCATGCGAACCCGAGCGGACCATTCCACCTACAGCGCCCAACCCGAGGGCAAGAGCCAGCACGGCCGCATCGTCAGCGAGCTGGGCCTGGCCATCGTCGGCGGCGAGCTGCAACCGGGCGACAAGCTGCCGCCCGAGGCCCAGCTGCTGGAGCGCTACGAGATCAGCCGGCCCGTGCTGCGCGAAGCCGTGCGCGTGCTCGTCGCCAAGGGCCTGGTGGTGTCGCGCCAGCGCGCCGGTGCCATCGTGAGGCCGCGCAACGAGTGGCATCTGCTGGACCCCGACGTGCTGTACTGGTTGATCCAGTCCCGCCCCCAGCGCGACTTCGTGCAGACGCTGCTGGAAGTGCGCCGCATCTTCGAACCCGCCGCCGCCGCCCTGGCCGCCCGTGCCGCGACAGACGAGCAGCTGGTGTCCATTGCCGCCGCCTACGAGGGCATGGCCGCAGCCAAGACGACGGCCGAGCTGCTGGAGCCCGACCTGGCCTTCCACCGCCGCATTGCCGAGGCGACTGGCAACGACCTGCTGGCCTATATCGGCAACATGCTGTCGCTGGCCCTGCGCGAATCCATCATCCTGTCCAGTCAGCTGCCCAACACGCACGATCTCTCGCTGCCGCGCCACAAGGCCATCCTGACGGCCCTGCAGGCCCGCGACGCCGTCAGTGCCCGCCAGGCCACGCTGGTGCAGCTGGAAGAAACCGGCGACGACATCAACACCGTGCTGGCCGCCGACGGCCGCGTGAATCTGGCTTGATATGGCACGCGACGACGACGACACCAACGGCACGTCGCTGACCGACGCCAGCCCCAACCCCAACTGGTTTTTGCGCGCGCGCCTGAAGACGCGCCAGCTGCTGCTGCTGATCGCGCTGGACGACGAGCGCAACATCCACCGCGCTGCCGAAGTCCTCTGTATGACCCAGCCGGCCGCCTCCAAGCAGCTCAAGGACCTGGAGGACATGCTGGATGTGAAGCTCTTCGAACGCCACCCGCGCGGCATGGAGCCCACGCTGTATGGCGAGACCATGATCCGCCACGCCCGCATGGCGCTGACGTCGCTGTCCGCGGCCCACGACGACATCGTGTCGCTGAAGAACGGCCTGGCCGGCCAGGTCGAGGTCGGCGTCATCATGACCCCGGCCATGGGCCTGCTGCCGCGCGCCATCTCGCGCATCAAGCTGCAGGCGCCCAAGCTGCGCATCGGCGTGCACATGGAGAGCAGCAAGCAGTTGCTGGACATGCTGCAACGGGGCAAGCTCGACTTCATGATCGGCCGCATCGTCGAAGAGGAGAACGCCGCTGGCCTGCACTACGAGGAACTGACCGTCGAGCCCGCCTGCGCCGTCGCGCGCGTCGGCCATCCGCTGCTCAAGGAAGACAACCTCAAGCTCGCCGACCTGGCCGACCAGCCCTGGATCCTGCCGCCTACTGGCAGCGTGCTACGCCACCGCTGGGAGCTGATGTTCCGCCGCGCCGCGCTGGAGCCGCCGTCCAACAACGTCGACACCACGGCGCTGCTGCTCATCACCGCGCTGCTGCAGCAGACGGATTCACTGCACGTGATGCCGGTGGAAGTGGCGCGCTACTACGCGTCGCTGAACGTGCTGGCCATCCTGCCCATCGATCTGCCCTGCCATATGGACGCCTTCGGCATCATCACCCGCGAGGGGCATCTGATGTCACCGGGCGCGCGGCAGTTGCTGCATGAGGTGAGGTCGGCGGCGCGGGATCTGTACTGAAGGCGATCAGGTACTCACGGCGTTGGTGAACGTCAGCCGGTTGCCGAAGGGATCGGTCACCGACACATCGCGCGAACCCCAGGGCGTGTCCGTGATACCGGGACGTGCATGGCCGTAGTTCCTGGCGCTGAGTTCGGCGTGGAAGGCGTCGATGTCGCTGACCCGGATGCGCATGCCGGCGCCAGGGCAGCAGTCGCCATGGTGTTCGGTCAGGTGCAGCACGCAGCCGTTGCGTGACACCTGCATGTACAGCGGCAGGCCCGGCGCGAAGCGATGCTCCCAGTCGATGGTGAAGCCGAGGAAGCCCACATAGAACTCGCGCGCCTTGGCGGCGTCGAAGCTGCGCAGGATGGGGGTGATCTGGTCAAAGAGCATGAGGGGCAGTGTGGTGGTTCGGCCGGTGCGCGCGCAAGGCCTCAGGATGGGGATGCTCCGCTAGAACCGCCGCAACGCCTTACAGCCACTCACCTCGCTGCGGCGCCAGCGAACCCAGGGCTCGTTGCGGTCCAGCGTGGCATAGAAGGAGCGCACGAGCGACCCCGCCTGTCCGCCGAAGGAGAACTGGCCCTGCTGATTCATATACGGGCCCAGCCTGTCGACATCGGCAAGCTTCCACTCGCCTTTTTCGAGGCGAAGACGGAGGCGGTCGCGCCAGCTGAAGTTTTCGGCAGCCGTGAAATTCACAAGGACCGTGGCCGTCGTCTCATGCACGCGGAGAACCTCGATCTCGATCTTCTCGGGAGGCTCGTACACCGAGCTGAGATACAGATTGCCCTCGGTGTAGGGCGGCTTCTCGTCCGGGAATTTCGTTCTGTAGACGTTGTAATAGCGGGCCGTGGCTTTCAGCAGGCAGAGCAGCTCGTCGCTGACCAGGCTGGCCAGCTGCGCCTGCTCCTTCTCCAGCGGTGCGCCACTGGGGTGGGTCTGGGCGATCCAGTCCAGAAAAGCCGAGGCGGCACCGTGGGGGAGTCCGCCGCCGTGGCCGTCGACTGGAGGCCGACGGTCAGGGCGGCAAGGAGGAGCAGGCGCCTCACTTCTTGTCCACCACCGTGATCTCCCCTTCCGCCTTGCCGATGCCCCTCACCTCCGGTCGGTACATGTCCTCGGCAAACGTCGCCGGCACCACATAGCGCCCCGGCGTCACCGCCCGCACCAGGTAGAACAGCTCCAGCGGCTGACCGAGCGACGCGGCGACCACGTAGCGGTCGTCGCGGTACTCGGCGTGCACGATGCGCTCGTTGGCATTGGCCTGGGCGATGTTGACGCCGTCCACCGTGAACTCGCCGGCCTTGGGGCCCTGGCTGAGATTGAGGTTCTCGATCTCGAAGCCGGCCGGGATGCGGTCCACCACGAGACCGTCCTTGATGTTTTGGCTTGCCTTGACGCGCAGGCGCACGATGAACATCTCGCCGGTCGTGAACTGTCGGGCCGTCACCGGTTTGCCCTCGGTGGTGAACATAGCGCGTTCCACCGCGATGCGGTCGGTGGCGGCGGGCAGGGGCTTGATCGGGTAGCCCTGGGCCGACACGTCGAGGTAGACCGGCGCGCCGCCCTCGTTCTTCAGCGTGATGCCGGACTTGAGCCGCGCCGGCTCGAAGCTCTGCTGGCCCGTGCCGCTGCCGGTCCAGGCGTCGGCCTTGCCGGCAATGCTCAGTGTGGTCTTCCAGGCGTCGTCCTTGGCGGCGCCGTTGGTGGCGGCCTGCACGGCCAGGAACAACGCCAGGCGCTCCTGCGTCGAGTAGTAGTTGCGGCGGCTGAAGTCGTCGGACAGGTCGAACAGCAGGTTCTCGCGCTTGTCGTGGGCGACCTTGTGGCGCAGCAGCAGCGCATAGGCCAGGGCGCGGTCACGCACGCGCGAGCCGTAGTCGCCGAGCCAGTGACCCCACCAGTAGTTGTTGGGGTCTTCGGGCTGGAAGCCATAGCCGCGCAGCATGGCGTCGTTCAGCGCCACCTTGGCGCGGGCCTCGTCGCCCATCAGCTTCAGGGCCAGGCTCAGGTGCACCAGGGGCAGCGGCGACAGCGCATGGCTGCGGTACTCGTCGTGCAGGGTCTTGAGCGTGGCCAGCGGCGCCTTCTGCTCGCGGGCCAGGATGTAGCCGGCATGGGCGGCCTCGGCGAAGCGCTGATGGCTCAGTCGCAGCATCTCGCCTTCGCGCCAGTCGACCACGCGGCCCTTGTCGTCGCGGCGGATGTCCTTGGGCGCTGTGACCTGCTGGCCGGGGCTGCGCTGGAACTGCTCGAGCAGGTTGTCCAGCGAGCGCTTCAGCATGGCGTCGGGCACGTTGAAGCCGGCGTCGCGGGCGTCCTGCAGGAAGCCGGTCACATAGGACGACAGCCAGGCCTCGTAGGGGCTGTTGGCCTCCCACAAGCCATAGCCACCCTTGGGCTGCTGCATGCCGGCCAGGCGGGCGAAGGCGCCTTCCAGCCGCTTGGCGCGTTCCTCACGCGGCACGGGCGTCATGCCCCAGCGCTTGGCGGCCTCGTCGTCGATGAACACCAGCGGGTAGGCGCTGGACGTCGTCTGCTCCAGGCAGCCATAGGGGTACATCAGCAGGCCCTTGACCTGGTCCTTGATGTCGATGGGCGGCGAGTTGGACACGCTCAGCGAGACGCTGGACGAGCCGGCCCAGTAGGCATCGAGCAGGGCTTTGTCCAGCACTTGCGTGGCACCGGGCTCGAGGCGGATGCGGCGGCTGTCGCGCGTCAGCGGCGTGACGGGCTGCACCTGCAGCGCCGCCTCGCGCGTCAGGCTGAGGCCCGCGCCCTGGCCCGCCGTCACCTTGACCTGGATGGGTGCCAGGCCCCAGGCGTCCAGGGCCTCGGCCTGGAATTTCAGGATCTGGCGCTGCTTGTCGTTGAGCTTGATGGGCTCGACATTGCCAGTGATCTTCAGCGGACCGCTGGCCGTCACGGTGACCTTGACCTGCTGCGGCGAGCCGCTGAGGTTGGTCACGTCCAGCGCAATGGTGGCCTTGTCGCCGGGCGACACGAAGCGCGGCATGTTGAGCTCGGCCACCAGCGGCGCGGCGACGATGGTCTCGGCCTGGGCCGAGGCATAGCTGTCGGCACTCGACACCACGGCCATCACGCGCAGCGTGCCGTTGAAGTCGGGCAACTGCAGCGGCACCGTGGCCTCGCCCTTGGCGTCCAGCTGCACGGGGCCGCTGAACAGGTCCACCAGCAGCACCTTGCGCGGCATGCTCTGCGTGTCGCGCTTGCTGGCGTCGCCGCCGAAGCGCTGCTTGGCCGCATTGCCCTCCATCTTCTCGATGATGCGGCCGTAGAGGTCCAGCATGTCGGCGCCGTAGCGGTGCTTGCCGAAGAAGTAGTCCTGCGGGTCGGGCGTCTTGAAGCCGGTGATGTTGAGGATGCCGACGTCGACGGCCGACACGGTCACGATGGCCGCCTTGCCGGCCAGCTGCGGCACCTTGACGTTGACGGGCAGGGTGGTGGACGGCTGCATCTTGGCCGGCACGCTCAGGGCCAGCTTGGGCTTGCGGTCCTCGCGGTTCAGCGGCAGGTGCACCAGGCCCAGGGCACGCGCCGGCGTCACCTTGTCGCCCAGGTTGCCGGGGCGGAAGGCGGCCACGGTCACATAGAGATCGTGGCGAGCCCAGTTGGCATCGGCCGAGATCGGGATCTCCACGTCGGTGCCGCTGGCCTTCACGCTGACGCGCTTGGTCCACAGCACGCGATCGCCTTCGACGGTGACGATGGCCTCCCCGTCATGCGGCGACTTGATGGCCAGCTTGGCCACGTCGCCCGGCTTGAAGGGCGCGCCCTGCAGCTTGAGCTGCACGCGGTCGGGGCGGTTGCCGATGTCGTCGGCGTCCTGGGCGCCGTAGCCGGCATAGAAGGCATAGCGCAGCGTCTGCTGGGTCTCGGGGTCTTCGATCTCCAGGCGGTAGCGGCCCCAGCGCACCGGCAGGTTGAGGGTGGTCTTGGCGGCCAGCTTCAGGGTGCGGGCCTCGACGAGTTCGTCGCTGCTGTTGAAGCCGGAATGCCAGCCGCGGCCGTCGTCGTAGCGCCAGTACCAGCGGCGCTCCTCGTAGGTCAGCGTCACCTTCAAGTCCTTGGCGGGCTTGAAATTGCCGGCCGCGTCCACGCGCACCACGTCGAAGCCGGCCAGGCCGCCCTCGGCTGCCACATTGCGGTCGAACAGCGGCCGCACGCCGACCAGGGCCGGCGCGGGCCACCAGGTGCGTTCCAGGCTGCGCACCACCGGGCGGCCGCCGGACTCCAGCAGGCTGAAGGAGCCGCGCACCCGCATCGGCGAACTGCGCGCCGCCAGATTGGCTGTCAGCGCGACCTCTGCCTTGCCTTCGGCATCCAGCTCCACGTCGGCGACGTCCTGGCGCGAACGCTCCTTGTCGTCGTCGAAGTCGCCGAAGATGAAGCCGGGCAGCTTCTGGCCCAGCGGGTTGGTCAGCCTCTCGGTCGCGACCGTGGCCTGCAGGCGGTTGCCGGCGGCCGGTGCGCCATAAAGATAGTCGCCCTGCACCTGCACGGGCAGGTTGACCTCGCCCAGCAGGGTGTCCTCGGCCGCCGTCAGCTTGAGCTTCATGCGCTCGGGCAGGAACTCCTCGACCTTGAAGCTCCATTGCGCGTCGGGGTTCTTGGCCGCGGGGTCGATGCGGGCCTGCACCGTCCAGCCGCCGGTGGGCGCGTCGGCCGGCAGGCTGACGGCCTGCTGGTAATAGCCGGTACCGATCTTGCCCGGCTGCACCAGCTGCTCGGCCAGCTTGCTGCCGTCGGGCTTCTTGATGGTCAGCGTGACGGGCAGGGGTTTGGGCAGCGGCTTGCCATCGGCATCGCGGGCCAGCACCGAGACCTGGAAGTTCTCGCCCGGCCGATACAGGTCGCGGCCGGCGTAGACGAAGAGCTTGTTGCTGCGCGAGGGATGGCCGGTGGCGTCGAACTCGCTCAGGTCCAGGGCCGCGTCGCGCAGCGACAGCACCGACATCTCCTTGCCGCCGCCGCGGCGCGCCAGCACCGCGCGGGCCTTCTCGTTGTTGCCGGTGAAGACGGCATGGCCCTCGCCGTCGGTCTGCACCTGGGCCAGGGCCTTGCCGGCCTCATCGACGAGGCTGAGCTCCACGCCCGACAGCGCCGTGCCGCTCTTCAGCGAGGTCGCGAACACGTCCAGCTGGGCCGCGTGGCGGCGCAGATGCAGGCCGATGTCGGTGACGTAGTAGTGCGTGACCTGGTAGTCCCAGCCGAAGCGGCCGGGCTGGTTCATGATGGCCACGTAGATGCCGGGCTCCTGCAGCTCCTTGATGCCTTCCACCGGCAGATAGCTGACGTTGCGGCGGTTGGGTCGCGCGTCGGTGGTGAAGCGGCTGACGTAGACGCTGTCGCTCATGGCGCGCAGCTGGTCCAGCACCCAGCCGCCCACGGTGCCCTTGAGGCGGCGCTGGTTGTCGCCATAGCCGTCGTAGTAGTAGCCGCCTTCCTCGTCCTCGTAGTTGGGCGTGCTGCTGCGCTCGCGCCGGCCGCCCACCTGCTCCAGGAAGGCCGACAGCGAGGCCGGTTTGATGCGCAGGAACTGCACATCCACCTCGGGCGTGTTGACCGTGACGATGGGCAGGCCGCCGTTCTGGCCGGCCGGCAGCACCAGGCCCTTGCTGGCGAAGTAATAGGCGTCGGGCATGGCCTCGCTGGCCTCGAAGCAGTTATGCGGCACGGCCAGCTTGGCCCCGGATTGCGCCGCCAGCTCCGCCTTCATTGCGATCCGGTAGCTGCGGTCCGGCTTGACGTAGGGCAGGTAGAGCACCCGGGGGTTGTCGCCCAGCACCCAGCGCGCATCGACGGGCTTGAGCGAGTCCTCGCGCGGGAAGGTCTTGGTGTCGCCCTTGACCGTGGGTGGGTTGCCCTCCTGGGCCGTCAGCAGCTTGTCGAAGTCCTGCTTGCGGTCCAGGGCCTGGGTGAACATGACGGCGATGGCCGGCGAGCCGTCGAAGAGCCGCGCCTTGCAGTCGCTGAAGGCAAAAGCCGCTTCCTCGGCGCCGATCTCAGCGCTGCTGGGCAGGCTGGGCCCGAACAGAGACGACGAGGGCGACGACGATGACCCGGGTTGCTGCTTTTGCGAAACCCACCAGCCGCCACCGACGACGGCAGCCGCACCCACCAAGGCCAGGGCGGCCTTCTTCCACGTGACCATGCAGATCCTCCCTGCGATTTGCCAGGGAGTTTAGGCAGGGTTCAGCGCATGTCCACGGAAGGTTTCTTCTCGCCGCGGGCGCTGATCGAACCCATGCCCGACACCGAGCGCTGCACCGAGGGGTTGCCGAAATAGTCCACCGAGCCGATGCCGGAGATGTGGGCCGCCAGGTCGTCGGTCACCCACAGCACGACATTGCCGATGCCGCTGACGTTGACGCGGGCGCGCTGCGACTGCAGGCGCTCGGCGATGACCTTGCCCTTGCCGGAGATCTGCAGGGCCAGGTCGTCGACCCGGCCGCCGAGCTGGCCGTCGCCGGCGCCCGAGATGGTGAAGACGAGCTGCTTGGCCTGCAGCTGGTCCAGCCTCACATTGCCGGCGCCGCTGATGCTGAGCTTGAGCTGGTCGGCGTGCAGCGGACCGGGCGCCTGTACATCGCTGGCGCCGGAAACCGAGAGCTGGCGCAGTTCGCGCATCTCCACCTGCACAAAGATCTTGCTGCTGCGCCAGATCTTCCAGCCGCCGGTCGAGCGGATGACGAGCTGGCGGTCGGCCAGCTCGACCTCGACGCCCTTTTGCACGTCGTCGTCGCCGGCGATGAAGGCCTGGTCGCGGTCGCCCTGCACGACGATGACGCGGGCGGCGCCGGCCAGCTCCAGCTTGTCGAAGGCGCCGGGGGCGTAGACGCGGCCCGGTTCGGGCGGCAGCGGCGGCACCGGGCGGACCATGGGCGCCGGATGCGGCATGGGCCGGGGCATGGCCTGGGGCGTCGGGGCCGGGGGGGCCGGTGGTGCGGGTTGGGCCGGCGGCGGCGTCTGGGCGCCGGCCACGCCGGCGGCCAGCAGCAGTGCCACGGTCAGGAGGCGGAACTTGGTTTTCACAGCGACTGCTCCCTCAACATCTTGGAGACCTCGCGGTTGGCCGTGATGCGCGTGCCGTCACGCAACTGCACGACGAGCTGGGAGTTCTCGTCCGGGGTCATGCTCTCGACGAAATCCAGGTTCACGATGCAGCCGCGCTGCACGCGCAGGAAGCGGGCCGGATCCAGCCGCGTCTCGAAGTCGGCGATGGGCAGGCGCACCAGGAAGCTGCGGCCCTTGCTGGTGATGGCGGTGTATTTGTTGTCGGAGCGCAGGCACTCGATGGCGTCCACCTGCAGCGGGAAGATCTTGCCCTGGTCGCGCACCAAGAGGCGTGTCAGCGGCGCGTCGGCCGGCGCGCCCAAAGCCTGGGCCACGTCGGCCGGGCTGGGCGAGCCGTCGCGCAGCACATGGTTGATGGCCTCGTCGAAGCGCTCGCGCGAGAAGGGCTTGAGCAGATAGTCCACCGCATGCAGCTCGAAGGCCGTCAGCGCATGCTGGTCATAGGCCGTCGTGAAGATGATGCGCGGCTGGTGGGCCTCACCCTGCAGGGCCTGCACCACCTGCAGGCCGGTCAGGCCGGGCATCTGGATGTCGGTCAGCACCAGGGCGGGCTTCAAGGCGCGGATCTGGGCCAGCGCGTCGTCGCCGTCTTCGCAGACCGCCACCAGCTGCAGGCCCGGCGTGGCCTTGACCCAGTCGGCCAAGGCTTCGGCGGCCAGGTGTTCGTCTTCGGCGATGAGAACGGTGGTCATGTTCATACCTGGGGAATGAAGAGGTCGACGCGGAAGCCGGCGCCGGGCGCGGTGTGGATGCGCAGGCGGGCCTTGCCGTCGTAGTCCAGGGCGAAGCGCTTCTTCAGCGCCGCCAGGCCCACGCCGCGGCGCTGGCCGGGCTTGGGTTCCAGAGCCTCGGGCTCGCAGCCTGGGCCGTCGTCGGCCACGGCCAGGTCCAGGCCGTGGTTGAGCGCATTGCGGCGGGCGGTGATGGTCACCTTGCCGCCGCCCTTGCGGTTGGCTACGGCATGCAGGATGGAGTTCTCGACGAGGGGCTGCAGGGTCAGCGGCGGCAGCTCGTCGGCCATCACGCGCTCCTCCAGCTCCCAGTCCACGCGCAGGCGCGGGCCCAGGCGCAGGGCCTCCAGGGCCAGGTAGTCGCGCAGGAAGTCGATCTCGTCGGACAGCATGACGCGGTCCTCGGCGCCGCGCTTGGTGTCCAGCACATAGCGCAGCATGGAAGCGAATTTCAGCAGGGCGGCTTCAGCCCCGGCCGGGTCCTTGCGGGTCAGGGCGATCAGCGAGTTCAGCGTGTTGAACAGGAAATGCGGGTTCAGCTTGCCGCTGATGGCCGACAGCTCGGCCTTGGCCAGGGCGCTCTCGGCCTGGGCGGCGTGCACGGCCGCCGAGCGCGCCGCGCGCGACTGCAGCACGGCCGTGAAGGCGGTGGCGATGGCCGCGTAGACCACCAGGCCCCACACCGAGCGCCACAGGATGCCGGCCAGCAGCACGGCGCCGGCATGGTCGGTGCCGAACAGGGCGGCGTTGACGGCGAACTCGCCGGCCTGCCACAGCGCCGAAAAGGACAGGGCGGCCATCGCATGAGCCAGGCTGGTCGCGGCCGGGCCGGCTTCGTTGGCGTGCAAGCGGCGGGCCACCGGCCAGACGGCGATGCCCAGCAGCATGGGCGCCCACAGCATGGTGGTGGCCTGGTAGACGGCCAGCCAGAACGGGTCCAGGCCGCGGTCGAACTCGCTGCCGGCCAGCACGAACAGGCACCAAGCCAGGGCGCAGGCACCGGCATACGCCAGCCACAACCGCGCATTCGGGCGGCGGTTGCTGGGGCGGCGGACTGAGGCTTGCATGGCTTCATCTTAGGGAGGCCCGCGGGGCCCCGTCCGGTTGGGGAGACGAAGTGCGGGCCCCGGGGTGCGGGATGCGGTCTCCGGGGTGTTGCTGACAGGGCCGGGAGCCCCCGCCGGCATAATTCGCACCCTTCCCCATCGAATTCAGGCGAGCGTCATGGCCAGCGTCAACAAAGTCATCATCATCGGCAACGTCGGCAAAGACCCCGAAGTTCGCTACAACCCGAGCGGCGGCGCCTGGGTCACCCTCAGCCTGGCCACCACCCGCAACTGGAAGAACCGCGAGACCGGCGAGCGCCAGGAAGAGACCGAATGGCATCGTGTCGTCTTCAACGACCGTTTGGCCGAGATCGTCGGCGAATACGTCAAGAAGGGCCGCCCCCTCTATGTCGAAGGCCGCCTGAAGACCCGCAAGTGGCAGGACAAGGAAGGCCGCGACACCTACACGACCGAAATCATCGCCAGCGAAATGCAGCTGCTGGGCGGCCGTGAAGGCGGCGGCGGCGACGAAGGTGGCGGTGGCGGCTACAGCCGTGGTGCTGGCGGCGGCGGCGCTTATGGCCGCGGTGGCGACGACATGGAAGGCGGCGGCGCCCGTCCGGCGGCCCGTCCGGCCGCAGCCCAGCGCCCGCCCGCACCGCGCGCACCGGCCGCGGCGCCCAAGGCGTCGACGGGGTTTGACGATATGGATGACGACATCCCGTTCTAGGATCGACCTCCACTAAGTTTGTAAACATCTGGCCCGCAGCCTTTTGGCTGTGGGCCTTTTTGTTTGTTTACGGTGTTCGGAAGACGAACGCCAGATGCTGGCTATCGTCCATCTTTGAAATGCGTAAACAAGCAAATCCGTTTCAGGTTCGGTAGGTCGTCTTAGCGTCGGGCGAACGGCTCCCCTTGCTCAAAGACCGTGGGACTGGCGAGCCTTTTTATGAGCCGACGCTGTACGCCTTGACGCAGCTCCGCGCCCAAAATCTAGCGACCATTAAATTTCTCTGCGCTGAAGAAAGTTTGATTGAGGAGGGCGTCACGATCAGCGCAGATCCTGCGCCAGTCTTTCGGCCACCGAGCTCTTGCCGGCAGTCGCCAACTGGTCGCAGACCCAGGAGAGCACTTGTTCGCGGCCTTTCGCGGCATACCCCAATCGAGGGTCCGGATCGAAGGCCGTCTCCAGGAGTTCCACGTCGGCTCCTAGCGATGCCTGATGCACACCATCTCGGATGCGAAGGATCAGCCGATCTTGCTCACAACGTCACCCCCACGCCAGAGGGCCGTGAGACCACGCATACTTCTTGCTCAACCCCGTTACAGATCATCGCCCAGGCACAGACACTGGCTGTCCAACTTCTGGGGTCAGTTCAGAACGACTCGACCCGCGCGATGGTCAGGACGTCCAGCCGCCACACGCACCGAATTCAGTGCAGTAGTCGCACGTCTCTGCCCGCAGGAACGCACTCGGTCGCCGGGTATTCCGATGTGTAGAACCACCCCGGCAACGCCTCCGCAATGACCTTCGCCCTTAGAGGATCAGCTTCAACAAACAACTTGTCGCTCATTGCGGTCACGATCTTTCCACCATGAGCAGCCACCCTGGCGGTGATGGCCTGAATGTCTTCAGACTCGGCCGATCTCAACGAAAAGAAGACGTAGCGCTCCATCGCGTTCGCTCCTGCTTGCGATCTATCTCGGTACGACCCTGCCCCACACGACCGTGGTGATTTGTCGTTGGCGCTCTCAGAGCCGCAGCATTTTTGCCAGCCGCACAGCGGTTTCAAGGGGTACACCGCCTCGCCCCCTAAGATTTGGGGTGGCTAGATGGTGTCGTGAGATACGGTCACAAGACTCAGGATAGCCCCGCCGGTGAAGTAGAAGCTCGTCAACGTCGCAGGCCCGCGGCGTCGCTGGCGCCGGCTGGCCTCTTCACCGCGGTAGCCTGGGCGTTTTTGGGGCAAGTCGGCAAGGCGGCAACCGAGCTGCAGAGAAGCTCTTGAAAAGCTTTTGGCGGTTCCTACTTCAGCCCTGACCGATCGCATGGCCGCGGCCGGGGAACACCACTGAACTTAGATCAAGCCATGTTCTGTTCACTGCTGAACCATGCGACCGGTTCGTTCGCGTGCCAGGTCGAGCCGTGCGAGCGCAGGACGATTCGCGGCACGGCTTGCCGAGGGCTCCAGACCGCTTGAAATCCGGAGCGGTCTTCGCAAAAATTTTGCTGTTCGCTATCGCACCCTTGTCAGCCATGATCTTGGAAGTCATTCGAGAGCAGGTTGAGACCTTGCGCAGGCCCCTGGCGGCCGTGTCCCTGACAACGCTTCCGCGGAAGTCTTCTCCGCTGCTCTTGCTTCTGCATTGGCACGGCTTCTTGCCCCAGGGACGGGCGCGGGACACGTCCAGTCCGCCGAGCCATCGGCAGGCACCGCTGCCGAGTTCCGCCGTGCAGTTGACCCAGCCTTGGAACGGCTTGCACCAGGTCGACTCGCAGATGCTTGCCGTCGCCTGGCGCATGGGTGCCTGGGACATGACGCGAGAGCACAGGCGCGGATGCAGCGTAGTTGGTGCGTCCATGCGCGAAGAGGTCGAGTGTCGGCAGGCGTTCGGCGACAACCCGCTCGCCCCTGACGATGAAACCCATCTCGTCGCTGAGGCGCCGGACCGCATCGAGATGCGAGACCTCGCGTCGAGACTGGGATACATACGATGGCTCTTCCGCCCGGTCGCCGAAGGGCTGTGGCGCGGCGCGGGTGAAGATGACAGCCTATTGCCTGACGGCAGTCGCGAACTACCCTGCCCGATCGAGCCCCACCGGGGCAGCATCGGCACCGACTCACGCCATCGGTATCAGCTCGGGCGCGTCGACCACATCTTGCTGCTTTAGCGGCTCTGGATGAAATGGGATCGCGGGCCTCTTGAAAGCTGGGCACGCGTTCCTATTTCGCTGTCGGCCAGGGCAGGTACCCATCCTGATCGGGTTCCTTGCACTGACCACCTTTTGTCAATCTTTCTGTCATCCATAGGAGACCTACGATGCAAATCCGTCCCCTGTACGACCGGATCATTGTCAAGCGGATCGATCCGCTGCGCCAAACGGCATCCGGAATCGTCATCCCCGACACCGCCTCAGAGAAGCCCGAGCAGGGCGAGGTCCTGGCAGTGGGCAATGGGCGCCTGCTTCAGGACGGTTCGGTACGGCCGCTGCAATTGCAGCCAGGCCAACGAGTTCTGTTCGGCAAGTACGCCGGCCAGACCGTCAAGCTCGACGGGCAGGAACTGCTCGTGCTTCGCGAAGAGGACGTGCTTGGCGTCATCGAAGAAGCCGCCCCTGCGGCGACCCTCAAGGTTGCCTGACGGCGTTCATCCCAACATCAACAAGGAGTAGTGAGAAGGAGTTCAGCCATGGCTGCGAAAGAAGTTCATTTCCGTGACGAAGCTCGTGCCCGGATCGTCAAGGGCGTCAACATCCTGGCCGAGGCCGTCAAGGTCACCCTCGGTCCGAAAGGCCGCAACGTGGTTCTCGAGCGCAGCTTCGGTGCGCCGGTGATTACCAAGGACGGCGTGTCCGTCGCCAAGGAGATCGAGCTGCG
The DNA here is from genome assembly GCF_058787015.1 of Roseateles sp. FW305-36. Classification (NCBI taxonomy): domain Bacteria; kingdom Pseudomonadati; phylum Pseudomonadota; class Betaproteobacteria; order Burkholderiales; family Sphaerotilaceae; genus Roseateles; species Roseateles sp. FW305-36. Next base: position 11,141 of record NZ_JBYSZK010000002.1, on the reverse strand, counting down.
CGACAAGCTCGAGAACATGGGTGCACAGATGATCAAGCAGGTCGCCTCCAAGACGGGCGATGTGGCCGGCGACGGCACCACGACGGCAACGGTGCTCGCGCAGGCGATCGTTCAGGACGGCATGAAGCATGTGGCTGCCGGCATGAATCCCATGGATCTCAAGCGCGGCATCGACAAGGCCTGCGAAGCCGTCGTCGCCGAGCTGAAGACGTTGTCCAAGCCATGCACCACCAGCATGGAGATCGCGCAGGTGGGCGCGCTGTCGGCAAACTCCGACCAGGCTGTCGGGGATCTCATCGCCGAAGCGATGGCCAAGGTTGGCCAGCACGGCGTGATCACGGTCGAGGACGGCAAGTCGCTCCACAGCGAGCTCGACGTGGTCGAAGGCATGCAGTTCGACCGCGGCTATCTGTCGCCGTACTTCATCAACAACCCCGAGAAGCAAACCGCGGTGCTGGACGACGCGGCCATCCTTCTGTGCGACAAGAAGATCTCCAACATCCGTGAGCTGCTGCCGGTGCTGGAGGACGTCGCCAAGGCGGGCCGGCCGCTCCTGATCGTCGCGGAGGAAGTCGAGGGCGAGGCGCTTGCCACGCTGGTGGTCAACAGCATGCGCGGCGTGCTCAAGGTGGCAGCAGTCAAGGCACCTGGCTTCGGTGACCGTCGCAAGGCCATGCTGCAAGACATCGCCGTGCTGACCGGTGGCACCGTGATTTCGGAAGAGACAGGCAAGCAGCTCGAGAAGGCCACCCTGGCTGACCTGGGCCGCGCTCGCCGTGTCGACATCCACAAGGACGTCACCACCATCATCGACGGCGCAGGGCAGGCCGAGCTCATCGAAGCTCGTCGCAAGACGATCAGCGCTGAAATCGACAACGCCACGTCGGACTATGACCGCGAGAAGCTTCAGGAGCGCCTCGCCAAGCTCTCCGGCGGCGTCGCCGTGATCCGCGTCGGCGCGGCGACCGAAGTCGAGATGAAGGAGAAGAAGGACCGCGTAGACGACGCGCTCCACGCAACGCGTGCGGCCGTGGAAGAAGGCATCGTGCCTGGCGGTGGCGTGGCGCTGCTGCGTGCCCGCCGCGCTCTCGATGGTCTTCGCGGTGCGAACTCGGACCAGGATGCCGGCATCGGCATCGTGCGCCGCGCATTGGAGGCTCCGCTGCGTGCGATCAGCAGCAACGCGGGCGACGAGCCCTCGGTCGTCGTGGACAAGGTCGTGAAGGGCAAAGGCAGCTACGGCTACAACGCCGCGACGAGCACGTACGGCGACTTGCTGGCCGTGGGCGTCATCGACCCGACCAAGGTCACGCGCACCGCGCTGCAGAACGCCGTGTCCGTCGCGGGCCTGATCCTGACCACGGACGCCACCGTTGCCGAATTGCCCAAGGAGACGCGGGCGCCCAGCCCGGCGGACGCCGAGTTCTGACAGGGAAGCCCCCTCTCACTCGCGGGCAGCCCACCCGCGTCTGCAGCGGGGGCCGCTGGAGCCCGCCCCGGCATGGGGCCCGCCAAGTTCTCGGGGCGGGCTCCGGCCTATGGGCAAAACACCCCGGTGCGCCGCGAGGAACTCGCAGCCCTCATGCCGATGGCCTTGCTGCAGCATTAACGCAGGCGGTGCCGTTCTTGACCGGGGGATGACCGATTCGCTGGCGGCGCGCCCGCTGCGCCATGCCAGGCAGTCCGTGCGTTCTGCAGGCCTGCGAGCGCGGTGTCTTGCCAAGCTGTTAGAACACCGCGGTCCTTACCTATATCCCCCATGTCATCCCACAAGACCACCGTATCCCTCGTCCTCGGCAGCGGCGGTGCACGCGGGCTGGCCCACATCGGCGTCATCCAATGGCTGACCGAAAACGGCTACGAGATCCGATCCATATCAGGCACGTCCATGGGTGCCCTGGTCGGCGGGATCTACGCCACCAGCAAGCTCGAGGTGTACGCGGAATGGGTGCTCGCGCTCGAACGCTTGCACGTCCTGCGTTTGCTGGACCCCACCGTCGGTCGCCCCGGCATCTTCAAGGGCGAGCGCATCATCAGCGTGCTGCGAGACCTCATCGGTGACCACGATATCGAGGCTCTGCCGATCTCGTTCACCGCCGTGGCGACGGACCTCGATTCCGGTCAGGAGGTCTGGTTGCGCAGCGGAAAATTGTTCGATGCGATCCGCGCCTCCATGGCCACGCCGATGGTCTTCACGCCCGTCCAACATGGCAACCGGACCTTGATCGATGGTGCGGTGGTCAACCCCGTACCCGTCGCGCCGACCGTGGACGACGCCACCGATCTGACGATCGCGGTGGACCTGAGCGGGCCGGCTGAGCTGCGCTCGATGCCAACAGCCAGTCCCTCGCTGATCGGTGACAACAGCTATCGCAGGCGAATCCTGAAATTCGTCGAATCAGTGCGGCCAGCACGCGGGTCCGGGCAACCCTCCCGTGGGCTGCTCGACGTTGCATTCACCGCCATGCAGGCGATGCAGGACACGATCGCAGACCTCAAGCTGTCGGCGTATTCACCGGATGTGATCGTTGAAGTTCCAAGAAACGCCTGCGGCTTCTTCGAGTTCTGGCGCGCAGAGGAACTGATCGCCCTCGGACGGGAGCGCGTAGAACAGGCGTTCTTCACGGCCGGCCGTTATTAGGCAACGGGTACCTCATCTTCATGCTGTGAGCTGTCTTTCTCTCCAAGCTGGTTGGTGCTGCTCCGATGGCGGCGCGGCATGCTTGCCGCCAGACTCGAGCTCGACTTGGGCCACGGCAGACTGCGGTTTGCCACCGTGAGGAGAGGCGAAGATGAAACCAGTCAGCCGATCTCTGCGTCTTGAGCGCAGCAGCGTGAGACTTGGCGCTGTCGCGGTCGTTGGCTTGGTTGCGGGGGTCGTCGCAATTGCGCAGTCAAACTATGCAGACCGTTGGTGGCGGCCGGAGTTGGACGCGACCGCGGCGGCGCCCCAGCATCACAAGGTTCTTTTTGAGAACGACGAGGTGCGGGTACTGGAAGTGACGGTGGCGCCGGGCGAGCGGGAGCCGCTGCACGTGCACCGCTACCCGGCCGTGATGATCATCGACACTTCGCCGCCCGTGGTGGAGCACCTTCAGGACGGCAGCACTCGAGACCTTGGGGTGCGCCCACCAGGCACGCGGTGGTTTCCCGTCACGCAGGGACATGCAATGGAAGACGTGGGTAACGTGCCGCTGCATGCCATCCACGTGGAGCTGAAGAAGGCTCAGGGCGGCTGAACGTGCTTTCCACCTCTGTTGTCTGTGGCTATGGCTTGAGTTTTCTCTATCGCTGCAGAGCGGCTGTCGGCTTCAGGCTGAGACTGTGTGAGGACGCGTCAACGAGGCGCTGACGAGCGTGTGCCTCGCTGGTTGAACCCGCTCCGACCGCAGGTGATCGCATCGTCCCGAGCGGCGGGCAGCCGGGCGAGATCGAAATGTTCCTGCAGATGCGCCAGTTCAACGGCGAGGCCGACAGCCCGCGGAGCATGCGCTTTGCGTGGCCGCAGTGAGCCGGGGCGACCCGTTTGCTTCACGCAGGAGTCACCACATGCCCAACTCGCGACGCCCCAGCTCATCCCTGACCACAGGCGCCGCCTGTTCGGGCTGGCTGCAAGCCTGGCCCCGGTGCCGGCGCGTGCCGGCCTCGTGCCCTCACGCTCACATTGCACGCCGACACGATCCGCCCCGACCTGCCAGTCTTGGCGTACAGCCACTTGCCCAGCACGCCCTTCATCGGCAGCTCACCGTCGATGAAACCGGTCTGACGGCCAATAGCTATGTCAGCGTCCAGGTCACCGACCTGGACCTGCACATCGGCACTCAGCAGTTCAACGCCTTCAGCTTCATCGATGTGCACTTCACGACCGACGGGTCTGGCGCAATCGACCTCAGTGCGCCCTTGCTGCTGGAGCAGCAACTGTCGCTCGACACCAGCCCGCCGGGCGGCGGTGATCGCACGTTGCTGCTGAGCCAGGGCACCTCGCTGGCCATCGGCTGGATGGCCACCTAGAACAACTGCGGCATCGACACCGGCCCGCCCTACAGCGGCATCCAGGGCGGCCACTGCCCCGGTGGCAGGCCGGGCACCGTGACGCTGGCGCGCACCTAAGCCCAGCAGCTCTCGGAGCCCAGCTCGCTGCCCCTGGCCGCACTTGCCCTCCGCCCCTTCCCGCGCGGCCAGCCTGGCTCATCCGGGTAACGCACCGCCGCTGCACGACCACCGCGCCGAGCCCAGTGCTCGGCGTGCGCCTTTCTGAACTCAGCAAATCGTTAGCAAGAGCGCCTTTCCCTGCGCTCAACAAATGAAACGCAAAAGCCCGCACTTGAAGTCATCCGGAAGCACCAGCGGCCGACCATGCCTGCATGGCAAGCCCGGGTGTACGGCCTGCCACCGGGCACCCGCCCTCCCTCTTCACGAAATGACAGGACTTCTCATGAAACTCACCCTCCCCCGCGCGCTGCTGCTGTGCAGCGCCCTAGCTGGCGCTGCGGCCCAGGCGCAGACCACCATCGATCAGAACAAGGCGCTGGCTGGTGGCATCACGCCCGGCGATGCGCCGGGCTTTCCCATCACCCTCAGTGTGCCGGGCAGCTACAAGTTGATGAGCAACTTGATCGTGCCGGCCGGCCAGGGCCAGGGCGGCATCGTCATCACGGTCAGCGGCGTTTCGCTGGATCTGAACGGCTTTGGCATCTACGGCCAAACCAATGCGGGCAATTGCAGCGGTGCCGGCAGCACCCTGAAGTGCAAGGTCACGGGCGGTACGGATCACGGCATAGAGGCCACTGCCGGTGTCACGGACACGAGGGTGCAAAACGGCATCGTGTCGGGATTTGGCGGCTCGGGAATCAAGCTCAATGAGCGCGCGATGCTCACGCGCGTGCGCACCCATAGCGTCGGTGGCAACGGCATCAGCGTGGGAGATGACAGCCTGCTCGCCGAGGTCTCGGCCTACCGCTCAATGGGGACCGGCATCAGCAGCCTCGCCGGCGCGTTGATCGTCGACTCGCAGGCCGATGGCAATGCCAAGAACGGCATCACGTTGGGCCTGGGAACCTCTGGCGGCCTCGTCGTCAGCTCGCGCGCTGGCGGCAATGGCACGGGCGGCATGCGGAGCTTTAGCCTCTTCACCAACTTCGCGGACAACATCGCCGACGGCGCTGGCGCTGGCGCCACCATCGCCGGTGGTGTCCATACCACGGGCAACTACTGCAACAGCAGCCCCTGCTGAATAAACGGTCCCCCCATCTTCTGGAGCCTCGATCATGAAATTCCCTCGCCTCTTCACGTTGTCTGTCGCCGCACTGCTCGGCACCGTCGCGCCACTAGCGATGGCAGCCGACGTCATCCTCATCGACCAAAACCGCGCCCTGAGCGGCGGCGTCAGTGCGCAAGACACGCCCGGCTTCCCTGTCACATTGCTGGCTGGCAACTACAAGCTCATGAGTAACCTCGTCGTGCCTCCCGGCGTCGAGGGCGTGGTGATGTACGACAACGTCACCCTCGACCTCAACGGTTTCTCAATCATTGGCCCGGTCACGTGCTACGGCAACGGCGCCGGCCGGAAATGCCCAGGTGCGGGGGCGTCCATCGGTGTCCAAATTGGTGGCTGGGGATCAGCCGTTCGCAACGGCACGGTACGCGGCTTTGCGGGACATGGCATCTACGCCGGAGGAACGTTTGGCAACACGATCGAATCGGTGACCGTGAGGGACAACGGCGGCGCGGGCATTTTTGTGTGGGGTGCCGATGCAACCCTCACCCGCAATATCGTTTCAGGCAATGGGGCACAGGGCGTCAGCCTGCTCCGGGCCCCGGCGCTGCTGGCGGACATGATGGTGATCAACAACCACGACGCGGGCATCCAGACTTCCTACGGTGCCAGCGCGGACGATCCGATCGGTGGGGGTCAATTCCGCCGCGTCCTGCTGGCACGCAATGGCAGTTGGGGGTTTTTGAGTGGACCGGCGCTCGAGACGTCCGCTGTATCGATGAGCAACTCGCTCGGCAATACCCACGACACCTTCCTCTCGAACGGCACGACGCAAGTGCGCGGCAACCTCTGCGGCGGCGGGGCTTGCTAAGCCTCAGTAGCCTCATCGCGTGGGGCCTTCTGATCGTGCCCCGGGGATGGACCACCGCCGCGTGGCTGTGGCTGCTGGGCTTAGCTGTAGTCGCCCAGCAGCCTCACCCTAAGCGCCAGAGCGGGCACATAGCCAATCCGTTCTGGGTGCGGTCCGTCTTGGCGTGCAGATCACGCCGATCGACTTGCAACGGCGCAGCCTGCTGACCGCACTACGCCACCACCTCTGGAGATACCGCATGAAACGCTTACTCGCCCCCTTGCTGCTCTGCGTCGCCGCTTCGGCCCAGGCGGGCCTCATCAGCTATCACTTCAAGGGTCACATGACTTCTCAGACTGGATCGCCGGTGCTGTTTGAAGGCGACGTCACCTACAGCAGTGCCATGACGGACACCGAACCCCGCACCGACTGGGGCAGATACGACGGCACCGGCGACTTCGCACAGGGCATGTCCGTCAGCCTCACGGATGGCAGCGCCTATTCGTTCTTTGGCACGAATTGGGTGAACGTGGGAGACAACTATTTGGGCAGCAACTACGACGACTTCTTCTTCAACACGGCAACGCCCGGGCTGGGCGGCAACCTCTCGCTGGAGCTGGACGGCCCAGGCTCCATGCTGTCCAACGATGCCCTGCCCGATGGCCACTGGACCGAGGCCGATTTCACGTCGACTGAGTTTCGGCTCATGCGGCCCGGCGTCTATTACGGTGACAACGTGCACGCCGAGACAGGCAAGGTGGACTACTTCCGCTGCACCGCCGGCTGCAGCAACGGTTCGCCAGGCGAGTTGCCCGAGCCGGCCAGCCTGGCGCTGGTGCTGGTGGGCGGCTCTGTCGCGGCCCTGGCTCGCAAGCGCCAGCACGGTGCCCGCATCCAAGTCACCCTGACAGACCGCACCCTGCTCCCATGAAGACTCCTCAAGTGCTTCTTCTCGCCTCCGCCGCCCCGCCTGGGTCCGTGCGCACACTGCCTCGGTGCGCCACCAACTGGCCGACACCCGGCGCGAACTTCTCGCACAGGACCGCGGGCGGCTGAGGCAACCCTGCCCCCGGGCGCGCCGCGCCGTGCTTGCGGCCCCTGTCACCACGATGACCGAAGTGACCATGGCCGGCACCTTCTCACGCACGCTGTGGTCTGCGCCACGTTGAAGCAAATGAATCCAACGTCGGCGGACTTGCGATGCCGCGGCAGACCGGCGTCGACACACTGATCGACGCGAAGAACCCCTCGGGAGATGAGCGATGAAGTGGCGATGCTGTTTGGGTGGCCTGGTGATGGCCTTGGCCGGATGCCATGCTCCGGAGCCGGCGGTGGCGGCTGATGCCTTGCAGGCCCGGCTGGTGGCCGAGCTCCAGGACGCACCGGGCGCCGGTGCCGAACTGCCGCTCGTCGCCACGTCGGCTGGGTTTCGTTTCGAAGGGCCCAGCTTCCTCGCGTCCCAGGACGTTATCGGCGTCGAAGCGAAATCCAGCCGGCAGTGGACACTGTTTCGCAGCAGCGTGACTGCTTGGGTGGTGTTGCGACTGCGGCCTGACGCCCGGGAACGGATGTCCAACTTGTCGGCGCGCCACAGCGGCCGACGTCTGGCCATCCTGCTGGGGGACGAGCTCGTGTGCATCCTGCTGATGGATGGCCGGCAGATTGAGCGCGATCTCGTGATCGAGGGCAGCTACACCCCCGACGAAGCGGCGGAACTCGCCGATCGGCTGCGCACCGCTGTGCACCGGGCGGCCGATGCACGCAACAACCAAAACCGACGGGGCGTGTCGTGAAGCACCGGCGACATGCTTGTTGCAGGGATGGTCACTCACGAACCCACCCACCTGCCCATCGCCGTCACCCATGCACACGTTTCGTCGCCACTCGCTGCCCGTCGCGGCTACCACCTGCTCGTCGCCTGCTGTCCGCGCAGGCCTGGCGGTCGCTGCGATCAGCAAGCTCCTGTCGACGCAGGGGCACACGGCCCGGCCCCAGGGTGCGGCAGGAGACTTCGCGGACACCGTCTGGGACGTCCGCCAGCGCGACGAGCCGGCGACGCTGCCGGCACCGCTGTGACGCGCCGTGGCGCGAGGCGACATCATGCTGAACCCTGGAGAGAGACTTCTCATGGACCGTCGCACAAGCCCTTGTGCTTATTGCCCATCCTCTGCTGGCCGGCGCGGCTGCTGCGTCGGCCGAGACGCCCCTACAGCTTCGCGGTGATCGCGTGTTTCTGCCTGCGCGCGTGCAGGGACATGAGGTCGAGGTGCTGCTGGATTCAGCGGCGGAAATGACGCTGATCGATACCGCTTGGGCTCGCGCCATCGGGCTTGCCGGTGGGCCCACCGTCACTGCCAAAGGATCGGGCGGCGAGCAGCCGGCGGCGTTTTCCAAGGGTGTGAGCCTGCAGGCTGCCGGCGTGACCCTGCGGGGCATGACCGTGGCATTGACGGACCTCCAGGAGGTGTCGCAACGCCTGCTGGGCACCTCGGTGCGCGTGATCCTCGGTCGGGAATGGTTCGACGCTGCGCGCTGGAACATCGACCTCCAGGGGCTGCGTGTTCGCAGGCTCGATCGTCTTCGATTGCCGGCTGGTGAGATGCTGGCTTTGCGCAGCGAGCGCGGCATTGAGGCGATCCCGGTGCAGGCTGAAGGCGCCAAGGCCTGGGCGGACCTGGACATCGGCAACGGCGGGAATGTGTTGATCGGTCGTCGCTTTGCACAATTGCGCGGCCTGCTCGCACCCGGCCGGATCGTCGCCCGCGAAACCGGTGGCGGCCTGGGGGGTGCTGTCGAGCGTGACGTGGTCGTGCTGCGCGATCTGGTGGTCGCCGGCCGTCGCTTCGAGAACGTGCGCGCCGCCATCGACGACCAGGACACCGCTGGCGAGCTGAACATCGGCACACGCCTGCTGAAGCACTTCGAGATGACCTGGGACTTCGCTCGGCACCGTGTCTGGATGCGATCGCACAGCGAATCGGACGATTGACGCGTCGCCGTTTGCCGCTAGAGGGCCCGCCGATTGGCAGACCCTTTTTTATGCCTGGCTCGGAGGCCTCATCAGCAGCCGATCAGGCGCAGCACGATGGCGACGATGGACGGGCCAGGGGGAAAGTAGCCCGGCACATTGACGCTGGCAAACGCAGAGGGCACGAGGCTGAGCAGGGCGACTGTGGAGCAGAGGATCTTGAATTTCATGGTCGATGGGTTCGCGAGTGGTTGAAGGATGGATGGGCGGACAGGATTGGCCTGAGCCGCGTCATCTCCATCGATCATGAAGATCGTCGGTTGCTGTTCAGCTTCAAGTGGAGGCCTTTTGGTCGCGTTTGTTGCCCCTGCAGTTGGGGTGTTGGCAGAAGGCGCCCGGCCAGCCCAGGCGGCTCAACAAACGAAACGTTCCTGCAGCCTCACGAAGCCCCCCTGAAACACAGGCTGATCACGATGCACCGCTGAGCTCCTACAGGTCAGCCTATGCTTCAAATATCACGCCCCAGCGCCCACAGATACGAGCAACCCATCGCGCTGCCAACGCACGTGGTTGCGCTCCATGAGTGCACCAGCGGGCCTGCGCAATGGCGGCCGATGTCCGCGTTGGCAGGCCGGGGGTGGGTTTGGCACACGCCCGATCTGGCAGGGTCGCACACCGACGCGACTGCGCCATCCCAGGGCGGGTTGTCGCTCACGGCGCTTCAGGTGCTGCGCGACCTGGACATGCCCGCCGACCAGGACTTCCACTTGATCGGCCACGGCTTCGGCGCTGCCGTTGCCATCCAGATGGCGCTGCAGCGCCCGAGGCGAGTGCGTTCTCTCGTGCTCTATGAGCCCATGGCATTCGGCGCTCTCGTTCCGGCGGGGCGGGACGATGCCTGGCAGACCGCTCGTCGCACCGCTGACGCCATGGCGGAGCTGATTCACCAGAAAGAGGCGGGCTCAGCCGCGCGCCTGCTGGCGTCCTTCCTCCATGGCGGCGATGCGTGGGCAGCTTGGCCGACCGAGCAACGCCATCGGTGGGCCACGCAGGCGCCGGCCATGGTCAATCAACTGGAGGCTGCCTTCTCGACCCTGTGGCGCGGCGAGCTGTTGGCGATGCTGCGCATGCCTGTGACGGTGTTCACCGGGGAGCCGACGTCGTCGGCGTTCTATGCGGTGGCCGAGACGCTCGCCGCGCGCTTCTCCAACGCGACGCTGCGACGGTGCCAAGGTGCCGACCACATGACGCCGATCACGCAGCCCGCACGTATATCGTGTGCACTTCTGGGCGCGCTGGACGCCACGCGTGCGCGGGTTCCCCTCCCGGAGAATTCTGCGGCGGAGGCGGCCAACGCAACGCGATTGATGGCCCATGGCTGAGTTCAGCCCAGGCTCTCGCAGCCGTGCTCCGATCCACTGGTTCGGCGTTGGGCGCCTGCTCTGCTGCGGCGCCTTTGCCGGTGTGCCGTTGGCGCGCGCCAGCGACGGTGACGCTGTGCCCGTCTTCAGCTGCGCGGCCCAGGGAAAGAAGTACATCGAGCTCTGCGCTCCGTCGCCGATCACAGCGAATGGGGGATTCCTCGAGTACTGGTTAGGAGCCCAAAACCCCGACGGCAAGGACGCCAGCGAAGAGCTTCGGTTCCCGACCCACCGCGAAGGCTCGATTCAGCGCTTCTGCGGGGCGACCTTCACGTCGAAGGGTACCTACACGCAGTCGGTTCGGTTCAAGTCGGGTCCTGCCACGTATACGGTCTTCACAGCGTCGCGTGGGAATGCCATGGTGCCGTGGCCGGTGCCGTTGTTGATGTTCTGACAAGCACTCCACATGAACAAATGGACTCCCTTGAACGCGATCGCACAAAGCTTTGTGGCGGTGGGGTGGCTGCTCGGGGTGCCAAGCGCGACGGGGCTGGTTTGGAGCATCTGGCGCTTGTGTGGGCGCGAGGCTCGGCCAGCCGCGGCGTCGTTTGCACCGGCACCTGATGCGCTGCTCCTGATGCTGCGTGGTATTGCAGCTGCGGTGACTGGGCTAGGTGTGAAGGTTCAATAGGTTGTTGCGGGTGTTCACCCGGCGAGGTTTTGAGAGACTGGAAATCGCCAAACCCC
>NZ_JBYSZK010000001.1:549474-938066 GCF_058787015.1 Roseateles sp. FW305-36 | reverse complement strand
GCCGAACACAGCCACGACGCGCCGAAGGGCAGCCTCGGTGCCGGCCCGCATGTCCAGCGGCTCGACCGCCAGCCACACCGCATCGACCCGCATCAACGCAGCATCTCGCGCAGCCAGGCGGCGCAGGCAGTCGCGCCTGTCATCGGCCAACGCACGCGCACATGGACCGGGCCGCGCTGCAGCTCCAGTTCGATGGACTGCGCCGGCTCGCACGGCGGCGCCTCGGTGACGACCGACACCGGGACGAAAGCAGGGGAGCCAGCAGGCTCGCCATCTTGCACAGCCAAGCGCCGCCACTTGTGCACCAGGTTGGCGTTGAGGCCGTAGCTCATCGCCACCTGGGCCACGGACGCGCCAGGCGCCGCGCATGCGGCGATGACTTGACGTTTCAGTTCTGCATGGTGACGCCGGCGACTGGCCGGCTTGGCGTCTGACATGGTGTCCACCTATTTGCGTTGGTGGACACCATCCTTGCTGCCTCAGCCCGACGGTTCAAGGCGAGTTGGCCGGACGCATACGAATCGCCTACTCATGGTGAAAACTCACCAAGCACCCAGCCCCCACCCGGGACTGTGAACTTTGCCGCGCGCCGTGCTGTGCCTTGCGCATCGGCCTGTCCCTACAGTCCTCGCACGAGGCCAACGGCGGGTGCACAAGCTGCTGAGACTCACGGCGGCCCTCGATGCAACGGCAGCGGCTATCGCTGACCTCGCACTCGGAAATCCTTCGCTACGCGAGTGCCTGGATCGGGACCCTCACCGGCAGGTCGTGGCGTACCCAATTGGTTGCCGCCAGGGCCCGCATGCCCTGGGCGTGGATCTCCGTATCGCCGTCAAGCGATCGCAGTGTGCAGAGGATGTAGACGGTCAAGCCCTCTGCCATTGCGGGCTCGAACTCCCGCAAGAACATCCGTGCCTGTAACGCCCACGTATCGCCGGATACGCCATTGGGGAACGACTTTCGGTGCACCTTCACAGGTGCCCACTTGCCGCCATGTTCGACCTGCGCAGCTTCGTATCCATCGGTGCCATCCTCGCCCTTGAGCGGCACCTTGCTGTGGATGCTGTCGCCGTCCAAGGTGCCAAAGCTCAGCTCCACGTTGGCGCGGACATATTCGGCACCCGTGTTGCCGTCCAAGGGAGGCGCGTAGACCGCCGTGATGATGACCTCGCCTCGGAATTTTCCGTCGCGAAGCAGGCCAGATGGGATGGGATACGGTGCCTTGCGCCAGCGTATTGACGGAACCACGCGCGACTCGAAGATCAGCGTGAAGCTGTCCGCCCGGTCGTACAGGGCGGAGGTCACGTCGCGCGGAAGGCCGGTGCCGTAGTAACGCCGCTCCCAGGGCGTGTACGCGGGTGACGACAACTGCGCAGCGTGGATCATGAGAGCTTTGACCAGCGCCGGACTTGCAGTCAGGCCCGTGCCGCCGGCGATGGCTTGCCAGGCATGTGCAGCCATGCTCGCTGCGATCGGCGCTGCAAAGCTGGTTCCGAAGTTGCGGGTCTGCGTGTTGCCTGCCGTCAGCACTGCAACGCTTGAAGCTCCTGTAGCCCAGGGAGCATGCACTCCGCCACCAACGTGAACGATGTCGGGCTTGGGCGTGAAAACCGGCCCTGGCCCGCGCCGGCTGTAGGCCGCCGGTTCACCGGGCTCATTCAATGCGTCGACGGCGCCCGCGTGACAGACCGATCCCACCGTGAGCGCGCGCACCGACTCCCCGGGACAAGACACCTGGTCTTGGAGCGTCGCCAGGCTGGGCCATGTGCGGCGCGGCTCCACGACATAGTTTCCGGCGGCCACGACGAAGAGCACATTGAACTGGTCGCTCAGCTGATCAAGCGCCTGTGCGAACTCGCTGAAGGTCTGTTCGTCGCACCCATGCGGCGAACCTAGAGACAGATTCCATACCCGCACGTCCGGCTTGCCTCGCACCGCCTCTTCGAGGCGTGTGATCAGGTCGCTGACGAAACTGCCGTTCGGGCCGGACTCCAGGCCGCACGCGTCGTACACCAGGGCACCGACGGGTGGCAGGTCCAGGTGACCGCCGTTCATGCGATGAGCACCAGCCACCAGCGATGCCACATGCGTGCCGTGCTCGTGATCAGTGTCCGGCGGGAGGACGAAGGTCGTCCTGCCCACGATCCAAGGCGCCAGGTCAGTTGCAGCAGGCCCGGTTCCCGTGTCGAACACGCCGACGGTCGGCAGCCCCGCGACGGGTGGATCCAAATGAGGCCCCGCCGCGACTGCAACCGCGCTGCCGCCGGTGGCTGCCGGCTGCAACTGCGGCTCCGGCATCAGGCGCCGCAGGCCTGGGAAACTGAGCAGCGCATCGAACTTGTCCTCGCCGAGATTGCTGACGTCCATGAGGCTGGCGTAGAACCAGCCGTGGCGTGACTGTCTGAAAAAGCGGTACTTCAGTCCGAGATGACTCAGCAGGTGACGACTCGCCTGGAACAACTGAGCGTTGGCGGCATCGTTGCCGTAGCGGAAGAAACGCAGCAGTGCGCGGCCGCGTTGCTGGACGGCCAACGTCCCCTCAGGGTTGCGCTGGGCCCGCCCCCAGGATTCGATGCGCTGGATAGCACTCAGGTTGGCGCGAATCTCCTTGATGTCGCGATCAAGAATCACGCTACGCAGCGCGGTGATGCTGCCGCTGTGCGCGCCGACCAGCATTTCTTCGACACGCTCATGCCCAGCGGGCATCAGCCCTGCTTCCTCAACCACCTTGAGTGGGCGGTGGGACTTCGCAATGGCCTCATGCCGCAGGCGAAAGATCAACGGGGCGAGCGAATGCGGGTGGGCCTGCATCTGTGCCGCCAAGCCCTCCGTCGCGCCGTCCAGCGTCGCGGCGAGCGCTTGACGATACGCGGCGTCAACCAGCACAAACTCTTTCTTGGGCCCACCGCCGGGCTGCATCCCTTGCAGATCCTGTCGATCAAACATGATCTGCTGGAATGGATTGTCCGGGCTCGGTTGCGGCACCGGTCGTTGCGGTTCAGCCGGACTGTTTGTCGTCCTCCTCGTGGCCATCTGTACCTCCCTCCTGAGTGATGTTGGTGACGTGACGCGTCGAAACACCGTAGAGCTTGGCCAGCACGCGCAACGAGAAGATCTTGCGATCCCAGCGCCGCAGCCAAGCCATCTCGGCATCCTGCGTGCTCAGCGGCACGCGTTCTATCAGCGCCAGCGTCAGCCCAAGGCGCCGAAACACTTCGTCTTCATCGACCTGGGCCTGACCAGCCAGCACGGCGCTGCGCTTGGAATCCAGACAGACCTGTTCGATGACCGCGCCCGTCAGCCCCTCGGAGCGCGCGACCAAGGTCTTGAAATTGATGTTCGCTGGCGCGTAGGTGTCCAGGAACCGCTGCCAAAGCGTCTCGCGCACCAGTTCGTCGGGAAGGGGCATCGGCAGCCTGAAGCTGAACCGGCGCCAAACCGCGAGATCCAGGAGTTGGTCATGATTGGTCGCTGCCAGCAGGATGGTGCTGTCCGGCAAAGCGTCCATGTTCTGCAACAGCGCGATGACCACTCGCTGCAGCTCGCCCACGTCGCGCTCGTTGCCACGCGCGCCAGCCAGCGCATCGAACTCGTCGAGAAACAGGACACACGGACGCTGCTCCGCATATTCGAAAACGCGCCTCAAATTCCGGCTGGTCTGCCCGAGCAAACTGCTGACCAGCGTGTCGCACCGGACGGTCAGCAGTTGCAGGCCCAGCTGCGCGGCGACCCAGCGTGCCAGCTGGGTCTTGCCGGTCCCTGGAGGACCGTGCATCAGCAGTCGATTCGGCAATGCCGCATTGGCGCGCACCAACGCGTCATGGTGGCGCACGCTGGACAGAAACTCCTGGACTCGCGACTCGATGGCACTAGGCAGGACCAACCCCACGTCCCGCACCTCGGGCTGACTCACGTCGACCGTGTGCAGCCGGCTTTCGCCGTCGACCGGGAGGTTGTTCAACGTGATGCCGTTCTCAGCGCTTTGAGCGGTTGCGAGGGCGGCCGGAGCCCGGGACAGGCGCTCGCGAATCTGACGAGCCTGCTGCCGATTACCAGTCTCTTCAAGCTTGTCAGCGAGGAGACCCGCGTAGTTCGCAGCCATACTCGCATTGGCACGCAAGGCGCCGTCGAGTATCTTGAGAACTTCAGACAGGTGGTCCACTTCGATCCGGTTTTATGAGCTGGCGTCGCAGTTTAGGCGCCCGTTGATCCGTTTTTCACAGTGTTTGCGCCGATTTTTTAGGGATGCGTATCAGGCGGCGCGCCGATGCCGGCCTTCCAGAACCAGCGGCGAGGCACCAGCAACCGTAGAAGCGGACAGCAGCCCTCACCGTCGGTGTAGAGGGTGACCGTGCTCAACGAATGATTAGCGCGATTCCGACATCCGCACTGTTCAATGACTGGATTTCCAGTCGTTGAGGGCAGTTTTCGCTATCAATGACTGGAAATCCAGTCGTTGTCGCCGTGCGCAAAACAACACCGCTTGCCTCCCGGTAGAGGCGTTTGCGCGGGTCGTCATGGGCTCTTGGCTTTGCGCCGCCCTACCCGGCTCACTGCCAATGGGCACCGGCATAGGCGTGAGCTAGACCGCGCAAGCCGCCGCCCGTGTGCCTCCGGCAGAAAGCCGCAACGATCGGCTCGATGACGCATCAGCCACCGGCTGCAGCCTTGACCTTGGCTTTGCCGGCCGGCGAAGGCTGACTGATTCGCGCAAGGAGCTCCTTGACCATGTCGGCCTGGGACTGCGCCGTCGCGGTGGCCCCGGCTAGCAACCGCTCGAGTTCCGCGTTGCGCTGCTCCAGATCGCTGGCCCGAGCACGCAGGGTTTCGTACTGCTGGGCCGCTTGCTGGGCCTGATCACGCAGGTTCGCGGCGAGCTGCGTCTGGACGGCCAGGCGCTCAGCGGCCGACTTGAGCTCACGCAACTGATCGTCGACCTGGCGTCGTTCAGCTCGGGCCGCGGAAAGATGCGCCAAGGCATCCGCCTTCTCTTGCAGCGCTGAGCGCAGT
The DNA here is from genome assembly GCF_058787015.1 of Roseateles sp. FW305-36. NCBI lineage: Bacteria > Pseudomonadati > Pseudomonadota > Betaproteobacteria > Burkholderiales > Sphaerotilaceae > Roseateles > Roseateles sp. FW305-36. The sequence continues at coordinate 933,056 of NZ_JBYSZK010000001.1, read as the reverse complement.
TCGGTCTGCTTGGCGGTCAGGGCTTCGGCCGCGTTGGCAACCTCGCGCTGCAGGTACTGCAGTTGCTGTTCGTGCTGGCGGGCTTCGCGGTCGCGCTGCTCGCGGGATGCATTGCGGAAGTGCTCCAGAGCCTCCCGGGCATGGATGTGCTTCTCCTCCAACGACGCCACCTGGGCTTGGGTGGCCTTGAGCTGCTCTTGGACGCCTTCCAACTGCGCGGTGAGCTGGGTGGTCACCTGGCCATGTTCCAGGCGTAGCGCGGCCAGTTCAGCCTCCACGCGTTGCCGAGCGGTCCGCTCGGTCGACAGCTCGATCTGGCTGCGCTCAGCCTCGGATCGGCCCGAGCGAGCTTCGCCCCGGGCCTTTTCCAGCTGTTCCTTCAGGCCGCGGACCTCTTCGGCGTGGCCGGCCTTCAGCGTGTCGAAGCGCTCCTGCGCCTCGAATTCCAGGCGTCCGGCCAAATTGGTGACGAAGGCCATCAGCTCGTCGCTGACCGATCCCTGGGGCACGCCGGCGCCACCTTCGTCGGCCTCGATTTCCTTCAGATGGCGAAAGATCGTCGCCTTCGACCCGGTGTTTCCCAGTTCGATGCGGATGGCGTCGATCGACGGGTGCCTGCCCGCCTTGATCAGCGCAAGCCTGGCCCGTTGGACCTCGCCCTTCGTCACGCCTGCTCGTGCCATGTCAGCCGCCAATTTCGTATGTATTACGTATTGTCAGTATTACGTACCACGATAGATGCGTCAAGGCTGCAAGAGCAGCCAATTCCTGAGAAGTCTTAATAGGCTGTTATTGCATCTGAGCGACCCAAAGCGTAAATGCGACGCCTCGGCCGGGCAAAAAAACGGCCACATCCGATCGGAATTGGGAGCCCAAAGCCAAACAGGCCTTGAAGCGTCCCGAACTGAGGCTGAACTGCCTCGATGGGACTCAGAAGAGCGCGGCTTTTCGGCTTTCGCAGATCGGCTTGCTGGCTCGCTTGCATCGAGGCGGCAGGCGCATAAGACCAACTAGCACCCTCAAACCGATCACGGCGCGGCCGCTTTGACATTGTTGGGCTTCTCTGCGGCGAACTAGGGAGTTCTGCCGACCGACGGAAACGCCGTACCGTTGATCAAACCAAGCAATGTTGCCTTCTCCCGTGCGCCAACCGCGCAAAGTTGGCCATTCGAGCGTCTCAGAGGAAAGTTGGTCATTCGTGCGCGCGGTCCAAGTCCGCTCTCGACTGCAACAGCGCTGGCGGCTTCCTGACATCGCTTCCAAACTTAGTTGCTGATTTGCGCATCCCCATCGTCGTCACCACCATCGGCCTGTGCCGGATACCAGCCGGGAGACGGCAAATGGCAATCGATGGAGAGCGCGCCGATGCAATGGACTTACTACCCGCGTGAATCGCTCGCACCGTATCAACGGCGCCGGCAGCCGATCGGACGCCAGTTGGTCGAGCCGAACGATCTTGTTTGGCTTCTCGAGACCATCATGCAGTCGCCGCTGCCAACGGACATCCTGCTGACCATCGCCAACAATGAGCTGGCGTGGATCACGGACGGTCGGGTGAAGACGATTGATTGGCTGGGCGTGAAGCTGTCCAACGGTAGCGGCTACTTGATGCCCGGTCTCCTTGAACCGATTCGTGCCCATCGCAGTGACAGACACTTTGACGAGCAGATATCGCCGGATGGCGCGGGCCTTTGCGTGACCATCCTGACGATGCAGGCGGTACAGAACCGCGAAGATCCGTTTCCGAAGGACCGGCGCCAGGCGTTCAAGCGCCTCTTCGCCTTCGTAGAGCAGCATCCTGATTGCCGGGCAATACGTGCCGTGCTCGATTGATCGCCAAGCGCAGCGCCGTCCGGGGTGTTCATTCGAACCGGTGACAGGGCGAGCCTTCAGAGGCGGACCTATCGAATCTCGCTCCCGCGCGCACTTGCATTCACGAGCGGTGTCTTGTCGCTAATTCCAATTGCCACTTTGCATACATCGACGATCTCTCTGGGCTTGGCAAGCGCATCCCTAATCAGCCTCCAGTGAGGCCGGCATCCATCGCGGGGTCTCGGAGCAGCCTCATATCCGACCGCTACTGTTGACTGAAAAGATGGTGGCGGTGAAGGGGCGCATGCAACGAAAGCGCGGGGTCGGCAACATCCTTGCGAAGCACTTCCAAGATCTGGGCTCGGTGCTCAAGGGCGTGAAGATTCAGAGCAGGGACTTCCGATGAGCGACTGGCGAGACTGGTCAACTGCCCTTCGTCTTGTTGTACCTGGCAATCCAGTCAAGCACGCCGTCGCGATCCCGCCCCTCAAGCTCCCAGCGGTTCCTCTCGAAGATGAGTTGGGCGTCCTTTGAAAAAAATGCTGTCGTAGCGAGGATGGCCTTGCCCGCCTGGTTGTCGGCCTTCACGCCCAACAACTCCCGCACTGGCCGCACGCCAATCGTCTTGAGCTTGTCCGGGTGTTTGCATTCAATCAAGAACCTGACATGGACTTCGGCCTGGCGAATGGCAATGATGTCGCGCCCGCCATCCCGAGTTCTCTTCGTCAACTCCACCTCGTAGCCGAGTCCATCGAAAATCTCGGCAATCAGCTTCTCGAAGTCCCGATGTGACAGTTGGCGAAATAGCTCTGGCGATTCCTGCAAGGCGCTGAGCATGCGCTGATCGAAGAATTTGCAGACCTGGATGATGCTCGACGAGCCATCAAGCGGGCCAAGCTCGAAAAGCCCTAGCGGCTCACTGAATCCGATGCCCAGGGCATCGCATAGCGCTCGATAGGCCTGTCGATAGTCTCCGGTGAAGTCGATGGCGTTAGCGGGCGGTGGCCACGAGGAGTTTTTCTCGACCACCACGGGGATCACACGAAGTCTCTGCTGCCTGAACTGAACGTTCTTTGCAGTCTCAAGCTCTCGCCGCATCCAATCAGAGCTCGAGGTGTTCTTCGACACCGCGAACAGGAAATAGTCGGAAGCTGCGAGCTGATCCTCCATGAAGCTGTGCACTGCGTCCCCGGCCCGGGGGCCGCGGTTATCGAACCATATGTTCAATTTGGCGGTGAACATCAAGTCGTCTTCCAGGCGCTTCAGGATCGGGGTTTCGAAGTCTGCGCTAGTGCGTGACAGAAACACTCTGAGAGGGCCCGAACGGTAGGCGGTGTCTGGTTCGAAAGGGTCAGCAAGTGGCCGCCCCTGCCCGTCCTCCCACGATCCCGCGGACGATTCCTCCCCGCACTTCCCGCAGACCACGGGGCTCCAAGGTTGCAAGTACCGTCCCAAGCCTCCATCACGCGGCGCCTTGCACAAAGGACAGTGAAGTTCTTGCATATCTACATGCTTCCCTAGGCCCTGCTCAGTTCAAGTGAGTTCGACCATCTCGATGACTTGCGAAACCGCCGCTGCTGTTACCACGCAGAGGAGCCGTCCCTCAGATGCGACGGCCTGCACGACCCCTGTACCGGGATGTCGCCACTTGTGAAACCTGTCCGCTGCGGCGATGCACAAGAAGGCCGGGATCTCCTTGAGCAACTCCACGTCGAAGTTGCCTTCAGATCCATGGTGAGGCAGGACGAAGGTGTGCACCTGTTCCAGAAGCTTGCCGTAGTGCTCCAAGAAATTCTTCCGTCTAGCCACTTCCTTCAAGGCTGCGTCCCCGGTGCCCAGCCAGGCGGCACGATCGTCGCTGTTGGTGACCACGATCGGACCGGTGAGGATGGAAAACTTGATATCGGCAGCTGGCGGCTTTACCACCTCGTCCGGGAGCGGTCCGGAGTACAGCGATAGAGACGTAACGTTCAGATCCTTGCTCACCGCGTGATACGCGGCCACCAGATGAGGCAGCCCATGAGTCAGAAGCAGCGTCAGATTCGATGTCTTCTTGAGCCAGATCTTCAGCTCGGCCACCGTCGTCTTGCGCTCCGTCGCTAGAGCTGCCATGAATGCCGCTGCGTCTTCCTCGACCCTCGGGTCGACGTACGGAGCCAGGAGCCAAGTGGCATTTGGAGTGGCGCCGCGATAAAGGAATCCCAGTGAGTCGTCGGCGATCCAGACCTGAGGCTTTGCCTTGGCCTGTGCGGTCTTGGAAGCTGCCGCTGGCGATGTGACCCGCTGCACCGCGCCGCTTCCCACCATCTTGAGCGGCATCCGCGGTCCTGGCTCGTTGGAGCGAGCGAACGGGCCATCGAAGTCCTGGTCGCTATCCGGCATGCTGAAGGGCGCCCCGCCTTCGCCATTCGATCTCACCTGGATGATCTGCGCAGGGCCGAATTGCGATACCGCCCTTACCGGGTCAACGATGAAGCTGCGATAGAACCCGTTGGCACCCGCCTTCGGATCCACAGACGCGGTGCGGGCATAGCTGATGAGCCGATCCACCACGCTCAACAGCGGCATAACGATCACCTTGACCTTCATGCCCTTGGTCGCGTCCAGCAGTCGCTTGACTCCATTCAAGTGGTCGTCATGCGCATGCGTGATGAAGAGGTAGTCGAGGTCGGTGCCTTTTCCGCCCTCCCCTGCGATATAGCTGTCGATGCAGCTGTTCCGCGCCGCTTCATACGTGGACATCGCCCCACAGTCGAACACGTACCGAATCCTGACGTCCCCGTCTTCCAGAAGCCTGCCAGTGTGGAATCCGCCCTGGCCGACCGCCCACTGCTGGCGCGTCATCGTCAATGTCATTTTTGTCTCCCTCAAGCGCTGTGCTGAGTATCGCCACGCCCATCGGCTGCTGACCGACTGAAGATGCTGAGGCGCGCCCGGCTTCCAACCGGCCGATCCGAGCCAAAAAACGCAAGTCGAGCCTCAAAAAACTCGTTTGGTGCTTCCGAGAGGGGGAGGTTTCGCCATCCGAATGAAGTTCGACCCCTGAGACTTGCTCTCAGGCCAGGTTCAGGGGGCTATTTAGGCTCAAACCACCCACAGCCCAGATGCCAGGCCCGTCGACGATCGTTGTCTCAACGAGTCGGCCATCTGGCGAACCGTCACAACTCAATTCCAAAAGGAGATCCCATGCTTGCTCAGTTCACCAAGATCATCAATGCATTCAGAGGGTTGCTCGAGAGCGCTGACCAGCACCGGGTAGGAGCATGCTTCATGCTCGCTACCGGCCTACTGATCGTTGCCGCGATCTACCTTATCCGTCATTGAGGGAGCTCGCCTACATGGGAAAGCGGCCCAGCGGCAAGTGCGCGGCGAGTTCCGCTGCTACCTTGGACATCCACTCGTCCCAATGGAGACCGCGATGACCAACTCCTCTGCCGGCCCAGCGACCGCGCCTGGTGACCATCAGAAATCCCCCGTCCAGTTGCCGACCGAGCCGGACAAGCCGGTCGACGCGCCCATCACGCCGCAGCCGGAAGACAGCCCTGGACACGCCAATGCCAAGGCTCAGCCCGATCGGGTCGCGCAAAGCATTGAGGACGCCCATGCCGACGGGAGCGATCGGTCGAGCGAGACCGAATCGCCCCGAGGCTCAGGACCTTGAGTACACCGATCTCAGGCTTTCATCCGCCGCGGAGCACCATGTAGACGGTCGTGCCGCTGATCGCGGCGCCCAGAAGCGCGCCCACAACGGCTCCGATGATCACAGGTAGCCACCAGTTTTGCTTGAGGCGGTCCGCCTCGAGATTGACAGCAGACACAGCTGAGTTGGTTTCAGTCGTCAAGTTGGTCAGTGCCGTCTTGGCCTTGCCTTCCGCCTTGGTCAACTGCTGCCCGATGCGATCAGCTGCATCATCAACAGTGGTGTTGAACTTGCCTGCCACGACTTTTTCGATGTCGGCAGCCATCTGCTGTTGATTGGCGACCAACGTCTTCACGGTGCCAGCGACGAGCGCTGCGGCCGTGTTAACGCGCTGCACGGCGTCGCCTGCTGCTCCTTGCAGCGTCTGAGCGTGTTCGATGACGTCGGCAACGATGGGGACCAGCTCTTCGAGCGTCTCTGGTCGCTTCTTATCGGGATTGGATGACATGTGAGGTAGGTGATGAGGGCCTGCGGATGCTTGCAAATCTCCGCCCTGCGGTTGAAATGAGGTCAGAGGGATGGACCATGATCAAGCGTTTGCTGCTTCGGCTCGACTCCGTGTGCCAGCTCGCCAGACACCTCTCGGCGCTGCAGTTCCTGTCGCACAGCAGATGAAAACGCGCCGCGCGCGGCCTGACTTCGCGTGAACTCTTCCTCCCTGGCGCGCAGCCGGGCACGAAGCACACGAGAAGTCGCCTTCAGGTCTGTGATGTTCTCAAGCGGCAGGTATGACAAACCGCCATTGCTGCCGACGCCCACGAGTAGCCCAGAAGTTTCGTAACCGTCGAGGCAGCCGAAAAGCTTGATCAAGCGGAGGTACAGGTCCAGCTCTGCCTTATTCGGTGGGTCTTTGTGCGCATCCTCGGCAACCTGCTCGGCAAAGGCCTCAAGTGAGATCCCTCCGTGCTCCTCGAGCTCCAGGTAGGGCCGCACGTTCATTTGAAACGTCGAGTTGTCAAACTCGTCAATGATGTGCTGCCCGGTCTCGACAAACCAGTGAGCTCGCAAAGACGCTTTGCGAAGATCAACGTCTCGGCGCGTGGCGCCTCGGTACGTCGCCAGCTTGACGCGCTCCTTCTTCAGGTTGGCGCCAACGCGCTTGAACTCGATCAGCCGCCAAGCTCCAGGGAACTGCAGCATGACGTCACCCAGGACCTTGTCCAGTGGCGTCTGCTGCAGCAGATTCACGCATGAATCGATCTGCCTCGGGTTCTTGCCCATCACGAGCCCAAGCCCGTAGATGAAGTTCCCGATGATGACGTTCTCGTAAGGCGAAAGCATTCGTTCCTCCCCTGCCCTCTGGCTACGGGCCTCCTTGTTGATCCGGGGCTACCGCGGTCACGGCCGTACCGTGCCATCGCCGCACGACGCGCTGGAAGAACAGGCTGTTGGGCAGTTGCAGCGTTGTGCCGTTCTGCTGATCGCCGCTTTCGAGAAGCGTGGTGTAGACCGGATTGATTTCGACCACGCGTCCCTTCATCCCCGGCTTGTCACCCGCTTCTAGCAGTTCGACCGTGTCGCCAATCCGAAAGGACTTGGTGATGTAGATGAGCAGCGTGCAGAACAAGTTCGACAGCACGCTCCATGCTGCGAAGAACGCGACCGCGCCGACGGTTGCAAACCCCGTGAACGCCGTCCAGAGCACTGCGCCCGAGACACCCATGCGCTCCAACGCCCAGAGCAGCGCGCCGAGGTAGACCAGGGCGCCGACCACGCGAAGAAACAACGATGCCATGTTGACCGGCAGGCCGTACTTGGTCGTGACTCGGTCGATCAGCTTGTGGGCCAGCCGCATCAGCAGCCAGGCGCCCAAGACGATCATCACAACCTCCACCGCAGGAATGAGGATGTCGAGCCAGTCCGCTGCCCAGACGGGCAACTGGTCGTGTAGCGCTTGGATGAGCTTTCTCATGGAGGGAATGTCGTCGTCAGAAGTTTGAACGGATGTTCGCAGGCAGGAGTTTTACCTGCGCCGCCGCTTCGCGCCGGCAGTGTCGAGCTTGCGCTCAACAAGCTGTCTGCGAACCCTCCGCCGCCCCGCCCGGAAGCGCCATCGCCTCGTCCAGTTCGGCCTTCGCCATGCGCGCCCAGCGTCCCCCTCCACGAAGGACATCCAGTTCGTTAGAGCACGCCCTGGCAAAGAACATCGATTCGGCCAGACCATGAGCCTGTAGGACCTGCTTCAACCTCACCATGCGATGACGAAGATCGAAGTCCTGGAACTCTGCACCCCGTACGCCGCCGCCAGCGACTTGCGCCACGACGCGTCGCAGGTTGTGCTGGACTGACTCCGAGATGGCCGGCACCGCGCGCGGCGCGGAAAGCTTGGCATGGCGGATGAACGGATTGCGCCCCACGACGAGCCCCCACGGGCGCTGGCTGCCCACGAGGTCCACGGTCATCGCCTCGAGCTTGGTCAGCCCGAAATCCCTGGCCACCTGAAGCCGAAGTGCGAGCCCAGGACTGGACTGCTCAATCTCCTCCAGCGCGCGGGCTGCATCGACGTCACGGCTGTCCACGGGAAGAACGAAGGTGCACAGCAACCGGTGGGCGGCCTCATCGCCCGCTTGTGCCGCTTGGTACAGCCAGTGCATGCCTTGCTCGACATCGCGCAGCGAGCCTGATGCCCGCAGGATGGTTGCACCCAGCCGCCGCTGGGCAATCACTGCGCCGCTGGCCGCCGCCTTCTCCAGGCAGAACCGCGCCATAGGCGGGTTGGCAACCGATCCGTTGTGGTTCGAGTGAATCTCGTACAGCCGGCTCCATGCCTCGCCGTGGCCACCGTCAGCGGCGCGCATCAGGAGCGCTGAGGCCTTTCGGAAGTTTTGGCTCGTCACCAGCGATTCCCACGCCAGGGCACCGACATCCTGGCCGCTCAAGGCCAGTCCCAACATCAACGCCGCGCCGGTGTTGCCTCGTGCAACGCAGTCGTCGAGAAGGGCCTCAATCGCCCGACGATCAACAGCGGTATCCACGGGCTGCACCTTGCTGGCATAGCTGAGGGCTTCGAACACCTTGTCCGCCAAGCCAGCCTCAGGTGATCCATCCAACTCCAAGCTCACCGCCAGCGCCCGGAACAGGATCTGCGGCTCTTGACGCATCAACGCCCTGTCCATCGCAAACGTCAGCAAAGCGGCCCAGCCGATGCCCGGCACAGCCTTGAGGGAGCGAAGCCGCGCCACGACGCGTTCTTCGGACAAATCGTCCGGGGTATAGGCGGTCAGCACCTTCCTGGCAGCTGTCTCACCACCCGCCGCAGCGCTTCGGAACCAGCGCATCGCCTCTTCGGGATCGACGGCCGTCAATGAAAGCCAGATTGCCAGCTTCATCTGCGCGGCCGCTCTGCCGGCCTGCGCTGCTCGCTGCAGCGTGGCGACTCGCCCATGCGCAGCGATCTCGTAGAGGTCCAGCGACTCGACGATGAGCTGCAGCGTGTCGTCGGCTCGGGCGCGCTCAGCCTGCTGCAAGTACTCGAGCCCGAGCGTCACGTGGCGCGGGAATCCGCTCGTGCCTTGCAGGTATTTGCGGCCGGCCTCCAGGCAGGCCGCGATGTCTCCTCGTCGCGCCCTCGATATCAGTTGAGCATCGGGTCTTCTCATCCGCGCCTTCTTTGCAGTGGCCCTTGCCAAGCCGCCTGCGTCCGTAACGGCGTCGTGGACGCCAGTGCCAACGGGCAAGCGTAAGAAGGCGGCCATGACCGCTGCCCGTCCGGCGGATTACGGTTTTGTCAGGTTGGCGCGCCGATTCACGGGTTTGTCCAGCTATGACAAGGGTGTGAATCGAAATCGCTCATTTCGCGCAAGTGCCCCCTGTCGATTCGAAGGCACAGCAACCCTGCCTTTGCGGCACCGCGCACCAGCACGCGCCCACCCAAACGGTCGAGATCATGGATTTCCCTAGGCAGCTTCCCTAGCCTGCGTAGCGCTGGGGGCGATCCAGATCCCCCGGTACCTACTGAATAGGAGAAGTACATGAAGAAGCCAGTCCTCTTGGCCTTGGCATGCAGCGCGATGGCGAGCACCGCTTTCGCGCAAACCTCGTCGGTCACGCTGTTCGGTGTCGCCGATGCGGCCGTCCGCCAGGTGAAGAACGGCAGCGCAGGCACGGTCAAGGGCGTCACTTCGGGCGCCAACACGACCAGCCGCCTGGGCGTTCGTGGCGTTGAACAACTTGGCGGCGGCCTGTCTGCCGGCTTCCATCTGGAATCGGGTGTCGAGCTCGACACCGGCGCGGCCAACGCCAGCAAGTTCTGGAACCGCCGCTCCACCGTCAGCCTGATGGGCGAGTTTGGTGAGATCCGCCTCGGCCGCGATACCACCCCGACGTACAACAACGCGCTCAACGACGAGTTCGGCATCGTCGGCGTGGGTTCGCGCGGTGTTTTCGTCTACGGCTCCAGCGCAGTGCTGGGCAGCGGTGCGACCACCGCCCAACGAACCGACAACGGCGTCAGCTACTTCCTGCCCAAGAACCTGGGCGGCTGGTTTGGTCAGGTGCATGTCGCCGCCGGCGAAGGCGTCGTGGGCAACAAGTACACAGGCGGCCGTCTCGGCTTCGAGAACAACACGTTCCTGGTCGGCGGTGCCATTGGCCAGACCGACGTTGGCAGCACCCAGCCGAAGTTCAAGAACTACAACCTGCTCTTCAACTACAAGTCGCCCTGGGGCACGTTGCACACCCTCGTCGACGTGAAGAAGTGGGGCCCGCGCAAGGCTCAGGAACTGTCGATTGGCGCCACCGTCCCGGTGACCCAAGCAGGTTCGTTCCGGGTCGGCTACACCACCGTCAATCGCTCCGGTGGCCCGGTCGGCTCTGGCTATGCCGACGCCGACGACAGCACCCGCGTGGCGCTGGGCTACGTGCACGAGATGTCCAAGCGGACGGCGCTCTACGGCACCTACGCCAACATCAGCAACAAGGGTGCGGCGCGCAGCTCGGTTCTGTACACGACGCCGACCGGCATGCGCGGTGGCGAGAGCTCGTCCGGCTTGGAAGTCGGCATGCGCCACAGCTTCTGATCACCAAGGCAACTGCGAGGGGATGCGCTTCGGCGCTCCCCTTTTTCTCCGGTGGAGGTGTCCATGTCTAACGCACTCCGTCCCACGCCCAGCACAGGCACGCCTTCGGCGGCGCCGGATGACGACTGGAAGGCCACGGCTCTGGTCTTCAGGGGTCAGCGTCAGGCGCTGATCGCCAGCAACATCGCCAACGCGGATACGCCGCACTACCAGGCACGCGACATCAGCTTCTCGGCGGCGCTTGAAGAAGCCAGTCGACCCAAACCTGCGGCGCCGATGGCAACCTCATCGCCCGGCCACATCGCGCCCGACCTGGTGGCGCCCCGCAGCACCCTGCAGTTCGCGGAGCACGCCCTGCCGTCCCAGACCAACCTCGACGGCAACACGGTGGACATGGACAGGGAACGAGCGTCCTTCCTGCAGAACTCCATCCTCCACCAACTCGCCGTGGCCTCGCTGGATGACGAGCTGAAGGAGTTCAAGATGGCGGTCTCCGATCCGCGCCGCTGACCCCGGCGTCCGGGCTAGCCCCCAGGCTCGAGCGCGCCGGCGTCCACGAGAATCGTCTGCCAGCGATGCTCTCCATCCATGCCGCAGAACTCAGGCAAAACCCGTACACCGCGAACGAACCAACTGGTCGCCAAGGGCGGCGTTATCCAGCCGTCGGCACAAGTCATCCTGCTGAATCCCGATCAGTGGGAAGAGTTCATCCTGGCCGCCACGCGCCAGCGGCTGCTGCCCAGTGGTTCACCCTACGCGAACGTCAAGCGCCTCGGCGGCGCAGGCGACGGGGGCCGCGACATCGAAGCCCGGTATGGCCAGGCCCTCGTGCGCGACGGTTGGGATCTGTACCAGGGCAAGCACTACGCCTCCGGACTGAAGCCCAGCGAGGCCTTCCCCGAGATGGCCAAGTTCTTCAAGCAACTGGCCTTGAAGACCTACCCCCGCCCGAAGCACTACTACTTCTGCTGCCCGCACGCGGTCGGCAACCTGCTGCACAACATGATGGCCGCCGGTGCGGCTACCTTCAAGGCCAACTTCCTGGCCGCCTGGAAGGGCGAAAACACGGGCATGCAAGGCATGGCCGCCGAGCTGACCCAAGACGTCCAGGCCGCGATCGACGACTTCGATTTCGACGATTTCATCGAATGTCCGGTGCATGACCTGCTGGCCTGGCACGCGCTCGACCGGACGGCCCACCACGAGATGTTCGGCATCGTGCCGAAGCGCGGCGATGATGCGCCGATGCCCGCCCAACCGGCCAAGCACGAGACCGTCTACGTCGACCAGCTGCTTCGCGTGTATTCCGAAGACAAGACGTCTCCTGTCACCCTCGCCGATCTGGCCGGCAGCGAGTACGAAGAGCACTTCGATTCGCATCGCCAGCTCTTCTACTGTGCTGAGGGCCTGCAGCGGTTCAGCCGCGACATCTACCCCACTGAGCATGAGTTCGAGCGGCTGCTCGACATGGTTCATGCAGGCGTCCGGCCGACGGTGGCCCAGATCCGGCACAAAACGGGCATGGCGCGCGTCGACGCGGCCGTGGAGAAGGCATCCACCCTGCAGGTTTCGGAAAGCTGCCTGTCACCCCAGCTCCGGCCGGGTGACCTGCCCGGCACCTGCCATCACCTCGCCAATGGCGGTAGGCTCAAGTGGGTCAAATGACGAAACCCAAGCCCATCGCCGCCTTCAATTCGCCGTTCGAGCTGGGCGTGCGGATGGTGTATCTGCTGAATTCCCTGCAGCCGGCCGGTGCCGACCTCCAGAAGCTCGTCCTGCTCGACTACGCCGTCGTCTACTCGGACGATCTGGGGGGGCCTCCCAGCCTTCACACGCCGGTGCCGTACCGTGGCAGCGAATACCTCAGCCGCCGCGATCTCATTGCCCAAGGCCTGTACCTCATGAGCACCCGCGGCCTGGTCGCCGTTTCCATGGACGAATGCGGTATCACCTACTTCGCTGGCGACAGCGCACGGAGCATGGTTGGCGCGCTGACGTCGCCCTACCTGCGTGAGCTGGAAAACCGGTGCCGGTGGGCAGCCGCCACCTTCGCAGCGCTCAGCTCGCGCGACTTGACCGATAGATTCGCTCAGGAAGGGCGGCTGTGGGGCGCCGAGTTCGAAGGCGCCAACGCGCGGGGGCATCAATGGCAATAACGCTGAAGCGCCTGTCCGTCCACGGCCCTGGCTTGCTGCCGGCCGTGGTCGCGTTCGACGACCGTCGCACCCTCATCCGCGGCCCCAGCGACACCGGCAAGTCGCACATCTGGGACTGCATGTGGTTCCTGCTCGGCGGCACGGCGCAACCTGAGCAATTCCCAAAGTCGGCGGGCTATGACTCCCTCGAGCTCGCCTTTCTCCATGGCGAGCACGAGTACCTGGTGCGCAAAGCCGTGTCGGGCGGAGGCGCACGCGTCTTCGTGCGAATGGATGACCTGTGGGTCGAGGACGGCGCGCCGAACCCGCTCGAAGAGGTTGCACAGGAACTCGGCGATCTGCTCGTCAAGCTGTCCGGTGCTGAGGGGAAAAAAGTGCTCCATGCACGCAGCAAGAAGGGCGCCGTCACCGGCGACGACCTGCGGCATTGGGCGTTGCTGGCGCAGCCCAGCATGATTGCCAAGGATCCGACCAAAGGCAAGGGCCATGGGTCGGACAAGCGCGTCTCTTCCTATGCGCTGTTCCTGAGCGGCCTCGACGACTCCGCGGTCGAGCTGTACAAAAGTAGCGCGGTGAAGGACCAGGCCAAAGGCAAGCTGGCGGTAGCCCAAGCTGAGCTGGCGCGCGTGCAGAAGCTGATTCCGGCCGATACGGACCGTGCAGCTGCCGTCAAGGCTCTCGCCCGAGTCGACGAGCGACTGGACATGTTCTCCTCGCAACTTCAGGCGCGATCCTCCGTGCTCAAAGATGTCCGCCAGCAGATCGCTGCGGAAGGAGCGGCTCTTGCCGAGGCGTCAACTGAACTCGCCGGCGCCACATCGATGCGCGAGCGATTCGCGTTGCTCGACCTGAAATATTCCAGCGATCTTGCCCGGCTGGGAGCGACGGACGAGGGCATTGCCTTCTTCCAGGCCTTGCCCGAGACGCCCTGCCCGCTCTGCGGCACGCCGGTGGAACAGCACGCCGATCCCGACAGCCTGAAGCCCCGTGCGCCTTCGAAATATCGCCGCGCCATTGCCGCCGAGGCGGAGAAGATTCGCGACCTGCGCCGTGGATTGCAGCCGTCCCTTGCCCACCAGCAGGCACGCCTGGCGACGGCTGCCGCGGATGTGAGCCGTCTGACGGTGTCGTTGAAGACTCTTGAGGAGCAGGAAGCTCTCCTCCTGCGAACCGCCGGCGAGGAGTTCGATACCGACCCTCGCGAACTGGCTGCGTCCCATACCCGCTTTTCGTCCCTGATCGATGCCTTCGACGAGGCTAGCCGATTGCAGGGTGACATCGCGCGCCTCGAGCAGGAAACGAAGCAGAAGAGGACCGCGCTCGTGCGCAACATCGGGCAACACGGCGCCGAGGTCGGTGAGGTTGCTCGCCAGATGCTCAACGATTGGGGCTTCACCGGCATCAAGTCGGTCTACGTTGACGCTGCGGCGTGCGATCTGATGATCGATGGGCGCCGTCGCCTGAGCTATGGCGCCGGCAAGCGGGGCATCTTCCTGTCTGCGATGTTCATCGCGCTGATGCAGCACGCATTGAAGGAAGGTCACCCCCACTTGGGCACCGTAGTGCTGGATTCGCCGCTGAAGGCTTATGCACAGAAGCAGTCGACGGACACTGACCGCGACGTCGCGATTGCGACGGTGAACGACCGCTTCTATAGCTGGTTGTCGCGTTTCGAGGGCCCTGGCCAAGTGATCGTCCTGGAAAACGAGGAAGTGGATGCCGCCATGGCCGCCGCCTTGAATGCCATCGAGTTCACCGACGATTACGCGCAAGGGCGCCAGGGGTTCTACCCTCCCCGGCCCACGATCGCGGCAGCCCCGCCCCCTCCTGCGCCGCTCGACGATCTCGCTTAGCTTCTGGCAGCCCGCCGTGCATGCGGAAGTGGCTACCTCGAACTGCCCCGACGCTCCTTCATTCGGCGCAGGCTACGGTCGTCAGATCAGACCATCATCTCGATCATCAGGAGCGCCAGGAACCCGACGAAGAACATGGACGTCAGAACGGGTGTTTCGTCGACCTCATGAGCCTCCGTCAACAACTCCTCCGTGACTAGATAGAGCAGCGCAGCCACACCAAAAGACAGCACGCCGTCCAGCACGATAGGACTGGCGCTGGCCAGGAAGTAAGCCCCAATGCCTGCGCCGGCCATGAGCAGCACAGCAAAGGTGATGGTCGTGGCCAACACCAACCGACGCGCGTTTAGCCCTCGAACTGCAGCTGCGGTTGCCACGCCGAGGAATAGCACCTCGAGCGTCATCGCGATCGTGATCAGCAAGCCCTGCCGCTCCCCGGCAGCAAAGCTCACGCCAATCAACAGCCCATCCAGGGCGATATCGAGCGCTGAGGCCAGCAACAGGCTCGTGGGTAGCGCGGAAGGCGCGGTCTTCTCCTCGCGCTCCTCGAGCCGGCGCGCCAGCGCCTTGAGGAGGAGCATGGCAATCACACCCAGCGCGAAGCCACCCAGAGTCACCCACGGCAACCGACGGTGAACGACGTCGGGAAGAAGCTCAGTTGCCAACGCTGCGAAAAGCACGCCGGCGGCAACGTGCTGAACGGCGCTCTGCACCTTCGGGCCTGGCGTGCGCACTGCCGCCACGACACCGCCCACGATCACTGCCGCCGCAGGCACTGCGGCAAACATCATCACGCCGGCAAGCGATATCGGCTGGGCGCTCATGCGGACTGCTTTCGGTTCCAGGTCAGCGGCACCAGCAACCACATCAGGCCGATGAGCGTTCCGATGACGGCCGCTGCGACGTTGCCAACGGTGTGCCCCAGCACCTCAGACAGCACGAACTGCGTCGCCAGGACCAACGCGATCGCTAAAAGTGCTGCGCCGACCAGCATCTGCCTGCTCGCCCTCGCCTTGAAATCCGCCCGCCTTCGCAAGGGCCGCATCAGCCGGTGCTGGACAGCCGGCGCCGTGAACAGCACCAGGGCCGCCACCGAGAGCATGAACGTGGCCAGGAAGACGTTCTTCTCAGCCTGGACGATGCTCTTGAATCCCGGTGCGAACGGAACGGCGATCAGGAAGGCGGACAGCAGCTGGGCGGTGGGTAGCAGTACCCGCAGCTCTCCCAACATGTCTGTCAGGTCGCCGTCGTCATCGTCCATGGCCTGAACCGTCGGTGTCGGACGATTCTGTTGATCCTCGGGTCTCATGGCAGCCTCAGCCCTTCGCCTCGGCGGGCTTCCCAGCGTCAGCCGCCTTCGCGCTCTTGTCGAAGGGCTTGTAGGCCAGCAACCGCAATGCGTTGAACACCACGAGCAGCGTCGACCCCTCGTGGAAGATCACGGCGGTTCCGATGCTCAGGCCGAGGATGGTCGAAGGAATCAGCACCGCAACGACGCCCAGGCTCACCCACAGGTTCTGCTTGATCACGCGACTCGTGCTGCGAGACAGGCCTACCGCGAATGGAAGCTGCGCCAGGTCGTCTGCCATCAGCGCAACGTCGGCCGTTTCCAGCGCAACGTCGGAGCCGGCTGCACCCATGGCGATGCCCACGGTCGCGTTGGCCATGGCCGGTGCATCGTTGACGCCGTCTCCCACCATCGCGACCTTCCCGTGCTCGGTCCGGAGCTTCTTGATCTCCTCAACCTTCTGCTCTGGCATCAGGTCGCCCCGAGCCTCGGTCAGACCGACCGTCTGGGCTACTGCTTCGGCCACCTTCTGGTTGTCACCAGAGATCATGATCAAGCGCTCGATGCCCAGCTTGCGCAGCTCGGCCATGACCTCTCCCGCCACGGGCCGCGGCGTGTCCATCACTCCGATCACGCCCAGGAACTGGCTGCCCTTGCGAACGATCATGGTGGTCCGCCCGTCGGCCACGAGCTTCTTGTTCGCCTCGTCGACATCCGTGGGTACGTTGGAGTCGGGCAGCTCGGTGAACAACACCGGCTTACCGATGTGCACGGTCTCGCCGCTGAGCTGCGCCTGCACACCCCGTCCCGTGATGCTCTTGACCTCAGACGCCTGCAGCAAGTTGGCCTTGTCTCCCAGACGCTCCTTGGCACCCGTCACGATGGCGGCCGCGAGCGGGTGGTCGCTGTGCTCTTCCACCGCAAGCGCCACTGCCAGCAATTCCTCCTCAGGCACCCCCTGCGCAGGCACGACGTCGGTCAGCTTCGGCTTGCCCTCGGTCAGGGTGCCGGTCTTGTCGAAGGCGATGGACGTCAGCGTGCCCAGGTTCTCCAGCGGGCCGCCACCCTTGACCAGCACACCGCCGCGTGCCGCGCGCGCCACGCCGCTCAAAACGGCGCTGGGCACGGAGATCGCCAAAGCGCAGGGGCTTGCAGCCACCAGCACGGCCATTGCCCGATAGAACGTCTGCGAGAACGGCTCGTCGATGACGAAGCCTGCGCAGAGCAACAGGCCAACCAGCAACAGCACTGATGGCACAAAGATCCGCTCGAACTTCTCGGTGAACTGCTGAGTCGGTGACCGCTGTGCCTCCGCCTCTGTCACCATCTTGATGACGCGCGCCATCGTCGATTGGTCGGACTTGCGCGCCACCATCACGTCCATTGCGCCAGCGCCATTGATCGTGCCGGCGAAGACTCGGTTCTCCGCGGCGACTCGCTCGAAGTTGCCGATGGCCGTCTTGCCGTCTTCCACAGGTCGCTTGTCGACCGGCACGCTTTCACCGGTGACCGGCGCCTGGTTGACGCTCGAAGTTCCCACCACGACCACGCCGTCCGCGGGGAGGCGCTCGTTAGGCTTCACGACGACGACATCACCCACCTGCAGCTTGTCCAGAGCTACCACTTCGGTTCCGGAGTCGCGTCGGACTGTGGCCGTTTCCGGCGCGAGCTTGGCCAACGCCTCGATCGCGCGCCGCGCCCGTCCCATGGCGTAATGCTCCAACGAGTGACCCATGCTGAACAGGAACAGCAGCAGAGCGCCTTCAGCCCACGAACCCAGGGCGGCGGCGCCGGCCGCGGCGACAAGCATGAGGGTGTCGATCTCGAATCGCTTGGCGCGCAGGTTCTCGATCGCTTCCTTGACCGTGTAATACCCGCCGAAGAAATACGCGAGTACGTAGCACGCCGTCGGTAGCCAATCGGGTCCCGTGCCTGCGCGGCCGATCAGCCAGCCGGCCAAGAGGGCCATGCCCGACAAACTGGCAAAGATCAGCTCTGTCTTTTCACCGAACAGCCCGCCGTGTTCATGGCTGTGCTCGCCGCCCTCCCCCTCCTTGTCGTGGGAATGGCCGGCATGCCCTTTCTCATCGTGCTTGTGCGCAACCTTGCCCTTTTCCTCGCCGGCATGGTCATGGCTGGCCTTCGGGTCGTGGTCATGGTCGCTGTGGTCGTGTCCCGCGTGCTCATCGTTGGCAGCCTTGTCCGCAGATTCGCCCGGTTCTGGCGCGGCAGCGACGGGTTGGCTGGTCGTTTTGCGAACCGGGGCTTTCGATGCGCCTTTGTCGCCGTCGATCGTGATGTCAAGCGAAGTCAGACGCTGGTTCAGTTTGGCCTCGTCGATGCGCGTCCGATCAAACTCAATGCGCACCACGCCGCCGGGCGAAACGTCCGCCTCGATGACACCCTCCAAAGCCCGGAGCTGTTCAGCGAGCCGCTGGGCAAATCGCGCGTGCATGGGCAGGTTGACCCGTCCCAGAATATGCGCGAACCGATCCGTGAGTTCGAGCCCTTCAGACTCGACCAGCTCGCGAACGCGGCCTAGCGAGATCACGTTGGGGTCGTAGTGCACGCATAACTGGGGCTTGCCCTCGGCAACGCCAGTGACGTGGGCGGCATCGATGCCAGGTCGACCGGCCAGCTTGTCCTGCAGGCGCTTCACGCAGGGATCGTCGGTGCCGTGGATGTCCGGCAGCACCAACGGGAGATCCAGCCGCAGCTTCTGGTTCTTGCTCATGAACGGCGTCGCTTTCTTGGAAGGCGGCGGCCAGCAGTTGGGGTGAGGTTGTGCTGGCTGCCTGCTGATCGGACTCGCTTTGGCCAGCGGCCATGGAGTCCATCGGTATCGCCGGCTGAACGTTTCCGGCGGCCTACCCGTCGCTTGCGCGCCGGGCTCAGATCAAGTCAGCGATGCCCATTTGGGCCGGTCAATGGTGGGTACCAGCAACCTGGAGTGCGCTCCCCGAACGGTCGTGACCGGCTGAGCGATCTGGTCGACCCTGGGAAGAGTCTGAGCGTCCGACATCACAGTGCCGCCACTCATGTGGCAAGCAATGCAGTCGGCGTCATCGGCGCCGCCCTGCTGGCTCTTGTCGGCCGAGGCGTCGGAGGTCTTGGCAAACTTGCCTGCGTGCTTGTGCGCGTGGTGTCCAAAATGGCTCACCTCCGTGCCCTGCTCGTGCTGACAGTATCCAGCGGCCGCCCCCCAGACGAACTGGAAAGGCAGCACTGCGAGCAAGAAGGTCAGGAGAGCTTTGCGCACCGAATGATCCTAGCAGTGGCCTGTGTAGGAGGTCACCGCTTTTGGCGTGCCCGACGGCGCTTGTCACGACGCTCCTCGCGCCGCTGTTCCTTCTTGGCGCGGTCCTGGCGAAGGAAGTAGATCAGCAGCAGCAAGGAAATGACGATGACCGCAACGGAGGTGCCGAAGATGTAGGTCGCCAACCCCGGATGCCGCTCACGCAAGTGCTCAAACAAGTTCAACATGGCGGCCTCCTTTCCAAGGTGTGTTTAAGGTCATGACGGCCTCCCCGACGCGGCAGGGGCCGCCACCGCCTTCGCGTCAGACGCACCAGGGTCCTCCAGCGTGAAGCGGATGTACGTACCTTGATCCGTTGACTCCGCGATGGCGGTCCCACCGTGCATGCGTGCAATGGCTGCGACGATGGACAGTCCCAAACCGTGGTTTCGGTCGGCATTTGTTCGTGACGGATCGACGCGGTAGAACCGGTCGAACAGACGCGGCAGATGCTCGGCCGGGATGACCGGCCCCTGGTTGTGCACCCCGATCGAAACGTGCCGAGGATCGACTCGCGCAATGCGCACCTCGATCAGGGAGCCACGGGTGGCATAGCGCGACGCATTGCTCAGCAGGTTGGACATCGCCCGCCGAACCAGGCCGGCGTCTACCGCTGCGCGTGCATCTCCACGCACCTCCACGCGCAGTTCGGCCTCTTCCAGGACGAACTCGTGAAAGTCCGCGACTTCCGCTGCGAGGTCGGCAATGCTCATTGGAAAGGATCGGCGCGCAGGTGTTCCGCGTTCAGCGCTCGATAGAAAGAGCATGTCCGCCACGATGGTCGCGATCCGTCGCAGCTCCTCAAGGTTGGAGGAGAGCGTGTCATGCAGTTCAGCCGCAGATCGAGGCCGCCTGAGGGCCACTTCGCAGCTGCCGATCAGGATTGAAAGCGGATTGTTCAGTTCGTGCGCGACGTCGGCATTGAATGCCCCCATCTGCTGGTACGCGACTTGTAGTCGGTCCAACAGCGCATTGAACTGCAGGAGCAGCGACTGGACTTCCTCAGGCTGGCCCGCCGCATCCAGCCGCTGATCAAGGCGGCTCGCATCGAGCTCGGAGGTCCGACGCGCCAACGCATTCAGTGGCGCCAGCCCTCTCTTCACCAGTACGAAGCCTGTCGCCGAGACCGCAAAAGTCCCCAGGATGGAGGCGGTCAGCAGCGTCCACCACAGGCGGCTCAGCAGTGATTCATCCTTACTGACGTCGTAGATGAGTTCCGCCTGCCCTGCCCCGCCCAGCTCCGTCGGTAGCTGAACCGGGAAGCTCAGCCGCTTGCTCATCGAATCAGGGCGCTTGGGATCGTCCTTCTCGAAGACAGCGGCACGGTTCTCCTGCCGAACCACCAGTGACAGATCGTCATGACCGGCCAGGAAATCACTCATCAGGTGCTTGATGCCCGGGATGTCATGGACTTCCTGCCCCTCCTTGAGAAGTCGCTGGACCGCGATCCGCTTCTTGACCAGGGTGTCGTCCTGGCGAGCGGACAGCGTGAGCGAGATCACCAGGTAGACCGCGCCGCAGACCAGGCTCAGGCCGACCATGGTTTGCAGGGCAAACTGGCGCGACAACCGCGCTCGAAGGCTCGGTGCTTGGATGCTCGACACATTCATGGCCGTTCCTCCAGCACGTACCCCACGCCGCGCACGGTGTGGAGCAGCGGTTTCTCGAAGGGCTGGTCCAACTTCGCCCGCAAGCGACGGATTGCCACCTCGACGACGTTGGTCTCGCTGTCGAAGTTCATGTCCCAGACCTGGGCCGCAATTTCCGTACGCGAGAGCACATGGGTCTTGCGCCGCAGCAGCAAGATCAGCAGGCTGAACTCCTTGGGTGTGAGCTCCAGGCGCTGACCTGCCCGGGTCGCCTTGCGGCGCACCGTGTCGACCTCGAGATCGGCCACCTTCATGACCAGCGTTTCCGTGTCATTCCGGTGCACGCTTCCCCGACGCAGGAGCACCTGGACGCGCGCGACCAGCTCCGAGAAGGCAAATGGCTTGATCAGGTAGTCGTCCGCCCCACTCTGCAGGCCGCGCACCCGATCCTCGATCTGGCCGCGCGCGGTCAGCATGAGGACCGGAACCGACCGCGTATGACGCAAAGCCGAGAGGACCGCCAGCCCATCGATGCCCGGAAGCATCCAATCCAGGATGACAAGGTCGTACTCGTTCACGGACGCCATGTGGAGTCCGTCGACGCCGGTGTGAGCTACCTCGACTTGGTAGCCCTCCTCGGTCAGTCCTTTGCGCAGGTAAGCGGCCGCCTTGACTTCGTCTTCGACGACCAGGATTTTCATGAGGCCCTGCGGCCTTGCGGCCGCCCTCCATGCCAGAGGCTCAGGTCCGCGAAACACCGGCCTTGCGGCCGGTGCGCCGCGCAATGCGGCAGTGCGTTCATGCAAGCACCTCCTGATCCGGCTTGGCGCGCGGCGCAGGCGCGTCTTCCTCGTCATCCTTGCGGTGGGCGATGCGATACAGCACCGGCAGCACCAACAAGGTCAGTGCCGTCGAAGACAAGATGCCGCCGATCACGACTGTGGCCAACGGACGCTGCACCTCGGCGCCCGTGCCGGTAGCGATCGCCATGGGCACGAAGCCCAGCGATGCGACCAGCGCGGTCATCAAGACCGGTCGCAACCGGGTGATGGCGCCTTCGAAGATGGCCTCGTCCAGGCTACGACCCGACTCCCGCAGGTTGCGGATGAAGGAGATCATCACCAGGCCGTTCAGCACCGCCACGCCGGATAGCGCGATGAAGCCGACTGCCGCGGAGATGGACATCGGAATGTCCCGCAACCACAGAGCCACGATGCCGCCCGTCAGCGCGAACGGGATGCCGGTGAACACCAGCAAGCCGTCCTTGGCATTGCCGAACATCACGAACAGCAGCGTGAAGACCAGCAGCAGGGACACCGGCACGACGATCTTCAGGCGATTCGTCGCCGACTGCAGGTTCTCGAACTGGCCGCCCCAGGTCATCCAGTAGCCCGTGGGCAGCTTGACCTGTTGCTGGATGGCCTGCTCGGCCTCAGCGACGAAGGTGCCGATGTCGCGGCCGCGCACGTTGGCGCTGACCACCACGCGGCGCTTGCCGTTCTCGCGGCTCACCTGGTTGGGACCAGGTGACAGCGACAGATCGGCCACCTCGCTCAGCGGGATGAACTTCCGGGCGCTGCTGGTGCCGCTCGCAGGCAGAGGCACCGGCAGGCGCTTGATGGCCTCCAGGTCCGAGCGCACGTTCTCGGGCACGCGAACGATGATGTCGAAGCGACGGTCACCCTCGAACATCGTGCCGCCTTCCTTGCCGCCGACGGCGGTGGCCAGCGTGTCCTGCACGTCCTGGACGTTCAGGCCATAGCGCGCCGTCTTCTCCCGGTCGATCTGCACGCTCAGCATCGGCAGGCCAGTGGTCTGCTCGATGTTGACCTCGGTCGCGCCGGAAATGCCCTTCAGCACCGCAGCGATACGGCCAGCGGCGTTGTTCATGACGTCCATGTCGTCACCGAACACCTTGACGGCCACGTCGGAGCGCACGCCGGAGATCAGCTCGTTGAACCGCAGCTGGATGGGCTGCGAGAACTCGTAGTTCTGGCCCGGCATCTTCTCTACCTCGGCCTTGACCAGAGCGGCCAGTTCGTCACGCGTCTTGCGCGGCTCCGGCCATTCGGACACGGGCTTCAGCATCACGTAGGCATCCGAGATGTTGGGCGGCATGGGGTCGGACGCGATTTCCGCGGTACCGGTACGGGCGAACACACGCTCGATTTCCGGGAACTTGGTCTTCAGCGTCGATTCCAGTTGCTGCTGCATCGCAACCGACTGCGACAGGCTGGTGCCCGGGATCCGCAAAGTCTGAATGGAGAAGTCGCCTTCATTCAAGCTCGGCACGAACTCGCTGCCCATGCGGGTTGCAAGCAGGCCGGACAGGAACACCGTGACCAGCGCGAAGGTGATGACCAGCGGCTTGGCGTTCATGACACGCTTCAGCGCCGGCTCATAGGCGCGGCGCGCCCAGCCCATCAGGAAGTTTTCCTTCTCGGCGACCTTCTCGCCGATGAACAGCGCGACGGCTGCCGGCACGAAGGTCATCGACAGGATCATGGCGCCCACCAGCGCGATCACGACCGTGAACGCCATCGGGTGGAACATCTTCCCTTCGACGCCAGCCAGCGCAAAGATCGGCAGGTAGACGATCATGATGATCAGCTGCCCGAACAGCAGCGGACGCCGGGCCTCCTGCGACGCCAGGAACACCTCGTGGAAGCGTTCTGAGCGCGTCAGCGACCTCCCCTTGTGCTCCTGTGCATGCGCCAGGCGGCGTACGCAGTTCTCGACGATCACGACCGCGCCGTCGATGATGATCCCGAAGTCCAAGGCTCCGAGGCTCATCAGGTTCGCACTGACCTTTTGGTTCACCATGCCCGTGAACGTGAAGAGCATGGACAGCGGGATCACCATCGCGGTCAGCAGCGCCGCACGGATGTTGCCGAGGAACAGGAAGAGGATGACGATCACCAGGATCGCGCCCTCCATCAGGTTCTTCTTGACCGTGCCGATGGCTTTGTCGACCAGGGTCGTGCGGTCGTAGACCGTGACGGCGTGGATGCCGGCCGGGAGGTTCTTGTTGATCTCAGCCATCTTCTTGTCGACGGCCTGGGAAACGGTGCGGCTGTTCTCGCCGATCAGCATGAAGACGGTGCCCAGCACCACTTCTTTGCCGTTGTCGGTCGCCGCACCCGTGCGCAGTTCGCGGCCGAGCTCGACGCTGGCCACATCCTTGATGCGGACCGGCACGCTGCCCTCGTTGCGCAGGACCACGTTGCCGATGTCGGCGATGGAGCGGACCTGGCCCGGGGCGCGGATCAGGTACTGCTCGCCGCGGCGCTCGATGTAGCCGGCGCCCACGTTGGCGTTGTTGCGTTCCAGCGCGTTGACGACGTCCGCCAGCGTGATGCCATAGGAAGCCAGACGGCTCGGATCGGGAGCAACGTGGTACTCCTTGGCATAGCCACCGATGGTGTTGATCTCGGTGACACCGGTCACGTTGCGCAACTGGGGCTTGATGACCCAGTCCTGGATCTCGCGCAGGTCGGTGGCCGTGTAAGGCTCGCCGTTGGGCTTCTTTGCCCCCGGCTGCGACTCGACCGTCCACAGGTAGATCTCACCGAGGCCGGTGGAGATGGGACCGATGTTCGGCTCCACACCGGCCGGCATCTGACCGCGAGCGCTTTGGATGCGCTCATTGACCAGCTGGCGGGCGAAGTAGATGTCGGTGCCTTCCTTGAAGATCACCGTGACCTGGGACAGGCCGTAGCGCGACAGCGAGCGGGTCTGTTCAAGGCCGGGCAAGCCCGCCATGACCGTTTCGATCGGGTAGGTCACGCGCTGCTCGGTTTCGAGCGGCGAGTAGCCGGGCGCCTTGGTATTGATCTGGACCTGGACGTTGGTGATGTCGGGGACCGCGTCGATGGGCAGCTTCTGGTAGCTGAAGACGCCCAGCGCGGCCATGCCGAGCACAGCCAACATGACGAGCCATCGATGCTCGATGGCAAAACGAATGATGCGTTCAAACATGTGGACGCCTCTTTCAGTGCTCGTGGCTGGCCGAGGCCTTGCC
This sequence comes from Roseateles sp. FW305-36, assembly GCF_058787015.1. Classification (NCBI taxonomy): domain Bacteria; kingdom Pseudomonadati; phylum Pseudomonadota; class Betaproteobacteria; order Burkholderiales; family Sphaerotilaceae; genus Roseateles; species Roseateles sp. FW305-36. Next base: position 908,324 of record NZ_JBYSZK010000001.1, on the reverse strand, counting down.
GGCTTCAGACTTGATGACGAAGCTACCCGACGTCGCGTACTGCGCGCCTGCCTTCAGGCCGGACGTCACCTCGGTGCGCTTGCCGTCGCTTCGACCCAGCTCGACCGGTACCGGCGCAAAGCCGCTCGGCGTACGGACGAACACGATGGACTTGCCCTCCATGGTCTGGATGGCGTCAGCAGTCACCGAGACCGGGACGCTGGATTCGCCAGCCGAGACCTCGACGTTCACGAACAGGCCGGGACGCCATGCGGTGTTGGGGTTGTCGACAACGACGCGCGCCTGGGCCGTGCGGGTTTGCTCGCCAATCAAGGCGCCGACATAGGCCACCTTGCCGACGGCCTTCTGCTCGAAGGCGGTGGACTTGATGACCACGTTCTCGCCGATGCGCACCTGCGGCAGGTCGCGCGCGGGCACATTGATCTGAGCCCAGACGGACTTCAGATCAGAGATGGTGAAGACGTTGGTGTCCTCACGCACCTGTTCACCCAGCGCGATGTGCTTCTCAACGATGATCCCGTTGAAGGGCGCGCGCAGCTCGAACCGGTTCAGGGCCGACGAGTCCGCCGACGCGCCAATTGCCTGCAACTTCTGGCGTGCGTTGGCGACGGCGATCTCGGCTTCGCGCATGGCCTGCTCAGCCTGCTGAACGTCCTGCTGGGGCGAGATTCGCTGTTCGAAGAGCTGCTTCTCACGTTCGTAGGTCGTGCGAGCCAGTTGGAGGCGCTTCTGGGAGTTCTGAAACTCGGCTCGCTGGTCGGAGACGCTGGAGCTGCTGATGACAGCCAGGACCTGGCCCTTCACGACCTGTTGACCCAGGGACACGGCGACCGATTCCACAACGCCACCAACACGCGGCACGACGTGAGCGGTCCGGTCTTCGTTGAAGGCGATCTCGCCGGGCAATTGGAGCGCCGAACGGATGGTTGAAGGCGCGGAGGTATCCAGCGAGATGCCCGCTGCCTTGATCTGGTCTGCGGTCATGGTGACGGCACCCTCATCCTTGACAAAGGGGAACTGGGCGACGCCACCGCCGGTCTGAACCTCAACGGTGCCCTTGAACAGGTGCGGCTCGCTGATGATCTGGGCGCTGACCAGGGCACCGCCTTCGAGTGCGAACGCGATCTTTTCGGGGTTCTGCCCGGGACGCTCCAGCGTCACAGCCACTTGCTGCTGGCTGAGCTGCAGCGGCTTGCCGCCCTTGGTCAGCCACAGCTTGATGCGAGGAGATCCGCCCTGGTCGGCCAGGAGAAGCTCAACGCTGACTTCCTTCTGCGTGCCGATGACGTCACCACCGTTGGCGCCCTTCTTGGCTTCTTCGTGGTGCTCGCCGTCACCGTGACCTTCGGCGTCCTTGTGACCCTTTTCGCCCTTGGCCTCGCCATGGTGCTCACCGTCGGCGTGCCCCTTTGCTTCATCGTGGCCGTGACCATGCTCTTCCTCGGCGGCAGGTGCACTGCCGCCCATGCGAAGGATGGACACCGTACCGACGGCGCCCAGCGCCAGCACGGCGGCAATGGCGATCAGTTGCTTCTTGCCCAGGCTGCCACGCAGGCGGTCGAGCGTGCTTTGCTTGTCGTTCATCGTGAATTTCATGTTGGGTGTGCCTCAGGGGCGATCAGTCGTGGTGCCGAGCTGGCGGTCGATCTCTGCAGCAGTGCGGTGAACTTGGGCCACCGCGGTGTAGTACTGGCTGCGGACCTGAAGCCAGGTGCGCTGGGCATCGAGGGCGTCCAGGAAGCTGAACTTGCCGAGCTCGAAGCCGGTCTTGGCCGCCTCGTAAGCACTCTGCGCACCAGGCAGCACCTCGCGGCGCAGCGCTTCGACCTCGTCCTTGCGCGCCTGCAGGAGGTCTGCCATCTGCAGCACTTCAGAGCGCAGGCGCAGCTCCTCGGCCTGGGCGTTGGCTTGCGCGGCGTCCCGGCGACGCAGAGCCTCCAACTGGGCGCCTTGGTTCCGGTCAAAGAACGGAAGCGGCACCGACACGCTGAACACAGCCTGCGTCCGACCCAGTTCCTGGGCGCGGCGGGCACCAACGCCCACAGTCACGTCCGGCACGCCTTTGGCACGAGCAAGGGTGTAGCCCGCATCGGCGCGCTGGACCTCAAGCAAAGCGCGGCGCACGGCCGGCGCATCGGGCAGCCGCGCCATGATGTCGGGCGCTGACGGGGCTACCGGCAACACGTCGACGCTGCCGTCCAGGCGCTGGATGGTGCCCTCAGGCACGCCCATAACGGCGGTCAGCGCACGCAGCGCGGCCGAACTCTCGGCTTGCGCTTGGCGCAGATCGATTCGAGCGGTTGAAGCAGCGACTCGAGCGCGCGTCTCCTCCGTGGGCGACACCTTCCCGGCGGTCACCCGACGTGCGGCGGCATCAACGCCACTGCCGGCGATCCGCAGCGATTCTTCAGCGACCTTGACGCGCTCTTGGGCCGTCAGTGCGTCAAAGAAGGCCTGGACGGCCGTGGCACGGATGTCAGCGCGGCGAGCGATCAGATCCAGCGCTGCAATGTCCTTGCCGCGCTGTGCCAGCTCAACCCGCGCCGCTCGCTTGCCGCCGGTCTCCAGCGTCTGGCTGAGTTGCATCGTCGTGACGCGGGTGCCGGACTTGAGGTCCTCTTGGTCCACGCCAAGCACCGGATTCGGGATGAGGCCGGCCTGGCGGACAGTGCCGTCATTGGCATCGAGCTCGGCTGCGGCGGCACGAAGCTGGGGGTTCTGTGCCAGCGCCGTGTCGACCGCCGTCCTCAAGGACAACGGCGTGGTTTGCGGGGCGACCGTCGGGGTGGCTGGTACTGTCGCCTGAGCGATCTGAACGTCAGCGGAAGCGGGAGGGATCCCAGACGACTGCGCCTGGGCAAGGGAGGAAATGAGTGCCGCGCATGCAAGCGGCACGAAGGTTCTGCGCATCGAAAACTCCAGGGTTGTAGGGACAACGCGAGGGTTTCGGCGAGTGCAGTGCTGCGGCTAGGGCCGCATCAAACGAGAGGGGTTGGAACGAAACTGCGCTCGCCGAATCAGGCGACGCGCCAGTTGGGGCGTTCGAGGAGGTCAGGCCCGCGCGAACGGAAGGCCTGGTTGGACGCAGGGTCCAGAGTGAATGCGACGTTGTTGTCGAATTGCAGCGCGACGGGCACCAGCGGCTTCGCGAAGCTCAATTGGCAATAGCCACAGTCGTTGTCCCCGAGCAGCTTGCCGCCCTTGGAAGGCGACTTGTCGTCGAGATGCTTGCCGGACACCTTGGATCCGGCATCACCGGGTACCCCATGCTCATGGGCATGGTGACCGATGTGCGCCTTGGCAGGGATCTGCTCGTGCTGGCAATAGGCTGCCGCTGCCGACCAGGCGAACTGGACGGGCAGGATGAACAGCAAAAGGATGGTCAGCCAGCGACGCATGGACCGGATTGTGTCTTGAAACGGTTAAACGAGGGTGAATTGGCCTTGGCTGTTCCAGTGAAATCGTTCGCAAAGCAGCGGTGCTTCGCCTTACTGGAAGCTGTTCGCCCAGACCCGCGGTTCGTTTCCGACCGCGGATCGCAGGGCTCGGAGGGTCATGCGCCTTCGCTATCGGCGCGGGACACGTAGACCATCAACTTCTTGTCGGTGAAGCCTTGGGGCGCGATGTCGCGGACGTCGAGTGCGCGATGGCTGGCGGAACTGAATTTCCACGTGAAGCTCTTGCCCGCGCTCTGGAACGTCACCACGTCGCCGCAGTTCACGTTGATGGCCTTGCCAGCATCGACCTTGACCACACGCGCGCCTTGGGTGGCGGTGACGGCCTCGCCGTGGACCGACTTGCCGTTGAACATGCGGTCGTTCCCAGCGGCAGTACCTGCCTGGGCAGCGCCCACGGCGAACACAAGGCTGGCGATCAGGGCGGAGGCGGAAATGGTGCGGTTCATGAGAGTTCCTACTTCGGCGGACGGGTGACTCGGGAGAGCCACCTGAGGCGTTCACCATGGAAGGAACTTTAGAAATCCGTCCCCAACGGGAAGCGTGGCCTTCGCATTACAAATCCGTCATGTTGGCGCCAGCGTGACCCGCGGCTACTGTCCTTTGCATTTGCCGCTGGCCACCGTGTGCAGGTAGATCGCGAGCTGGACCAGGTCTGCCTTCAGGTCCTTGCGCGGCCCCAGGCAATCGCGCTTCTCGGTCCGAGTGATTGCAAGCGCGATGCGTTCGTCCTTCGACAGCCCGCCGAGCTGGAGTGCGACGCCAGCGCTATCGGCCATCCTGCGGAACTCCGGGCGCGCGCCGGCCATGGCCACGCCAAGATCAAGACGGATCGGCGGTGGCACGGTGCCGGGTTCAAGCTGTTCTGGCTCACCTGGCTGCTTGTCGGCATTTACATCCTGACCAGCCATTGGAGCCGTGCCCGACGGCTGCGCGTTGCTCGCGGCGCCCCTATTCCATCCCGTCCGTGAGCTTGCCGCTTGAGGCCTTCTAGCAGGGACGGCCGCGACGACCTCAGGTGCCGCGCGGCGCAGGGGTACAAGTCTGACGCTGATCGATGGGCCAGGGGCAGCTCCAACTTGAGGAATCCAACGCAAGTGGCTGGCGCTGAGCACGTGGATAAACAGACCACAGATCAACACTGATGCGGCGGCCGCGGTGGCTCGAACACGCCAGCCGGGTCTCGCCACCGCGTTCCAGTTCTCGGTAGGCCTACCGGAACCAGTCGTCATCCAGCACGTCCTTGCCCAACGCAATTTCCCGCTCAGCCTCGAGCATCACCCGGGAGATCTCTGAGTCAGGCAGCGTGACACGCACAAGGTGGGAACTTGAGACCGTCACAACGGCGTCCGGATGCGCCTCATGAACGCGGGGTTCGGCCAGGATCCGGGTTGTCTCCTTGTCCAAAGGGCTGTACGGCTTCATTTCCTCCACAGCCTCCCGGAATTTCATGAGCTGGTATTCGAGTTGGCGGCGAAGGTCGAGATCGATGTCGGCCTGGCGCTCAGCAAGCATCTCCGCGAAGGCGCTCGACTCGCGACCGACCTGATCGGCCAGCTTCTTCTCCGCCGCTTCGGCGTCTCGCAGCGCCCTCACTGCCGTCGAGATGCCTACATACAGGGATGCATACATCTGCGTGACTGGCATGTTGTAGTCAGGGGTCCCAATGCCCTGACGAGGCTTCACTTGTGAGCTCGACACCTGGTGATAGAACGTACCTGCGCCATAGGCATCCCTTGCCCATTCAAACCGCTGTCGGACGGCATCCAGTATCTGTGGATAGACCGTGCTCCAGACCCCACTGACGGCAGGCCCGCGGTCTTCCGTGAAAAGCCTGTTGACGGGGAGAACCGTGCACCGCCCCTGATCCGCCATCGCCTTGATCTCCCGCTGGTACCGCTGCGCCACCTCCGCGCCCCGGGCGTCGACGATCAGAATGAAGTGGCACTTGTCGAGTCCAACCTCTTCGAAGGCCTTGAAGATCTCGCTGATGGCGCGTCCCGATATGACCGTGTCTACAAAGATGAACTTCTCCGTTGGGAGCTTGCTGGGCAGCGCCGCCAGCCAGTTCCTCTTGGCCAGGTTCTCAACCAGTACTTTGTAGAACGTGAGGTAGGGATCGGTCCCGTCACGTCGAACGAGCGCCGCAAGAACGCGGCTCCAATAGCGTCGGATCGATGCGGTTGTCTGCGTCGCGTCCTGCGGGTCGGCCGAAAACGGCAGGACGAGCTTCTGGAGGAATGGCGAATAGGTCAGCTCGCTCATCTCCTTCAACCGCTCGTCATACGTCGGCAGCGATCGGACATCGAGCCGCCAGGCAGCTGCGGCGGCGCTGATGAATGGCACTGCGCCTCGGCTGGGCACGACCAGGTGCCTGTAGCCCTCCTTGACCAGCACGCGGATGTAGTCCGACAAATCTATCGACGCACGTGCGTAGTCGATCAGGTTGTCGGCGTTGAACTCGTTCTGCCAAAGCGCGGACAACGGGAGCGCTGTTTCATTCGTCACGTGTCACGTCCTCCTTTTCGCCATCGCCCGCGGGACGAGCGATCCCTTCTGCCAATACGACCCGAACCTCGTCCGTTTCCGGCTTCCCGAGCTGGACCAGCCACGCCGAAATCGGATTGGCCGCCCCACGCGGCTCGTCATCGGTAGGGTCGAACTCCAGACCAACCTTGGCATGCGTCCATAGCACGCCGGTCAGGTACAGAACGTCCTTGTAAAGCTGTTTCCTCGAAGAGGTCAGCAACTGCTGGTGTCGCTCCAAAGAGACCTCGCCGAAAGGGTTGGGCACGTGAAGGTGTTCGCCGGCGCGCTCGTAAATCTCGACGAAGCGCTCCAGGGTCTGCTTTTCCTTCGCCTCATTGAAGTGCCACAGGCCGTCGCCCATCACTTGGACGCTGCCAATCGGAATCGGAAGGAAGTGCGGCGTGATCTTCGAGAGTCGCCTCAGGATGTCCCCGACCTTCCAATCACGGGTGTAGTCCGGGTTGTCCTTGGCCTCCATCCGCAGCGCAGCGTAGCGCGCCTCGTCCGATGCAATGCCCGCGAAGGCCACCAGTTCAATCACCTTGCGCACTTGGAGCCAGGAGAACTCGTTGTCCGTGTCCAGAGTGAGCGTGCGGGACTTCTTGGCGCCCAGGACGCGGTTGACGGCGCGCAGGCGGCGTTTCACTTCCACCATGGCAGCGTGGTAACGCTCGTGGGCCTTTGCTCTGCTGTCGGTCATCGCATTTCTCCTCCAACGCGATTGGGTTCGACTCAGGGTGCAAGCAAGGAGCTCAGCAGGGCGGCGTTCCTGTACGCGACCATCAAGGCGTTCCGAGTAGTTCCGTCAGCGCGTCCTCCCACGACTTGCACGTTGGCCGTCTCGATCACCTGCTTGAGCTTGCGCGCTGAGTCGTGAATTTCGGCTTGGTCATGCTCGAGAGAGATCGCCAGACGGAGGATCTCAACGTGACGATCCGCGTCCTGGAGATGCACTCTCAACTGGCGCTGCCAGGGCTTGGTCGGTGGCGTCCGGTCGAGGAGCCCTCGCACGATCACATCAATATCGCCGATGGCCTTGCCGATCGCCTCGAAGTGCGCCGCCGCTGATTCAGGAGGAAGGTCGGGAACCATCTCCTCTTTCTCAATGTCTTGTCGCCTCTTGTCCATCATTCGTTTCCAGCCACCTTCACGTCGGCCACCAGCCGACTCTTCATTGCCCTACTCCGGATGGAGGCATCAGCCATCTCCAGGCGGTACCACTCGTTCCAGAACCAAAGGCTGCCGATCAACTCCACGAAGAGCACTTGGCCAGCCTCTCCGCGAACTTCGAGGTCGCCCCTGCCCTTTTTCCACTCAAAACCTAGTCGATGGGCGCCCGGCGCCAGGACCAACCTGATGAATGACGCCGGCGTTGTCGCCACCAGTGCCTCGCCATCGACACCGACGTTGACCACGTTCACCGCATCTCCCCATCGCTGGCGCACGATGTAGACGACGAGGCTGCCTGGAACGACCTCGAACTTCTTCGCGTGTGCGTCTGCCGACAGATCCGGCACGGGCCCTGGCGTGCAAGTAGGTCTCGATCCGGCGTGTGTCTTCACCTGGAAGCAGTAGCGGTCGTCGGGCGGCTTGCGGGGCATCCCTGCGCAGCCAGACAACGGCGGTCCGGCGATGGCCACGAGGCCTGCAATCGCAATCCGCCGGTCCATGACCATCACGGAGCAGGCTTGCCACATTGGTTGCAGAACCGCGCGCCTGGCGCGAACGGTGTGCCACAACCTTGGCAGGCAGTTGCAACCAGCTGGCCACCGCACGCGCTGCAGAACCGTGCCCCAGGCGCCCCGGGACTGCTGCACTTGGCACAGATCAAACCGCCGGAAACGGGCGCAGTCGGTTGGGGCGGTACGTTCTGCGCAGGCGGGTAGTAGCCGCCCCCGTGACCGCCATGGCCGCCATGACCTCCATGCCCACCCCCGTGAGAGCGTCCCCCTCCATGATGGCCGCCACCCCCGTGACCGCCGAGTCCGCCCTTCAGCAGTCGATCCAAGAATCCCATGTGTTGCTCCTTCGTATGGCGCGGAGTTCCCGCGCCGGTTCAATGAATTTCGTGCGCGGCGTCGATCGTCGTGACGTAGACCCAGCCAGCGGTACGCTGGCCCGTACGGGCCGACCTTCGAATCGCTTTGACAATCTCGTCGACGCAGTCGTCGTCGCAATGCAGTTCGAGCCGCACTTCGTTGACAACCGCCAAGCCGAGGTTCACGGAGAAGTGCTGTTCAGCGTCGTCGATCGGCGGAAGGGTTCCCTGCGACGGCGTGGCGCTCAGGTGGTAGTGATGCGGGTCGCCGTCCAGGATCTCCCAGGCCTTGGTGGACTTGATGGCGTCAATGACGTCTGCCGCGCGATGGCTATGGATGTAGGCCTTGATCTGCTTCATGTCGACTCCTCGGGTGGTTCTGGGTGGTGCACGCCAATCTCGTTGGCGACGTGCGGCGCGGCCGGCTGCCTTGCGGCTTGACGTGCTGCCGCGCGGGTCTCGGACCATTCGTAGATGAGCGGCAACAGCAGCAGGGTGAGCGCTGTCGACGTGAAAAGGCCGCCGACCACAACCGTGGCAAGGGGCCTCTGCGTTTCCGCTCCGACTCCAGTCGAGATCAGCATCGGAATGAGGCCCAAGATGGCCACCGAAGCCGTCATCAGCACCGGGCGCAGGCGGAGTGCTGCCCCGTGGCGAACTGCCTCGCGAATCGGCAAGCCCTGACGCCTCAGATCGTTCAGGAACGAGACCATCACGATGCCGTTCAGCATGGCCACACCGAACACCGCAATGAAGCCGATGGCCGACGGCACGGACAGGTACTGGCCGCTGATGAACAGCCCAACGATCCCGCCAATGATGGCGAAGGGCACGTTGGCGATGATCAGCGTCGCGTGCCGAACCGAGTTGAACGCGGTGTACAGGAGGATGAAGATCAAGCCGATGGTCAGCGGCACGATCACAGCCAAGCGCGCCATGGCGCGCTGTTGGTTCTCGAACGCCCCGCCCCATTCGACCCAGTAGCCGGGCGGCAGCTTCACGTTGGCTGTCAGTCGAGCGCCAGCCTCCTTGACGAAGCTGTCAACGTCCCGGCCTTTGACGTCCATCTGCAGGACGGAGTAGCGCTGCAACGACTCACGGCGCACGAACGAGTAGCCCTCGTCCAGCTCGATCTTGGCCACCTGCGAGAACGGGACTAGCGCGCCCTCCCCTGTGCGGATCGGAATGGCAGCGATCGAAGCCGGGTCGGCGCGGAATTCGTCGGCTAGCCGTACAGCGATATCGAAACGCTTGGTGCCGTCGATCAGCGTGCTGACCGTCGCCCCGCCGATACCCGCCTGAACCACCTCCAGGATCTCGTCGGCGTTGATCCCATAGCGCGCCGCGGATTCCCGATCGACCTTGATGACCAACTGCGGCTTGCCCTTGTTCGCCTCGGCCGACAGGTCGGCCACGCCAGGCACCTTGTCCAGCACGTTCTTGATCTCCGCGGTGAGTCGATCCAGCGTGTTCAGGTCCTCGCCATACAGCTTCAGCGCCAGCGTGGCGCGAACCCCTGAGATCAGCTCCTCCACCCGCATCTGGATCGGCTGCGTCGCGCCGAAGACCGCTGTCGGCACTTGCTTCTCGAGCGACTCTTGCATCTGAGAGGCCAGGGCACCGTAGGAGATCTTCTCCGTCCACTCGGACTGCGGCTTGAGCTCCAGCAGCACCTCCATGTAATTCACGTCCGACGTCTCACCGCGCTCAGCGCGGCCGATCGTCGCCAGTACCGTCTTCACCTGAGGGAAGTTCTTGCGCAGGTTGGCGTCCACTGCGTTCGACACCCGGATCGACTCATCCAACGATGTAGACGGAATTCCGGTGATGCGGAACATGATGGAACCCTCCTGCAGCTGAGGCATGAACTCCTTGCCCAAGAAGGGGAACAAGGCGACAGAGCCGATCAGCAGCACCACCGCGATGCCGACGACCAGGCGCTTTCTTTCAAGCGCCCAGTCCAACAGCGGCAGATAGACGCGCTTGGTGCGCGCCACGATGAAGGTGTCCTTTTCCTCTTTAGGCTTGAGGATCAACGCGGCGAGCACCGGCACCAGGGTCAGCGAGAGCAAGAGCGAGCCGGCCATCGCGAACGTGATGGTCAGGGCCATCGGCTTGAACAGCTTGCCCTCCAAACCGCTGAGGGAGAAGAGCGGCATGAAGACCACGATGATGATGAGGATGGCGAACGCGATCGGGTTGGCCACCTCGCGCGCCGCCTCAAGGATCAAGTGCGTCTTGTCGATCGGCCCGCCCGACTCCTTCGCGTGGGCCAGAAGCCGAAAGGCGTTCTCGACCATGACAACGGCCCCGTCCACCATCATCCCGGTCCCGATCGCAAGACCTGCCAGGGACATCAGGTTGGCGGACAGGCCGAACTGGTTCATCAGCAGGAAGGCGATGAGCATGGCCAGTGGCAGCGTCACGATGACGACCACTGCCGAGCGCACCTCGCCGAGGAACAGGAACAGGACAATCGCGACCAGCACCGAGCCCTCGACCAGGGCGCTCTCGGCCGTTTTCAACGCTTTGGCGACGATCTCCGTGCGGTCGTAGATCGCCTTGAGCTCCACCCCCTTGGGTAGCGCCGCCTGGGCGATCGAGATCTTGGCCTTCACCGCGTCGACGACGCTCTTGGCGTTCTCGTTGACGCGCGCTAGGGCCATGCCCAGGACGGTCTCTTTGCCGTTGCGGGTCACGGCACCGAAGCGCAGGGCGGGTGCTTCCTTCACTTCGGCGATGTCGCGGACGTAGATAGGCGCGCCGTTGCGCTCCTCCACGACGATGGTCCCTATGTCAGTGGTGCCCGTGACGAGCCCAAGGCCGCGCACCAGATACTGCTCCGCGCCGAGGTTGATGTACTGACCTCCGACCTGTTTGTTGTTGGCCGCCAGGCGCTCCATCACCTGTTTGAAGCTGAGGCCGTACTTGATGAGCTTGCGCGGATCGATCTGGACCTGGAACTGCTTCTCATGGCCGCCCCAGGAGATGACATCGTCCACACCTGGTGCAGTACGCAGGATCAGTCGCACCGTCCAGTCATGCAGGGTGCGCAGGTCCATCGCAGTCAGCTTGCTGTCAGCCGACTCGATCGTGTACCAGAACACCTGCCCAAGACCGGAGCTGTTCGGTCCGAGCACCGGCTCCCCATAGCCTTGCGGCAAGCGCTCCTTGGCCTCCTGCAGCTTCTCGCCGACCAGTCGGCGCGCGAAGTAGATGTCGACGTTGTCCTTGAAGTAGACGCCGACGTAGGACAGGCCAAAGAGGGAGACCGAACGCACCTCCTCCACGCCCGGGAGGCCTGCCATGGCGCCCTCTATGGGCGTGGTCAGCAGCTTCTCCACGTCCTCCGCGGCAAGGCCGGGAGACTCGGTATAGATATTGACCTGGATGGGGGTCACGTCCGGGAACGCGTCTACTGGCACCTCCCGGAACGCTTGTACCCCCAGCCCCACCAGCACGGTGAAGGCAACGATGACAAGGACCTTGTAGCGCAAGGACGCGTCGACGATGGCATTGAGCATGGTCGGCTCCTGCTCAGTGTTCGTCGCCGATCTGCGACTTCAGCACCCGTGCCTTGAGCGCGTAGGTGCCTGCGATCACGACCTGCTCGCCGACGGACAGCCCCGACTTCACGACCGTACGACCGGAGAGCTTGTCGCCGAGCTCGACGGCACGCTGCTCGTACCCGCCCTTGGCGAACACGAAGACGGTCGGCTGGCCCTGCATGAGGACGATGGCCGCGTCCGGCACGCTGATCGCCGTGGATGTCGGTGCGCCACCGCCGGTGTCAATGACGGCTCTGGCAAACATCTCTGGCTTGAGCCTGCCGTCCTTGTTGGCCACTTCGATGCGTGCCGGAATGGTGCGAGTTTCCTTGTCCAGCAAGCTCGCCACGTAGGTGACCTTGCCCTGGAAGGTCTGGTCTGGATAGGCCGCTACCGTCACACCAGCCGTAACGCCCGGCCTCACCTTGCCAAGCTGGTTTTCAGTGAGATTGGCTTCCACCCAGACCGTCGACAGATCAGCGACCGTGAAGAGCGGATCACTGGGCGTTCCCAGTTCGCCGACGGTGGCCTTCTTCTGCACCACGGTGCCCGTTAACGGCGCCGTCAACGGGAACGTGGATTCGACGCGGCTCAGACGCTTGGGGTCCACGCCCAGCAGCTTCAGCCGGTCCTCGGCGGCGCGCAGGGCGACTGCGGCGCGCTCGCGTTCGGCCTTGAGCCTCAGGAAGTCCTTCTGCGCAATGATCTCCTCAGCGTTCAGTGCGGATGCGCGCTTGAAGTCCGCCTCAGCCGCACGATCGGTGGACTGCGCCTGAAGCAGGGCCACTGACGCTTCACCGATCGCCAGGCTGTCCAGAGTGGCCAAGGGCTGCCCCGCCTTCACCTGATCTCCCAGATTGGCCGACACCCCGACGATTCGCCCTTCGACCCGCGGCGCGACGCGCGCGATACGGTCCTGGTTCACCCGGATCGTGGCTGTGACGCTGATGACGTCCGGTACCGACTTGTTCTGCACGGTCTCGTACTGAAGACCGGCACGCTGTGCCTCGTCGGGCGCCAACCTGAGCCCTTCGGGAGCGCTGGCCTTCTCCGACGGGGCCTCAGCAGCCTTGGCAGGATCAGGCTTGTCGGACTTGCCGCACCCGCTGACGGCCAAAACAATGGCCATCGCTGCGACCGATGCCAAGGTGGCGACTGGGCGGTTCTTCATGGTTGGGTTCCTTGATCCTCGGCAGGGACGCGCCCTGCGGCGTGTTCCAGGGCAATGCGGGTGGTCTGGAAATCGACCAGTGCGTCAATGAGGTCGCGTCGCGCGTCCAGCGTCTGCCGGTTCACGACGATGAGTTCCAGTAGGCCGATCTCCCCGGCGCGCTGTGACTTCAAGGACAACTGCTCGTTGTCCGCAAGCGTGGGCAGAACCGTGCCTTTAAGGCGTTGCACTCGCTGCTTGAGGCTCTGCAGTCGGTACCAGAGCACCCTGACCTGGCTGTCGAGGTCCCTGCGAGCCGCATCACGGTCGATCTGTGCCTGCGTCAGGTCCGTGGACGCTTGGCCGATGGCTGCGTCGTTGCGACGGAAGACCGGCAGGGGCAGGGACAGCGACAGCGTGGTGAGGCGCTCACGCGCGTCCATGCTCCCTTCCCGACCGACGTTGACGCCAACCGTGACGTCCGGATAACGCCCCGCCCGCTCGAGTCCAAGCTTGGAGCGAGCGCTGTCGACGCGCGCCGTCAGCGACCTCAGTCGCGGCTGCGAGGACGCCGTCGCAAGCAAGTCATCCACATTCGGCAGGCCTGCTTCCAGACCTCGCTCCAGGTCACCGGCAACCATAGGCAGGATGCGGCTGGTGGCCTGCATCGCGACACCCAGCTCCGCCGCCGCGTCATCGCGCTGCTCTTGCAGCATGGCAAGTTGGTTGTGCGCGCGCTCCGACTCGACGGCGGCCAGGTTGGCGTCGAGTTTGGTGTCCTCGCCGGCAGCCCTGCGCTTCTGAACGGCGTTTGCAGTTCCTTCAAACAGGCGCACCGCCTGTTCTTCGACGGTGATGCGCTGCTGCAGGCCGAGCACGCGGAAGAACTTCTGCGCCACCTCGGCGCGCACGTCGCGTCGCGTGGCCTCGATGTCTTCCTGGACGGCGGTGAGCGTGGCGCCAGCGATGTCGCGACGCAGGCCCTGCTGTCCGGCGATCTCCAAAGCCTGCGTGACGCCCGCACCCCACTCCCGCCGCCGGTCGGTCGGCAAACCTGCCTGAGGCACATCCCGCCGCGTACGGTCGACCGACACCTGCGGGTTGTTGTAGAGGGGCGATCGAGCTTCCCGGCGCGCGCCGTGAGCGGCGTCAAGCTGAGCCTGCGTGGCCCGCAAGGTGGCGTTGTTGGACTCCGCGATCTGCAGAGCCAAAGCCAGAGTCAGGTCCGGCCCTTTGCCGGCCGGCGCAGACGCCGGTTGTGCTGAAGCTTCCGCCCACCACATGGCAGCGGCCATGAGCACAACGCTGGAAAGTACCAGCGAACGCTTTCGCATCGAATTCTCCTAGTGGCATGAACCAACGGGGAATCCGACGAGACGTCGTCGAAGTCAGAGAGGGGATAGCGCGCGTCTCGCCGGATCAGGCGATGCGCGGTCTGTCAGGTCGTTCTGGCAGCCCAGGGATGTGGGACGGGTGCTCAAGCGGCTCCGCGAAGACATCCTGGTTGGGGGGTGTGTCGGCGGTGATCAGCACGTCCACGCTCGGAACGCTGAATCCGAAATGGCACATCTCGCAATCAGCATGCGAAAGGCTGGCTGCCTTGGTTTCCTTGGTCTGCGCCTGGCCGGAATGCTTGTGCTCGTGATGACCGAAGTGCTTCGCGGCAGCGCCGTTCTCGTGGCCGCAAAACCCGGATGCCGCAGCCCAGGTGAACTGCACCGGCAGGACGATCATCAACAGGATGACGAAGAGGCGTCTCACGTTTTGCAGTGTACCCATGGCCAACAGATTTGCCAGCCTCGCCCTTAGGGGCGGATCGCCCTGCCCCTGAGGGACAAGCATCGTGTCAGCCTTCTGGAGTGCTCGACGGACGTTTGCATGCTGGGCGGGCGTGTGGCAAATTCTCTGCTCCTGCATGTTTTGCAGGGCATCTTCTGGGTGCGGAAGGCTTCGTTCCAAAGGTACGGGGACTTCTGCCTCTGTAAAGAGCGAGCCAACTGAGATCGGTGCCGGTGTCCCACTCTCAGTTTGGCGCGATGAGCTTGAGGATCGGCAGGCAATTCATTGCTCCCGTATCTTGGCCGGCGCGCCATCAGACTTGGAAGAAGGCTACTGACACCGCTTGTACTTGGTGAATCGCTCTGCGATTTCACTGCATGAACGGCCGGCAGATGCTGGCCGTTTTTGCATTCACGTTCTGCCGAGGTCGCTCGGCGTGGCAGCCAGGTCTGCGCCCACGACGTCCGGGGGGAGTTTTGGCCCACCTTGCAGAGGTAGCCGATGTCCAAACTCGCGACGGCACCGCCCTCCCGCTCCTTCAGATCTTCAAAGAGGTCAGCGGCGCCAACGGATCGGCCATCGCGATCGCTCGACCATCGAAGTCCATAGCGGCGCTGACCGTCGCCTCCCGAAACCACGCTGCTTTGAATCGGCGTACTCGGGGCCGCCCCTTACGCGGTGATGCCCTTGCGGCGTATTCGGGTATGCCTGTCCATTGTTTTCTGCGCTTCTGCTAACGGAACTTTCCAGCAGCCCGGGCGACTAAATGGCGCTGTCTTCTTGCTCGTTGAGCCCGTCGGCTACGCCGACCGACCTGCAAGTTATGTATTCACCCCGGTGACCATCATGCCAACTCCTTCAAAGTCCGCGGTGCGCGAGGTTCTCGAGTCCATACGCCTGAAGGAGAGCTCAGCGCCTCAATCAGCGAACGAGCCGGATGCTGGACGTTCTCGCCAGCGTGCCGGCAGTACAGCCGGGATGGTCGATTACGCCAAATGCCGGCTCGTCTGGGATGCGACCAAAACGAAGGTCGCAGCCGAACTTAAGAAGCTCGAGCATGCGATCACGGAGGTCTACGGGAAGCGAGAAGGTTTTCCGCAGATTGCCGGCAAGCTACGGAAGCTGGACGGCGTGCTGGATGCATTCGCCGACGATCTTTCCGGCCTTTTCAACCGCTTGGCGGCCGGGCCGCAAGACTCAGACCGAGACTCACTGCATCGCGAGGCGGCTCGCCTGGTTCGCTTCTTCCATCGGCAGGCTGTCAGCGACCCCTTCATCGGCGAACTCGATTCGAACCCATTTGTTCCGGTCACGATACGCGCCACGCTTGAGCGGTCGCTGACTGATCTGTCCGGAAAACTGAGGTAGGTCGGGAGCACGCGATGGAGGTGAATGAAGTGATGGCAGGGCCGCATGTCGAACTGCCGCCTTGGCGGTTCGTTCGCTACGGACAGGATGACGCCCTCGACGCTGCAGCTCGCCGCCTCTTCCTGGCGCAATGGCCAGGTTGCCATTTGCCGCGCTGCGAGGGTTCAGACCTGCCCTTCACAGCGATTGCGCTGGGTGACCACCAAGTCATGGCTTGCGCAAGCGTCGTGCGAACGTTCTTGCCTGAATCCGGTCGGCTCGCTACGTGCCTCTCCAACCTGGTCGTCGCCTTCCCCCACCGACGACAAGGCCTGGGTCGCCGGCTCGTCAGCTGGCTGATGCAAGAGGCTGCGGAGGTGGGTGAAAGAAGGCTTTACGCGGTCAGCGCGCAACGCGCCTTCTTCCAAGCTATCGGGTGGAGTCTCGTTTCAACGGAGCAGAAATCGGCCGCAAGCGCGTCGTCGCAGGACGCCGAAGCCGCACAGCTCTTCGAATCGCACTGGAATAAGCAATGGAGCGCGATATGAGTGATCGAAAGAAACAAGATGCATGGCTGATGACGGCCCTTGACGTCCCCTTGGAGGTGATAGTTGAGGCCGTTGGCGAGTCTTCGGAACAGGACCGCGTCGGCACTTTGGTATGGGAAGGTGCCTCCTTGCGCGCTCAATCGGCGCTTCGTCAGTTGGCTGCGGAAATGGACCGACGCGGTGGAAGTGACTA
Source organism: Roseateles sp. FW305-36 (assembly GCF_058787015.1). Classification (NCBI taxonomy): domain Bacteria; kingdom Pseudomonadati; phylum Pseudomonadota; class Betaproteobacteria; order Burkholderiales; family Sphaerotilaceae; genus Roseateles; species Roseateles sp. FW305-36. The sequence goes on along the minus strand of NZ_JBYSZK010000001.1, from coordinate 891,737 downwards.
CCAGAAGGCTGCGGCCATGGTGCGCAGTGCTCAGGAGAAGCTTGCCCAACCCCTCGACTCCGCCAAAAGCGTCGCTCAGATGAAGTCTTGGATCCTCACCGACGAGTTGATATCAGGGTGTGATGACGTCCTTCACCTGACCGATCCACTGCTGGTCGCCGTCGATCGTCTTGCGACGACCTTTCAATCTAAGGGAGCTTGACCATGGAAGCGCCTGACGCAGCAAGAATTGTTACGGACCGACTGGTCGGAGGTTCTCGAAAAGGCGGCGGCGGTCGCGATGACGGCGATGACGACCGGAAGAAGAAGCTTCCCATTGAAATCATGAGCGACGCTGACGAAGCTGTCGCCACGGAAGCTGCCGCTGCCTTGTTTGAGCTGATGAAATTGTTGGAAACCGAGCTTCACCCCTACGGCTTCAACCTGGACATCTGGCTGGAGAGGTACACGTTTGAATCTCCTGAACTGTCCGAGTTGGTGGAGCAGATCATGAGCATCGCGAGCCCGGAGTTGCAGCATGCCTTGCAACAAGAAGAAGATGACCTAATCCATGAACGTGCGTCGGTCGAGCACATGCGTCGTCTCGCCCGGAAGTGCAGGGACATGTACGACACGTTGATGGTCTTTCTTGCCAACGCGCAGCGTTTGTACAGAGAGCTCCAGAGGCGGCGTGCTGCTGAAGCGGAGGAGAAGTCTGGCGCGAGCAGCAGTTCCAGTTCAAGCTCAACCAATGAAGGCGGATTCAACTTTGTTGCCGCCCTGCAAGGGCTTGAAGCCAACCACGACAAGAAAAAGTGGCTTGCGGCTGTCAAGGAGACCGGCAAGGGCGCAAAGTGCATCTACGTCGACGCGGACCTGATCAATCGCATCAAGAGTCTCTTTGAGCAGTACTCCAAGGATTGGGATGCTGCTTCAGTAGACGGCTTCAAGGGCATGAAGGTGGACAAGTTCCGGCGCATGACAGCTGCGCTTGAAGAAATCATTGGCCTGCTTGTCTCCTCGAGCAACATCCTGACTCATGCTTCCATCGGCCCTGGCTCTGCCTTCTTTGACATGATGATGCGCCTGCTGAAGCAGAGCTGTGGAAGCCGCGAAGTTTTGACGTTGGCGCAATGGTGGATGTCCATCGCAAAGCCCTCGAAGAAGTGAGTGGTGCGGCTTCCAGGCAGGTGCTGCCCGCATAGGCGACTCCGCTTGTCGGGCCCGCTTGCTCTAGATGCTTGCTTTGCCCGCGCTTCCTTTCACCACTTGCAGCAGCGATAGGCGAGCCCAAGCCCCGCAGACACGGAACTGGTGTTCACCGTCAGCGGGCTGGCCGCCGCATCTCCCAGCAGACGAGAAGCGCCCACATTGCCGAACAAGATCCAGCTGGGTGTCAGTGCGGTGATGAAGCCCGTGCCGGCATAGACATTCCGCACTCCGTTACCGGCCATAAAGACCGGAAGCTTGGAAGTCACTGACTGCTCCGGCGTGATGCCGAAGTAGGTCTGCATGTTCTGTCGATTCGCCATGGATAGACCGACTCCGGCTGACCACTGGACGTTCTGACCCAGCCTGCGGTGGTAACCCACGTCGAAGCTCCCGACGGCACCGCCCTTGCGACCCAGCAGGTCTTGGGAGACGTTGGCGCTGACATCCCAGTTGTCGCTCAACCGGTATCCGACGAAGACACGCCCCCGCAAGGTCCGCTCGACGTCTGGAAGTCCGTTCAGCCGCGGCGAGTCGCCCGACTGCCGTCCGCTGTCGATGCGCAGGGCTCCGCCAAACCGGAACCGCTTTCCGTCCACGAGAAGGGCACTGGCGCCTGGCCCTTGGGGATCCGAGGCAAAGTTCATCGCGGCGGCCGAGCGGGACGTGCTCAGCCTGAACCTTCCCCACTGGTACGCCCAGAGGGGCCGGATCTTCAGCACCCGTCGGTCAGAACCTTCGTACTCAGGCTGCGACAGCGCCATGGCGCCGAGCAGGTAGTTGTGTTGGGAGGTCTTCTGGTCATCCTCATCACCAGCTAGGGCTGGCACTGGCAGGGTCAGGGCAAGGACGCATGGGAGCGTGCGAAACAGGGGACGATGGGGCGAGATCATGGCCCATCGTCGAAGTCCGAGGCTTAAGCCGGCCTTAAGAAACATCACGGGACCATGTCAGCTCGATATCTAAGATGCGCCCGTTGAGGCAACAAGAACGACATGCGCCTGCTATTGGTCGAAGACGACGAGATGGTCGGCAAGTCCCTGCAGCGGGGTCTGGTTCAGGCTGGGTTTTGCGTCGACTGGGTCCGTGATGGCCGCGAGGCCGAACTGGCGCTTGGCCACGGCATCCATGACTTGGCCATCCTCGACCTCGGCTTGCCCAAGATCGACGGCATGCAACTGCTTGGGAAGCTTCGGAGCCGTGGCAACGGCATGCCGGTTCTCATCGCGTCCGCGCGAGACCACGTCCGGGACAAGATTGCAGGACTCGAAGCCGGCGCCGACGACTACGTTCTGAAGCCCTTCGATCTCGACGAGCTGATCGCCCGCGTCCGCGCCTTGTTGCGCCGGCACGCCGGCAGCAGCACTCCCATATTGCGATGCGGCGCGCTGATGCTCGACCCTGCCAAGCGCATCGTCACCCTGCAAGACCAACCTGTTGATTTATCCGCCCGCGAATTCGGGCTCCTGGAGGCGCTGATGCTCAGACCTGGCACCGTGATCTCGAAGGAGAAACTCGAAGAGTCCATCTATGGCTGGGGGGAAGAGATCGCCAGCAACGCCATCGAGGTGCACGTCCACAACCTGCGTCGCAAGGTGGGATCAGAGCGCATTCGCAATCTACGTGGGGTCGGCTACCGCGTGGCGGAGGCCTGATGCGCTCCCTTGAACGCGACCTGCTGAAGTGGATCGTCGGCGCTCTGGCGCTCGGCACAGTGCTGCTGACCGCAGTAGCCTACTGGGTGACGCTGCAGGAAATGCGCGAGGTCTTCGACGCCGAACTGAAGACCATTGCCGAAGGCGTGGCCCGGATGCACCAGGCCAACCGAGATTGGAGCGCCAGTGCCGCCCTCCCCATCCGAACCGATGAGCCGGACGATTCAGAGATCGTCACGCAGAGCTGGAGGGCGTCCGGCAGGCGGCTCTTCATCTCTGACCCACGCGTCTCACTGCCGTTCGCTGCGGAAAGCGGCCACAGCGAGCCCATCGTTCGCGGTGACCGTTGGATCATGCATACCGTCGTCGGCCAGAACTACGTTGCACAGGCCGCCCAGCGCCAGTCTCAAAGAGAGCAAATGGCGGGCGAATCGGCCGCACAGATTGCGACGTTGATGGTCGCGCTGGTGTCCGGAGTCGGCGTGCTGCTGGTGCTCAGTCTTCGACGAGGTCTTGCGCCGCTAGACGTTGCCGCTCGCGACATCGCCACCCGCAGCGCTGGCGCGCTCTCCCCTATCCCTGCCGGCGAAACGCCCCGCGAACTGATGCCGGTCATTGATTCCACGAACGAGCTTCTACGGCGCCTGACCGACTCCTTCTCTGCCCAGCGCCGGTTCCTTGCCGACGCGGCGCACGAACTTCGCACGCCCATCACCGCCCTCAGACTGCAACTGCAACTGCTTCAGCGCAGTCAAGACGAGCAGTCCCGACAAACAGCCCTCGAGGACCTGGAGGCGGGCATCAACCGCTCTCAGCACCTCGTCGAGCAACTGCTAGAGATCGCACGCAGCGAGCGGGATGTCGAAGCCATCCGGACGCAGCCCATCGACCTGGGCTCTCTTGCGCGCAGCGTGGCAGGCACGTTCGCTGTGCGGGCCGACGCGCGAGGCGTTGATCTTGGCGTGCGTGTCCGCGATCGGCCTGTCATCGACGGCGATCTCATGCAGCTCACCGTACTCTTGAATAACCTCGTCGATAACGCGTTGCGCTATGCCCCGGGCGGCGCCGTCGACATTGAGGTCGTCACGGAGACGGCTCAGCCGGTTCTTCGCGTCATCGACAACGGCCCTGGCATCCCCGCGGAAGAACGGGAACGGGTATTTGACCGCTTCTTCCGTGGCGTGTCCGGCAGCAACGATCCTGGCGGCAGCGGCCTTGGCCTGTCCATCGTTCGAGCGATCGCCGAGCGCCACGGTGCCGAGGTGGAGTTGGACTGGGGCCGCCAAGGCCGAGGCTTGGCGGTCACCATCGTCTTCATTCCCCGCGCTTCAGGCGCACTTCCCCACAGCGATGCAATGCCACCCTCACCGCCCGCTCACTGAATTTGCACCCCGGCGTACTTGGTGAACAGAACATCGCCGACGATGCCGGCACCACGTCCGCCGCCAATGAGCATGGCGACGTCGTCCAGCACGAGCTGGCCACTCGACCAGTCCTTGCGCAGTTGCTCGGCAAGGCCAGACGCGCAGTCTTGGACTGCTTGAAAACCCTCGTCGCTGATGCCATGGATGGCTGTGTCATCTTGTCGCAGCAGCGCTTCGAAGCGAGGCGCGAACCTTGCCACCCGCGGATCCAGGCGGACTGATTCCAAGATATGGCCGGCCAGGTTGAAAGCGCGCTGCACAAGCTCGCCTTTGATCGCCGACAGGACTGCTTCCTTATCGGCCTCAGAGCTGGCGTTCTTCGCCTGCAGGCGGTCGATGATGTCTTGGGCCTGCCGCTCGCGCATATGGTCTTCGATCTTGACGATCAATCGGCCAAAAGCCTGCTGCACGCCACCATCCTGCATCGCCTTCTGAGCAACCTCTTCCGCAAGCTGTGCCGGAATGAATGCACCGGCGGCAAACTCCGTTCTTGACTGATCTTGAGGCTGTCCTTCGGCCAGCGGGTCGATGTCGATGACCACGGCATTTGAAGGGGCCTTGTCCAGGTCGACCTTCCCCATCTCAGCGACAAACGAGATCGTCGAGAAGAAGCTCAACCGTCCATATATCCGCCCAGACTCTGGATCGACGCCAAGAAGTACCTGGTGTCCGAACTTGAACGCGTTGGTCGGATAGGCGTCGGCCTTCTCGAAATCCCACCGCACTCGAGTCGTTGAATCCTTGCCCAACGTGTAAGCCTTGAAGGCATCTATGGCTGCGCTGCGCGCCAATTCTGGGAACTCCTGCGCCAGGTAGGTCTGCAAGATGTAGCCCGCAGCTCTGAGGCCATCGCCGGATCCCAGCTCAAGCCCTTGACGTAGCTGGCCGACGATTCGAGGCGTGCGCTTAGGCTTCTCATTGTGGAGAAGGACCCCACGATCTCGCATGTCATCGATCTTCGCCCATGCATCCTTCTTGCTGAGCATGCTGAGCTGCTGCCTGACGCTTCCGTCCGCTTGTGGCTCTTCCCGAATGATCCGTGGAGCGGTGAGTGCCGCTCGGCCGCCAACGACGTTCATCGGCAAACCCGTCCCCACTTCCGTCGTCTTGACTGGGCGAACCTCGTTCGTTCGATCGGATTTCACTTCGAGAAGTGAGTTCAGCGGCTCGAGCTGCTGTGCGAGCAGTGCCACCAGCCCCGAGTAGGCCGTGTTGTGGGTATCGCAATAGATGGATTTGTTCTTGCGCTTGCCACCGAGGGCCGCTGGAAAGATGTGCTCCGCTGATCCAGCGTAATTTCCACAAATGATGCAGTCGCGTCCCACCCTCGTCCTCCATTTCGGCTGTTGTGGAATGAATGTACCCAGCCGTCGTTCGAACGGAGCCACTGTGAGCGCAAAGGCACCGAAACAACCAATTTCCGGCAGTCGGCACTCGCGCCAACCCACCCAATCCGTCATGCCAGTGGCCTTTCCCACTCTCCGTCGCTAGGCTGCGCGGCGCATGAGGCGATCCACGCCTCATGCATCGACAGACCAGTTGTCGAGGGCTTTCGCCCGAGGCCCCCAGCCCGGCCGCCCGAATCCCATTTCCATTTCCATCAACAAGACGGCCAAGCCATCGCCAGGCCGCGTGGGCAGCGCTTTGCCGCCCCAGTCCCAGAGGAGTTCCTCATGTCCCGAAAGAACACCAAAAAAGCACATGCGCTGCTGCCCGTCGGCGCCCTCGCCGCTGGCTTCGGCCTGGCCTCTACGTCCTTCGCGCAGGTCCCGTCCGCCCCGGCTGCCGCCGCCTCCGCGCCAAAGACCGAAGCAACCACTCTTCCGACAGTGCGCGCCAGGGCCAGCGCGGAGCCCCAGGGCAAGGATGCCTACCAAGCCACCGAGACCCGCATCGGCAAGGGCAAGCAGGACATCCGTGATATTCCCCAATCCCTGACGGTCATCACCGAGAAGGTCATGGATGACCGCGGCTTGACCAGCGTCAAGGAAGTTCTGAAGAACACATCCGGCATCACCTTCCTGGCTGCGGAAGGCGGCGAGGAAGACATCAAGATCCACGGCATCTCGCTGCAAAGCACGGGTGATGTCTTCATCGACGGCATGCGCGACCCGGCCTTCTACGACCGCGACACCTTCTTCATGGACAAGGTCGAAGTCCTGCGCGGCTCCGCTGGCCTGCTGTTTGGGCGTGGCTCGACAGGCGGCGCCGTCAACCAGGTCAACAAGCAAGCGCGACTGGCCAACGAAAACCAGGTGGATGTCTCTGTCGGCAGCCACAACGCCGTCCGGGCTGTGGGCGACTTCAACCTGCGCACCGGCGAAAACGCAGCTGTTCGTATTGGCACGATGGTCAACGAGGCCGACAGCAACGGTGCCGGTACCAAGATCAGCAAGGCGGGCATTGGCGGCACGGTGCGTTGGGGCATCGACGAGCAGGACGAGTTCAGCCTGACCGGCTTCGCGCTGCAGAACGACAACGGCATGAACTTCAACGTGCGCTGGATCCGTCCCACGGCGGCATCTTCTGCCAGCGACACCACGCTGCTGCCTGTCGATCCCAACACGTACTACGGCATGGCCAGCGACTTCAACAAGGGCTCGGCGCGCTATGTGACCTTCACGCACACGCGACGTATCGCGCCAGGCGTGGAGCTGCTGACCAAGGTTCGCACCGCCGACTACACGCGCGACCAGCGCGCCACGCTTTGGAACTTCGGCGGCGCGGCCCTCCAGCCGGGTGGCCAGCCCGTCTCCCTCGCAACATTGAGCGACAAGACCGTTCTCACGCGCGGCCTGCAGATCAAGAAGCAGGACATGCAGACTTTGACCGCACAAAGTGACCTCAGCGCCAAGTTCAAGGGCATGGGCTTTGAGCATTCGCTCCAGGCGGGAGTGGACTTCGCCAACGAGAAGAAGCAGGTCTTCGCGTCCAACGGCTCCAATCCTGCCAAGCCCAACACCACGATTGGCACACCGTACGACGGCGCTTCCATCAATGAAGACGTTCGGACCTTCCGTACCGGCAACGACTACACCTCCAAGGCGTACGGCGTGTACTTCCAGGATCTGATCCAGCTGGCACCGGCATGGAAGGTCCTCGCCGGCCTGCGCTACGACAACCTGGACGGCAAGTACAAGCAGTACTCGGCTGCCGTACCGCCGGTGACCACCTCCTACCGAATGAAAATCTCGGAGATCAGCAAGCGCGCCGCTGTGCTGTTCCAGCCTAACGAGCAGTGGTCCTTCCACCTGATGGGCGCCACGTCCTTCAACAGCTCCGGCGACACCTACTCGCTGAGCGCTGCCAACGAAAACGTGCCGCCAGAGCAGTCGGTCAATGTCGAGCTGGGCGCCAAGTGGGATTCCGCCGACGGCAAGCTGAGCGCGCGCGCTGGCATCTTCCGCAACACCAAGCTGCACGAACGGAACACCGACCCGCTAATCAATGCGGTGGTGCTCTCGGGCAAGCGCCACGCTGCCGGCCTGGATCTCGATCTGGTCGGCCGCGTCACGGCGGAGTGGGAGATCTTCGCCAACTTCACCTGGATGCCGGTGTCCAAGATCGACGTAGCCGCGCCGGGCGCCGAAGGCCAGGGTGCACGTCCGTCGCTCACACCGCAGTACTCCGGCAGCCTGTGGACCACCTACCAGGCCTCGCCCAAGCTTCGCTTCGGTGGCGGCCTGAATGCTCGCAGCAGCCAGCAACCGTTCCGCAATCCCGGCTTCTATGCCCCAAAGTTCGTCACGGCTGACGTCATGGCCGAGTACGCGGTGCAGGAACCGTTGCTCTTCAAGCTCATGGTCAGCAACGTCGCGAACAAACGCTACGCCGACGCGCTCTACCCCACGTTCTACGTTCCCGGCACGGGGCGCGTGGTGACGGTGACCGGCAGCTACAAGTTCTGATGTTGTGAATGGCCCGGGCCCGCGAGGCTCGGGCCGGTTTGCCGTGCAGCACATTGGCGCCGAAGATCGATGCCTACACACCGGCGCCCAAAACTCCGCCCGTCTTCCCGCCATCGATGGAAAGGCCAATGATGAAGCTCCTTGCCTCCCTGCTCCTCGCGCTTGCGGCCTCGACCGCCCATGCCCACGTCGACGTCTCTTGCCCTGCCATTGCCAAGGAAGAGAAAAAACCGCAGACAGAACTCCAGAAGAAACTCGAGGGCGACGGCTGGAAAGTCAGCAAGATCGAGGAAGCCAACGGTTGCTACGAGGTCCACGCCACCGATGGCAAGGGCGCCGAGGTCGAGGCCTTCTTCAATCCCAAGACCTTCGATCGTGTGTATCCCCGGGCCGAGAAGTCCGTGGGGAAGAAGTGAATCCTCTAGAGCGCAGGCCGGCTTTCGTTGCCGATCTCCTCAAAGTTGAGGGCGTGGCGCGCCCCAGCTGGCTGCCGGAAATGACGCCGCGCTAACGGCGGGCCTACAGTCTCCGGGCACAGCCAGAACTGGAGTGAGAACCCATGAGACAGGTCCTTGTATTGCACGGTTGGAGCGACCAGTCCGGATCATTCCGGGAGCTCAGCAAGAAGCTTCAGGACAACGGCTTTGACACGCTGGACATCTGGCTCGCGGACTACGAGTCCATGGATGACGATGTCACGATTCCCGACATCGCCAAGCGCATGGAAGAAGTCATATCCGGACTGGTCAACGCCGGAACGTTGACTGCTCCGTTTGACATGGTCGTCCACAGCACGGGCGGCCTGGTATCCCGCCAATGGCTGGTCTTCTACGACCGGATGCGCAAGCCGCGCTGGCTGAAGCGCCTGGTCATGCTGGCGCCGGCGAACTATGGCTCCGCCTTGGCGGCCAAGGGCAAGTCCTTCATCGGTCGCGTGACCAAAGGCATCAGCAACGGCTTCCAGACCGGCACGCAGGTCTTGAACGCACTGGAGCTCGGTTCTCCTTACCAGTGGGGCCTTGCCCTCTCGGATGTGCTGACGACCGACGGCAGCCTAGGCGATCCCTCGCCGACTTACGGCGAAGGCGGATGCCTTCCTTTTGTGCTCTCCGGCATCAAGGGCTACTCCGGCATCCTGATGAAGATCGTCAACGAAGACGGAGCTGACGGCACCGTCAGGGCCCCTGCAGCCAACCTGTCGGCATACGGAGCTACGCTGGACTTCACCGTCAATGAACAGGACCCGGACTTCACTCCCTGGAAACCACGTGACAACCTGGCGCCCTACGCTTACCAGGCGCTGGCAGATGAGGACCACACCTCGATCAAGAGTGCCAGCGGTGCCGACACACTGAACCTCATCATCCAAGCCTTGAAATGCAAGGACGTCGCCGAATATCGCAAGATCCAAGAGACATGGAGCACGGCGACGGATGCACTTGAGGTGGCGAAGGACTCGTCTCGCCACCGCTTCTTCATGCTCAACACATTCGTCGTCGACGACCTCGGCAACCCCGTCGACGACCACTTCATCGAGTTCTACGGCCCGGATCACGAGACGAACTCGGCGCCGATGATGTACTTCCACGACAAGGTGATTCGAAACGTCCACCAGAACTCAACCCAAGCGGGCTGCAGGTGCTTCTACCTGGACCGCACGGAGCTGATGAACGGCTTCTATGCCAGCATCGCCGGGAACGCGAAGAAGGAGCTGCTGCTGAGCATTTCAGCTGCGCCACCGGGGCCCAACAGCCGCTACTTCAGTGCGGAGGGCGGCGATTCCCAGGGGTTCAAACCTTTGCACCTCTTTGACGACACCCACCCAGAAGCTCGTTGGCTGAAGCGCTACAGCACCCACTTCCTGAAGATCATCATTCCTCGCCGCCCGAACGCGCAGGTCTTCCGGCTGACGCAGTACGTCTGAGACAAGTCAGCGTTCGCCCTGGCGCCTCATGACCCGAGGGTCGGCAAGGCTGCGCGCATGCCTTCCTGTTCATACGCGAGCTTGCGCTCGTCGACGAAAACCCGCTCCCGATCCCACCCCCGCGCCAGGCAGATCCGGCGAATCGTCCGGAGTTCGGCATCGTCCAGCGCCTTGCGGGCGCCCTCGCCTGCTTCGTTGGCCTCTTTGTTCAGCTCTCCAGCCATGCCGTACAGCATGAGTGCCCGCCCCTCATCCTGGCAGGCGGTGGCCAGCCGGTTGGCGATCCGGAACCCGCCGGCATCGATGTCACCCCAATGTCGGACGATGGCGGCATCCGGTAGCGCCCTCAGCATCAACCGGTAGATCCGCAGCCACGAGGGGCTGGGCATGCCCGCTGTGTAGATCAATGCACATCGCCGGTCCGCCAACGACTGACGAGCGAGCTCGTGGAAGGTGGACAAGTTCTCGACGGTCAGCAGTGTGTCGATCTGTCCCAGCGGTTCAACCCCGTCGATATGCGTTGGCGACAGGCCAAGGTACGGCCGACGGACATCCAGGGCGTCCCCGCCGTAGATCACGCGGACGCTCCCCGCCATCAGCACCGTGGACGGAAACTTGACGATGCCGAGTTCGCCACAGATCTCCTCGTCACTGCGCGAGGCGCCGTCCATGCCGCCTTGAAGCAGGATGTCGAGCATCGGCCAAAGCGCCTCGAGACGTTTGCTGTCGTTGAACAGCGATACGCTGAGTCCGCGATGTGGGAGATCGACGTCGCCGCTGGCACGTCGGTGGAGGATGACGCGACAGGCTTCCTGCCAGTCGAGCACGTCCGCGGCACTCGTCCGGCGCACGAGCACGCCTGCCTTCCACGCTGCAAGCACCTGGTGCAAGACAGGAAACTCTCCCACCAGGTGCTTCACGGAGGCAGTCGCTGAATCCACGACGGCCCACCTTGGCGGCACCTCGAGGAAAGCAGCCAGCTTGTCCGCATTCACCAGGGTGATGCGAGCAATCTGCCGCTTGTCGCCGCTTCGGGGATCCCACTGAATGTCGATGGCGCGCGCCCGCTCAGCCAGCCCCAAGTCGGCGTTGCATGCCACGCGATCAGCGCTCGTCGCGAACTCGAAATACGCCCGCAACTTCGATTCGGAAAACGGTAGCGACAGAGCCTTGCCATCGGTGCCATTGGCCCAGGCGGTCTCAGCCAGGGCCAGGAGCTTAAGCAGCGCGCGCTCGGCGACCCCGTTCATTCGCCAACCAGGGACAACTGCTGCACCTTGGCATCCAGTAGATCCGGGTGCCGGCTGGGCATGTCGCTCTGCAGCAGCTGCCTTGCCTGTTCATTCACTCCAATCCAGTGAACGAACACATCCGGCCCGAAGCGTGTCAGGTCGTAGTACGAGTCGAGCACCGCCGTCAGCTTGCTGGTGTCTGCATCGGGCCCCGCCATCACCAGCTGCAGGCCCAGCGACTTCAGGAACTCGGCCGTGGCTACGGTGTTCTGGGCATCCATGCCGTAGAACGCCTCGTCAAGGATCATGATGCCGGCGCCCTTGTGCCGGTCGCCTTGCTGGATGCGATAGGCCGAAGCGAGCGATGCGCCGGCGATAACGTAGAAGGGCACACGGTGCTCGCCGTTGGAGGCCTTGCCCATGCGCTGGCTCAGCCTGTCCACCTCCCGGCCATCGACCATGATGGCAAGGTCGAAGAGGTAGAAGAGCCGGTAGTCCGAAATGGGGTTCTTGCCCTTCGCACCGCCCAGCTCCGCCTCCTTGAGCATGCTCAGCACTTGGCTCTGCAAGGTCCCCGCCCCGAACATCGCCTTGGTGCCGTCCTCCGATTGATTGACGATGAGGTCGTAGAGCGCTGCGTATTGCGGGTCGACCGACGACACGAACTTGTAGCGCTCGTTGTTCGAAAACGTCGGGCACGTTGCCAGGATCTTGTTGAGGTCTTTGATCTCGCGGTCGATGCCGCGCAGTGCCTCACGCAGGCCGAACTTGATGTCCGATTCAAACGCTGCTTTGGCGGCTTCCTCTGCGGCCTCGGCCTCGGCCTTGTAGTCCTGCAGAGTCGAACTTCGCAGCTTGTCGCTGAACGTCTTGATCCAGCCGGCCGCCTGGCGCCAATCATTTCGCTCCTCGACGAGGCCCATCGAATGCTCGTTGATGAACGCAATGAACTGATCGCGGATGTCCGGCACCAGTTTGGCAATGGATGCTGCGGCCTTGTTGCCCTCGGTGACCAGCGCGCCAAGCTCCTGTGCCAGACCATCCGCGCCGGCACGGTAGACCTGGTCGACGCGCGACGCCGCCAGATCCGGGTCGTAGTCAGGATCTGCCAGCGCTACGTCATGCTGAGCCGAGACTTCTGCCAGCAACTGGGTGGCTTTGCCCAAGTCGACCGTCGCCTGTTCGATCTTCCCTCTCACGATGGTCAGGGCTCGATCGGCCTCTCCAGATCGCTCTTGCGCCGCTGTATGAGTATCCCGCGCCTCGTCGACAGCCGCCCGCATCTGGAGCAGCCGTTCGGACGGCGCCTTCGTTGCCGCTTCGAGCGCTGCAGTGGCTTGGAGTTGTGCCGACTGGTTGGCCAACAATGCGGACCGGAACGCGTCCTCGGTGACCGAGCGAACGGCTTGGCCGACTGCCCCCAAAGCCACCTGAGCCTGGTTCTTCGCGGCGAGGGCTCGGCGTTCGGCCTCGGTCGCGGCGATTAATTCGCGCCGCAAGCTCTCCCGATCGTCTAGCGACAATTCGACGCCGAGGAGGAAATCGCCCGATTCAATGAGCCGCATGCGCTTCGTCACGCCACCCGTGCTCAGCATGCCGTCTTTGGTCAGCGACCGCGGGTTCTTCCGCAGCTCCTCTTCCGTCTGCACCGTCCTCATGGTGCCGTAGAGGAAGTTGACGAATCCCTTTGCCACCGGATCCTTCGATTCGAAAAGCGCGGCGACAGTCGAAGGCACCGGCGCTGCACCGATGTACGACTGGAAGTGGTCCGGCTGAATGACCGCAACCTCAGGGATCTGGTACTTGCGAACAAGGCCGATCGCGTCGTCCTCCCTCTTCTCATCGACAAGGATCGCGTACCGCGTGCCGCCCATCAGCGTCTCGACGGCTTCTTGCCAACTGGTGTCCTTCAACGTCAGCACGCTGGCCGCGGTGCGACAGCCGATGCCCTTGTCGTCAAAGAGCCTCAGTGCGGCCGCAATGTTCTCGTCCTTGATGTTGCGCCCTTTGGCCGCCGAATGGAGCTTGTTAGCCACGGCCGTCTTCGCCCGCTCCGCCCGAGCAAGTTCGGCCCCACGGGTCTTCAAGAGCCCTTCCAGGCTGACCTGCGATCGCCTCAGCAACTGCAGCGCTTCTGAAACCTGACCTGCGTCAGGTCGGATGTTCCTGTTGCGCCGCGCGTCCCAAGCCTTGAGTGCCTGATAGGCCGCTTCATGGACGTCGCGATCGGCGGCCTCAAAGGCGATCACAAGTTGCTGGAGTGCATCGGCGATCTGGAACTCAAGCTGCTCCACCTCGCGCTGAGCGGAAGCACTTGCGTTGGCCATGGCCTGTTGAAGCTGCCTTGCCTGTTCTGGCTGGCTGGCCTCCGGATCGCGATTGAGCGCGCCCAACAGTTCCTCGTAGGTCCTGAAAGTCGACGCCACGTCGGCTTTTGCGGTCTCTAGCGCCTTGGCACCGATCGCCGCCTGGCCGCTGAGACTGTCCTGAAGCCCGGTCAATCGGGCCACCTCGGCATCCGACGACTCGACCAGGAGCGCCAGCCGGACGGCTTCGACGACAGCTTTGGTCTTGTGCAGGCGTGCCACGTTGTCATACCGGCCCGTCAGGGAGTCGAGCTGCGAAAGCTGCAGGTTCACAAGCGCGATCTGATCGATGATGTTCCTGTACGTCTGCATCAACCGCAGCGTGCTCGACCGGTCGATCTTGGTCGCCTCCACCAGGTTCTGCCGAAGGAAGTCGTTGACGCTCTGGATGTCCTTGAGCTTCAGGCTCTGCCTGAGCGCCTTCAGGAACTTGCGCGGGTCGATGCCCTTCTTCTGGTCGGACAGATGGTGGAGCAGTTCCTCAAGGTAGGTCTCTGGCTTCTTGGTGATCGTGGGTGTTCGGCCCGCCTTGCCCGACAGCTGCCGCGCCTGGGCCGCGAAGAGGTCCCAGTCCATCGGCGCCTTGCCCGTCGCCCCAAGGTCCTCGAGGTGGTGGTCCAGCGTCAACATCACGCCCGGCAGCACGAACAGGCCCAGGATCACCTCGTCCCGCATCTTGGCGCTGCTCTCCATTGCGAGGCCAGCACTGCACGTCTCGCCGGACACCTCATCCTGGAACACCAGCGTGATGTACGAAGTCGCCTCGTCCCGCTTGCGCGTCTGAAGGCTTGCATCTCCATCGCCTGAGCGCATCGTGCCCAGCGCGTAGTCCCGCAGCGAGCGCGCGTTGGCATGCACCGACTGGGCGTTGAACTGCATGCTGTTGCCATTCGCGCCAATCAGCGCGATCTGCACGGCGTCCACAAGGCTGGTCTTGCCCGCGCCGTTAGGACCGATGAACGCAGTGCCGCCGTTGGACAGCACGAAGGTTTCGTAGTCCCAGAACGAGAACTGCACCAGGTGGACCGCGATGAGGTGCTTCATTCGGCATCCCCGCTCGGCTCGACCACGGCATCGTTGGCGGCGGGCATGCTCGCCTTCAGTGCCGCACCAAACCGCCCGATGGCCTGCTCGCTGAGGATTTCGGCGATGCCAGGAAGAATGAGGATGGCATGCGGCTGCACGTCACCGTCCTCCGTATCGACGAGCTTGGCCAAGCCCTGGCGAAACGCCATCTTGCAAAGTGGCTCGATCGACTTGGTCCGGACGTCGATGTCCTGACCCGTCAGCGCCTTGTATCCCTCCTGAAACTCGACCAGCCCCACGTGCGCTTCGCCGAGTTCATTGAGGGCGCCGCCCGTTGCCTGGAGGTGATAGGCATGGCGCAGCGCCAGCAGGAACTGGGTGTCCCTCTTGTCCATCAGCTGCGGCTTCGTCACCTCTTGAGTCACAAAACAGAACTGCCAGTTGTCCTTGAACCCCAAGCGCAGGCCCTGCAGCCCCACGGCGTCCTGGAAGTCGTCGCGGAATGCGCAGATCAGCCGGTAGGCGACGCTCTGGTGCAGAAACCTGGCATAGAGGCATTGCTGCGTCACCAACTGGTGGAGGGCCTGCTGGAAGTCCGCGACGACATAGTCGCCTTCGGTGCTCTCGGCGAGCGATAGCCAGTTACGAGGCATGGGAACCCTTTCTGCGGATCACGAAATCCGGCGCGTCGAAGAGCGGTGTCTGAACTCGGGCCGGAAACGGCAGGAGCTCGACTTCGAAGTCCATCCGCCGAAGCAACGGGTTTTGCTGGATGGCTCGTGGCGCATGCCTGGAGATGGAGCCGATATGAACCAGCGCCAGGAAAGCAACGGCGTCCTCTACCTTGTCGACCGGAAGGCTGTTCGCCGGCAGCGTCTCACCCGGCTTGAGGTGACTCGCCACGTAGGCCTGCAAGACCTTCGGCGAAGAATCCCGGTGCTGGGTCATCTCCCGCCTCAGCAACTGGGCAGCACGCTCCTGCAAGGTCATTTCTCGCTTGCGCATCGGCTGGCGCACTTGCTTGACCGGCGCTGGCGTTGGCAGGCGCAGGCGGGCTTCGGAGACCAAGCCAGCCGGCGTGAACAACGATCCTTCGACGTCGATGCCCAGCGTCTCGGCCCGTTGAAGGGCGCGGATGGTGTCTTCGATGGTCGACTCGATGCGGTCAGTCGCCTTGAGCCTGTACTCAAGGTGGCTGGCGGCGATGCGGCCCGCCTGCTCCATCACCTGGTCCATGCGGTCGATGAACTGCTGCACGTCAATGAGTCGCTCGAAGCGCCGGATGTCGCGGTCCAACATCTGCTCCGGCACTTCGCTGCTCTTGGCAATCGCGGCATAGCCCGCGAGCAGCTCGGCCCGCGCGACCGGATCCGTGGTGACCTGGCTCACCATGTCCAGGATCTCCCCGCGCAGGCGCAGTGGATGGTTTTCCGTCCGCAGGTTCTTGAAGTCCCGGACGTACAACTCGGAAATGTGTTCGCCGAAGAACCGCCTCACGAAGGCCGGGGTCTCGCTCTCGCGCAACAGCTCCTTGATCAGATCTCGCGCGCGCAGGGTGGTGGCGGACAGGGAATGGATCAGCCTGACGCACAACTGGGCCGCGGAAATGAACCCCTGAGCCTGCTCCCGCGGCGACTCGACAACGCTGCGCAACTGGTTGAACACCAACTGCACATTGCCGCCGATCAGTGGCGGGCCATCCTCGACAAACTGGTGAACCGTCTCAAAAAACCGTGCCACCACGGGCCGCATGCTCACGAATACGCGCGCGCCGACCCGGTCCTCGATCAGCCAGCCAGTGCTGACCAGTCGCTCCTGCAGGTTGTTGGCCTGGCTGTTGAGCGGGGTGGTCAGGATCTCGCCGCGCTCTTCGTCTTCCCATTGAGCGTCCAGCAGAAACCGCTCGATTTCCTTGGTGATCTGCTCATGCAGATAACCCTCGGCGTAGGGAGGAATGCAGTCCGGCCCGAAGAACTGCTGGGCCAGGCGCCCGATCAGATCCCACATCCGACGACCGTTCCGCCCAGTCAGCGGACCGAACAGGCCTAGGGGGAGGCGGTCGAAGATGTTCATTAGCTTCTAATATAAGTTATGGTCTAGACTAACTGTCAACATCACTTTTACCGAGGCGACTCATGGCATCAGACGACGTCGTCGAGGAACGAGCGCCAGATCGGCTGGCAGATCTGGAAACCATCCTCCGATGGGAAGGCGAGTTGGACAACGCCCGGATCCGGCAGTTCCTGGGTGTCAAGCCGGTCTGGGCCAGCCGGCTGCTCGCTGAACTCATCGAGCGACTTGGCGCCTTGATCAAGCGGCCCAACAAGCGGGGCCCCATCGTCTGGGCCTCCCCTGCCCCACGTTCCAACCTGAGGCAGTCCCCGGACGCCTACCTGAAGCTGGTTTCGTCCGCGCCTGGGGGCGCCGATGCGCTCTTGCCCTGCCTTCATGACGCCCGGATTGACCTGACCGCCGTGCATCCCGGCGTGTTCTCCTCCGTGCTGCAGGCCGCCAGGGCGGGCACCGGCGTGAAGATCCTCTACAGATCCATGAACCATCCGGAGGGAATTCCGCGAATCGTGTTCCCCCACGCTCTGGTTCGCGCGCCGCGGCGCTGGCACATGCGAGCGTGGTGCACCGAACGTCGCGATTTCCGGGACTTCGTCCTGTCGCGCGTGCAGGCCGCAGAAGGCGTCGATGCGGCACGCCCCCCTGAGGCCGCCGAGGACCGTGACACCGGCTGGACGCGCATGGTGGATCTGCGTCTTGTGCCCCATCCCAGCCTCACAGAGCCCCAGCAGAACCTGATCGCGTCCGAGATGTTCCCTGGCGCCCGTGCCAAGCGCCTGAGGGTGCGACGCAGCCTGGCGATGTACGTCCTGCAGGATCTCCGCGTGGCGGTGGATTTGAAGCGCGATCTGCCACCGGAGTTCCAGTTAGCGCTGGCCTCGCCTGAGGACATCGGCGACCTCTTGCCGGAGGCCAAAAACGGGAGTTAAGCCAGTCCCACTCGGAGATCGCCGTCGGCGGCGCGGCCCGAAATAGAGGCGCGGCTCGCCGTTTCAAGCCCTCTATTTCGAGCATTGTGAGATGAGGCGCGCAGGGGCTAAATCACTGTTGCAGCCACTGTGGCTGTGCAACACGAAAGCATGAACTGATGACCTATCACATCAAGCCTGGCCCCAAGCCGAAGAAGGAAGACGGGACGGACGACCGCCGCCGCCACGTCGACGAGGAGAACTCGAAAAAGCACCCGACGCTGCCGATCCACAAGCACGACCCGAAGAAGAAGTAGCAGGCTGGGCAGATGTCTGTCCATCCAGGGCGACTGCCGTTGCGCAGTCGCCTCTTGCCTATTCCCGGGCACGCTGACTTCCCAGCCACCCGTGGCCGCGAGCCTCAGAACGCCTCGTCCAGGCGCACCCAGATCACCGAGCCCCAGACCAACGACACCAATCCGAGCGAGAGCAGCACGGCCGCGCTGCCCATGTCCTTCGCGCGCTTGGACAGCAGGTGATGCTCGAACGAGATGCGGTCGACCGTCGCTTCGATGGCCGAATTGAGCAATTCAACGATGAGCACGATCATCAGCGAGCCGATCATCAGCATGAGTTGCGCCCAGTCGCTCGCCAGCCATAGCGCCAGCGGCACCAAGACGATCGCTAGCACGACCTCCTGGCGGAACGCGCTCTCGCCCTTGAAAGCGTCGGCCAGGCCTGACATTGAGTAGCCGAAAGCATGAGCGATCCGGTCCAAGCCTGTGCGGCCCTTGTGGGGGTTGGTGATCATGGCGTTAAGGATGCTTCTACCGATTTATCGCCCGCAGCAGATCCTTCTGAAACCCGGTCACGACCACCTTCACCGTGACGGGATCCAGGCTGGGGTTCTGCCAGTACCAGCCGTGCTTGCCTGAGAACGGGGCGACGAATGTCCCCGACGCCTGCCGCCGCTTCGCGCCGATGGCATACGCCGTGTAGGTCTCAGTCGATTCAGCCGGTTCGCCATGCATGTCCATCAGCAGGTCGGCAGTCGCCGTCCACTGGAATACGAACCCTTGGCTGGCATCAACCTGAGTCCTCACCTGAACACCCTTCCCGGGAGCGATCGTCAGGGTCAGCGTGTCTGTGCGCGGCGGAACCGTTGCGGCCGCTAGCGGAGTGCCGTTGAACCTGTGGCCTGGTTGGTTGCCAAACAGCGCCGCAGACTTGTCCGAGAGCGTTGCGCCGGGTGACCGGTCGGGCTCCGGCGCCTGCCCGCTCGCAGAGAGTGCCGCCATGGCTATGAGCCCAACGAGGGCGACGCGGGTCCTTCGATCTAGGTTCATCTGGTTCTCGCCCTTCATATGCTTCTCAAGCAGACCAACCCAGGATTCACCAGCCATCAACGGCATCCGGCGAGCAGGTCATGTGCGGGCTGGTAGACGTCTGCTCGCGCACCGACCCATCCCATCACGGTGTGGAACAGGTTGTCGTGCGACGCAGACCGGTCACGCAGGGCCGCCAAGCACCCGGGCTTCAGTGAGCGGTCGAGGTCCCCGCCGGCAGGCACCCACAGAATCATCGGTACCTGGGTTTGCTCACGCGGCGCCATGGCGTAGGGCATCCCGTGGAGGTAGAGCCCGTTCTCGCCCAGCGATTCACCATGGTCGGACACGTACAGCATCCCTGCATCGAACCTCTCCGACTGCGTCTGCAGCCAGCCAATCGACCTGGCCAGAAGCCGGTCGGTCGTCGCGATGGTGTTGTCGTAGCCGTTCACGACTTCCTCCCGCTTGCATTGCTGCAGCGCGTTGCTTTGGCATTCCGGCCTGAAGAGCTCCAGATCAGTTGGCGACCGCTTGAAGTAGGCCGGCCCGTGGCTGCCCATCTGGTGCATGACCAGCACCAGGCCGCGCTGGAGCCGCTGCGGATCCAGCGTCGCGATGCGCTTGTCCAGTTCGTGCAGCAGCGCCTCGTCGAAACATTCCGACTCGCCCATCGCATCCCTGGTGCACAGCATCTCGGGCAGAGGCTTTGCACCCTCGGGGAGCTTCGACGTCGGACTGTTGGGAACCCGGTCGCACAATCCCTTGCAGCCACTCTGGTTGTCCAGCCAAAGCACAGCCAAGCCGGCGCGCTGGAGAACGTCCAATAGGTTTTCCTGAGTTCCCTTGAGATCGACGAAGCGAGACCGCCCGAGCGGCGAGAACATGCAAGGCAAGGAGGCGGCGGTCGCCGTGCCGCAGGACGTGACGTCGCGCATGCTGACCACGGGCAACTTGGCCAGTTCCGGATTTGTCTGGCGCCCGTAGCCATTGAGGCTGAAGTTCATCGAGCGCGCGGTTTCGCCGGCGACCAGCAGCAGCAGCGGTGGCTTGGTCCCTTCCGGCCGCGGCAACAAATGGGCATCCGCGCCGATGACCTCTGGTGGGCCACCGGGCGCGGCCTGGCTTCGTACGGCCGCGGCCGTGACCGAGTAGACGGCATTCAGCGGTGTCACCATGTATCGCAACGACTTGTGGTTGCGCATCGTTGAGGACAGGTCCGCAAACACCGCCAGCGCCAAGGCCACCATCACCGCGAGCCCCAGGAAGAGGCTGGCCAGGTTGCCACCCACCCGCTTGAGGAGAGGCTGGCTAGGAGCCCTGGCCTGCATCCACAGCCAGGCAGCCGGCACGAGCCCGATGACCAGGACGGTCAGCAGTAGCCGCAGGCTCAGAAGATCACGCGTCTCCCGGACGTCCGTTTGGACCAGGTTCACCACCATCGTCGGATCGAAGACGATGCCGTAGCTGTGGATGAAGTACGCCAGCGAGCCGGATGCCACCAGCAGGACGGTCAGCACCGGCCTGATCAAACGCGGCCAAGCCAGAAGGCTCAACAATGCGCCGGTCGCGGCCGTCACCATGCCGGCGAAGGCCACGATGAACACCAGGCCGCGCGCTCCGCTGAGATCCGGAAGCGTTTGCAGGTGCTTCCACAACGGCCAGTTCGCGACCAGCCCCATCCACATCGCCGAGATCCAGACCTGGGTGAGCGGTCGCGACGGATCTGGATAGAGCCAGTCGACGACCCGCTTCACGGGAGGACCTCGCGTGCAGGCTGGCCATCGAGGCGCTTCCGGTCACGCCACGCCTGCAACCCATGCCAGCTGATGACGCTGACCGTCCAACAGATAAAGGCAGTCCACAGCGAATGGCTCAAGTAGTGAGCGCCGCGCATCATCTGGACCCAGGCGAGCAACGCGCCGCAGGTGATAACAACCGCAAGGAAGAGGCGGGCCGCGCGTGGCACATGGTCCCTGATCGCAAACCAGCCAGGTAGCAACGCGAACGCTGTCGATGCATGCCCAGACGGAAAGCAACCTCCGGGGCCGCCGTCCTGCGATCCGAGCACCCAATGCGGGACGTACCGCGCGAACTCGCCGCCGAACTGGACCAGGGACCACGGGCAGCTCGTGGTGCTGACGCGCTTCATCAGCGGGATCAGTGCGACGCAGACCAACGTCGTCAGGATCCACCAGATGCGCTCGCGTCTGGGCACCTCCGGGAGCAGCAACCTCGGACGCCAGACACTCGCCAAAAGCGTAAAGAAGAATGCCCAGCCGACGAGCCTCGCCCCGTCATGCAGGACTTTGGCCGTCAGCCAATGATCGCGCCAGGCAAAGCCCTGCTCCGTCGCATAGAGGCGCACCAGCGGCAGGTCCAAGCGAGACCACTCCCACAGGGCGAGCGCGGCCAGGCCCATCAGCAGGACCAACACGTCTTGCTGCGCCCGGTCGATGGAGAGTGGTTTGGCCGCGGGAGCGCCAGGGCGGCTAAGGGGATGGGCCGATGGCTGGGCCAGAGGGTCTGGAGTCACGAACACAGGTGAGCCGTTCAAAACGGCGCGCAGTGTTCAAGGCGGTGCCTTAAGGAACGCTTAAGGTCCGGCGCAGGGCCGGGCTTGTCAGCTCAGAAGGCACGTTGGGTGGAAGATTGACTACTGTCACAAAGGAGAGCCATTGCTTGCGCACATCCCCGCCCGACTTCGCGAAGTCATCGACCACCGTGTGTTCGAGTTCGCCCAGGCCGCCCAGCGCCACTACAAGTCCAACGACCTGGTCGTTTTGCTGGATCTGAGCGACGGCGATCCGTCGTTTGAGGCGGTTCCTCGCGAGCGTCTGGCGCAGGCCGCGGCGCTTGGACCCGAGATCCAGAGCAAGTTCGCCAAGCCGGCGAGCGAGTTGAAGGAACTCCTCGGCGCTCCTGAACAGTCTTTCTGGTTCCTGGTCATCTTCGAGGACGGCGACACCACGGCCGGGGCGATCAATGCGTCGATGCTGGCTCCTGGAGGCACAGCCTGAGCCTCTTCGAGCGGGCATCCTGCGAAGGGCAAAAGTTGCCGTCCAAGCCCCTGCCCTCAATGCTCGACGCTACCCGGACTTCGGCGCGCAAACAGCAGCGTTTGCTGCTCTACGGGCCTTCGGGACTTGGAACTATTCGTCGACTGCCTCAGCTGGAGGGCCTTCGTCCAACGCTGATTGGACGGCAGCCTTGATGAAGCTGGAATGCAAGATAGTTCCGCTAGTAGCCATCCTCAATTCTTCGATGGCCTCCTGTAGAAGCGCCGCATGGTCAGTCAGCGTCTGCTTGCCAGGACCACGTGAGGCCCCCTTGATAAACCAGTTCTTGTTGTTGCCAAAGAACTTGTAGTGCAGCAGTTCCCCAAGCATGCCGTGAATCTTGGCCAACCGAGGGGTCACTGGCGTGTAATGTCCTGAGAACGCCAAAGCGCCCGAGCCTTCTTCGGCAATGCGAATCCCCTGGACCTTGTCCGCATCGGGGTTCAACTTCTTCAGTTGTTGCATCAGCTTGGTCGCCACGTACGCTGACGTGTCTGACGGCTCCTGCTTCAACGAACGGAGCGCGGCGTCGATGTACTCCTGAAGTCTTGCCTCGATGCCGTATCGGAGCTCCAGGGCCGCGTAGAAGAAGCGTGCGACGTCGCCCTCATCCTGGAACGCTTTGAGATGCTCTTCCGCCCTCGCAAGGTAGGACCGAGCAACCGTTGAATATCTATGGAAGGGTGGTTCGTCGGTCATGGTGCATTCTGCTCGGAACGATGCAGGGCCCAATCAACTAACGCGATGGACACTTGCACAGGCTGCCGCAAATAGCTCGGATTGGCTCGCCGCGGCATCAGCCGGCGACTGAGCAATGGCGCGAGGTAGCGACCCACTTATCCCTGGATGGCCAGCGCCATCAGGTGTCACTCAGTAATTGCCAGGCGATAGCGAGACGGGCCTTTGACGGCAGCGACCATCGCGGTGGCATACGTCAGACACGAGACCGGGTTGACAGTGATCGACACCGGCAGGTTGATTCTCACAGGTTGAGTCAGGTTCGCCGCATGCACTCCGAACTTGACTACGCCTGAATGAGTGCCGGGATTGGTGTGGAACCACAACTCGAAATCGAAGTCTTCGGCCCTTTGTCCGTGACGCCACTGATCGCACGAGTACACGATCCGCTGCAGTGGCGCCCCGCGACTGCCGACCTTCAGATAGAACGCGTTGGGATCCCTGAGTTCCGGTGGTTTGTAGACGTGCGGCAACGTCACCTTCGAATCCACCAGGGAAGAACTGCTTCGCTTGATCAGCGAGGCCATGGAGGAGGCACCCTTTCCGATCGCCCTTGTCTCGGGGGCTCGGGGAGGATTGGCAAGTTCGGTGCCCCTCTGGTAAGGCGAGCGTTCCGGTTCGTCGTCAGACTTTCTCTTGGGTAGACCAATCCCGAACGGCCCTTCGAACTCAGCGACGACCAACGCATCCTCTGCAGGTCGCGATCCCACGTTCTCCACGGTGACGCTGATCTCCGGCCATGCCAGTTGCTGCTGGAGCGCCTTGGGAAGGTTCGTCAACTTCGCTCTGCAATCTTGCAGCCATTCGTCGTACCGCTTGCGGTAGTGCTCGATATCCGCTGGTGCCATCGGCTGCATGCCCGCCTCCACTGGGATCGCCAGGGCGGCAAGGTCCAAAGGACCCTTAGGCACATGCTGCTTCGGCTGGGCCTCGAAGAAGTTTGTCACGAGCGGGTGATCTTCCTGCAGACGGGTCATCAGGCTGTCGACTTCTTCCGCAGTCAGCGGTTCGTACTTGTCGACGCTGATCTCTAGCCGGCTACCCTGGGGCTTCTTCAACGTCACTTTGAAGTTGGGCTCCTGGCGTTTGTAGAGGTCCAGCTCCGCCTTCAATACGTTGGCACGCTTGGTCGCTTCGTCCTCCTCCGGCGGCAGCAACCATTCGGAGGGTGTTGACTGGAACTGCACGCCGACGGTCTTGGCGCTGAACTTGGGGCCGCTGTCGTCTGTCAAGAGTTTGACGACGGCGTCGGGATGCACGTTCTGGTATCCAAGCACGATGCCTACGAGTTGATCGTCGTGCTGCTCATAGTCCAGGCTGTCTGGCTGCGGCTTCTCTGGGCGCAGCAGCAGATCGAGTCGCAGGTGCACGACAGGTTTTCCGTCCCGCACTCTGTGCCGGTGATCCTCGCAATCCAGCAGAAGATCGATCAGGCTGGCAGCAGCTCGAGCTCGAGAGGCCTGCCTTGAGTTTCCTTTTCCCTTCAGTGAGTCGATCTCCTTCTGCACTGGCCTCGTCACAACCAGTTCGATCTCGTCGAAATCGCCCATGGCCGCCCAACTCAGCTGGTCCAGCGGCTTGCACTGAAGAAAGACGTTGGTGTCAGGGAAAAGGTAGAGAGTCTTCAAGGGCGGCGGTGAATGCTGTGTTGGCTGAATTTTGCCCACCCTAACCGGATCACCGCGTGAGCCCGTGGCAGCTCAATCAGCTAAGCCAGCTGGAGATGGGTCACCAGGGCTGCACATTCGCGACCTGAGCACAGCCGGCACCGGACTGGCGCGGACAAACTTGTCGCTCGGCCACTCCAGCTCACTGGCCACCTCGATTCGCGTGACCGCAGTCTTCAGCGACTCGAAGTGTGCCGCGGAGAACGAGTCTGGCGCCAAGCACACTCTCGGCATCCCGACTAGCACATAGCCCTGCCCGTTTTCCTCAACAAACAAGGCGTGGTTCATGAAGTCGATGTGCAGGACGGCCTCGCAGGACGACGTGTTGATACCGCTCAAACCGGCGCTGGCTTCGGCAAGTGAACCAGTGCCCTGCTTCGCCAGCGCATCCTGCTGACGATGGCGCAACGACTGTGACAGTCTCGTCTTGACCCAGAACTCGACCATGAGATCCAACATCCGCACGGTCGCCGGGTCAGTGGGCGGGGGACGCTTGGTCTCGATGATCCTGGAACGGTAGAGCCATTTGCCAACCGCTTGCTCCGGATTGCTCCACGAGAACCATGGTGCCGAACGTCGACCTCGAAAGCTGTCCGCCATTCGCATGGAGGCAAGACGCTCGATCAACCGCACCGCAGGACAGGTTTCGAGGCCGCTGACCGACAAGATGTCGTGCAGGATCTCTGACGAGCGGCCGGCTTCGCTTCGATGAGGCCAGATGCTCTGCCACCGGTAAACGCAAGCACACAGCAACCGAATGCACTGGGAATGTTCGACGCAACCCGCGCGGATGCCCTTGCGCATCTCTGCGATCCACGGTGAGGAGCCGCCGGCGGCAAGGTTGGACTCCAGCCTGGCTGCGACCAGGGTCGGCAGATCAGCTCGGCTCAAAAGCGTCTGCACGGCCGAGGACCGCAGCGGAAGCGCTACCCTGACGAGCTCAAAGTCCTCGGTGCCCAACAGTGCTGCCGTCGAAGGTGAGATGGCCCCGTGTCGCGTTGTGGCCGACAGCGCGAGCACCCGGAGTCTCGCACTGTCGCTCCCCGAGATCTGCGCCCCCTTTTGAAGCGCTAATCCCCCCATCTTGTTGGCTCGGCATACCACACCGACGTCCCTGAGAATTTCTGGCACCAAACCAAGGTAGTCCCGTCGTGAAAACGCGTCCCATTCCCACGGGTCGGTACGCTGGGGCCACTCTGCGGTTGGCCCAAACCAATTCGAATACAAGAATCCGAGCGACGCCAAGCCGCGAGGTGCCGCTTTCAGTTCAGTCCGATGCCTGAAGCATCGATTGAGCCAAGTCAATTGATGAAGAGTTGAGTGATAGCCCTCGGCCATGCAATCACTGCAGAAATGGAGCCTTCTGGCCTTAGGCTCGGCGTGATCCAGAAATTGATCCAAGCCGGCTGGAATTGGAAGCTGTCCCGACAACCTCAGCAGCTTGGGGCTCTCCGCAGTTAGTGATTGGAGTTTTTCCAGGCGGGATGTTGTCAGTGTTGCTGACTCATTAAAATCACATCCCATCAATTTGACGAGCCTTGGGAAGAATTGCTTCGGTCGTTCCTCTGAGATGAAGCAGAGCTTGACCGCCATGGACGCAAGCGATTCGTAAGGCCGCACGATATTGGGCAGCCAAATGAGTTTTTCGGCTGAGCCTTCTTCATCATACCTCGCGCGAGACATTATTTGGGCTTCGCTATTGGTTGATGATTGAACTCGGATACTCGGAATTCCTGATGCAAAGATCTAGCATCTCATTGGAAATCTGCAGATCAACCTTGTCTATCAGCGCCATGTCCGAAAGCAGGAAGGCGATAATTTCTACGACGTGCCCAATGCCAATTTCAACACCCGTCGCTTGCTGTGACGCCGATGCTTGTGCGCATATTCTTTCCCACAGTCTCGGAACGATTGTCGCCAGCGAGAAGCCTGCGTCAACCGCTATAGGAACAAAGCTCGCAACGACTGAATTTCCGTTCACCTCTATTTCTGCCTCAAATTTTGTGATGAACGCCAAAAGCTCTTTCTCCGACCGGATGCCGGGAAAGCGAATCACGCGTTTTGCAAAGCGCTCATACAGTTGATCTGCATCGATCGGTTTCGCTTCCAATAGCTGTGATCGCAGCGACGCCAGTCCGGGCTGACCAATCAGCACGACCATCAGCAGCGTCTTCCTCTTTTTCTTCAGATTGCCAATGAGCTTGAGCAACTCGTAGTCGTCAAGCTTCATCTCTTGCGCTTCGTCAACTACTAAAATGAATGACCGAGCTTTTGAACGAGCTGCCAGATTTGTGAAGTGCTTCGCGAGTTGATCCATTCGCTTCACAGAATTCCGGGATGGCGCTTCTATTTTTGCTTCCGCGACCATCATGTCCAAGAAGGCGGTAGGCGACTTGAATACTTTCTTGTCAGGGGTTTCGACAGACAACCACGGGACGACGGTTCCGAGTAATTTCGGAAGCTGCAACATTGCCCACTCGATTCCCAACGTCTTCCCAAACGTTGTGAACGCGGTGACGATGATTCCCCGCCAACGTCGCTCGAGCGCCAGGACAATTGTTGCGAGCAACAGATCAGCTCCCGGATTCGAAATCAACTGCATCCCTTCATTCCGAATCCGCTGAATGATGCTGGATTGCCACTCGCTAAGTTTTGGCTTCTTGGCTGATTCGTCACTGGTCATCGTTCCGCTCCCTCGAAACTGACCCTAGTGCCGCAATTCGCTGAAGCAATTCTTCGTCGAACTGGAATTGGGTCGGTAGCGGCTGCGGGACCGAAATCCGAGAAGGCACGGAACTCTTCTTGCCTTCTTTCACCTCGGTGCCAGGTGTTCGTTCTGAATCAATTTCGGGCGGTTGGTCCGTCGGGGTCTGGCGCCGCAAGTCAGCGAGCAAACTGGCATCCTTCGAGGGTGAATTGCGCCTGCTGCCTTTGGTCACCGCGACTTTCTGCTCCGCACGCTCCAGCGCCGACAGGTAGTCAGGATGAGAGTCCTGGCCGTTGTCGGCCTTGGTTATGGCGTAGCGCCGCGACGCCGCAACCAGAGAGGAATACAGAATCGGATGATCCCCGTTCCACCGCTTCTCGGCAGTCACGAAGCCATGGTCGACACCTTCGAAGTAAAGCTGTGGCGCTCGGATGTCTTGCCTGTCGATGTGCAGTTGCACCACGGTCTCGGGTGCAAAGCTGTTCAGCGCTCCTCCACGCCAGGTCCCGTGATGATGGACATAGTTCCCAGTGGCACTTGCTCTGACTCTTAAGTTGACGACGATGACGTACAGCGGTGGCGCATTGGGAAGCGGAGGTGGCAGCGTGCGCACCATGAAGTTCTTGTCGAACTTCAAGTAGTTCTCCAACTGCTCTAGCCCGCTGGGACCACCATGACGCGCCCCGTTGAAGTCCGCGAAGGCCACTGAGAGCAGGTCGAGCAACTCGGCTTCTTCGATATGTTGATCGACCGCGACTGTGAAGGCATGCTCTCTGCGCGGATCATCCGGCCCAGTCCCCAGCGTCGCTGCCTCTTGATGGACGTGCGTGGTGTCCATGATCGAGAACGTTCCCTCCATGGTGTGCCGCACGATCCAACGGTACGCCGGTCCCAGGTTCAACGAGAACCCATGTGCCCGGCGAGCGCTGTGCGTGAACGAATAAGCCTTATGTGCCAGCGCCCGGTCGGCCATCAGTGCTGAGAATTGGGCGCCAATGAACTCCGGGAAACGTCCCGTCGGCATAGCCGCACCGACTGCGTATTGAGCATTACCGCTCTTGATTCGCCTGGGAGTCCATCTCTGATTGAAGGTGATGAGGAAGTCATACATATCTTCCTCTGAGACCACCTTGTGATAGAAAACAATGAATCCCCAGACAATTGGATAACAGGCGTCCCGAGCCGCAAGAATCGTAATATCAGAAGTAGGTATCCACAGCACGGTGCCCCTCGCATCGACCACCCGGACGGTGCGGACGAAATCGATTTCACACTCGTCGATTTGAATGAAGTCGAGTGGGCGTGCAAATCGCATCAGCGGATTGAGTGCGGTTGCGCCAATCGCTTCTGCCGCTGTGGCCAGCACGCTAAGCTTGGGTGCAGCTGCCTTCTTCAAATGCCTTCGAAATGCTTCGGCACCAAGGTCTCTGTTCTTGAGTGGATAGTTCGTTTTCGTATATCCCGGTCCGTTCTCAGTGTCCTTCAGAAAAGGAACAACTACATTTCGCCAATATTTCGCGCAATTTAGACGCTTGCTCTCTTTTGCCACCGAAAAGACTCGAACCATAAAAGCGGCATGCTCGGGCTTGAGCGATTCCAGCCAATGTTCAAACTTCCCAGCGCTCGTCTTACTCGACGCCCTCTTCTTCCGCTTTTTTACTTGCGACCATCGTTTGCAGACGCGGTATCCCCAGAGTCTGCCATCTGCGTGCCGCTCGAGCGCCGCGCGAAACATTTGGAGCACATCTGATCGATTTACATGGTGAGTGGCTTCTATATATTTGATCGGTTTGCCATCGATATACTCGCTTAGGGCGTTATATCTATCGGTTTGCCGCCCAGGCTCTGGAATTACATCGACAAGCAACGCAATCAGTGACGCCGAAACGTTTGTTCGAGTGAGCCCTTTTGTCAAGTTGGCCTCACCACATTGACCGAAATGTGTGTCAGCCAACCCAGAGGGCGGCTTTCAAGATTGGTGGAGATTGATCCGACAATGTGCAAACGGAGCACAGCGCTCACAAAAACTGCATGGTTGCCGCGCACCTGCTCGAACATCTGTTTAAGCGTGCGCACCTGTCCGTCAGCGCTGATCCTTAGAATTGCCGATTCTTCGTGGGCCGTGCTATGAAACCACGTGGAAGCCAAGTAAGCGACGGCGCCCATGTTGCTAACGCCAATTTCCGGTTCCGGCAGGTCATCAATAAAACATTGACGATGGCGCCTGGAAGTGGATTTGTCTGAACGCCTGCGGTTCCGTTCGAGAACCTCCAGCAAGTACTGATCACCGGCCCTGGGTTTCACCCAAAACTGCCATCGTGGCGTGGGTGCATCTTTGCGCTTACGAGGTCGGCATGCGTCTCGCAAATAATTGAATCTTTCGATTGTGGGATCTAACTCAAGCGCATGGCTAACAATCCAGTCCATGGCGGACATTAAAATGATGGACTGGATTCCAGACTTATATGACTCCGTGATCCATTGATCGCCAGAGCTGGTAAGTGCTTTGGCCCATCCGAGTTTGGAAGGCGCACCGGGACTCGCTGCTTGCTTCATCGTCGCGACCTAAGCGCGGGATCGACAGGCAAAAGCATTCCCGTGCCTTGACTACGTCGCGTTTTGAACGTAGGATCAAAGCAGGTCGAAACTTTTGTGCAGGAAGGGTCGATCAGCAACGGAGCGGTCGTGGTTGGCGGGCTCCGTTTGCGCTTTCAAGAGTTGGACATCGTTCCACGGTAGCCGTTCTGGCGCCGATAGATCAAGCCTTTTCTTCAAATGCGCGCAGTCCTCCAGGAGGCTGCGCGCTTATTTTTTGCGTCTCCGCCGGCCTGAGTTCTGGCGTGTATATTCGGTCGTAGCTAGCAAACTTGCTAGGTATGAATGTCCAAACTCCGAAGCGTCAACAAAAGTTTGAGTTTTGTGCGCGCAGAAAAGTTTGCTTTTTGCGCGTGAAACGGCTGCGCGAACTTAATGCCGTGCTCCCCTGGCGTGGCTAGGCTTCCATTGACGCGCGACAGGGGTCGAAGCGCACCTTGGGGTGTTCAGGAAGTTGGCTTCTTGTGCGCGTCAAGTCTGCGAATGTTGTTGGTACGCGCGTGCGCCCCACGCACCAATTCATGCGGCCGCTGGAAGACTTGGCAGGTTTGGCAGCCGCGGAGCGACTGATCGTGCGCGGCAAGCACCGCCGAATCTTGTTGGCACTGTGCAGCGGTTACGAGGAAGTTGCCCTTCTGCGCTGGCAGCGGAAGTTGGCGTCTTGGCAACGTGCAGCGAGCTCAGAGGGGCCCTTCTCCCCGTAGAGACGTCGGTTGCCTTGTTGGTCTCTTACGCCTGCCGCCTCATCGCGGCTATGCAGGATCGTGGGGCAATCACCGACAGCCAATACACGGCTTATGCGGATCAGTTGATGGCGGATCAGCGTCTCAGCCACCACAGCAACAGCCCGGTCATGCCCGTCGCAGCCAAGGCGATACCAAGCACGGCGTTCACCGCCTCAAGCGCGAAGCCGCCGAGTTCGCCTGTGTGCAGCGGGTAGATGACGCTGTTGGCGCTCGCCCCGGGGTCCAGCTCGTTCCAACGGTCGGCCCGCAACACTGCGCCGGTCAGCGGATGCATCCAGACCGAGGTCAGGCCGTTGGGATGCGGGTCGTCGGCCAGCATCAGCCGCACGCGCACCGGCTTGGCCGCACCTGCGGGCAGCGCGATGTAGCCGACGGGCGCGCCGCCGAAGCGGGCCATCGCCGTCGCGACCAGGGCATCCAGCGGGGCGGGCTGCAGGGCCGTGTCGCCGACTTTGATCTTGGGCGGGGTCCGCGGCGTCTGCCCTGCCATCGAGGTCACCGCTTGGGACAGCGGCTTCCAGGCCATGTAGGCCCCGCTGGCAACCGGCACAGCGATCAGCAGGCCGAGCAGAGCGCCGGCGGTGCGGTGCAGGTCGAACAGCCCGCGCAATACGCCGCGATCCAGTGTCAGCGCAAAGGCCTGCTTCCAGCGTTTGGGCCACCACAGCACCAAGCCGCCGATCAACAGCACCAAATAGGCCAAGGCCAGCACGGCCAACAGCGGCTTGCCGGTCTCGTTCAGCAGCAACGAGCTGTGCAGCTCGAAGACGAAGTTGAATAGCCCCTCACGTTCGCCGCGGCGGCCCAGTTCGCGGGCGTCGCGCGGGTCGAGGTAGATGAAGCCTTCCCACGCCTTTCCGCGCACCGTCGCGCGCAGACTCTCACCAGCCTCGCGCGGCGGGCGCAACACGAAGGACGCTTCAGGCCCGAACTCGGCCTGCAAATGCCGGCGGGTGCGCTCCAGCAGGTCCAGCGCGGCCGGGCCGGCCGATACGCTGAATAGCTCGGCGTTGAGCCAACGGTCCAGCGGCTTGAGCACGACCAGGATGCTGCCCAGCAGCGCAACGACGATCAGCGGCAAGGCCAGTGCAAGCGCGAGCCAGCGGTGCAGCTTCAGCCAGAAGCGGCGCATCAGAAGCTGCGCCGCCAGCTGACGGTCAGCGTGCGGCCACGGCCGGCGAAGTAGTCGTCGTTGGTGCCGGCCGGGTTGGCCTGCGAGTAGTAGCCGACGTACTGGCGGTCGAAGAGGTTCTCGATGCCGACGCCGAAATCGCCCCAGGCCGTGCCATGGGTGGCCGCCAGGTCAGCCAACGTGTAGCCATCGAAGTTCTCCTCCAGCCGCGACGTGCCGACCATGCGGCCGGTGTTGATATGGCGCGAGGCCAGCCGCGTGGCCTGCAGGCGCACGTTGCCCTTAGGCGCGAACTGCCAAGCAGCGGCCATCACCAGCTTGTCAGGCCCCTGCGAACGAGCGCCCAGGCTCACGTCCAACGGTGCATCGGGTTGTGTGGCCGTCTTGCCGCGGGTGCGGGCGTAGCTGGCGCTCAGCGTCCAGTCCGCCAGCGGCTTGACCTCGCCGTTGAACTCCAAGCCCTTCACCTGCACCGGCACGCGCAGCACGCCGCCAACACCGGTGGCCGCGTCGACACGGATCTGCGAGCCCAGCTTGGAGCGCGAGTCGTAGACCGAGGCCGAGAAGCTGCCCAAGCGGCCGCGCCAGGCCAGGCCCACCTCGCGGTTGTCGGTGACGACCGGCTCCAGCGAGATCAGCTTGTCCACCGACTGGTTGGCCGTATTGACCGCACGCAGCACCAGGCCGACGTCGGGCACGCCGAAGCCCTCGTTGTAGGCCACGAAGGTGGACCAGCCGCCACCCAGGCGCCAGACCGCGCCCAGGCTCTTGACCCACTGGCTGAAGCTGCGCTCGCCGCCCTGCACGGCGGTGTTCTTGTAAAAGGCCAGCGTCTGGTAGCTGTCGACCTTGAGGTTGGCGCTCTCGCGGCGCGCACCGCCGCGGATGGTCACCGGGCCCAGTTCGTATTCCAGCTGCGCGAACGGTGCGGTGCTGGTGAACTTCAGCGGCGGCACCCACGTGCGGTTGGTCAGTGCCAGGCACTGCTGGGACGTGTCCTTCAGCCAGTCCAGGCCGGCGGTGAGCTCCAGGCCTTCGACGAAGAGGTCGGGCCGCACCCAACTCAGCTTGACGCCGGCCTTGTCGGCGACCACCTCGGACTGGTCGATGAGCTGGCCCTGCGGCGCGATGCGGGTGTCCTGGAAGGTGGTCGCAGCTGTCGCGCCGTAGAGGGCGGCGAAGTCCTGCTTGTAGACCTGGGCGCGCGCCTGGCCGCCGGCCAGATCGGCGTGGCTCCAGTCCAGCGAGACCGTGCGCACGTCGTTGCGCGGCGGGCTGCCCGGCGGCGTGCCAGGCGTGGCGCCGGTGAGCTGGCCGGTGGCGCGGTTGCCGGGCACCGGCTTCCAGTCGCCATCGCCTTCGAGGCGGAAGTTGTTGAACGAGAACTGCAGGCGCTGGGCGCCGAAGTCGTGGCCCAGCTTCAGGAAGATGTCGTCGGCGCGCGAGTCCTGCGTGTCGCCCTGCACGGCCTCCAGGCCGAGGCGGCGGCCGTCGCCGTCCACGCCCACGCCGCGCAGCGTCGCGCCGACGTGCAGCAGCGCGTCGAAGTTGCCCTTGTGCTCCAGCGTGTAGGCGGCCTTCCACAGCGCGTCGTCGCTGTGGCCCTGGGTGCCGTACTTCAGCTCGACGCGCTGGCGGGTGCCGGTTTCGCGCGGTGTCTTGGAGATGAAGTTGATGATGCCGCCGGTGGCGCCGAGGCCCTGGGCGGCGGAGGCGCCGGAAATGACTTCGATGCGCTCGATCAGCGAAGGGTCAGCGAAATACCCCTCGCGGGCGCCGTTGCGCAGCGGGTTGCTCTGCGGCACGCCGTCGAACAGCAGCAGCGCCGTGCGTCCGCGCATGGATTCACCGAAGCTGGTCATCTTCTGGCGCGACGGTGCATAGGAGGGCGCCAGCACGGACAACACCGCGCTCAGGTCCTCGGCGACCAGGGTTTGCGTCTCGATCTCCTGGGCGGTGATGACCGATACCGCGCCGGGAATCTTGTCGATGGCCTTGGTGCCGCGGGTGGCGGTAACGACGACGCGCTGCAGTTGCGGGTCGGCGGGCTGCTGGGCGACAGCGGGAAGCACAGAGAACAGAGCAAGGGCGAGCGGGCTGAAGCGCAGGGAGGTCACGGTTTGGATTTCGAAAGTGGGGGGCACTGCCGGAGGAGCGCTCGGCTCGATACAAAGCAATGTTAATTCATAATGCGAATCAATCTCATTTGCATGTTTCGCGTCCCCCGATTGCCGCGATGTACTCCGGCCATTTACGTGTGGAATGGCCGCGGCCCGGGACACGGTGACCGTTGGCCGGCAGCGTTCCGTGCAGGATCCTGGGGTTCAACGGCTTGGGGTGATGCCTGGGCCTGGGGAGCCGCTACGTTTGCCCGTCGCCTGATGACCTGGTCGGCCGTGCGCCGCCGCTGAGCCGCCCTGCCGGCGCAATCCGCACTTGGTCCTGCCTGCAGAGTGGGGAGCTGCTTGGTCTGCACGCTCCTCATGCGCTGCTAGCCTGACAGGCCTGCCGCCGATCTGCCGCAGACCCTGGCGCACGCCGCTGCCTCCGCGTGCAAGCTGCCCAGCCTGGACCGCATTCGTCCGCCTGCTTCCTAGCCGAGCCCGTCTTCGTGCCCGCCACCAAGCTCCAGTGCGCGGATGCCGCTGGAGCGAGGCCCGGCATTGGTCAAGAGCAGTTGGATATCTGGCAAGCCAGCGGAACTCGAACCTGCGCTGCGGTGCTCGCGTCGCGCATGCCAACTGCACGGATTCCGCCGGCAAGCAACAACTGTCAGTCCTTCAACTCTTGTCGAAAGGCACGCAAGGGGTCCAAGAACGAGGGCGCCCATCTTTCGGACCCTGCACTCCCCTCAGGAAGCCATCTCGCTTCAGGGAAATGTCGCTCCGCAAAATGCGCCCACCTCCGCAGTGGGTCGTCGACCTGAAGTGTGCTCTGCAGGACCACCAACATGAGCCGCCCAGCTGCAAACGCCACGCCCCACGCCGCCGTGGGAATATGAGTCGCGCCTTCCAACCAGACGGTGATGTCCGTCTCGTGCGGGAAGCCCTTGAGCGCAGCCTGCGCGCCGCACCTGAGATCCATAGACAGACGCTGCTCTTGCGTCACGGTCTCGAGTAGCTCGCGCGTTTCGCGTAACGATCGCAAATATTCTTCTTGTGTCGACATGCCTCCATTTTTCGAGAGTCGCGTGCTCGCCGCTTTCGGACACCGCTTTTCCCAATATTGCACTCGGAAGTTTGAATTCCGATTTGGCATGCCAACGGAACAGTGCTACCTCGTGGCGACGCACATCAGCGTGGAGCTTCTCCCAGCAAACTAGCCCAGATCAGGCGGTATTCCGAATCTGAATGTTTACCTGATCGCATCATGCTGGCACTGCACACCAGTGCTTGGTGTTTCAAAGGCGGTGTCAGAACATTTGGACATCGCTTCCAACCTCGCAGCGCCGACTACTCACTACCTCGGCGCACGAGCTTTCATGTTCACCACCTATCCACCCTATGAGTTCCCCATCCCACCAGGCCTGGCCCATCCTGACGCGCGCTGTTGGCGCGTAGTGGAACTATCTCTGCACGCCCCGTGGTTCCTTCTGTCGGTTGAGGTGCCTGATGGCGAAGCCGGGATGAGCTTCGTGCGCACCATGATCTTTGGCTGGGAGAGCGACCTCATCAGCTTCATACCCACCGTGGACGCTGGGGAGATCAAAGGGTTGGTGTGCATGGTTCCCGGCTGGAAGGCGCCATGTGGTCAATGGACCTCCCGAGAAGTTCGCGAGGTCTGGCTCGCTAGCGCTGGTGATGGACACCAGTTCCTGCAACTGATCGACGCGGATGGTCAAGCGCTAGATGTAGGCCTGCCGACTGAACCAGATACCGCTGTCGCTGATCGTCAGTTGCTGCTGAAGTTCAAGCCGCGCCGCCGGCGGCAGGCCGCCGCCCGCCGACTCAGGAACTCCGCGCGAGCAGGCGCAAAGCATGCATGGACAGCTGATCAGTCAGCATGATCTTCTTCGTGAATGAGCCTGATCCCCCGCCTGTCGAAGAACAGGCGACAGTGGAGGTTCTGTCGTGGCGCCTCTTTCAGGCGCCCGCCGGCGCTCTTCACTTGATGACGTACCGCGATGGACAAACTGTTCGGGTCACGTCGCCCGTCAGCGCCGTGGACCTGAAGCGACGCACCCTAGCTACATCGTCGGGCCGCCTTTACAAGCTCCTTGCTTCGCCCGAAGAGGACCGTATGGCCGTCGCGCTGCTGCGCGCCAACGCCATCCGAGTAGGACTCCTGGGAGCCATTGACGTGAGCGACGACGCCTGGACAGAGTTTCTCGGCCATGTCGTCGCCCGTTCGCTTTTCCGCAGCAGCGCCGGGCTTCAGTAGCTACTTTCGTGTGTAGTAGCTACTTCAACACCATGCAGGACGCACGGCAAGAACCGTCCTCGCGAGGGCTACACCGCGCAGTAGCAGTTCTTGCCTGCGCGGTTGGCGCGAAATCGAAGCTCGGTTCGCGGGCTGATTGATCGAGCGAGCATTCGGTTTCGACGACGAACGGCCGATCGAGATGGCCAGTGAGCCTGCGGCCTCTCGCCGCTGAGACGATGCCTTTCGGCGTTCAGGCGCACGGGGGTCGCGCCATCGTCGACAACGGACGGCTGATGCCGCTCGAGCGCAGGCGGTCTCTGCACAAACGTACACTCAATCGCACTCACACTAATTCATACAGTGTAGCGGATGGACGGACCCATGCCTCAGACGGCCGAAGCACTTCCCAACCAGCGGCGCAGATCGCCGAGCACGGCGTTGGGAGATGAATTCCCTTTCCGAATATTCCGGACGGTCGCGTAGCGTGTCGCCCGAAAGGTTCTCATGGGCAAGACTCTCCACAGCCGACACAACACCATCTTCCTGGACATGCTCAGGGGCCTGCGCGAGCGGAAGCGGCTGCGGCAGACCGACCTTGCCGTCCTGCTGGGCAAGAGTCAGGCAACGGTCAGCAAGGTCGAGCGAGGCGAGCGGCGCCTCGACGTCATTCAGTTGAGAGACTGGATAGCTGCGCTGGACATCAGCTTCTTGAGATTTGTTCGAACGCTGGACGCAGAGCTGCGCTCCCACGGGATCACCGATCCGCGCATGCGCCAAAGAACGCGTCGACGCCAACTTCGAGCCGGCACAACGCGACGGCGCCCCCGGAGCGATGAGTAGTCCCTCCAATTGAGGAGTCTGCGCGGACGCGGTCAACCTCTCGGTGGTCACACAGAGGATTGAGACCGGCGCGGCGCTGGCTGCGCGCAAAGGCCAAAAAGGGTCGCTTGGGATGGTCACGTGCGCCACCAAATTGACGCGCATCGCGCCGACTTCCTCGGCGAGACTAGAAAGCCGGCGTAGACAACATGCGGGGGATCGCCTGAACGCGAGCGGTTGACCTCCGCGCAAATGCAGCGGCAGTGCATACACTGTGCTTTTGTACAGCTCGAGTGCGACCTGCGCGCACCAGTGGCGAGATGCCCATCCGCGCAGACCAGCGGGCTGAGCAACTCTGGCACTGCCGAGGCAGCATCGGAGGCCGTGTGTCGATCGCAGGAGCACCATCAGACAGAATTCCGATCTATGCCCGCGAAGGTCGAAGACTATGTGCTTGCCGCTGACCGTGAGAACACGGTTCGGAGCTATGCCAGTGCCCTCAAAAACTTCGAGGAAGTCTGGAAGGGCCTGCTGCCCAGCACGAGCGACACCGTAGCCCGCTACCTGGCCGAGCACGCGACCACCTACCGACTCAGCACGTTACGGCTGCACATCGCCGCGCTGTCCCGGTGGCATGCGGACAACGGGTTCCCCGACCCAACGCGGGCGCCACTCGTCCACAAGGTGCTCCGCGGCATCCGCTCCAAGCATGCGACGGCTCAACGACGCGCCAGACCGCTGCTGCTGGATGTTCTTGAGGACGTCTCCAACTGGCTGCTGGCTGCCCAGGCAGCTGCGCGCCAGCAGGGGAACCGCACCAAGGAGCTGCGCCTAAGCCGGGACCGCGCGCTGGTGCTGCTCGGCTTCTGGCGAGCCTTTCGGTCAGACGAGCTTGCCAGCATGCGGATTTCGGAAGTGCAAGCCGTGCGGGGTCAAGGACTGACTTGCCGGCCAGGCCGGACCAAGACGACCGACGAGGACGAAGACCGGAGCTTCTACTGCCCTGCCCTTTCGAGGCTGTGCCCGGTCGACGCCTACATCGATTGGATCGAGCTCAGTGGCCGCACGTCCGGGCCGGTGTTCCCCGGCATCGACCGCTGGGGCAACATCTCCGCCGCTCACATGGCGAGCCAAGCCATCCTTCCGTTGCTTCGTCGCATCCTCGCTGAGGCCGGGACTGCCGAGGCCGCCACCTATTCGAGTCATTCCCTGCGGCGAGGTTTCGCGGGCTGGGCCAGCGCCAATGGATGGGAGTTGAAGGAGCTGATGGAGCACGTTGGGTGGCGCGACGCCAGCTCGGCGCTGCGCTACATCGACGTGCCTCGTGATGCCGTGAAGGCTAAGTTCGAGCGTGGCCTTTCCAACAGCAGCCCAGGGGCTGCCGGCACGCAGGGGTGATGGCCCCCTGACGATTACCCCCCAACGAGCCCCTGCATCAGATGCCGCAATTGACCCTCCCTCGAAAGCTCTGGCATGAGTCCACGGATGGAGCGGTGACCGTTGAACAAGCCGCTTTGCCGTCCCGAACAGACTCGTTCGTCGTTCTGGGTGAGGCAGGCATGGGCAAGACCGAGCTGCTCAGCTGGTTGGGACAGCAGCCGGGCCATGTCTACTGCACCGCGCGCAAGTTGAACAACACCCGGCTGGATGCGGCTCGATTGCTTGGCGACGCCACGACGGTGGTCATTGATGCCCTCGACGAGCTCAGCGTCCAGGGAGACGGGGACGCCGTTGACCTCGTTCTTCAGCGGCTCGGTGACTTGGGATACCCACGGTTCGTGCTGTCGTGCCGAGTAGCGGACTGGCGCAACGCAACCGCCGTTGCCGCGATCCATGAGGTCTACGCAGAGCCCGAAGTGTCGGTGATGCACATGTGCGCCTTCGACGATGACGAGGTCCTTGCCATCTTGACCGGCAAGCTCGGCACCGAAGCCGCCGCGGTCGCTGTCGTCGAGCACTTCGAAGGCGTCGGACTGGGCGGGCTCCTGGCCAACCCTCAAACGCTGGAGATGATCGCCAGTGTCGCCAAGGCGGGTCCGCTTCCCAACACCAAGGAGGCCCTCTTCCGGCGCGCCGCAGATGTGCTGCGCTTTGAACACCGCGATGAAAAGATCGAACGCCAGCCGAGCATGGAGGCAGCGTTGGATGCCGCCGGCGCTGCATTCGCGGCCTTGATCCTGACCGGCAGCGACGCTGTGACGGTGGCCACGGCCAACTCGGAAGATGGAGAAATAGCGTTTGCGGAGGCGGCGGCGCTGCCCATGGCCTCGGAGTTGCGGCCGGTCTTGGGCACCCGGCTTTTCGCCACAGTTGGCGCGGCGAGTCGTTTCAGCTACTGCCACCGGCGCATCGGGGAATATCTCGGCGCGCGGTGGCTGGCGAAGCAATGCTCCACGGTGATGAAGCGCAAGCGCTTGCTGGCCCTTTTCCACTCGCATGACGTCGTGCCGTCGTCGCTTCGAGGCCTTCACGCCTGGCTGGCCACCCATCACGGTGACCTGGCCGCTGAGGTCATCGGCAAAGATCCCATGGGCGTCATCGAATACGGCGACGCTGATTCCCTGGATCGAGCCCAGGCCGGTCTGCTGCTGGATGCGTTGGAACAGGCTGCACGGGAAGACCCCAACTTCCTCAAAGGGCCTTGGCAACGGTTCACGATATCCAGCGTGGCGCAGCCGTTCCATCTAGATCGGGTGCTTGGCCTGGTCAGCCAGAGGAGCACCCCGCTGCGGTTGCGCATGCTGCTGCTCGGCGCCGTCCGGGGCTCCGGTATTGCCGATCCGCTGTTCGATGCCTGCATGCACATCGCAATCGACCCACAGGAGGCCTTCGCCGTCCGATCTCGCGTCTGCGACGTGCTGATCGATTCCTCGCGCACGAACCTCCCTGAACTTGTTCAAGCGCTGCGAAGTGCCGGAGATGACGGCGTGCGGCTTGCTCTGGACGTCGTCGAGGAAAAGGGCTTCGGGCCGTTCAGTGATGCGGACATCGCGCAGTTGGTCGTCAGCCACGCACAGCGCAACGACAGGACCATCGGCTTGTTTTCGAAGATGGTCCGGATCGCTCCTGACGCACGCGTCAGCGGCATCCTGGATGAGCTGGCCAAGCTGTTGGCGCCTCCGAGCAGCCGGTTCGAGCGGGCTGGCAATCACGAGCTGACCGACCTTGCGTATAGGCTTATCGCCAGGCGGCTTGCATGGCAACCGGTTGAGGCTTTGGATTTGTGGAGGTGGCTCAAGCCTTTTCACACCGACACGTATTACGGTGGCTCAGAACGGGTAAGGGTGCATGAATTCATCAAGAACCGCCCTGACCTCCGCCGCCCCATTCAGCGCCTGGTGCTGCTTGAAGAGCCAGGTCCGAAGACGATCTATCAGCGAGGGTGGCGCCTCGAAAGCCGCTCCAGCGGCTACGGCTACACCGACGACGACATCGTGGCTCTTCTTGAGAGCTTGGACCCGACAAACCGGTCTGACAAGCGCTGGCGCGATCTGCTGACGCTGGTGCGCCACTCCGACAGCGCGGGCAAGGGCCCGCGTGACGCAGCCAAACGCTTCGTGCAGAACCGGCCCGACATGCAGGCTTGGATCGACCGGTTGGCTGAACCCCGGACGCCTGAATGGGAGATCAAGCAAGAGCAGGAGAAACGCAGGCGCGCCGCAAAACAGGCCGTTCAATGGCAGCAGCATCGTGCGACTTTCGGCAAGAAGCTGACCGCCATCGCAAGCGGGCAACTTCAACCCATGATCGACCTGTCGAGCGCCTACCTCGACAAGTTTCACGATCTGAACCATGACGCGACGCCGGTCGAGCGCCTCACCCAGTGGCTGGGCCCCCAAATCACCGCGGCCGCTTTGGAAGGATTTGAGGCCTTCCTCCACAACGGTACCGCCCTGAGCCCGGCCACCATGGCCGCCAGCCATGCCGAGTCCAAGCGGTGGCAAACGGGCGCCATCATCGTCGCGGCCATCGCCGAGCGGCTGCGCACCGGACGCGGGTTCGATGGGATCAGCGACGAGAGGATTGCCGCTTGCTTCCTGGAATTGCGGGACACGCGGATCGACGACCACGCCAAGCTGCCGACGCTGCAAGACGCCGTCGAAGCCGAGGCGAAGTCACGAGGTCTCGTCGCGCCGACGTTGGCGATATGGATCCGCCCCCAGCTGGAGGCACGGCGCAGCTACGTGTCTGAACTCCACTCCATGGTCTGGGACGACCTGTCGGATCAGCAGGCGGCTGATCAGTCCCTTCAGTGGCTCCAAGAGATACCTGACATGGCCGGGGAGCCCGAGGCCACGCTCATCGACCGTCTCATCGCATCCCGTAGGTTCACAGCGCTGATCTCGCTGGCCCAAGCGCGGCTGAAACAGCAGCTGAGCGATGAGCGTCGACGAAACTGGCAGGCCGTGCAGTTCGTCGCCAACTTCGACTCGTACCAGTCCCAACTGTCAGGCTGGGCCAGAGCCGACGCCGAACTGATCATGGCGGTTCGCAGCCGATCTGCCAGCAGCCGAAACCGCCGGTTCAGCGTTGCGCTTTCGCCGGCTCAGCTCACGTGGCTGCTCGCTACTTTCCGGGGTGTCTTCCCCCATGGGCGTAGGGGGAGCGACACCGGCGACGACACCCGCGCGCCGGCGTCCGAGTTCCTGTCCGACGTGGCGGACCGGTTGGCAGAGATGACATCTGACGAAGCGATATCCGGATTGACCGCACTTCGCAATGCGGCCGAGGACAGCCACACGGAATACCTCAAGGTGCTGGCGGCCGAGCAGCGAAGAAAAGCCACGGAAGAGCGATACCGCCCACCCACGCTCGCCAGCGTAGGAGCCATCGTGCGTGCCCAGCCGCCGTCCACGGTGGCAGACCTGCAATCGACCGTGCTCTGCCTTCTCGAAGAGGTGCAAGCGCGGGTTCGCTCGGACCCGGCCGATTCATGGCGGGGTTTCTACGGTCCGACGGGTCCACACAACGAAGAAATCTGTCGTGACTACTTGCTGGTCATGCTGGGCCCCAGGCCCGAGTCAATTCAA
Organism: Roseateles sp. FW305-36; assembly: GCF_058787015.1. Lineage (NCBI taxonomy): Bacteria > Pseudomonadati > Pseudomonadota > Betaproteobacteria > Burkholderiales > Sphaerotilaceae > Roseateles > Roseateles sp. FW305-36. Next base: position 849,856 of record NZ_JBYSZK010000001.1, on the reverse strand, counting down.
ATGTTGCCGGAGGGGCACCTGGCGAACGACAAGCGTGCCGACATCATCGGGATCCTGGCCGGTATGCGGCTTCCCGTCGAGATCAAGGGGCAGTGGCATGCCGACGTCTGGACCGCCGCCGACTCCCAGCTCGACAGGCTCTACACCGCTGACTACGCGGCCGAGCGCCGCGGCATTTACCTGGTCCTCTGGTTCGGCCGTCAGGTCCTGAAATCCAAGCTGCCGAGATCATCGGGACGCGGCAAAAGAGCCCCCACCAGCCCCGAAGAGTTCCGCACCAAGCTCATTGCGTCCAGTCGATCTGCACAGGAGGGACGGGTGGTCGTCGTCGTGCTGGACCTCGAGCGCACATCGATCACCCGCTTGCTGCCGCATGCTCATGCCGCGACGGCGCAGCCCTGATCCCTGGTCTCGAGCCTCAGCAGTTTGAGGGTTGCAGCCCCCACTTATGCCTAGCAAGCTTTGTCGCTAACCTATCGACGACAAGACCATCCAGGGGAGCCATCATGCCGTCACGCTTCGACGTGTTCATCGCTGGGGGATTCCCCACGCATACCTACGTCCATCGTCGGTTCACCGACCCGGTGTCAAAGCGTTTGCGGGACCCGGAGAACGAGATCACCGAGGCCTTCAACAGGCCCGGCATGATCGTCCAGGTATCGGGCCCCTCCAAGTCGGGCAAGACCGTTGCCTTGCACCGCATGATCCCCGAGGCCCAGTTCGTGAAAGTGCCTGGATCCTCGCTATACAGCGAGGAGTCGCTGTGGCGGATCGTGTCCGCAAAGCTGGAAGTTCGGGTAGACCGCAAGGCCACCACCCAAACGACGATGGAAAAAGGCGCCGAGGTCGAAGGCGAAGTCGGTCTCGAACTGGGCGTCGTGAGCCTGGGCGGCAAGATCGGCGGCTCCGGAAAGACCTCCCAAGAGCGATCGTTTGAGCACGCCATCGAAGACGACCTCTTCGGTGCGGCGACCGACGAGTTGCTGCGCAAGGGGCGGTTCTTGTTCATCGACGACTTCCACACCATCCCTTCGACCATGAAGAGGTATGTGGCGGCTCAGCTCAAGGCCGCGGCGGAAAAGAACGTCAAGATCGTGCTGGCCGAGGTGCCGCACATGGCCGACGATCCGATCGCCAATCTGCCCGACCTGTCCGGCCGCATCGAGCGTATCGAGTTCAGTTACTGGTCCGCCGAGGACCTGGTATCGATTGCTATGAAGGGCTTCGAGAAGCTGAACGTGATCATCAACGAATCCGCGCTGCTCGCGATTGCAGACGAGTCAGCCGGCAGTCCGCAGCTCATGCAGCGTCTGTGCCTGGATCTGTGCAAGGAGCTGGAGATCAGCGAGGCTCGACCCGCCCCGGAACGCTTCCAGGTTCGGCTGGACCAGCTCAATGCGGTGTTCGGCACAACGATCCGGTCCGTGGACTACAGCGCCAGCATCTACTTGCTCGAGAACACGCCCAAGCCTGCGGCGCCCAGGGTCTTCCGCGCCAAGGGCGAGGGAACCCTGACGATGAACGAGCTGGCCGTTGCCACACTCTGTTTGAGCCCGCCGAGGATCAACATTCCCTTCGTGGCACAGCGCGACTCATTGGAAGAACGTGCCGCGCGGCTCGTTGCCGATGACAAGGGTCCAGATCGTGAGCTACTGGCAGAGACATTCAGCCTGATGACCGAGGTCGCCCAGAACAAGTCCTTCAAGATTCCCACGCTGGACTTCAAGCCTCACCGCGGCGTGACCATCCTGGACCCATATTTCTTGTACTCGTTGCGGTGGAGCGGCCGGTACTACGACTTGCGGATGATCGTCGACCAGAGCCGGTGAAGTGATAGTTAGGTCACACCTGAGCGCTGCAGCGACGGCACCGATGTAACAGCCGCTTCACCTTCCTCACGAGGCCGCCTATGCTGGGTTCTGGCTCGGGAGGCTTCATGACACCCAGTCCGTTGCTACAAGCGAATCGGCGCGTCTTGTCCGCACAGCGTATCTACAGCGCGGCTCTGGCACGAGTCCGGCCGGGTGACGCCGCCTCGATGTCACGCCTCAGCAAGGCCTCGTTTGTCCTGGGCCTGGCGCATGAGCGCTATGTGCAACTCGCGAAACGAAGATCGCTGCCTGCCTGAGACGCACGCGCTAACACTCCCCTGCCCTTTCGTCTGGACGGCATCAAACCGCATCTGACGACGGGGCAGCGCCGAGCACAAACTTCCATGCGTCAGACCGTTGCAGCGCCTGGTTGAACAAGTCGATCTCGGCTGGCATGTGGTGCCCGGTCTCGGCCACCTTGAGAGAGCACTCCATCTCGATCATCAGGATCACGACCTGACGCATGAACGTGTCGATTTCCGCTCGGGCGTCCACCCGCATCCACAGCTCGCCACAACCGTCGTCGCTGGTGATCAGGTCGATCCGGTTTCCCCCAGCCCCTCCGTAGACCCGAAAGTCCTTGAACATCTCCGACGGTTGGCCGTAATGTTCGGCCAGCAGCTTCTCCGCCCGACGGCGGAGCGGTGGCGGCAGTGAGGTGCTGCCGTCAAAGACTGCCAAAACATCGAACTGCCAAGCGGCCATGGGCATGCTCTAAATGCCAAAGCATGCATTGTGATCAAGCGTGACGGCCCAGACGTCCGAATCGACCTAGCGCCCTCGTTGTTAGGGATAGGCCTCCGTCAGCGTGACGGTCGCTCCGGTCGCCTTGATTCCGTTGACGATGTCGTTGATCGTGCGCGGAATGAACTGGCTCGAATCACCAGTGACAGTCCGCGCCAGCGTGGCGCCCAAGGTCGCCGCGCTGAACGCGCCGGACGCTTTCGTGAAGGTCGAATAGATGTTCACCGAGTACCCGCCCTCGTAGGGCATCACGCAGGCGAAAAACGTCGTCCCCTCGCCGTACTTGGACATCGACGTGTCGCGGCCGTTGGCGGTCATGATCGCGCCTTCACAGGTGGGCACCTGCAGGGACTGGCCGGAAACTGCGGCAAGCGCGGCGAGACCGGTGCCCTTGAGCGGCGACGCCAGCTGAAACCTTGGCGCTCGTTGAGGCAGCGGCGAGGGCGGGATGCCGTTGTTGATCTGGACCGCGCTCATGTTCTTTTGCAGGCCGACTTTGACCGCTTCCACAAGGCGTGCAGGCGCCACGTCGGGGGCCTTCACGTCATAGATCGCATAGGCTTGGCTCGTCTCCCGCGTGGGCGTGGTGCTTGCGCATCCCGCCAGGCCTGAGGCCACCAGAAACAGCCCTGCAGCGCTGGCGAGCGCTTGCAAGAACCGAGCAGACACCGATGACGTGGAAGCGTGATGTGGAACGGTCATGGATCCTCCTTGATGTATGACCTGATGAAAACATCCGAACGGGAACATCGGCCAAAACAGCGCGCGCCGAAATGTACGAATTAGTGTGTGTATGAATGAGTGTACTTTCTGGAAAGTGCGCGCGTGTCCACACGTGCAATTGCTCCCCAGAAGGCTTTCGGCTCCCGCATCAAGGAGCTGCGGCTGCTTGCCGGCATGACCCAGGAAGACCTGGCCGAGCGCTGTGGGCTGTTCAGGACCTACATGAGCCGCATCGAGACGGGCCAGGCCAATCCGACGCTGACGATGATTCACGCGCTGGCAACCAGCCTTGCCGTGACACCGGGCTCCCTTTTTGATCCAGCGGGCGATCCGCCGGAAGAAGCGGTGCCGGCGCCGCGCAAGCCCCGCCCCTCCCGTGGCCGCGTTCGCTAAGCGTCAGTCATCAACCCGAGCGGCCCGGGTACCGAACGAAGACCGCGTCCGCTACCTCTTTGCCGTCCTGAGGGTGGTGGCGGACATCCAGCCGCATGAAATTGGTGCCGGCCTTGAACAACAGGCAATCGACCGCGGACCGGGGTGGAAGTGGCAGTTCAAGGCGCGTCTCGACGAATATGAGCAGCTGCACAGGCTGAATCCGGACCAGAAGAGCCATCTCCTGCGATGCCTGCGCATGTGCGAGGAGTCTCCCAACCTGTTGCGAGGGGGCTTGCTGTTGGCGGCTTGGTCCTTGGTGCTGGCGACCCTATGCAACCTGAGCTGGCTTCTCGCCCCGCAGCCAGTGCTCTATCTCGTGACCCTGGGACTGACTGGTTTGCTCGGCTACGCGACCGCGGCGACCTTGAGCATCTTTGATCACGAGGTCTCAACGGCCACGCGCTGGCAGCGGCGGATGCTCTGCTCAACAGCAGGTGCGTTTGCCGTCGCTGTTTCCATGCTGGTGCCCGATTCGGCCATGCTGATCATCCAGTCCGCTTCCAAGCGCTCGTTCCAGCTCGAACGCGAAGCCTATGCCGCCGATCCAGGGGGTTTCGAAGCGATCCGGCAGCTTGCAAGTGACACCTTTGGCGTCAACGTGGTCCTCGGTGGCGTCGATCAGAGCTGGTCTCTGACCAGTGTGCGCGTGCCAGAGGCTTCGGTCGCGTCGATGGGTCTGGGGTCAGGCTTTTGTACCCTCAACTTTTCACCAAACCGAATTCATGCCGGCTTCGGGGGCGGCTCCGGTGTGGATCCAGCGTTGTGGGTCCGGGGCGTTGCTATCCATGAGCTGGGCCATTGCGTCGACACGTGGCGCGATCTGGCTCTCGCGTCCAGCCGCAAAGTCGCCACGCATTCGATAGCGCCGGTCCAAGCGACCAAGGTGTCCGACATCAACGGCTACTTGGCCGCCACTGAAGAGCCGGCAACACAGCAATGGCGCGAGGTGTTCTCCGACATTTTTCTCGTTGGCTACTGGCGACTGAGCGCGCCTGACCAAGCGCCCGCGTTGATCGATGCGCTGGTGGCTCATCGAGATGCCAATGCGCAAAACGATCGCGTCCACTACACCACCTGCTGGGTCAATCTTGCAAGGCGGTCGTCCCTACCTGACGACCTCAAAGGCCTGCTGGTCTGGACCGACAGCCTGCGTGACGATGCTTCCTGCCAACTGACTGCTAAACCTGCCCACCCGGCCGGCATCAAGGCTCGCCTGAGAGATCTCCTCGGTCTAGATTGACGTGACGGCCCGTCAAACGTCGCCCACCACCAAAGTGAAGGTCTGCAGGAAGTGGAAGTCCGGACGCCGCAGCGCGAACTCCGGATGCTGAGGATCGCAAAGTCGGGACAGTTCTTCGTAGTCGTCTTGCGCGAGATAGGGCTTCAGCCGTGCTCCCCACGTCTTCTGGAAGATGGCCTCGAGGAGGTAGCCTTCGTCCTCCGGACGCAACGGCGTCACGCGCTCGATGACAAAGGTGCGCGCGTTGACGCGCCGAAGACCGGCCGATCGAAGAAGGCCCACGATGGCCCGGATATCGGCCAAGTCGCGTTCTTCGAGGCTATAGCGATCCCGGTAGTAGCGCCGCACCGCTTCGTTCGTCAGCCGCTCCAGCCGCGAATCCCAGGCGAAGACCATGTCCGGCAGCAGCGCGCTCTGTGCCAGCGCGATCCGCCCACCTGGTCGAAGTAGGCCCGACACCGCCTTCACGGCTTCCAGACGGTCACGCAAATGGTTGAAGGTGTTGGAGGACCAGATGACGTCGAAGCTCGCGGCGGCCAGTGGTGCACGCTGCAGGTCACCCTGGATGACCAGGGAGCCTTCGGGCGCCCGGGAATGCGCCGCAGTCACGTGTGCTGTCGACAGGTCCATGCCGACAACCGTGCCTCCAGGTTGCACCGCCGCAGACAACCAGCCGAGTGCCTCGCCCGTGCCGCACCCCGCATCGAGGACGTGCATGCCGGGTTCAAGAGCAAGACTCGCAATCGCCAGGCGGATCTCCGGCGCGGCGAACGCGTTGAAGAGCGTCAACTTGCGCGCGTAGTCCCGCGCCGAGGTGTCGCCGAGAAGCCCGGGAGCGGCGGTCGCGGCGTTCATTCCGGCGCGTGGTCCAACGCCCGCCTCGCGATACGCGAAGCATGTTCTTTCTCGATGACCGTCTCACACACCTGCACTCTCCCTTTGAATGGGTGGCAACAAGGTTAGCGGCAACTCGGCGCCTGGCCGGCATCGAGCCGTGGCGCACGCCGGTCATTTTGAAGCTGAGCGGATTGAGGATCGGCGTATCCCGGACGGTTCGTGTTCGGGGCCAATCTCCTGGAGCTGCTGCAGGGAGGGTCTCGGACGCGGCCGGCCGCAGCAAATTGTCGGCATATCGCGCGCCGATGCCTCACACAGGGTGACGTGGTCGATCGGGCGCCCTGCAATGGGGCTTGACCTTCCTGCTATGGGAAGGTCTACAGTGGAAGAACTGGCTCCTCAGCCTTGGCCTGGCAGGCTGAAAACGTAAGGAAAAGCCGGTAGCCACGACCTAATCTATGAACATGAAAACGTCCCGCAATCACCGCATCCTGACCGCGCTCATCGCGCTGTTCAGCATGCTGTTCATGCAGGCGGCCGTGGCGTCATATTCCTGTCCGGACCTTCAAAGCGAGGGCGCCCCCGATAGTTGGGTTGCTGACCAGGCACCAGCATCGAAGATGCCTGGCTGCGATCAGCCGGACGCTGCCAGCCTCGGTCTTTGCCACGCGCATTGCCTTGACGGCAAGTCGTCGCTGGACAAGCCAGAAGTGCCGACGGTCACACCGGCTGTCGCAATCGTCTCGACCATCCTTCTCCCGCTGCAACCCCTTGTCGCCTTGCCACTCCCGGCAGCCGAGCAGGCGTCGTTCCTGCAGCGCACGACGGCGCCGCCCATTGCGATTCGACACTGCTGCTTCCGACTTTGATCCCTTGCCGCAGCGCGCGCTGAGTTGACTCCGTTGGCCAGCCGCGCAGACACGCGCGCTGGGTCACGTCATCCCCACTACGCCAACACACGGCGAGCGTCTGAGCACGTCCGTACCGAGGCGAGCTGGGCCGCGCGAACTCACCGTTTCATCAGTTCTACGCCGGTCGCTGAGCGACACCGGTTCATCAATGCGCGTGCTGGCAGTACCCCGCCAGTCCACGAAGGAGTTCATCATGAAGAAGTTACTCATCACCCTCATCGGCTCATTCACTCTTTCAGCCGCTGCACCAGCGCTGGCAGGCCCTGATTGGCAGATCATCGAGAAGGCTCGGAAGGACAAGCAGGCCGCTGTCCAACCTGCCCAACATGCCAGTTCCTTGCCCCCATCAGGTGCACAAGGCGAATGTCGTGTGGACCCACTGGTGCTGCAACTCGACCACGGACCACGGGCGGATACGAGTCCCTACATCAATCAATTGCGCAGAGAGCGCCACGAAGCACAGTTGAAGGCGTGCGCGTCAAAGACCAAGTGAACCGGCGGTGACCTCAGGCATAGCCCCGGCTCCTAGGAGAAGGCGGCTGCGGCCTTGCGGCCAAAAGTCACGCCAAGGCGGCGGGGAACTCCCTAGCTAGACAGGCAACCGACGGCTTGGTGCAATGCAGCACATTCACTTGCCGCCGCATGAAGCTCCTCGCCTTTTGGCTCCTCGTCTTGTTCGCCGTTTTGATACCGGCGACAGCGGTCATTGCTTCGGCAACGACCGCTCCGACGTCCGCTGAACTGCGTCGGGAGGCAACCCAGAGCGCGAGCGTCTCCAAGCACGCGGCCGCGTCGGGTGTTCATGCCAAGATGGCCAAAGCCAAGCCCAAGGCAAAGGCGAAGGTCCAGATTGCGAAGGCTGCTTCTGCCGATCAGCAAGGCGACCACTGCTGCGATCTGACGCCCTGCAGCCAATGCTCTGGCTGCGGTACCTGCCCGGTCATGGCTATGAACGCGGATGTCGGGACCGATGCGCTCCCGCTTCCGCTCACCCTCCTCCCCGAGTCCCTGGGACCGAGAGCGGAATTTCTGCTGTCAGGGCAGGAACGCCCACCCAGAGCCAGCTGACTCAGCACCGCCGCCGGCAGGCTGCGAGCGCGATGGCGCACGCACTTACTGCTGGCACAAGGTTTGGCTGAGTCGCATGCGTCGATAGACGGCCGGCTCTCTCATCGCGCCCCCGTTTCGAGCCCAATTCCTTCCGGCTCGTCCTTCGCCATGTACTCGCCAACGAACAACTGTTCGCAGGTGCCTTGAATCGCGTCCGGCCACTGAATCGGCGACGCCAGGCACCCAACTGGATGTACATGATGCCCATCAGACTTACCCAAACGGCAGTCGCTGCCGCCGTCCTCTTTCTCGTCAACAGCGCGTCGGCCCAAGCTCCCGCCGCTGACGCCGGCGCTGCACCTACGTCACTGGACAAGGTGCAAATCACCGGCAGCCGCATCAACCTGAAGCAGGCCCAGATCTCCGGTGTTGGCCCGGTCACCATGATCGATGCCGAAACCATCCAGCGCACGGGCGCCATCTCCGCCGAAACCCTCTTGCAGCGGCTGCCCGCCTCGGCCGGCACCGCCGGCAACCAGACCAGCGCCTACTGGACCGGCAACGGCTACGGCACGACCCAAGTCAACTTGCGCGGCCTGGGCATCAACCGCACCCTGGTGCTGCTCAACGGCCGCCGCGTGGTCAACGGCGGCACCGGTGCCAACAGCTCCGTCGACCTGAACATGATCCCGGTCGCCATGATCGAGCGCATCGAGGTGCTCAAGGACGGCGCGTCGGCGATCTATGGCGCGGATGCGGTCGCCGGCGTCGTCAACATCATCACCAAGACCGGTCTGAAGGGCGTGGAAGCCTCCGTGCGCTACGGAGAGACCACCCGCGGCGACGGTGATGAAAAAGCAATCGACCTGACGTGGGGACTGCAGGCCGCTGGCGGCTCGCTCGTGACCGGCATCAACTATTCAGAGAGTGGCGCCATCAACATGGCCACCCGCGCACCCTGCGGCCTGGGTGAAGTCAACGGCAAGCTCGAATGCGTGGGCAGCTCCGCCACCATCGGTGGGCGGGCCCGCCTCGCCGACGGGACGCGTGTCAACTTCAACCAGACGCCCGGCGGCAATCCGAGCGCGTATGAGCCGTACTCGGCGGCGAAGCACAACTACAACAGCAACCCGGCGCTGAACGCGGTCAATCCGATCAAGCGCCTGGGCCTGAGCGCCTTCGGCACGGTGAAGCTGACCGAAGACACCCAGCTGTTCACCGAGATGCTGTTCTCGCACCGCGAGTCGAACCAGTTGGCCACCCCCGGTTCGCTCGGCGTCTACCGCACCATCAACATCGCGGCCAACCATCCCACCAACCCCACCGGCCAGAGCCTCGTGCTCGAGCGCCGGCGACTTGAAGAGGCTGGCACCCGGACCTTCTCGCAGGAATCGAACATCTTCCGCGTCGTGGCCGGCGTGAAGGGCAGCATTGGCGACAACTGGGACTGGTCCGCGGCAGTCAACTGGGGACGCAACACCGGTGTAGACGGCACGACCAACGTGGCCAACCTTGACCGGGTCGATCAGACGCTGGACCGCACCAAGTGCAGTACGGCACCTGGCGCCGCGATTCCGTGCGGCAACTACCTCGGCTACGGCAACCTGACACCCGAGGTGTTGCGCTACATCCTTGCGACGACGCGCGACACTGGCGGCAACGACCAGAAGAGCATCAGCGCCAACATCAGCGGCGAGCTGTTCACGCTGCCTGCCGGTCCGGTGGGATTTGCGGCAGGTGCAGAAGTTCGCAAGGAAAGCGGCTGGCGCAACCCGGACAACCTGACGGTCATCGGCGTGGCCAACACCAACCGGCAAGATCCCATCTCCGGCACCTACACGGCACGCGAGGTTTATGCGGAACTCGCCGTGCCGCTGCTCAAGCGCATCCCCTTCGTCGAGTCGCTGCAGTTCAACACCGCGGCGCGCTTCTCTGACTACAGCCTGTTCGGTTCCAAGAGCACCTACAAGGCTGGCCTGGACTGGCAAGTCGTGCCGAGCCTGAAGTTCCGGAGCAACGTGTCCTCGGCGTTCCGTGTCCCGAACATCCCCGAGCTCTACGGCGGCGTGTCGGAAGGCAACCTGACGACGACCGACCCCTGCAGCAATTGGAGCACGCTACCGACCTCGTCCGTCGTGTCGCAGAACTGCAAGGCGGCCGGCGTTCCCGCAGGCTTCAAGCAGCTGGGCAACACCATCCTCACCACGGTGGGCGGCAATCCCAAGCTCGAGCCTGAAGACGCCAAGACCATGACCGCAGGCGTGGTCTGGTCTCCAATGAAGACCCTCACCGTGACGCTGGACTACTACAACATCAAGGTGACCAACGCGATCCAGAGCGTGGCCGGATCGACGAAGCTGGCGACTTGCTACAACACGCCGGGCCTCACGCACATCTTCTGCAGCCCTTCCAGCTTCACGCGCAACAAGACCACGGGCGAGATCGACTTCCTGTCGTCGCAACCGGTCAACGCGGCCGATGAGAAAATCTCTGGCTTCGACCTGGGCGGCCTGTACGAGTTCAGCTTCGGCGGTTTCACGAGCACGATCAATGCCGAGGTGTCGCACCTGAAGAACTACCAGGTTCGTCCGTTCCCAGGCGCCGCTGCCATCGACTACACCAACAAGACCACCGGCGGTCGAGGCAGCTATACGCAATGGCGTTCGCTGACTTCGTTGACGGTGGCCAAGGGGGCATGGTCGGGGGCCTACACGCTGCAGTACATCGGCTCGGCCGACGACATCAATGCCGCACCGACGGACATCGGGGCCAAGGCACCGGCGATCACCTACCACTCGGCGCAGCTGAAGTTCGCCTACAGCAAGCAGTTGGACTTCGCTGTCGGTGTCGACAACCTGCTCGACAAGAAGGCGCCGTTCGTCAAGTCCTATACCGATGCGAACACCGACACGATGACCTATGACCTCCAAGGTCGTCGCTGGCACGTTCGCGCCGGCTATCGCTGGTAAGTCCAGCGGGGCGCCGCGGTTCACCCCGCGGTGCCCCGTGACGCATCAAATGCAGTGAGACATCTCCTATGAACCTACCCTTCTGGGTGCGCCGAGCCCACAAATGGATCGGCCTTGTCATTGGCGTCCAGGCCTTGCTCTGGATGGTCAGTGGCCTGTACATGACCGCGATATCGCTCGAAGTGATCCATGGCGACCACCTCGCCCATGTCTTCGATGGCCCTCTCGACCAGGTCAGCGAGCGGCTGGACATCGAGCAACTCGCCAAGATCCGCCCCGGCTTCGAGTCGATGAAGCTCAAGAAGTTCCTCGGGAAGGAGGTCTACGAGCTGCGTGCCGGCGGCAAGGCAACCCTCGTCGACGCGCGAAAAGGCAATGTGCTGAGCCCGTTGGCAAGGGAGCAAATCGTTGCGCGCGCCAAGGACATCTACCAGGGTGAGGCTGAAATCCGCGAGGTGACCTGGATCACGCAGGCACCCCAGGAGGTGGCAAAGCGGCCGGTGCCGATGTGGGCCGTCCGTTTCGACGACCGATCCAACACGACGCTGTACTTCTCGCCGGACACCGGCGACCTTCTGGCCCGCCGTCACGATCTCTGGCGCTGGTTCGACTTCCTGTGGATGTTCCACATCATGGACTACGACACGCGCGACGACGTCAACAACAACCTGCTGCGCGTCGCGGCCGGCACCGGGCTGGTGTTCGCGCTGAGTGGCGCCTGGCTCGTGTTCTACAGCTTCCGTCGGAGGGCACAGCCATGACCCCCTGGATGCGCAAGATTCACAAGTGGATCGGTTTGCTGATCGGCTTGCAGCTCGTGCTGTGGATGTGCAGCGGCCTGGTGATGAGTCTTCTGGATGCTGAGAAGGTTCGAGGGCGGGAGTTCCGAGCGCCTGCGGCCGCCAAAAGGCCCTGGCCTCAGGATGTTCAACCGGTCGGCAGCCTGCTGGCGCAGGAACGTACCCTGACCCAGGTGGCTTCCACCGGCTGGTTGATGGATCGCCCCGTCTACCGGCTGGTCAGCGAGAAGTCGACCCAGTTGATCGACGCCCGCAGCGGCCAGCGGGTCGAGCTCGATGCCGCCCTGGCTCAGCGCCTCGCGCAGGCCTCGTACCGCGGCCCGGGCACGGTGAAGTCTGCGGAGCTCGTCGACAAGTCGCTGGAGACTCGTGCTCACGACGGCAAGGTGTGGCGCGTCGTCTTCGCGGACGCAGAAGACACCACCGTCTACCTGACCTTGCAGGGCGATGTGCTGGAGCACCGTAACAAGACCTGGCGGCTGTTCGACTTCTTCTGGATGCTCCACATCATGGACTACAGCGGACGCCAGGACTTCAACAATCCGCTCGTGGTCAGCGCTGCCGTCGGAGGATTCTGGCTGGCGTTGAGCGGCATCTGGTTGCTGTTCACGAGCTTCAGCCTGGCCGAGTTCATACCGAAGCGATGGCGCGGCACCCGGGCGCTGATGATCCATGCGCCGGATGGCAGTCGCCTGCGCAGCGTGCGTGCCCACGCCGGCGACACCGTGTTCTCCGCGCTGGCCCAGCAAGGGCTGCAGCTGCCGTCCAACTGCGGTGGTGGCCAGACCTGCGGTCTGTGCGAGGTGCGCGTGCGCGGAGCAGCTCCCGACGCAACCAGCGCGGATCGCGCGCTGCTTTCGCCGTCGAGGATAGAAGCCGGCTGCCGTCTGGCCTGCAATCTCAAGCTCGACCGCAACCTGGACATCGAAGTCCGCGGTGGTGCCGAACTTGGGGCCGTGCACGATGCCGAAGTCGAAAGCGTCCGCGCGCTGTCGCCTTTCTTGCGGGAGGTCGTGCTGCTGCCCAAGGACAAGCTCGGCCCTGACTACCGGCCCGGTTCGTTCATCCAGATCCATGTGCCGGCCTACAAGATGGGCAAGCACCAGATCGAATCGCCCGACGAACACCGCCCAGCATGGGCCGGTCTGCATCTGCCGACTCAATGGACCAGCGGCAGCTTGTTGCGCAGGTCCTACTCGTTGTCGGCACCGGTCCACCAGACGAACGGGCGGCTGTCTTTGCTCGTGCGCTTCTGCCACGGCAAACAGGGTGGCAAGAACCATCCGCCAGGCAAAGGATCGTCCTATGTCTTTGGCCTCAAGGCGGGTGACAAGCTGAAGTACAGCGGGCCCTTCGGGGACTTCGCTATTCGCCACGGCGAGCGGGAGAAGATCTTCATCGGCGGCGGCGCAGGGATGGCGCCATTGCGCGCCATGGTGAGGGATCTGCTGGAGTCCGGTGCCGAAGAGCCCATCCACTTCTGGTACGGCGCTCGCACGGTTGCCGATGCTCCCTACGTCGACGAGATGCAGGCGCTGGCGGCGCGCTATCCCAATTTCAGTTGGCAGTTGGTCCTGTCGGACGAGCGAGGTACGGAGCATCCCTTCGGCATGGTTCACGAGGTGGTGAGGGAACGAGTGCTGCAGTCACACCCTGACCTGCAGGCCTGCGATTTCTACTTGTGTGGTCCGCCGGCGATGCTGGCCGCGATGCTTGCGCTGCTAAAGAAACTCGGTGTGGAGGACGACCGGGTGGCCTTCGACGACTTCAAGATCTGATCGTTTCTCGGCTATCGCGCCGCGAACTTGCCCCCAGAAATGTAGAAAGCCCCTCAAGCGTCCAGCGAACCCGTCTTGAGAAGCGCTTTGGGAGTGCTATCGATCTTGTCCAACCGGCAATTGGCTGGACAAGATGGAAGCTAAGAACGGCGTCAAAAATCAGACGCGACCGATCGCGCTGGGCCGTTGGGACTGGCTGTTCGCAGGCTCACTGCATACGGGCAAGCGCGCTGCCGCGGTGATGAGCCGCTGCAGCTGCTGCCGCACCGTTGGCGCCCATCAGGCGCCGCAACTCGAGCAGCCCCGCTGCGTTTGCACCGGCGGGCACTTGACCGAGCCGTACGAACAGAACACGCAGCAGTCACCGGCCTTTGGCCGCAACACGGTCTTGCAGTGCTCGCACTCGTAGAAGAACTGGCAGGCGTCAGTCGGCATGACCTCGCGCTTGGCGTGGCTGCACTCCGGGCATGTCAGCATCGACTCCAATTGAGGTGCGGTCGTTATCACTTGTGAACCGTCGAGGGGTAGCCCGCGTCGGTCGTGGCCTTGGTCAATGCCGTCGCATTGGTCTTGTCAGTGTCGAACGTCACGGTGGCCGTCTTTTTCGCGAAGTCGATCCGCACCTGAGTCACGCCGGCCACTTGCTCCAGCGACTTTTTCACTGTCACCGGGCACAGCCCGCAGGTCATGTTCTGGACGTCGAGAACGGCGGTCTGCGGCGTGGCGGCAAGCGCGGCCAACGGCATCACTGCGACAAGTACAGCGGCAAACAAGTTACGCATGGGTAGTCCCTTCAGAGGAAAAGCGGTGCCAACCAAGGCACAGACAACAACGAGAGGAGTGCCAGTGCAACAACCCAGAAGATCAGCCGCTGGCGCTTGAGGACGATTGGCTCAACGCACATAGCACCTGGTTCGCAGGCCTGCGGCCGCAGGTACAGGTGCCGGAACGCCAGGCCCAGGAAAAGCAACGTCGTGGCCAGGAGCCAGGGCCTCAGCGGCTCCAGCGCAGTCAGGCTGGAGACCCATGCGCCACCTATGCCCAGCGTCAGCAGTACCAGCGGCCCGACGCAACATACCGACGCGCCGACCGCCGCCAGCACGCTAGCAATCAGCGAACCCTTGATCCTCAACATTGCCATCACCGGGGTGAACTTATTCGATGGCGCACAGTCTAGAGTCCGTACCATGGTACGGAGTCAAGGGGATTCAGATGACAACCGAGCTGACGATAGGGCGACTGGCCAACGAGGCCGGCGTGAACGTCGAGACGATCCGCTTCTACCAACGCCGCGGCTTGATGGCCGAACCCGACAAGCCGACGAGCGGGCATCGCCGCTATGCCTCGGATGCAATCAAGCGTGTGCGCTTCATCAAGCGAGCACAGGTGCTGGGCTTCACCTTGGACGAAGTGGGCAGCTTGCTCGAACTCGACGAGGCCTGCGCCTGTGCCGAAACACGCGAGCTGGCCGCGCACAAGCTGCAGGTCATCGAAGAGAAGCTAGCCGACCTGAAAGCGATGCGCAAAGCGCTGACGGCGCTGCTGCATCAATGCGACACGGGGGTAACCAAGGGCGGCTGCCCAATCATCCACGCACTGGCCGCTGACTGATCCGCCACAAGACGGGATCGTCGGACGCTTGCGAAGCCCCTCCGGGCTTCTTTCTCCGAGGTAAACAAACCGGACCGGCGTGCAAGCGCTGTAGAACCGAAGTCACTTGTTGGCGGCCAGCCACTTGTCGAACTGCGCGATCTCTTTCTTCTGCGCGCTGATGATCATCTGCGCCATGTCGCGCATCTCTTGCGACTTGCCATTGCGCAGTTCGATCTCGGCCATGTCCAGCGCTTGTTGGTGGTGCATCTTCATCATCATCGCGAAGTCCTTGTCGACGTTGCCTGTGGGCTTCAACGCCTGCATGCTTTCCATGCCGCCTCTCATCTTTTGATGCAGCTGCTGTGAGCCTTGATCAGCTTGCCCCTTCATACCCATCGAGTCAGTCTGGGCGAAGCTCACTGCCGGCACAGCGATGATGAAGGAAACCACGATAGGTAGGGCGAAACGGGTGCGCATGTGTGCTCCTGAAAGTTGAGCCTAACCTCGGCAATCTGCGTGCCCGTCTCAGCTGACGCGACCTGAACTTGACGTCAGCCGCCGTGACCTTCGCGCAACAGGGAATCCAGGCGTGCAACTTCGTTGCCAACGGCCTTGATCTCTCGGCCGTCCTTGGCCTTCAGCGTCTCGCCGGCCTTGAGGAAGACGGCGCGGCCGAAGGAGTCTTCCCTGGCCATCTTGCCGTCCTTGAACACGTACAGCGTCGAGCCGTCCTGCAGCTCGATCGTCGTCTTGACGGCGTTTTCCAGCGCGTCACGCGCCTGCACCGGCGCGGCGATGCCTGCGAGTGCGGCGACCAGCGTGGTGGTGATGATGAGCGTCTTCATGTGTGTTCCTTTCGTTGGTTGAGTGCCCGAAGCACGCTTGAACTCTAGGAACCGGGCACCGACGCCAGGCCAACGCGCGGATTACGATTTCGTCATGGGTCTCCATGCGGCTCGATGGCCCCATCGCCAGGCAACGGGCTCGCCTCTGCGGTGCGGAGCGTGAAGCCAACTTTTGTGATGCAGCCTGCGCTCGCGGCAAAGGCATCCCCGCCATGCATGCGCGCGATCGCGCGGACGATGGCCAGTCCCAGCCCGTGATGCTCGGCAGATCCTTGGCGCGATGTGTCCGCACGGAAGAACCTCTCGAACAACCGCGGCAGCACCACCGGGTCGATGCCCTCACCAGGATTGACCACGGTGATGGCGACTCGTTCGTCGCTGGAGGTCGCTGCCACCGTGCTCAGCTGGATCGAGATGGTTCGGCCGGCCGGCGTGTATCGGCTCGCATTGCTCAACAGGTTGGCCAGCGCGCGTCGGACGAGAGCAGCATTCACAGGCGCTTGAGCCTCGCCGACGATATCGACCCGCTGAAGCCGCTCGTCGAGCACCGCGTCGAAGTACTCGACGACCTGCCCCGCGACCAGTCGCAGATCCGTGACTACCAAGGTCTGCGCCGTGCCACCCTGGTCGGCGCGCGCAAGGAACAGCATGTCGTTGACCATCGTCGTCAACTGGTGAAGGGACTCGAGGTTTCCAGACAGCGTGTCGCGCAGCTCTGCGACCGTGCGCTCTCGGGCGAGCTCGACCTCCGTGGCGCTGATCATGGTGGTGAGCGGCGTTCGCAGCTCATGCGCGACGTCGGCACTGAACGCTTCCAGGTGCTCGTAGGCCGATTGCACCCGGTCCAGCGCACGGTTGAAGCTGTCGACCAGGTCTTCGAGCTCGACGCTCACGCCCTGGGACGACAGTCGCAACGACAGCGCTCGTGGCGAAATCGCGGCTGCTTCCGTGGACAGTTCGCGCACAGGCCGCAGTTCGCGCCTCGCCACCCATGCGCCCAGCGCAGAGAGCGCTGCCACACCCAGCCCGCAGACAAAGACCAGAGCGCCCAGATACGCACTGAGCAAGCGCTGGTCGCTGCGAGTGTCGACACCAATCAGCGCGATGCCGTCGGGCACAGGGCCATGCGCTTTGACGCGAAATGACCGCCCCGTCAACGCCACGCCGTCCTCGCGCCAGATCGTCAGCTTTCCCACCGCGGCGTTGGGATCTGCAGGCTGAGTTGCAGGTCGGGTCTTGCCGCCATAGACCACGGCGCCTGAGTCCGCGATCAACCAGATGCGCAGTTGGCCATCGCCGATCAGCACGTCGTCCAGGTGATGCCGCAGTTCGGAAAGATCGTCCCCTGCCTCGACCTCGTCCAGAAAATGGGCAACGACGTCGGCCCGGCCATCGAGATCGCGGTCGCGCATGCGCTCCAGCTCACGCCGCAGAGCCCACTGGAGCATCGATCCCACCACCACGAAGACCGCCAACCCCACGATGGCGACCGCCAACGTCAATCGGCCCGAGATGGAACGCATGGACAGCGATATGGTCTCGCGCAAGGAGAGGGACGGCTCCGGCGAAGAATCGCAGCACCCGCCCATCAGCGCTCTTCCAGAACGTAGCCCATGCCGCGGACGGTGTGCAACAGCGGCTGGTCGAACGGGTCATCCAGCTTTGATCGCAAACGCCGCACAGCCACGTCCACGACATTCGTTTCGCTGTCGAAATTCATGTCCCAGACCTGCTCGGCGAGGACCGTCCTGGACAGCACCTCTCCCTGCCGGCGCAGCATCAGCGTGAGCAAGTTGAATTCCTTGGGCGTCAGGTCCAAGCGTTGGCCCCCACGCGTCGCCTTGCGCCGCGCCAAATCCAGCTCAAGGTCGCCCAGCCGCATCGACGTCAGCGGCTGGGACGTCACCGCACCGCCACGTCGCAGCAGCGCCTCCACGCGCGCCAGAAGCTCGCTGAACGCGAATGGCTTGACGAGATAGTCGTCCGCGCCGCCCTTGAGTCCCTGGACGCGATCCTCGACCTTGTCCCGCGCTGTCAGCATCAGCACCGGCGTGTTGCGCGTTTCACGCAACTTCCGGAGGACCCCGAAGCCGTCGATGCCGGGCAGCATCACGTCCAGCACGATGAGGTCGTAGTCGCCCTCCGTTGCCAAATGGCTGCCGTCGACGCCGTTGTTCGCCACGTCCACGACGTAGCCGGCTTCGGTCAGGCCCTTCTTGAGGTAGTCCGCGAGCCGAGGCTCGTCTTCGGTGACGAGGATGCGCATCGTCGAAGTGTCGCTGTGGCTCGCCTGGCTTTCATTACGAATTCGTAATGTTGCAGTCACCCTCAAGTGCCAGCCAAGTGCATAAAGTGGCGCCCAGAGGAACAAGCACCCGCGGGTTCCTAGCAACAGCCAAGCTTCCCAGGAGTTATCCATGTCCATCCGAATGATCTTCTCCGTCCTGACGATTGCCTCCCTCGGTGCGATCGCCCCGTGGGCGCTGGCCGCAGGCGACGCCGCATCGGCACCGATGCAGGCGACCGCGCCCGCAGCCAAGGGCGCCAGCTTCGCCGAGGGCGAGATCAAGAAAATCGATGTCGAGCAGAGCAAGGTCACCATCAAGCATGGCCCGATCGACAACCTCGGCATGCCGGGCATGACCATGGTGTTCCGCGCCGACGCTGCCACGCTTTCCGGTTTCAAGGTGGGTGACGCCGTGAAGTTCAAGGCCGACCGCGTCGACGGCGCCATCAAGGTGACGGAGCTGGTGGCACGCTGAATCAGCCTGGGCTTATGACCGTGGGCTGCCTTGTGCAAGTCAGGCAGCCCGGACAGATGCCTCTTCCGAGACGCTCTACTAGACTTTGCGAATGCGGTCCTGGCTCAGATCAGCGCTGATGTGGCTCCTTGCCCTCGCACTTCCCATGCAGGGATGGGCGTCTGCATCGATGCTGTGCTGCGGCCCAGACCATCACCACGTGTCGATCGGCGCTGCCTCAGTCGTGCAGTCGACCGCGGCACCCTCTGGCTCGCTACCCGACAGCCTGTCCCCTGCGGGCGGCGAAGGCCACGAAGCGCGTGGCCACCACCATGCCGGCCACGACCATCCCGCCGATGATCACGCCGCTAACGGCGGTTCAAGCAGCCAGCCGAACGATGAGCACGGTGGCGGGCATCATGACCTGAGCAAGCCAGGAAAGATGAAGTGCAGCGTCTGCGCAAGCTGCTGCACGATCGCCGCGCTGCCATCGCGCACCCTGATCATCGATGAGGCGGTGCCCATCCAGGGCGTTATGGCTTGGACTTCGCAGGCGCCCATTGCCTTCTTGACGAGCGGGCCCGAGCGGCCGCCACGAACGTCGCGCTCCTGAAGCGCCGGTCGGGCCGGCGCGGCGCCGCCATGCCTGCACACGCCGTGCGCGAGCTGGATGAGCCCCGACCGACCCAGTCGTTGCGCCGCCAGATCCGGCGCGCCGAAACGATCTCCCCTTCCCTGGCAAGCGTGTGTCCATCCTCGGCGCGCCTTGCTCGCACAAGCAGGAATTTCATGTCACCTCACCACACCGTGCTGATCGCTGCAGCGTTGGCCAGTTCGGCACTGGCCGGCCCTGCCAGCGCGCAGAGCACTACATCGCCGGCGGTCAAGCAGAGCGCAACCGCTGCCCAGACCAACAGCACCGCGCCTGCCAAGGCTGCGTCCGGCGCCTCGGCCACCTATCGGTCGGCCTTCGAGGGCTACCGCGCATTCACCGAGCAGCCGGTCACCAATTGGCGACAGTCCAACGACCTGGTTCGCCAGATTGGCGGCTGGCAGGCGTATGCGCAGGAAGCCCAGGGGGGTAATCCTGCGCCGGCATCAGCCAACGACGCGATGCCCGCGAGCCATGGTGGGATGAAGATGCCGGCAGAAGGTGGCCCCTCCGCTGCTGGGCAAGTCGTACCCCTTGCCCCGGCTGCGAGCACGCCGAGCAGCGCGTCGGCGCCAGGTAAGGCATCACCGCATCAAGGTCACGCGATGCCCATGCAAGGTCAACCCGTGTCGCCTACACCCAAGCCCCCGCCTGCCGGGGCTGCGAAATCCCCTGCCATGCCCGCGGCTCAGCCCGCGTCCGTCCCCGCATCGGGCTCTCACTCCGGCCACCACTGAGCATGACCACATCAACCACGTCATATTCGGGCGCTGAACAGCGCACGTCACGACTGCGTCGCAGCCCCAAGCTCGCGGTCGCAGCCCTGGCCGCCATCCTGGTCCTCAGTGGCTGCGCAAGCACCTCGATCAACCAGAATTTCGAGGCGGCCCGCGACTTGGGACGCCAGCAATCTGGTGCCGTGGCCCGCTGGCTCACGACGGACGAAGCACGTCAGCAGGCTCAGTCCGACCTCGATGCTCGCCTGGCCCGGCCGCTGGGAGCAGACGACGCCGTGCAGATCGCGCTGGCCTACAGCCCGTCACTTCAAGCGATGCTGTACGAAGCGGCTGCCGACTCCGCCGCGGCCACGCAAAGCGCCCGGCTGCCGAATCCGGTGTTCGCGTTCGAGCGGCTGGTGCGCAATGAGGGCGGCACTCGGGACCTCGAAATCAATCGCGTCCTGAGCTTCTCGGTGCTCGACCTGCTCCTGCTGCCAGCCCACCTGCGCATGGCCAGCTACCAGCAGGAGATGACTCGCCTGTCGCTGGCCGGCAGCGTCGTACAGGCCGCCAATGAGGCGCGGGGCGCCTGGGTCAACGCTGTCGCAGCCCAGCAATCCCTCCTGTATGCACAGCAGATCAAGGCGACTGCGGATGCCAGCGCCGAACTGGCCCGCCGCATGCAGGCCGTGGGCAACTACAGCAAGCTGCAGCGCGCCCGCGAGCAGGCCTTCGCGGCAGACGCCGTAGCGCAGCTGGCCCGCGCCCAGCATGCCGAGCGTAGTGCCCGCGAAACCCTCATCCGCGTGCTCGGCCTGAACGACGCGCAGGCGGCGCAGCTGAAGCTGCCTGATCGGCTGCCAGAACTGCCGAAGACGCCGCGCGACGAGGCCAGTGTGGCCCGTACCGCCCTAGACCAACGGCTGGATGTGCAGCTCGCACGTTCGCGCCTGAACTTCCTCGCTCGGGAACAAGGCCTCACCCGGGTCACCAGCGTCGTCAACGCGCTGGAGATCGGGGTGTCGAGAAACAGCGCGACCGGAGCCGCGCCGCAGAAGGGCTATGACGTCAGCCTGCCGCTGCCGATCTTCGACTTCGGTGATGTCCGCCGAGCCGGCGCGCAGGCCGCCTACATGGCTGCCGTGAACCGGACGGCCCAGATCGCCGTGCAGGCGAACTCCCGCGTGCGCGAGCAATACAGCGCCTACCGAACCGCGTACGACCTGGCGCGCCACTACCGCGACGAAATCGTGCCGCTGCGCAAGACCATCGCCGAGGAGAACGTGCTTCGCTACAACGGCATGCTCATTGGCGTGTTCGAGCTGCTGGCCGATGCGCGCGAGCAGATCACCAGCGTGTCTCAGGCCATCGATGCCCAGCGCGACTTCTGGCTGGCCGACGCAGGTCTGCAGGCCGAACTCCTCGGAACGCCCGGTGCCGACATGAGCCGCATGACCGAGGCTGCGCCCGGCCGCTCAGGCGCCGCTGCGCACTGATCAGTCACTGAACCCAACACCCCACCATGACATCCAATCGACGCAATTTCCTGATCGGTAGCGCCAGCGCCGGCGTGGCTGTGACTGCGGCCAGCGTGAGCCGCGTGGCGATGGCCGCGCTTCCTGAGCCGGTGCTGCAGGACAAACCCGACACCATGGCGCCGCTGGTGCCCAACACCGGCCGTCCCTACAACCCGGTGGTCACGCTCAACGGCTGGACCCTGCCCTGGCGCATGAACAACGGCGTCAAGGAGTTCCACCTGGTCGCTGAGCCCGTGGTGCGCGAAATGGCGCCGGGCTTCAAGGCGCACCTCTGGGGCTACAACGGCCAATCGCCCGGCCCGACGATCGAAGTCGTCGAGGGTGATCGCGTCCGCGTCTTCGTGACCAACAAGCTTCCCGAGCGCACCTCCATCCACTGGCATGGCCAGCGCCTGCCCAATGGTATGGACGGCGTTGTCGGCCTCAATCAGATGCCCATCGAGCCCGGCAAGACCTTTGTCTATGAGTTCGTAGCGAGGCGGCCGGGTACCTTCATGTACCACCCGCACGCCGACGAGATGACGCAGATGGCGATGGGAATGATGGGCTTCTGGGTGACGCACCCCAAGGCCAAGCACCCGTTGATCGAAGAAGTCGACCGCGACTTCGTCTTCCTGCTCAACGCCTACGACATCGAGCCGGGTGCCTACACGCCCAAGATCATGACGATGCTCGACTTCAACCTGTGGTCGTGGAACAGCCGCATCTTCCCGGGCATCGACTCGCTGAACGTGCGCAAGGGCGACAAGGTGCGCATCCGCATGGGCAACCTGACGATGACCAACCACCCCATCCACCTGCATGGCCACGAGTTCCTGGTCACCGGCACCGACGGCGGCCCGACTCCCAAGTCCACGCGCTGGTACGAGGTCACCACGGACGTTGCGGTGGGCCAGATGCGCCAGATCGAGTTCCTGGCCGACGAGGAAGGTGACTGGGCATTCCACTGCCACAAGAGCCACCACACGATGAACGCGATGGGCCACGACGTGCCCACCATGATCGGCGTGGAGCACCGCGGCGTGGTCAAGGAGATCAACAAGCTGATTCCCGACTACATGGTGATGGGTGAGCGCGGCATGGGAGACATGTCCGAGATGGAGATGCCCATCCCCGACAACACCGCCCGGATGATGGGCGGCGAAGGCCCCTTCGGCTCCGTCGAGATGGGCGGCATGTTCAGCGTGGTGAAGGTGCGCGCCGACCAGAAGGCGGGGGACTACAAAGATCCGGGCTGGTTCAAGCACCCCAAGGGCACCAACGCCTTCGAATGGACCGGCTCCATGCCGGAGCCCGCCCGCTTTGCGAGCGAAGGCGGCCAATCCATGCCGCCGTCCAAGCGCAACAAGCCGCGAGAGATCGAGGTCCAGATCCGCAAGCCCACAGGCGGCTCCGGTCACAACCACTGAAAACAGCCTGGGTCGTAGAGGCCCGGCCGCACCACTTCCCTTTCCGTTCATCAGTTCAGAAGAGAGTTCCCATGAAAAAGTCGTTCATCGCCATCGCAGCCGCGCTTGTCGCGCTCTCCCCCCTCGCCAGCCAGGCCCATGACGGCGTAGACCATGCCGCTTCCGCGCCGGCCGCCAAAGCTGGCGCCAAGGCTGCCGACGGCCACGCTCACAGCCACGGCGACAGCGACGCCATCGGTGAGGCCGGCAAAGCCGCCAAGGTCACGCGCACCGTCAATGTCGACATGACCGACAACATGCGCTTCACGCCGTCCAGCCTGGACGTCAAGCAGGGCGAAACGGTCCGCTTCGTGGTCAAGAACTCCGGTGGGGTCAAGCACGAGTTCGTGCTGGGCACTCAAGCCGAGCTGAAGG
Source organism: Roseateles sp. FW305-36 (assembly GCF_058787015.1). Classification (NCBI taxonomy): domain Bacteria; kingdom Pseudomonadati; phylum Pseudomonadota; class Betaproteobacteria; order Burkholderiales; family Sphaerotilaceae; genus Roseateles; species Roseateles sp. FW305-36. Next base: position 826,587 of record NZ_JBYSZK010000001.1, on the reverse strand, counting down.
AGCACTACGAGCTGATGAAGAAGTTCCCGGAGATGGAGCACTCGGACCCCAACCAGGTCACCGTCGCGCCGGGAAAGACCGGTGAGGTCATCTGGCAATTCACCAAGGCCGGCAAGGTCGACTTCGCCTGCCTGCAGCCCGGCCACTACGACGCCGGCATGAAGGGTGCAGTCACCGTCGCCGCCGCAAAGGGTTCGAGCAAGCCCACCGCCGCCAAGGCCGATGGCCACGCCGACCACAAGCACTGAGGCCGGCATGTCCTCGCAGATGCATCAGGGGGCCGGGGCATCACGCCGCGAGCTCCTGCGACTGAGCATGAAGGCCGCCCTGGGCGTGGCGATCTTTGGCGGCGTGTCGTCTCGATCCTTTGCAGTCGCTCCCCAACCCAGCATCGAGGTTTGGCGCACCCGCGATTGCTCCTGCTGCGGCAAGTGGATCAAGCATCTGCAGGATCACGGCTTCGCTGTGCAGGCACGCATCGTGGCGGACGTCGCGCTCTTCCGGAAGACCTTCGGCATGCCGGAATCGCTGAGCTCCTGCCACACCGCAAGGATCGACGGCTATGTCGTCGAAGGACACGTGCCTGCCGCGGACATCCTGCGCCTCACTCGCGAGCGCCCTGCCGCGCTGGGTCTGAGCGTCCCTGAGATGCCTCTGGGTTCACCCGGCATGGAAAGCGGTGGAGTCAAGGCAGCCTACGACGTGCTGCTCGTGGCGAAGGACGGCGGCACCCGTGTCTTCAACTCCTATCGATGACCTTTTGAGCCAGAAAGGAACCTCGATGAAATCCAGCATCAACGCCCCAGGCAGCGATACCGCGATGCGCAAGGGAGATCGTGCACGGGCTCCCGCCATCGACCCTGGTCAATAGCAAACCCATCAGTCGCAGCCGTGCATCCGGTAGACGACATGACCTACGAACTGGAAGCCGTCGTGCTGCTTCTGGCTTTAGTCGGCGCGGTAGCCGTGTGCTCTTTCGCCGGCTGGCTCGAATGGCGGCACCGCCACGGCCACCACACGCATGACGAAGCGCACCCAACCACGCCGCCCTCACCTCCACCCACTCCAAGGCCACCCCCATGAACTCCAAGCGCCGTCCGTTCTACTTCCTCGCCGCTGCAGCCTTGATCGTTGCCGCACCGCGGGCGAAAGCCGAACTCATCCAGGTCACCTGGGACGCGAATGGGCGCTACGAGCACCAGTTGACCGTAGCGCCTGCCAAGTTCGCTGAGGTGTGCGACGGGCTCAAACCGGGCGCGCAGGTGCAATGGACCTTTGAGGGAAGCGCACCGACGAACTTCAACATCCATTACCACGAGGACAAGGCCGTGCGCTTTCCTGCAAAAGAGGATGGAAGCACCTCGTCCAAAGGCACCTTGAACGTGACGAGTGAGCAGGTGTACTGCTGGACGTGGAGCAACAAGGGCCAAGCAGACGTGCGGTTGAAGCTCGAGCTCGTCAAGCAGCCCTGAGACGAGCAAACAAGTCAGCGTCGTGACGATGTCCCGGCGCTGATGAACTCAGCGGAGAACTTCCAAGAGCCGGGAAAACTTGCTGCACCAGATCCCGCACGCCATACGTGTCTCGGTCCTGACCGATGACAGGAGAACACGCGCCGCTGGATCGGCGCTTTTCGGCCACAACCAGCCACGAGACGCTGGCTCGCGCTGGCGTGCGAATTGCAGATGCTGCGCATCAGGTCTGGACGCAGGCCTGAACCTCAAGCCCAGGAGCCAGCATGGATCTCACTTCGGAACAAGTTCACTGGATCGGAGGTGCTGCCTTCGTAGTGGTCTCGCTGCTGATGCTTGTCCGAGCGAGCGGCCTTTGGCGCTGGCAGTGGATCCCGTGGCTGCTACCAGCACTGTTCGTCGGCTACGGCCTGGAATCCGTGGCCGATGTTTGGATCCATGGCGATGCCGTACCCGTGAACTACGCAGCAGAGACGCGGCAACACCTTCTGCAGGGCGGCAGCCTGTTCGTCGCCGGCGTAGTGGAGGCGTTGGTGCTGAGTGGCCGGCTGTCGACCCCCATCTGGCGGCTCGCAGTTCCGATGGCCCTCGCGGTGACGGCAACTGTCTTTGCTGCCCATGCGCAACACGGTGGATCAGCTGATGCTGCCGCGATGGCGCTAATGCAAGTCCAACACCGCGGTTTTGCTATCGCCCTGTTCACGGCCGCGGCGGCACGCGGTGCGGAGGTCCTCATGACGAGATCCGCCGCGTCTCGCCAAGCCCCCGGCGCAACAGCTTCTCAGGACTCTCCGGCCAGGCTGAGGGACGCCTGGCTGCTACCGTTGTTGATCTTCGGCTTGCTGATGCTGACCTACACGGAGCCGGCAATGCGCCACTCTTGACCTGCGCCAGCGCGGACGCGATCCAGCGCCACACACGGCGCGACGACGCTCCGCATTCCTCCTTTCACCTCTCGACGCTGACCCGCATGGTTCTTCCCCGCCACATTGGCTTCATCCCCGACGGCAACCGCCGCTGGGCCGTTGGAAACGAACTGCCGAAGGAGGCTGGCTACGCGCATGGCATCGAGCCCGGTCTATCGCTTTTCGAGCAATGCCAACGCCTCGGCATCGAAGAGGTGTCGGTCTACGGATTTACCCAGGACAACACCCGCCGGCCCACCGCACAGACGGAACACTTTCGGTCGGCCTGCGTGGCCTTTGCGCAAGAGATCGTCCGCCGTGGTGCTGCCCTTCTCGTTGTCGGCGATGAGCGGTCATCCCAGTTCCCCGCCGAACTGGCCGGCTACCGGCAGCGGTGCGCAGGCGGCATCAAGGTCAATTTCCTCGCTAACTACGGCTGGGAGTGGGACCTGGATGGCCTGCGCACCGGTCAGCTGCATTCCGAGCAGGTGTCGCGCATGGAGCTGATCGTGCGTTGGGGCGGCGGTCGTCGCCTCAGCGGTTTTTTGCCCGTGCAATCGGTCTATGCCGACATCTATGTCGTGGACGAACTCTGGCCAGACTTTGACCCATCGCATCTCGACAGCGCTCTCGCCTGGTTCCAGAAGCAGGACCGCACCCTGGGCGGCTGAACGCTGTGGAGTCTTACCGCCGTGAATCGCGGTCTTCAGTCGATCAGCAGCTCCGTCCTGTCAAGCTGCAGGTGATGCATGGAAATCTTGACCTTCAGCTCGCCGCCGGATCGCGGCACCGGTGAGGTGACGGCGCATTCCAGCGTCACTTCGCCATCCTCAAAGCGCGACTCTGTCTTGCTCCCCTCCTTGCAGGTGACAGGGGCGCCACTGAGCGTGACCACACGAAGCGACACCACGCTGTCGTCGTGGCTGCCAAGGAAACGCGCCTGAAAGCGGACTGCCCTGTCGGTCTGAAACGTCGGCAGCGCGCATACCGCCTCCGCTTCCTCGTCGTTCAAAACGGTGCTCCGACACTCAGACGCGGCACGAGACTCCGCCGCGCCGGCAACCGGAGCCATCAGAGCGGTGAGCAGCACCGGTGCCGCACATGCGAAAAAGCGCGAGGCGAGGTTGTCAAGCATGGCCGGATGGTGACGCCGGACGGTGACACCGCCGTGGCACCACCCACAGAGACCTACCTGCCCATGCGCAGCCTGACGCTGCACGCGCGCCCTGCCCTACTTCCCAGATGCGTCCGCTGAGCCCAAGGCGTTGTGGATCGACGCGGCGGCGATGGCGGCATGGCCCACGGCAACGCTGATCTGGTCCAGCGCGCTCACCACGTCTCCCGCGGCATACACATTGGGCACGTTCGTTCGGCAATGGTGGTCGACGACGATGCATTGCCGATCATCGAGCTTGACGCCCAGCGACAAGGCCAGTGACGCGCGGGGATCTACTCCAAGCGCCGAGTACAGGACGTCGACGCTTTGCTGATGGCTTCGCCCCACCTGGACGATCACGCTGCCTGACGGATCCACAGACAGTTCAGTGGCAAGGCCGGCAAGACATTCCAGCCCCAACTCGGCTGCCTGGGCCCCGATGGATTCCACACAACCCTCCACTGGGATGACCTTCACCGAATCACTGAAGTTCTTCAGGAACTTGGCCTCGGCCAGGCTGTGGGCAGAGTTGGCCAGCACGCCGATGCGCTTGCCCGTGTGCTCATAGCCGTCACAAACGGGGCAGTAGCGCATCAGGTCGGCATGCTCAACCAAGTCAGCGCCCGGTATGGAAGCCGGCCGGTCGACGACGCCGGTGCAGAGAAGCACAAAGCGACATCGCAGAGTCGACTCTTCCAGCCCCACTTCGAACAAACCCTCTTCGACCCGAATCACGGATTGCACCTCGCCTCGGGTGACGACGCCGCCCATGCGTTCGAGGTGAACCGCCATCCGGAGCAGCAGTTCGTGGCCCGCGATCCCATCGGGAAACCCTGGAACGTTGTGAGACCGGGAAATCTTCCCGGCGCGCGGCTCGCCCGCATCGATCACCCGAACGTCCCGGTGAAATCGTCGGAGGTAGATGGCGGCGGTGAGTCCCGCCGGCCCAGCCCCGATGACGACGCAGTCGACGATATCGGTGACGCGAGGTCTGGCTTGAGCGTTGGGCAAAGCCTGGGTGGGGATGTCCTGCACCTGCTGTCTCCGATCAGTCTCGGACATTCAACACCATCATCAGCCCGCCGCCTCCGTGGTGCTCGACGTTGTTGTTGGTCGTGTGATGGGGGATGTGGCAATGCACCAGCCACGCCCCGGGGCGGCGCGCCGTCCAGAGCACGTCGTAGCGCTGGCCAGGGCCCACATTGACAGTGTCCGCCTCGAATCGCGCGCTTGGTTTGAGGTCGTAGCCATCGCGGGCGACGACGGTGAACGGCCCGCCGTGCACGTGCATGGGGTGAACGAAATTGTTGTTGGTGCCGATGAAGCGCAACTTGATCGTCTGCCCTACCTTCATCGTGACGGTATCCGTCGACGGGAAGGCCTTGCCGTTGATGGTGAAGTAGTTCGGCAACCCGCCCTCCATCAGCATGGCCGGGTACGTCAGGCCTTCCCGCTGCAGCCACTCCTGCAGCTGGATGACGTATTCCTTGTCGGCGCGCAGCTCGGTTGCAGCCGGTGATCCCGGCTTGGGATCGATGATCAGCGCGCCATAGAGTCCCAGCGCCTGTTGACGGTCTGCGTGATCGTGCGTGTGATAGAAAAATGTGCCCGCCTGCTCCGTCGTGAACTCGTAGGTGAAGCTGCCACCTGGGGGGATCGGTTGCTGAGTGATGTTGGCGGGTCCATCCATGCCGTTGGGCAAGATGAGCCCATGCCAGTGCACCGTTGTCGACTCGGGCAGCCGGTTGGTCACCTTGATGCGCACCCGGTCGCCCTCGGTGACGCGGATGCGTGGGCCGGGGATTTGCTGGTTGAAGGCGTAGCCCTCGACCTTGACGTCGGGCAGCACGTTCCAGCGCACGACCCCGGTCTCGAGCTCAAACACTTTGACGCCGTCTTCATTGCGTTCGAACAGGGGGCGGTCTCCACGCGCGTCGGCAGGCGGCTCGTGCTGGACCAGACGCGGATGGACTGCCGCCATGTCGCGCATGGCCTCGCCTGGCGTGTCCCAGAAGGACTTCATCCCCGGCGGCATGATCGACGCCTGGACGTCACGCGCTGAGAGTCGCATGTTCACGAAGATCGCCGGGAAGGTCATGCCGCCGGCCAGCATCAACGTGGTGAACAGACTGACCGTCACCAGTTGCGGCCGCGTCACCTGAGGCTGCATGGCATGAGCGCCATGTTGTCCGCCATGCGAGGCGCCTTGTGATGCACCGCTTTGACCGGTTTCGGAACCCTCCGACTTCGCGTGTTCTCCATGGTTAGAAGAACGACTGGCCGGGGCCATGGCCTTCTCGTGTCCAGCGCTTTCGGCCACATGCTTCCCGTGGCCCGCGTGGTCCTGGTGTGCCATCGAGGCCGGCGTGTTCTCGGCGCTTTGCTTCGTGGGCGCGTTCGGCGCCTTTTCGTCATGAGCCTTGTCGCGCTGCGTCATCAGGCCGTGCTTCATCTGCCGGGACACCATCCAGACGTTGACGGGGTAGGCGATCGCAAAGCCGGCGATGACGCCCACCGACATCACACCCCAAAAGAGCATCTCGGTCGGCTCCATGGCGCGCATGTCCCGACCCATCATCAGCAAGGTCATCACCGGCGCCATCCCAGCCATCATGGCGTTCATGCTGATGAACTCGGGCATGAACGACTTGCGCACGTTCTCCCAGTAGCTGCCGCCCATCATGTTTTTCATGAACAGCGACTGGAAGATGAACAGGCCGAAAGCGAAGCCCGCCACGTACTCCACGATCAAGTCGACCCACATCGGCAGCCCGAGCGATGCCGTCACGACCGCGGCCAGGATGATCCCGGTCGCGTCGCCTGCGACACAGTGGATCGTCGAGCCCACGCCCTGCTTCCAAAGCGGCTTGATGAAGACCTCGTGCTCGCCCGGCGCAGGCTCCTTGTCCGCCATCACGTACAGCAGCAGCCCGATCGGCCCCATGTAGAGGGTCACCAGCACGAACCCCCACTTCATCACCACGGGCTCGGGGTTGTGGCGAAACTGGTCCCATGCCACGTAGGCCGCACTCAGGCCGGCGAGCGCGAACCAGACGATCAGGAAATAGTCGATGGGCTGGACGATCATGGGTTCTCCGAGAGCTGAGACATAGGCGGTGCGGGCGCAGCGGAACACGGCGACAGGGGGCTGGCCGCCGGCACGCTGAAGGTCGCGCGGTGGCAATACGCGTTCCTCTGCATGTCCACTGGGCATGGCCACCGCCACAATCCACCTTGATCTGGGAGGATTGAATGCACGACAGCCTTGCCTTGCTGATTGACCACTGGAAGGCCGATCCGCACAGCACCTACAACAGCTGGTTCCTGTGGGAAGAGCGGCTGAAGAATTTCCGGTCGATCCGCCGAGGCATCGGCGAGGTGGTGAAGGACATCGAGGCCGGAACCTTCGGCAACGCGTACCGTGGTTCGACGTTGGAGACGGTGGTGGGCTCGGTTGCCGAGCAGCGGCAGATCTTCAAGGGTGCGGACCACGCCTTCTTGTGGAAGCCCAAGCTCCGCATCCCCGACATCTACGAAAACGCCGACAACCAACGGGCGTTTGCGCGGCTGCTGCACGCGTGTGACTGCTGCGATACCGCGGAGGCGGTCATCGACGCGATCCAGCGCATCGACGCGCAGCAGATCAAGGGGCTGGGCCCAGCGGTCGCAAACCTGCTGTACTTCATCCACCCCACGCTGGTCCTGCCGTTCAACACCGCCATCGTCAAGGGCTACAACGCGGTGACGGGCAGCAATGTGAAGCTTGGTCGCTGGGACCACTACCTGTCCATGCGCGAGGGGGCGATCCGGCTGAATACTCAACACCGCACGCGCCTGTCCAACGACCTTGGCGCGCTGGCTGGTTTGCTGTTCGAAATCGGCTCGGGTCGCTACCAGGCGCCTCCGTTGGCCACTGACAGTGCACGCCTTCAGGCCTGGGAAGCCGACCTGGCGCAGGTGCGCGCCGAGTCTGCGGCCCTGCAGAAGCAGTGGGCGGCTGAACGGGAGAGCGACACCACGCACACGCAGATTCAAGGCTGGCTGAGGGACCTCGGCAAGGCGCTGGGGTTCGAGGTGTGGATCGCCACCAATGATCGAGGCCGGGCCTATGGCGACGGCCAACTCGGAGACGGTTGCACCGCTGAGCTCACCCGCGCCAGCACGGCCGGCGCAGAGTCGGTCCGGCTCATCGACGTGGTCTGGCTCGAGGCAGGAAGCGGCAAGGTGTGCGCCGCGTTCGAGGTCGAGCACTCGACATCGATCTATTCGGGCATCGTGCGCATGCTGGACCTGGCGCTGGGGACCACAGTCGGCGCGGGCAGCACGCTGTTCCTTGTGGCGCCCGACAGCCGGCGCGACGATGTTCAACTGCAGCTGAGGCGACCGGCGTTCTCCCGCGTGTCGGAGCTCGGCATCCGCTACCTTCCGTACAGCCAGCTGCAACAGCATCGGGAGGCGGCGGCGCGCTTCGGATCTGGCCTCAAACCGATGCTCGAAATGTCCCAGCTCTTGCGGTGAGGTCATGAGGTATGTCGCTCGTCGGCGCCCTGCGCAGGACGCGAGCCGCAGATCATGAAGGTTGCCCCGATGGGAAGGTCAAGCACGAACGCTCGCTACCCCCGCGTTTGAAGTGAAGCCGGCTGCGCCGTCATCCGCTGTCACGGCGGCCTGCCGGCGGCATTAAATCCGCTCGCCCATCGAGGGCGCCGAACATTACGGAAATGTCATCTCCGTGTGCGTTTGGCGTTCGGTAGGAGCTTCTAAGGTGGCCTATGCGCGCTGCAAGAGCCACCGCCCGTCGTGGCTTTCATCGCAAGCGTGTACCCAGCCTCTTTGCCTCCGACCCCAGCCAGATGTAGTTTTGACCTGAACGACTGCAACATCTTCCTGAAGCATCGACCGACGTCTCGCGGACAGCGCAGGCAGGGGTCGGTGCGCTTGTGTTTGGGTCTTTGGCTGGGGTAGCAGTGGGCGCGCGTCTTGCCTTTTGAGGGAGCCGAATTTCCGGTTTCATCGAAGGAGCAAGAACATGGCCCACCAACAACACGCCTCGTGCATCGAGGCCTGCGATCAATGCGCCGCCGCGTGCAATCACTGCTCGACGGCATGCCTGCAAGAGCAGGACGTGAAGATGATGGCGCGCTGCATCGCGCTGGACATGGATTGCGCAGCCATCTGCCAACTTGCCTCGGCCGCCATGGCTCGGGGCAGCGAGAACGCACCGGCGATTTGCACGCTTTGCTCTGACATCTGCGAGGCATGTGCCGAGGAGTGCGCCAAGCACCAGATGGACCACTGCCAAGCGTGCGCCGAGGCGTGCCGTCGTTGCGCCGACGAGTGCCGTCGCATGGCTCAGGCATCGACTTCCACAACAGGTCAGTCCGGCACCGATCACTCGCATTGATCAGCGCCGTTCCAAGCGCTGCCGCAATCCGCCCCTGAGGCGCGAGCGATGCAGCCGACGCTCTGGCTGTGGAGCCTCTGCGAGGCCATCAAACGGCGCGGCGTCCCCCTCCCCTTGCCGAGACATGACATGACTACACGACTTCTTACCCGCTGGGCTGCCATTGCGGTGACCTGCACATCCCTCGTGGTGCCCTTCACGGCCAAGGCCGACGCCCCGGGCGTTGGACTGACTGCCGCATTCGAGATCGAGTTCCTGCAGATGAGCATCGATCACCACTACGCAGCGCTGCGGATCACCGAGCTGGCTGCCGGAACGGACGCACAGCGCAACGGTGAGATTTCACCGTCCGAGGGCACCTCACCGACGCCCGGCTTCGCCGTGACGCCAGCCAAGGCCACGCTGGACGACCTGAAGTCGATGGCACGGCGCAACAACCGCATGCAGCGCGAAGAGATTCTTACGCTCAAAGGCTTCCTGCGCGACTGGTACGGCATCGACTACCAGCCCAAGCTTCGCGACGAAAGCCGCCGCATGATCGCCGTGCTGGACCAGGCACGGCCAGGTGCCGACTTCAATCACCTGTTCTATGAAGTCTTCAGCCGCCACCACTACACCCTGATGGAACCCGTCAACGCGTGCGTCACCGGCAGCGACCTGAGCCACGAAGAATTGCGCAGGGAATGCCGGACCATGTGGATGAGCCAAACGGCTGACATCGAGATGATGCGAAACGAGCTCAAGCGGCACTTTGGCGTCGCTGACTACCAGCCCTTCAAGGGGCGTGAGCCGCTTGCGGGCAGCCGTGGAGGGCCGAAGGGCCAGCACAGCGGTGGCAATCACGGTGATTGAACGGTCCGCGGCACATAAAAACAATTTGCGCAAAACCGCTTGACCTTGCCACGGTGGGAAGCTTCAAAGTGCATGCACCGAGTAACCAACCTGGAGTTGTAGATGATCACTTTTGAAGTCAACGACATGACCTGCGGCCACTGCGTGAGCATGATCACCAAGGCGGTGAAACAAGCGGACAAGGACGCCGACGTCTCCGTCGACCTTGCCACCAAGCGCGTCCAGATCGAATCCAAATCAGGCGATGAGGCCGACTTCAAGGAAGCGATCCAAGAAGCCGGCTACACACCGATCCCGGCCTCGGCAGCAGCAACGCCGTCCTCCCAGGCCGGTGCAAGCTGTTGCGGTGGGTGCCACTGAGGCGGGCGCTTGATCGAGGTCAAGGGGTGGGGCCGCCAGTTCACCGAGCATGGGCTCATGAACACGCCCACCTCCTCCTCGAATCGCCCGGCTCGCCGCTTCGTTGCCGTCGTCGCCTGGGTGCTTGGTGCCATTGGCGCCTACTTCCTGTTGACACGCCATTTCGACCACGTCCTGCAGGCGGTGCCCTTCCTGCTTCTGCTGGCATGCCCACTGATGCATCTCTTCGGACACCGCCACGGTCACGGCGCACATCAGAAAGAGCACATTGAGCGTCCAAAAGACGACGATTGAGTTCTGGCGGCCGGCCCGGCGACCGCTGCAGGTTCAATGTGGAGAACAAGTTGGATCACCATTCCCATGACGACCACGGCCAGCACCCGTCCGCGCCAGACGTGACGCCACAGTACAGCTGCCCGATGCACCCTGAGGTCCAGCAGCCGGCACCCGGGCGTTGTCCGAAATGCGGCATGAACCTCGTCCTGCAAGGCGCCTCGGCCAAAGCCAAGGGCAGCGACCACCATGGACATCATGCCGTCCACGGCATGTCGGCCGCACACAAACACCATGACCACGGGGCGGTGCCCGACGAGCCGCCGGCGTCGGCGGGCCCCGCCGCCGCGTTGCGGCCTGCCGCGGCCGCGATCTCCAACGTGGGAGAAGCGGCTGCGGCGAGCGCGACGATCTACACCTGTCCCATGCACCCGGAGATTCGACAGGATCGGCCGGGCAACTGCCCCAAGTGCGGGATGACGCTGGAGCCGCTGATCCCGGAGGCGACGGCAGACGACGACAACCCGGAGCTGCGCGACTTCTCCCGCCGCTTCTGGTGGACGTTGCCGCTGACGGTCGTGGTCACGGTCCTGGCAATGGGCGGACACCGCCTGGGCCTGATGGCGCCCGCTGCGCAAAGCTGGCTCGAACTGGTGCTTTCGCTGCCCATCGTTTTCTGGGCGGGCTGGCCCTTCTTCGAGCGCTGCTGGCAGTCTCTGCTGCACCGCAGTCCCAACATGTGGACGTTGATTGGCATCGGCACCGGCGCCGCGTTCCTCTACAGCGTCGTGGCGACCGCGGCGCCGCAACTCTTCCCGCAGAGCTTCGCGGCTCATGGCCGCATCGGTGTCTACTTTGAAGCTGCGGCCGTCATCATCTCGCTCACACTGTTGGGTCAGATGCTGGAACTGCGGGCTCGTTCGCAGACCTCTGCGGCCATCAAGTCGTTGCTCGGGCTGGCGCCCAAGACCGCCCGCCGCATCGAGCCGGACGGCTCCGAGGCCGACGTGCCGCTCACCCATGTGCACGTCGGCGATCGGCTGCGCGTGCGGCCTGGTGAAAAAGTCCCAGTCGACGGCGTGGTCCTCGAAGGTTCCAGCGCGATCGACGAGGCCATGCTGACGGGCGAGCCGGTTCCCGTGATGAAACGTCCCGGCGACAAGGTCATCGGCGCGACGATCAACACCACCGGGTCGCTGGTGATGCAGTCCGAGCGGGTGGGCTCCCAGACCATGCTGTCCCAGATCGTGCAGATGGTCGCGCAGGCTCAGCGTTCGAAGGCGCCGATGCAACGCATGGCCGACCAGGTCGCCGGCTGGTTCGTGCTCGTCGTGATCGGCATCGCGCTGACCGCCTTCTTCGCGTGGGGTCTGCTCGGTGGTCCCCAGGGCTGGCAATACGGGCTTATCAACGCCGTCTCGGTGCTGATCATCGCCTGCCCTTGCGCTCTTGGCTTGGCGACCCCGATGTCCATCATGGTTGCGACGGGCAAGGCGGCAACGCAGGGCATCTTGTTCCGTGACGCCTCGGCGATCGAGAACTTCCGCCGCGTCGACACCATGATCGTGGACAAGACCGGCACGCTGACGGAGGGCAAACCGACGTTCGAGCGAGCCATCGCCGTCCCAGGACGGTCTGACGACGAAATCCTCCTTCTGGCGGCCAGCCTGGACCAAGGCAGTGAGCATCCGCTGGCCCATGCCATCGTGGACGCCGGCCGCGCCCGTAAGCTGCCGCTGGAACAGGCCGTTGATTTCGAGTCGTCCACCGGTATCGGCGTCCGCGGCCAGGTTTCCGGTCGCCGGTTGGCGCTGGGCAACACCGCGTTGATGGGACAGGACGGGGTCGATGTGTCACCGCTTCGCGCCCCGGCAGAGGAACTGCGGCAAAAGGGCAGCAGCGTCATGTTCCTCGCGGAGGACGGCTGGCTGCTCGGGATCCTGGCCGTATCGGACCCGATCAAGCAGAGCACACCAGAGGCGGTGCAGAGTCTTCGGAGCGCTGGGATGCGGGTGGTCATGGCCACCGGCGACGGCTTGACCACCGCCGAATCCGTCGCCCGCCAACTGGGCATCGACGAGTTCCACGGCGAAGTGAAGCCAGCCGACAAGCTGGCCCTCGTCGACCGCCTGCAAAAGGAGGGTCGCGTGGTCGGCATGGCCGGAGACGGCATCAACGACGCCCCTGCACTGGCCAAGGCCGATGTGGGCGTCGCCATGGGCACCGGCACCGACGTGGCGATGAACAGCGCCCAGGTCACCTTGGTCAAGGGTGACTTGCGCGGCATCGCCCGGGCCCGGGCCATCTCCGAGGCGACGGTCGCCAACATGCGGCAGAACCTGATGTTCGCCTTTATCTACAACTCGCTGGGTGTGCCGCTGGCCGCCGGCGTGCTCTACCCGTTCACGGGCTGGGTCTTGTCGCCCATGATCGCCGCCCTGGCCATGAGCCTGTCGTCGGTCAGCGTCGTCTTCAACTCGCTTCGCCTTCGCGCGGGAAAATAGCCGCCATCAAGTCAACGACATGGGAAGCGCATGTACAACCTGCTGGTATCTGGCAGAGACGGGACCTGGGACGGCAGCCCCTGGACCATCGAGGCGTCGCGCTGCGTGTGCGAGTACACCGACAAGGAAATCAGCCGCAAGTTCGAAGCGTTGGACGCTGGGGCGATCAACGAGCTGAAGAAGCTCCCCTGCATCTTCGCGTATGAGACCCCGAGCAGCACGCCGCCCCAGTTTGGCGTGCTGACCGACATCACCAAGCGCCAGGGCCAGGTGCGCCTGGAATACGAGCTGCAGGCTGTGCAGCCCTTCCTGTCGGCCAAGGACCTCGTCACGTACTCCTTCGAGCTGGACATCGGCAAGTGGGAATTGAACCGCACCCATTGGGCGGTCAAGGAGGTCAACCTGGCCAAGGAGCTGCGGGCCACCGGCATCGCGCTGCCGCCCTGGGTCCGCGACATCTCGCGAGCAGTCGACATCACCACCCATGTGTTCGACGTCGGCCTGTCTTTCCCCGGGGAAGCCCGAGCGACGGTGGAAGCGGTGGCCGCCGAGCTGGAACGGCGCCTCGGGCCCAACTCCTACTTCTACGACAACAACTACGTGTCGCAGCTGGCCCGTCCTTCGCTGGACAACCTGCTGCAGGACCTCTACCGCAATCGCTCCAAGCTGATCGTCGTCTTCATCGGCGGCGACTACCAGCGCAAGGAATGGTGCGGCATCGAGTTCCGGGCGATCAAGGAGATCCTCATGGAGCGCGATCACGGCCGGATCATGTTCGTCCGCACCGACGACGGGCCCGTGGAAGGGGTCTTCAAGACCGACGGCTACGTCGACGCCCGGCGCTTCACGCCGGCCCAGATTGCCGGCTTCATCGAGGAGCGGGTCCGGCTGCTGGGCTGAGACACGCCGGTCGCGGCGGGTCGCCGAAAGTTCTACGCAAAAACCGCTTGACCTTCCCATCATGGCAAGCTTGAGACTTCCGTTCATGGCCGACACACGACGCGCCGGAAAAGGAAAACCATGAACACGACGGCCTCCATCACACCCAGCGCCGCCACCCGGCAGTGGCAGCTTCCCGTGGCGGGCATGACCTGCGCATCTTGCGTGAGCCGTGTCGAGAAGGCGCTGTCCAAGCTGCCTGGCGTGCGTGAGGCCACCGTCAACCTCGCCACCGAGGCCGCCACGGTCGACGCCGGGCCCGAGGTCAGCCTCGACAGCCTGCGCGCCGCGGTCCAGAAAGCCGGCTACGACGTTCCCGAGCAGGCCGTGACGCTCCAGGTCGAGGGCATGACCTGCGCATCCTGCGTCGCGCGCGTCGAGAAGGCCTTGAAAAAGGTGCCCGGGGTGACCGCGGCAGAGGTCAACCTCGCCACCGAGCAAGCCCACGTCAAGGTCACAACACGGGAAGCCGACCTCGCCGCGTTACTGTCGGCCGTCGACAAGGCCGGCTACGCCTCGCGCGTCGTACCCGCCCCTGGTTCAGCTGCAGCCAGTGCCAATGATTTAAGCGGCCGGGATGCTCCGTCGGCAAAACCGGCTTTGCCCGAATGGTGGCCCATCGCGGTGGCCATGGCGCTCTCCGCCCCGCTCGTGCTTCCGATGTTCGCCACGCTGTTCGGTGCCCACTGGATGCTCCCGGGCTGGCTGCAACTCGCGTTGGCCACGCCGGTCCAGTTCTGGCTTGGCGCGCGCTTCTACCGGGCTGGATGGAAAGCGTTGCGCGCCGGCGCCGGGAATATGGACTTGCTCGTCGCCCTGGGCACAAGTGCGGGCTACGGCTTGAGCGCCTATCAGCTGTGGGTCCATGGCGACCGGGGCATGAACCACTTGTACTTCGAAGCCTCGGCGGTCGTTATCACGCTGGTCCTGCTCGGCAAGTGGCTGGAGACGCGTGCCAAGCGGCAGACCACGGAGGCGATTCGCGCGCTCAACGCCCTCCGCCCCGAACGAGCCCGGGTTCGCCGCAACGGTGCCGATCTGGATGTGGCGATCGCCGAGGTTCGTGTTGACGACCAGGTTGTCGTGCGCCCGGGCGAGCGGATTCCTGTCGACGGCGAGGTGGTTGAGGGTGCCAGCGAGATCGACGAATCGCTGATCACCGGTGAAAGCCTGCCCGTGGCCAAGCATGTCGGTGACCGCGTGACCGGCGGCTCCGTCAACGCTGAGGGTCTGCTGCTCATCCGGACCACGGCGGTCGGTGCCGAATCCACCCTCGCACGCATCGTTCGGCTTGTCGAGTCGGCGCAGGCGAAAAAGGCGCCTATCCAGCGACTTGTCGACCAGGTGAGCGCCGTGTTCGTCCCGGTGGTCATCGGCATCGCTGCCCTGACACTGCTGGGCTGGGGGCTGGGCACGGGCAACTGGGAGGCTGCGATCCTCAATGCCGTTGCAGTGCTGGTCATTGCCTGCCCGTGCGCCCTTGGCCTGGCCACGCCCACCGCCATCATGGCCGGCACCGGCGTTGCCGCACGTCACGGGATTCTGATCAAGGACGCCGAAGCACTCGAGGTCGCGCACAGCGTCAAGGTCGTCGCCTTCGACAAGACCGGGACGCTGACCGAGGGCAAGCCGGAACTCGTGGCGTTTGAGGCGGTCGATGGCAACACCAGCAGCATGCTCGGAGCGGCTGCAGCCATCCAGAACAACAGCGAGCATCCGCTGGCGCGTGCTGTCATCGAGGCTGCCAAGCGGGAGCGGGTCGGTGTGCCGCCGGCCAGCGAGGTCCGAGCAATTGCCGGACGTGGGATGGCGGCCGTCGTGCGCGGCCGAAACCTCAGGCTGGGCAGCACGCGGTTCATGCAGGAACTCAACGTCGACCTGTCGGCGATGGCCAAGATCGCCGCCGCGCTGGAAGCTCAGGGACGCACGGTGTCCTGGCTCGCCGAAGCTGGTGAGCGCCCTCACCTGCTTGGACTGCTGGCGTTCGGTGACGCGGCCAAGGCGTCTGCGGTGGACGCCATTCGGCGCCTGCATGAGATGGACGTCAGCACGGTGATGCTCACCGGCGACAACCGCGGCAGCGCCACCGCCATCAGCCGCCAGCTCGGGATCGACGAATTCCGGGCCGAGCTCCTCCCCCAGGACAAGGCCGATATCGTTGCCGAGCTCAAGAGCGGAAACAGGCGCGTGGCGATGGTCGGCGACGGCATCAACGACGCCCCTGCCCTGGCGGCTGCCGACGTGGGCATCGCGATGTCGACAGGTACTGACGTGGCCATGCACGCCGCTGGGATCACTCTGATGCGGGGCAACCCGGCGCTGGTCGCTGACGCCATCGACATCTCGCGGCGCACCTACGCCAAGATCCGCCAGAACTTGTTCTGGGCTTTTGCCTACAACGTCGTCGGCATACCGCTGGCCACCTTCGGGCTGCTCAGCCCGGTGGTCGCAGGAGCGGCCATGGCCTTCAGCAGCGTGAGCGTCGTCACCAACGCGCTGATGCTGCGCCGCTGGAAAGGAAGTATTCAATGAGCAGCATGAGCATGACCGGCCCCTTCAACATCGGTGAGGCGGCCAGCCAGTCGGGGGTGTCCGCCAAGATGGTCCGGCACTACGAATCGCTGGGGCTGCTGCCCAAGATCGGGCGGACCGACTCCGGCTATCGCCAGTACACCGACAAGGAAGTGCACACCCTGCGTTTCATCCGGCGAGCTCGGGACCTGGGCTTCAGCATGGCGGAGATCGCCGAACTCCTGAAGCTTTGGCAGGACCGGCGCCGGGCCAGCGCCAACGTCAAGCGCATCGCGCTGGCGCACGTCGCCGACCTGGAAGTCCGGATGAAGGAGATGGACGCCATGAAGCGAACCCTGGAGCGCCTGGCCGAGTGCTGCCACGGGGACCATCGGCCGGACTGCCCGATCCTGGACGAGCTGGCCGACTGACGCTCCGCGCTCTCGCTCCTTCTGCAGAAAGCTGGCTGACAGCTGCACGTTGACACCATGCGCACACAATGAGAATAATAACGATTCTCATTTGCATTGGATAAGCATGCTCCTGTCTTCTCAGCGCGTGGCGACCGCCACGGTCATTGGCCTGGCCCTTCTTTCTCGCTCCGCCGTCGCTGGCGAATCCCCTATGGGCTGGATCTACACCGCTGAAGTCGCGCCTCCAGGGACTAGGGAATTCGAGCAATGGGTCGACGTTCAGACCAAGCAGACACGGGGCGACTACACCAACGTCCGCTTGCGCTCCGAGCTGGAGTTCGGCATCACGTCTAAATATCAAACGGCCATCTACCTGAACTCCCGCTTCATCCGCGCCTATCGCAACCAGATGGACGGCACGACCGCTGGCCCCAACACCGACATCCCCGACACCTTCGATCCCACATCCCGCTACAAGATGAGTCGCGTGGAGTCGGTGTCATGGGAAAACATCTATCAGCTATCCAACCCATTGGTGGACCCTGTCGGGCTGGCCGTCTATGTCGAGCCCTCCTGGGGGCGTCGCAACAAGGAGCTGGAATTCAAGCTCATCCTGCAGAAGAACTTCTTGGACGACCGCGTCATCTGGGCCACCAATCTGAGCACCGCCCTGGAGAACAACAAGCGGGGCAGCGACGTCGAAAAGGCGACGGAGCTCGATCTGCTGACAGGGGTCTCCTACCGCTTCATGAACAACTGGTCTGCAGGTATCGAAGTCCGCAACCATCGCGAGTTCACGGGCTACGGGTACGGGGTGGCCAACCACTCGGCGTGGTTCCTTGGGCCGAACGTCCACTACGCCACCAAGGGCTGGTGGCTGACGGCGGCCTGGCGCAGCCAGATGCCCTGGGCGAGTGGCTTCCAGGATGATCAGAAGGAGGTGATCAGCGGCGGCCGTATCTACGGCGACGAGCACACACGCAACCAGTTCGTGCTGAAGCTGGGAGTGCCGTTCTGATGCGCTGGGAACCCTTCTTCGCCGTTCCCCTGGCTGTCGCCTCGACCGCCGCTTCGGCCAGCGTCTTCTTCTCGACCGAACAGGCTCAGCAGGTCATGTTCCCCGCGGGGAAGTTCACCAAGGTCGCGCTGGCCATGACGCCAGAGCAGCGTGATGGACTGTTCGCCCGATCGGGCGTCCACGAGCCGTTTCGGGAAGACGGCGTCTGGTCGGTGGAAGGCCAAGGGTTCTTCATCGTCGATCAAGTCGTCGGCAAGCACGAGCTGATCACCTATGCCGTGGGGCTCAACCTCGATGGCAGCGTGAAGCAGATTGAGATCCTCGAATACCGCGAGACCTACGGCTCAGAGGTGCGAGGGGCCGCGTGGCGGCAGCAGTTTGTCGGCAAGACTGCCGCGTCGCCAGTCAGGCTCAACAAGGACATCGCCAACATCACGGGCGCCACGCTGTCCTCCAAGCACATCACAGACGGGGTGCGGCGGGTTCTGGCTGTCTATGACTTGGCGTTGAAGGGGCTTCACAGTGGCAAGCGTTGAACGCATGCAGCCATTGCTGGGCACGTTTGTCACCATACGGGCACAAGGCCAGGAAGGCGTGCCTGAATCCGAGGTGACGGGCGCGGTCAGCGCTGCGTTCTCGGCCATAGCCCGGGTGCAGCGGCTGATGAGCTTTCATCGCCATGACAGCGACGTGGGCCGGCTCAACCGGGCTCGCCCTGGCTGTCACCTGCGCGTGCATCGCTGGACGAGCGCTGTGCTCAGCGAGGCGTTGCAGCTGCACATGGCGAGCGCCGGTGCTTTCGATTGCAACGTCGGTCGGGTTCTCGTGCGAGGCGGCTTGCTACCTCGCTCACGCCCCGCCGTTGTCGGCCGATCCAAAACGTCCATGTCCCGTGCCATCAGGTTGGCAGAGGGTGGCCGCGTCAACGTCGCCCAACGGGTTTCGCTTGATCTCGGAGGCATCGCAAAAGGATTTGCTGTCGACCAGGCGGTGCGTGTCCTGCGCAGTCGGGGCATGCAAAGTGGGCTTGTCAACGCCGGGGGCGACCTCTACGCCTTCGGCTCGGCGCCACAAGAAATCTGGGTTCGATGCCCGAAGTCGCCGACTGACATGAAGTTGATCGGACGGCTGCAAAACGGTGCCGTCGCGACGTCCGCCAGCTATTTCGCCTCCAACCTGGGCAACGACGGCAAGGCGGCAAGTGCCATCGTGAATCCGAGGCACCAGAGGCGTGTTGGCCTGCCAGGGAGCGTTTCTGTGGTCGCGAAAAGCTGCCTGCAGGCCGATGCGCTCACGAAAATAGTTGCGTTGCGAGGCTCCCTTCCCGCCAGCATCCAGAGGCGAGCGCGAGCAACGGTCATCCGACTATGACGACGACAAGACCTCAACCGTTCAGCATTCGCCTGCCAGCTTTTCAGCGGTGGGCGACCTATGGCACGTTGGCAGTGGTCGCAGCAAGCGGAACTGCCTGGCTCGTCGTTCATGACTGGCTGCGGTTGAACTGGTTTGCCGCTGAGCACAGGCTGCTCGTGACACACGGCGTTGCCGCCGCCCTTGCACTTACCGTTGTCGGAGGTTTGCTGCCGCTGCATATCCGGCTGGCCTGGCGCATCCGCCGCAACCTTTGGTCCGGTGCGTTCACCCTCATCATCATGGGACTGCTCGGCTTGAGCGGTTGGTTCCTCTACTACGGTGACGAGGAGTGGCGGGAAATTACCCGTTGGCTGCATATTGCAGTTGGCCTGCTCAGTTGCGCCGTGGTCCCGTTCCATGTCTGGATGGGCAGGCGTCGCTCGGCAAAGCAGCAAGCCCCTCAAGCGCTGCCTACGCAGGTAGGCAAGGAATCGTTGGCCACGAACTGTGCCCCTTAGCGGACCCAGTTCCGGCGTTTTCCCATCTATGACGAGCGCATCCTGTTGCAGCCGCGAGGCTGGCGGTATCACAGCTGTCGATTCCGATCACCGAACCGTGGGAGGTGCATTGTGCAAATGAGATTGACGCCGATGGACTCGATCCAGTCGATCGCTCGCTCGGCCGAGGCACTGACCAAGCCGGCTTCGGTACAAGGGCGAGGGTTTCAGGATGCCTTGGCAAGTGCGCTTCAAACCACCAGCGACCTGCAAAAGGAGTCGGGCAGGTTGAGCAAGGAGTTCTCGCTGGACAACCCCACGGTCAGTCTCGAGGAAACGATGATCGCCGGACAAAAGTCGAACATCGCTTTTCAGGCGACTTTGCAGGTGCGCAACCGGCTGGTTCAGGCCTACAGCGAAGTCATGAACATGCAGATCTGAGGCGATAACCAGGTCGATCAAGGGCCCCTCCGTGTCAAACCTGCCGTGGTGTAAGGCGACGGAACCCGTCGCCGACGCATACCGCTTACGCGTTGGCTCTGGACGGAAACGCGCAGACTTTGATCTGGATCTAACGCCCCCGGCCACACGCGGATAGACTTTGCCCATGATGTTGAACAAGACCTACCGGCGCTGGATCGCGAGCTTGCTCGCGGCGGTGCTGGTGTGTCTGCAGCTCTCTACGGCAGCCTACGCCTGCCCCGTCCCGACCGGCTCGGAGTCGATGCCGATGGTCAGCATGGCCGGCATGGCCGACTGCGACCAGATGTCCGGGATGGACACCGAACAGCCGCAGCTGTGCAAGGCGCATTGCGACCGCGACAAGCAGACGGTCAACAACGCGCCGGCGCCTGACCTTGCGCCCGCGGTTCTCCTCGATCAGCTCTTCACCCGCCTGGCCCTCTGGCTCCCGCCCGAGACCGCAGAGGCACTCCCTGCGGTCATTACCGCCCACACCGGCCCGCCAGACGGCACGCTGCCGGTGTATCTCACCCTCCAGGTCCTCCGCAATTAAGCCCTGACGTCCGCGCTGCCGCACGCGCGGCGGCGTGCCCACGTCTCGCGTCGCTTGCCGACTGCTTCCAGGCTTTTTGTGGAGCGCCATCATGGCCATCTTCTTTTGGGCGGGATCTTGGTCCCGCTCCGGCGGCACAGGAGCTACCTGCCGCCGCATCCGCAAGGCTGTCATCGCGGCAGGCTTACTTGCAGGCGCCGCCGTGCATGCGGCCCCCGTCACCTTCGAACAGGCCTTGTTGCTCGCTGAACAGCGCTCCGCCGCACTGACGGCGCGCCAGGCCGCGGCAGAAGGCGCGCAACAGGCGCGCACGGCCGCAGGGCGCCTGCCCGACCCCAAGCTGGCTGTCGGCATCGAGAACTTCCCGATCTCAGGTCGCGAGCGTTTCAGCTGGAACCGCGAGTCCATGACCATGCGACGTGTCGGCGTCATGCAGGACGTGCCCAACGCTGCCAAGCGGGCCGCCCAGCGCGACGCTGCCGACGCCAAGGCCGAGCGCGAGCACGCGATGCTGGAAGCCGAACGCCTGGCGGTACGCCGCGAGGCGGCGCTGGCCTGGCTCGCCCTGCACTTCGCCGAGCAAAAGCTGAACGTCTTCGCAACGCTCGAGCAAGAGAACCGCCTCTTGCAGGACACGTTGTCTGCCCGCGTCGCATCCGGAGCCGCCACGCCCGGCGATGCGCTGATGGTGCGCCAGGAGGCCTTGGAGCTGGCCGACCGAAGGGACGAACTGCAGGCCGGCGTCGAGCAGGCACGGGTCCAACTGCGGCGCTGGACCGGCGACCAGCCGGAACTGTCCGCTGAGGCTGAACCGCCCCCGCTGCGGCCGGACCTGGCGCGATTGCTGGGCGGGCTTGATCGGCATGCCGAACTGCTGGCCTTCAACCCGATGCTCGCAATGGCTCGCGCCGACCTCAGCGAGGCAGAAGCGATGCGCCAGGGTGATTGGGGCTGGGAGGTCGCCTACGGCAACCGCGCACGGTCCTTCGGTGACATGGTCTCGTTCCAGCTCACCTTCGAGCTGCCCGTCTCACGGGCCACGCGCCAGGAACCCGTTGTCGCTTCCCGCCGTAAGGACGTCGAGCGGCTTGAGGCCGAGCGGGAGGATGCGCTGCGCCGCATCCGCGCCGAGGTGGATACCCAGGTTGCGGAGTTGCAGCGACTGGAGCGTGTGCTGCAGCGCCAGCTAACCGCCACGCAACCGCTTGCCCGGGAGCGCGCCCAGGTGACCCTGGCCAGCTACCAGTCCGGCCGCGCCGACCTCGGTGCCGTGCTCACCGCCCGCAAGAGCGCTGCCGAAGCGCAGTTGCGCGGTCTCGATCTTCAAGCCCAGGTGCTGGCCCAGCAGGCCCGCCTGGCCTATCTCATTGCGGAGTGACCCCATGACCTCCAACAAGAAACTGTCCGCCGTCGCCATGCTGCTCGTCGCTGCGGGCGCAGGCCTGGGCTACGGCGTCGCCCATTGGCGTACGGCCTCGATGTCGGACCCATCCGCCACGGTGTCCGGAACCAAAGAGACGACCAAGAGTCCGGCCGGTGAGCGCAAGGCCCTGTATTGGTACGACCCCATGGTGCCGCAGCAGAAGTTCGACAAGCCAGGTAAGTCGCCGTTCATGGACATGCAGCTGGTGCCCAAGTACGCCGATGAGGCGCCCTCAGGTGGCGTTGCCGTCGACCCGCGCGTCGCCCAGACCCTGGGGGTACGCACCGCAACCGTGGAGAAGCAGCGGCTCGGCGCCTCGTTCCAGGTGCCGGCCGTCGTGCAGCTCAACGAACGCGACGTGGCCATCCTGCAGGCGCGCACCGCTGGCTTCGTCCAACGGGTGGCCCGCCTGGCACCGGGCGATGTCGTCGCTAACGGTGCCTTCATCGCCGAACTGCTGGTTCCCGAGTGGGCAGGCGCCCAGCAGGAATTCCTGGCGGTGCGCCAAACGGGCGATGCGGCCCTGACCGCCGCGGCCCGCCAGCGCTTGGTGCTGCTCGGCATGCCGACGTCCCTGATCCAGCAGGTGGAACACAGCGGACAGGTACAGGCGCTCTCCAACGTGCACGCCCCCACCGGCGGGCTGGTACAGGAGTTGATGGTGCGACCCGGCATGACAGTGTCCCAAGGCATGAGCCTCGCCCGCATCACCGGTTTGTCGACCGTCTGGCTAGAAGCCGCCCTCCCCGAAACCCAGGCCAGCGTCGCCCGCGTCGGACAGCCCGTCGAGGTGTTGTTGGCGGCGTTTCCCGGCGAGACACTGCGCGGCAAGATCACAGCGATCCTGCCTGAGGCGAATGCTGAGACACGCACCCTGCGCGTCCGGGCCGAGCTCCCAAATCCGCAAGGCCGGCTGCGGGCGGGGATGTTTGCTCAGATGCGCCTGGGCGGGACGGCCGAAGAGGTGCTCGTCGTGCCTGCCGAGGCCGTGATCCGCACAGGCCAGCGTGCTGTCGTCTATGTGGCTGAGCAGCTTGGGCGCTTTACGCCGGTCCAGGTGCGTCTGGGTCGCGAGCTGGGTGACAAGCTGGAGGTGCTGGAGGGATTGCAGCCCGGCCAACAGGTTGTGGCGTCCGGCCAATTCCTGATCGACTCGGAAGCGAGCATGCAGGGTGTGCTGCAGCGCCAGGCCACTCCGGCAGCGCCTGCTGCCAGCGCGGCTGCCGTGCCGGCGGCCTCATCGACAGCTTCTGCCGTTTCGGCACTTCAGGCGGTCGGCAGGATCGTGGAGCTTTCGGGGCAGAGCGTCACGCTGGATCACAGCGCCGTGCCGGCCCTCAGATGGCCAGCCATGCAGATGGGCTTCCGGCTCGCGCGGCCGGAGCTGGCCAAGGGCGTGAAGGTGGGCGACACCGTCCGCTTCACCTTCCGGGAAAGCCAGGACGGCTATGAAGTCGTCGCCATGCAGCGCGAGACACCGGGAGGCGCACGATGATCGGCGCGCTGATCCGCTGGTCGGTCGGCAATCGCTTCCTGGTGCTGCTGTCCACGCTCTTCCTCGCCGTCGCCGGCGTGCTGTCGCTGCGCTCGACACCGATCGACGCCCTGCCCGACCTGTCCGACGTACAGGTCATCATCCGCACCAGCTACCCCGGCCAGGCGCCACAGATCGTCGAGAACCAGGTCACCTATCCACTGGCGACCACCATGCTGTCGGTGCCCGGCGCCAAGGCCGTGCGGGCGTTCTCCTTCTTCGGCGACTCCTTCGTCTATGTGCTGTTCGATGACGGCACGGACCTGTACTGGGCTCGTTCCCGCGTGCTGGAGTACCTCAGCCAGGTGCAGGGCCGGCTGCCAGCGACGGCCAAGCCCTCGCTCGGCCCCGACGCGACCGGCGTGGGCTGGGTCTTCCAGTACGCCCTCGTGGACCGCACAGGTCGCCATGACCTGTCACAGCTGCGGGCGCTGCAGGATTGGTTCCTCAAGTTCGAGCTGAAGGCCGTCGCCAACGTGGCCGAGGTGGCCACGGTGGGCGGCATGGTCAAGCAGTACCAGGTGGTGGTCGACCCGGCCAAGCTCATCGCCTACGGGATCACGCATAACCAGGTACGCGAGGCGCTGATGAACGGCAACCAGGAGGCTGGCGGCGCCGTGCTGGAGCTGGCCGAGGCCGAGTACATGGTGCGCGCCAGCGGCTTCCTGAAGTCGCTGGATGAATTCCGCAGCATCGTGCTGGCCAGCCGCAACGGCGTGCCGGTGTTGCTGAGCCAGGTCGCGACCGTGCAGGTCGGACCGGAGATGCGCCGTGGCATCACCGAACTGGACGGCGAAGGCGAGGCGGTCGGCGGCGTGGTGATCCTGCGCAACGGCAAGAACGCCCAGGCGACGATTGCCGCGATCAAGGACAAGCTCAAGCAGCTGCAGTCCAGCCTGCCTCAGGGTGTCGAGATCGTCACGACCTATGACCGCAGCTCCTTGATCCAGCGCGCCATCGACAACCTGTCGATGAAGCTGCTCGAAGAGTTTGCGGTGGTCGCCCTGGTCTGCGTGGTTTTCCTGTGGCACCTGCGCTCGGCGTTGGTGGCAATCATCTCGCTGCCGCTGGGCGTGATGGCGGCCTTCCTGGTGATGCAGCAGCAGGGGTTGAACGCCAACATCATGTCGCTCGGGGGTATCGCCATCGCCATCGGCGCCATGGTCG
This sequence comes from Roseateles sp. FW305-36, assembly GCF_058787015.1. Lineage (NCBI taxonomy): Bacteria > Pseudomonadati > Pseudomonadota > Betaproteobacteria > Burkholderiales > Sphaerotilaceae > Roseateles > Roseateles sp. FW305-36. The sequence continues at coordinate 801,791 of NZ_JBYSZK010000001.1, read as the reverse complement.
ATGCCGCAGTCGTCATGATCGAGAACGCGCATAAGAAGCTGGAGGCTTGGCAGCACGCCCACCCCGGCGAGGAACTGAAGGGCGAAGCGCGCTGGGCAGTCATCACCGACGCCGCAGTCGAGGTCGGCCCGGCGCTGTTCTTCTCGCTGCTGATCATCACGCTGTCCTTCGTGCCGGTCTTTACGTTGCAGGCGCAGGAAGGACGGCTGTTCGGGCCACTGGCCTATACCAAAACCTATGCCATGGCAGCGGCCGCCGGCCTGTCCATCACCCTCATTCCCGTGCTGATGGGTTACTGGATCCGCGGGCGCATTCCCGACGAACAGCGCAACCCCATCACGCGCGCACTGATCGCGCTATACCGCCCCGCGCTGGACGCGGTCCTGCGCTGGCCCAAGGCCACGCTCGTCGTGGCCGTCGCGGTCTTCGCCACCACCGCCTGGCCCGTGATGCGCCTGGGTGGCGAGTTCCTGCCGCCGCTGGATGAGGGTGACCTGCTGTACATGCCTTCCGCACTGCCAGGTTTGTCCGCCCAGAAGGCCGCCGAGCTGCTGCAGATCACCGATCGCATGATCAAGACGGTGCCAGAGGTGCAACGGGTGTTTGGCAAGGCCGGCCGGGCGGAGACCGCTACCGACCCCGCGCCGCTGGAGATGTTCGAAACCACCGTGCAGCTCAAGCCACGCGATCAGTGGCGCCCTGGCATGACCCCGGAAAAACTCGTCGAGGAGCTTGATCGCACGGTGAAAGTGCCGGGCCTGACCAACATCTGGATCCCGCCGATCCGCAATCGCATCGACATGCTGGCCACCGGCATCAAGAGCCCCATCGGCGTGAAGGTGTCCGGCACCGATCTCTCCGCGATTGACCGGATCGCCGCCCAGGTCGAGGCGGCCGCCAAGAACGTGCCGGGCGTCAGCTCGGCGCTGGCCGAGCGGCTGACCGGCGGACGCTATGTCGACGTGCAGATCGACCGCGTGGCCGCCGCGCGCTACGGCATGAACGTGAGCGACATTCAGTCCGTGATCTCAGGGGCGATAGGCGGCGAGAACGTCGGCGAGACGGTAGAAGGCCTGGCGCGCTTCCCCATCAACCTGCGCTATCCGCGCGAGCTGCGCGATACGCCGGAGAAGCTGCGCAATCTGCCGGTGCTCACGCCCGCTGGCCAGCAGGTGACGCTCGGCACTCTGGCAGCCGTGACCCTCGTTGACGGACCACCCATGCTCAAGAGCGAGAACGCCCGCCCATCGGGCTGGGTCTACATCGACGTGCGAGGACGGGACATCGCCTCGGTGGTTGGCGATTTGCGGCGGGAGGTCGCCCAACAGGTGCGGCTCGAGCCAGGCATGAGCCTGGCCTACTCTGGCCAGTTCGAATACATGGAGCGGGCCAACGAACGGCTCAAGGTGGTGGTGCCTGCCACGCTCTTGATCATCTTCGTGCTGCTGTACCTGACGTTCCGGCGCGCCGAGGAGGCTGCCCTCATCATGGCCACGTTGCCGCTGGCGCTGACCGGAGGAATCTGGTTCCTCTACCTGTTGGGCTACAACCTGTCCGTGGCCACCGGCGTTGGCTTCATCGCGCTGGCGGGCGTATCGGCCGAGTTCGGCGTCGTCATGCTGCTGTATCTCAAGCACGCCCTGGAAGACCGGATGCGCGCCGGTATGCCCATCACACGCGAGGTCGTGCTCGACGCCATCCGTGAGGGTGCAGTGCTGCGCGTGCGTCCGAAGGCGATGACGGTGGCCGTGATCCTCGCCGGCCTGCTGCCCATCGTCTGGGGATCTGGCACGGGCTCCGAGGTCATGAGCCGCATTGCTGCGCCGATGCTGGGCGGGATGGTGACGGCACCGCTGCTGTCGCTTTTCGTGGTCCCAGCCGCGTTTGCCTTGATGCGCGTGCGACGCGTCAATAACTATCCCCATCATCACGAGCCGACAGGCCAAGTCACTTGAGCTGCGCTTATCGGTATGAATTGGCCGCAGCAGGCTTGACGATGAAACTTTCGCTGCCATGGCATCCGTCAAGTTTCCATTTGCGGTTGGAATCCCGGCGGCGGGCGTCCAGGCGAGGCAGAAAAAACGCGGCCCCGGCAAGAGCCGGGGCCATAAAGCTTCGACGCTGTCATCACGCCGACGCTCCTGCTCAGCTATGGGGCCCTTGATCAGTTAACAGGATTGGTATTCTGTTATCAAGGATTTAGAGAGAGCCCCCGGCAAGGCCGCCGGAGGCGCCCCCCGGTTGGGCCATGTACTCATGGTCCAACCCTCAAACACACAGTGACTTTTCAGCAGGTGGGTGACCGCTGATCAGCTTCACTGCGTCCGACCTCATTCGAAAGTTCACTTGCGCCTGGTCAAAGCAACGCCACAGCTTGTCATCAACGGGGTCCCCTACGCTGGGTTCCCGATCTTGCTCTGGGACAACATGCAAAGCTGCAGGGAGGCCAACACCTTCCTTCGCAACTACTTGCTAAGGGGTGCGATCGGTTCCCAGAACTCATGGGACGCCATCGGGCAGAGCATCTACGACTTCTTCGGGTTCCTGCAGGCCCACGAGCTCGCCTGGGACGATGTCGATAGGGGAGAGCAGAAATCGCTCGTGGCAGCGTACCGAGACTACTGCCGAGACCATGTCGAGCTAGCGCCGGCAACGATCAGGCAGCGCCTTGGCTACGTTTGTGAGTTCTATGAATTCGCCCAGCGTCAGGCGTGGATCGAAAAGTTGCCCTTCGACAACGAGATCCGTCGCATCGATCGCAGCCAAAGCTTCCTTGCCCACGTCGACGCATCCGGTGGCGCCGTCACCGTTCGCGACGTGATGCCACGGGAAATCAAGACGCTCCCGAAGTTCCTTACCAAGGATCAGGCTCAAGCGCTCTTGGCCCTGGCGACAAATGTCCATCATCGGGTCGTGATCCGTTTGGCACTGGGCACGGGTCTCAGGCGGTGCGAACTGGCAACGTTCCCGTTGGCATATGTCTCCGATCCTGATCGAGCTGGCTGCAGCTCTCTCAACGTCAAGGTACACCTGGACCCGCATGACGGGTCCGGCATGAAGACCAAGGGGAGCAAGCCCCGCGACATCTACATGCCCCGTGGCTTGATGAGGGACCTGCACCATTACGCCAAGCACCATCGCGGAGAGCGCGGCTTCGGCTCCGCCCACAAAGCGCTGTTCCTCAATCAGGCGGGTGAGCCCTACGCCGCAAGCGGCAAAGGCTTCGAACGCATCGTTCGCGAGTTGGGACGCCAGGCCGGCTTCCCTGCCTGGCCGCACCTGCTGAGGCACACCTACGCGACTCAAACCTTGCTCGCTCTACAGCGTCAGACCGACCGCAACCGCGTGGAGCCGTTGGTCTTCCTCCAGCGCCAGCTTGGGCACAACTCAATCCAAACCACGATGACCTACTTGCACCTGGTCAACGAACTTGCCGACGAAGCAGTGCTTGCTTACGACGAGGAACTGAACGAGTGCTTCGACAGCCCTGAGCTCGCCGAGTGAGCAACCGCCCCATGCCCAAGACCAAGAAGTTCGTTAAGACCGACCTCTCCATTCCGTGTGTCGAACACGAGGCAGATGCTGCTGGCCATGCTGTCGTTCCAGCCGATGCGATGCCGCCGTCCGTGACGTCGGTGCAGTTCCCCCCGAACCCTGCGCGTAGGGTGAACTTCAAGTTCGGACCCTGGTACGGACTTGGCATCGACGCTGTCACCTACGCCTGCCAGCGTCAGGTCGAGCGCTTCCTGCTCAAGCAGGACTCCCAGGTAGAGCCGCGCACAGTCGCTAGCTACTGTGAAGGCCTTGCAAAGTTTCTGGACCATCTCGCTGTGTTGCGTGTGGCGCTCAACCGCGACCTTACGCTGGCCGACATCGGTCGGCCGGTCATCGACTCGTACCTCGTGTCGCTCCGAGATCTAGAGCTAAGCACCACCTCCCAGAAGACGTACTACAAGAACACGAAGCCCGTGCTGCAAGCCTTGGGGCGGCGGCGTCTCTTCAACTTGGTCTCAAGTGGTGATGACGCGACGTTCCCAGCAAATCCATTCCCTGGGGTGGACCGGAAGTACAAAGGGGAGACGCCACTGTCGATTGCTGAGCGTAAGGCGTTCACGGCAGCAGTGAAGACCGCAGTGATGCCCTGGTTCACGCCTGGCTGCGAACCCACTGGGGAGTTGGTCGCTTATGCGCTTCTCGTCGTTGCGCTACACACGGGCCGCAACACGACGCCGCTCCTCGAACTTCCTATTGACTGCATTCGCGCACATCCGAAGGACAACACCGCGTTCCTGGTCGTCTACAAGCGGCGGGGACACACCACTAGTAAGGTCATCCTTCGGGGGGAGTCGAAAATCAACCGCATTGTTGAATCGACGCCAACTCTCCGACCGACCGTCTTGGAACTGCTTCGCCGCGTTATCGCTGGCACCGAGAAGCTACGTGAAGAAGCATCTCCTGAACTTCGCGACCGCGTGTGGATCTATCGCTCGCAGTCCCCCACCGGCGGCGTGACCGACTTGGGGGCATACGCGTTGGCATCGGCCATCACCAAGCTCGTCGACGACTACAAGCTGCTCGACGCGGACGGCAAGCCGCTGAAACTGAACGTGAGCCGGCTGCGCAAGACCTTCGTAAATCGCCTTTACGAGCTGCTTGACGGTAACGTCGCCGCGGTGGCCACGGCCGCTGGGAACAGCACCCAGGTTACGGGACGGCACTACCTTCGTCCGACAGTAGCGTCGGAACGCAATTGGGCCTTCATGGGTAAGGTTCTAGTCCAAGAGCTACTTGCTGGCACTGTCGGAGCCACCGCTCGCACCCCTCTAGGTCAGTGCTCGGACCCCGAGCGTGGCGAATATGCGCCGAAGCGTGACGGATCAGCCTGTAGCAGCTTCCTGAACTGTCTTCGCTGCCGCAACTACGTGGTGACAGGGGACGATCTCTGGCGTCTGTTCTCCTTCTACTTCCGCATCCTGCGCGAGCATGCAAACGTCGACCGACGAAAGTGGCGTCAGCAGATGGCGCACATCCCCCGGCTGATTGACCGCGATGTGATCGAGGCGGGGATCGCTCGAGGCGTGTTCAAGGCGTCACAGGTGGAGGCGGCCAGAGAGCGGGCTCGCCACACACCTCACCCATTCTGGTCATCAGACTCTGTCTTGCACGACATCGAACATCTTCAGTCTGTCGGGGGGACCGCATGAGCGCCCAGGCAAACCTCGCTGACGCTGAAATGGCCCCATTCCTGCTCGCGCAGCAGTCGCACGTTCGCGGGCTGAGCGCGCAGGAGCGCGATGGGCTGGTCATCTCGGCACGCAGGGTAGATGGTCAGTGGGTAGTGGTCAGTCGATACGGTGATGATCGCTGGGAGCTGCTGAGCAAGACGACGAATCGCAAGCACGCCATTACCTTCGACCTGGTGGAGGAGGAGTTGCGAGACTCCATACGCCAGGTGATGTACCGCTTCTACTGCCGGGGACGTGCAGGCGGCAAGCGGCCGGGGGCCAGCACCGTCCAGGGCTTGTTCAACGACTTGCTGCCCTTCCTGAGGCACCTCAGCGCCTGCAACATCACCCGCCTCGACGAGGTGAAGCGACTGGCTTGCACGTCCTACGTGAAGCTCGTCAAGGAGTGGGCTATGGCAAACGGCAAACCCCTTGCCGCAGCTTCGATTGATCGAAGACTCCGGGCTGTCGAGGCGTTGTTCGAACTCAGCCAGCACTCAACCGACCCCATGCAGGCGCATCCGTGGCCGGAGACCTCTGCAAAACACATGGCAGGGCTGTCCGGCTCAGACGTGCGCCAGCGCAAGACGCCGGTGATGCCCGACGACGTCTTCGCTACTTTGTTCCAGAAAGCATGGGACATCGTGCAGCGTGCACCAGCTGTGATGGACCTTCGGGACGAGATGGACCGGGTGGCGGCTGCTGATCCGACCCTGGAGCCGCTTGCGGTTTGGGGAGCACAGTGTCAGCGGCTGGCGGCACTTGGCTTCCATGCGGGCCCGTCTGGCCTCGCCAAAGAATTGCTGGACGTGCGACGCGCTTGCTATGTGGTGATTGCGAGCGTGTCAGGGTGCAGAAACCATGAGTTGGCCTGGCTGCAGACCGGTTCGCTCTTCAGCACGCCGGGCAACGACGGCGAGGCGGACGTGGTCTGGTGGATGCGGTCAGTCTCAGCAAAGACGGACGAGGGATCTACGACCTGGATGATTCCACCCGCCGGCGTTGAGGCAATCCGCATCATGGAGCGGTGGGCCTTGCCGTACCAAGAGGCGATCGCCAAGGAAATTACCTTGCGGCGGGCAACGAACCCGCTCGATCCAGAAATTGCTGAAGCGCAGCGCCACAGCAAGGCGCTGTTCCTCGGAAGAGGCGTCTCTGGGATGGCGCGATCGCTATCGCTGCGCAGCTGGATAGGGGATTTGCGCACCTTCGCCAAGATCCGATGCGGATTGGACTGGAAGCTGGCTAGCCATCAGTTCCGTCGCACGTTCGCGCATTACGCAGCGAGAAGCCAGTTCGGTGATCTTCGGTATCTGAAGGAGCACTTCAAGCACTGGTCGATGGACATGACCCTGGGCTATGCCCTCGACGAATCGCAGGACCTATCGCTGTACCTTGAGATCCACGATCGTCTCGAAGACATCAAGGCCGGATTGGTCGACACCTGGCTGAAGGCGGATGCGCCGCTTGCTGGGGGCTATGGAGCCAACATCGTCGCTTGGCGAGGTAGCGAGGCCGTGACGATCTTCAAATCGCATCGCCACATGGTCAAGGCGTTGGCCAGCAGCACGCCTATCAGGAGCAATGGCCATGCATGGTGCACGGCGGACGACAACCTGTGCGTCGGCAATGACCTTGAGCGCACCCGTTGTAGCGGCTGCGACAAGTCGGTCATTGGACACGTCCACGCTTCGCTGTACCGCGGGCTCTACGACCATCTCAAGGAAGTAGCGCTTCTGGACGATATTGGCGCCGGCGCGCAGCAGTTGGTCCAACGCGACATGGAGCGATGCGCTTCGGTACTGAGGGAGCTTGGCCAAGAGCCGCAAGGGTTCGCCGCATGAGCACAGCCACCGAGAAGGCTTCGGCCAAGACCGTTTCGCGCAAATCTGCCGAGGCAAGAGAGAAGGACCTCCGGCTCGCCATGTATCGCATCGAGCGCGGTCGGGCGAAGAGCGGGGAGTCCAAGCTCTCCATCTCAGCCGTCGCCCGAGAGGCGGGCGTAACCACAGCGCTCATCCACAACCACTACCCGAAAGTCGCTGAGGACATACGCACGGCCCAAGGTAAGGCCACGCGTGCTCAGAGGGACGCTAAGGTCGAATTGCTCAAGGAAGAACGGAGGAGGAATCGCGATCTCCGGGAACAACTCGATGCGCTGAAAGCCGATGTTGAACGTCTGGCCTCGATCAATGAAGTGCTGCTTGACGAGAACGCCACGCTGAAGGCGCGCCTAGGTAGCAAGGGCAAAGTGGTAACCCTTGGGCATCCACCTGTCGAGCCGGTGTGACTCAGGTCACTGTGAGGAATAGCGCCGCCTGCGTGACCAGGATCTTCCGATCCGCCTTAAAAAGACACCCTCGGGCCTAGGCGGTCCCGAGGGTCCAAAACCCGAATCGCTGTCACGATCCGGCCGGCTCAGGGAGGAAAAGCCGGGCTCCTGGCGTCGCCAGTTGCTCATTGATGCCACCGAGCAACAGACTGCTCGACAACAAAAAAAGTTAGCTTCGCTAAGTCCTTGATCTACAAGGCAAGCGAAGCGCCTAACTGTTAACAAGGCCCCTTAAGCCCAGGGAGGTAAAGCAGGGAGACCAGCACCGCCAGTCTCGAGAGCAACTTTAGCAGCCAACGCCCCTTTGTTTGCGCGGCGGGTATACCGACTCTCAGTGCTTGTGCACCGAGCGCAGATGGCTTGCACTCTGATCCGCCGGCGTTTTCTCTTGCGAAGCTTCGGCGAGACCGGAAAGGATGCCGCACTGGTCCGTGCGCCTGGCGTCCCCACAACGCTGGCGAAGTTCCTTGAGCTGCTGTTCCAGCGCTCGCAGCTCCTTGATGCGCTTGGACACGTGTCCGATGTGCTCGTCGAGCAGCGAGTTGACGTCCCCGCAGTCCTCACCAGGTGCGTCCCTGAAGCGCAGCAGAACACGAACCTCGTCCAGCGACATGTCGAGGCCTCGGCAGTAGCGAATGAACTGAAGCCGCTCCAGGTGCGGCGCCTCGTACACACGAAAGTTGCCCTGCGTACGGCCAGGCGCAGGCAGCAACCCCTCCCGCTCGTAGAAGCGGATGGTCTCGATGGGCGTTGTTGACGCAGCGGACAAGTCACCAATCTTCATGGGTCCCCCGGGGCTTACAGGACAGAAGTGTAGGGACTTGACTCTGTAGCAGCTACAGGTTGTCAAATACCCTCAATAGCTGAAGAACGATCAAGCATGAGCACCCACAAGCACGACCACAGTGACCACGCGGAGCACCATCATGAGGACGGCCATGCTCATGGGTCCGGGCACGGGCACGGGCATGGCGATGCACATGAGCACGGGCATGGCGATGCACATGAGCACGGGCATGGCGATGCACATGAGCACGGGCGTGAGCCGTCGTGCTGTGGCACTGCATCCGTCGCAGCGGCGAAGGCCCAGACATCCACTGCGTCTGGCGGCCTGCTGCTGCGCATTCCCTCCATGGACTGCCCGACCGAGGAAGGACAGATACGCCGCGCGTTGGAGGGTTTCCCCGAAGTACGAGGATTGCGGTTCGATCTGCCGGCACGCGCGCTGGACATCGACGCCCCGCCGGCAGCCTGGGAGCCCGTCATTGCCGCCATCAATGGCATCGGCTTCAAGACGGAGACGCTGTCGGCGCCGCCTCCTGCGGAGGACACTGCAAAGGCTCAGCGCACCGAGTTGACGCGCCTGGTTGCGGCGCTGCTGGTTGCCATTGCTGCGGAGCTGGTTGACTTCTTCGCGCCGGACATGCTGGCCTGGAAGGTCGTCGGTATGGCTGTTGCAGCCGGGGCAATTTGGCTTTCTGGTCTTGCCGTGTTCCGCAAAGGCCTTTCTGCCATCGTGCGGCGTGACCTCAACATCAACGCCCTGATGTCGGTGGCGGTCGCAGGCGCGTTCGTCATTGGGCAATGGCCTGAAGCGGCGATGGTGATGGCGCTGTATTCCCTGGCGGAGCTCATCGAGGCACGCTCGGTTGAGCGTGCGCGCAACGCCATCACTGGCCTTCTCGCGCTGTCACCGCCACAGGTGGAGGTGCGCCAAGCCGACGGCACATGGACCAGCGCGGACGCCAAGACGGTGGCAGTTGGGGCGACGGCGCGCGTGAAGCCTGGCGAACGCTTCGCCCTTGATGGTCGCGTGACCGCGGGCCAGGGCGCTGTGGATCAGTCCCCCGTTACCGGCGAGAGCATTCCCATCGACAAGGCACCGGGCGATGACGTCTTCGCAGGGACCATCAACCAGAGCGGTGCCCTCGAGTTCGAAGTGACCAAGCCCGCCAGCGACACAGTGCTGGCCCGCATCATCCATGCCGTCGAAGCTGCCCAGGGGCAGCGGGCGCCTACCCAGCGCTTCGTCGACAAGTTCGCTGCCATCTACACCCCGGCCGTCTTCGTGCTGGCGCTGGCGGTCGCCGTCGGAACGCCCTTCATCATGGGCTGGCCGTGGCTGACGGCGGTCTACAAGGCGCTGGTGCTGCTCGTCATCGCCTGCCCTTGCGCACTCGTCATCTCGACGCCGGTTACCGTCGTCAGCGGCTTGGCTGCCGCGGCGCGACGCGGCATCCTCATCAAGGGTGGCGTTTACCTCGAAGAGGCTCGCAAGCTCAAGGTAGTCGCGCTCGACAAGACCGGTACGCTGACCGAGGGAAAGCCGCGCCTCGTCGCACAGGCGGCGCTGTCGCAGAGCCTTCCTGAAGCCGAGGTGTTGCGCATTGCCAAGAGCCTGGCCTCGCGCTCTGACCACCCGGTGTCCAAGGCTGTGTCCAACGGCTTGGACGGGGAAGAGCTGGCCGTCGAAGACTTCGGCGCCGACATGGGCCGAGGCGTTCACGGCACCATCCACGGACGTAAGTACATCCTCGGCAATCACCGCTGGGTGCACGAGCGAGGCCTGTGCTCCGCAGAGCTGGAGGCGCGGCTGGAAGAGCACGAGGCGCAAGGGCACACGCTGTCATTGCTGGCAGACAGCGAGCGAGTCCTGGGACTGTTCGCGGTCGCCGACACCGTCAAGGAGACCAGCAGGCAAGCCGTCGCCGATCTGAAGACTCTGGGCATCCGGTCAATCATGCTGACCGGCGACAACCCGTCGACCGCCAAGGCAATCGCCGGCCAGGTCGGCATCGACGACGTTCAGGCCAACCTGCTCCCCGAGGACAAGCTCAAGGTGATTTCCGAGCTGGGTCAAACCCAGCTGACGGGCATGGTCGGCGATGGCGTCAACGATTCGCCGAGCCTGGCTGCGGCGTCGGTGGGCTTCTCCATGGGCGGTGCTGGCACCGATACCGCGAAGGAAGCGGCCGACGTGCTCATCATGAACGACGACCTGCGCAAAGTGCCCGAGACCATCCGGCTTTCGAAACGGACGCACGCCATCCTCTGGCAAAACATCGTCCTCGCGCTTGGCATCAAGGCCGTGTTCTTCGTCCTCGCAGTCTTCGGCAGCGCCACCATGTGGATGGCCGTCTTCGCCGACATGGGCGCGAGCCTGCTGGTTGTCTTCAACGGTCTGCGCCTGTTGAAAAGCACTCGCTAAATCCATCGGCCACATCGGCTCGCATCGTGCGGGCCATCTTTTTGCTCGAGAACCGAAATGAGTCTCACTAAGACAGTCCATCGCAGCGCCAGGGGGCTGGCCATCCTGGTCACGTTCCTCTTCTCAAGCGTGTCGCAGGCGTCGGAAGCCGACGTGAAGCGCGTTTGGCAAATCCTCGACTACTTGGCTGTCGACTACGCCGGCGCCGTCAAGGATGGCAAGGTCGTCTCTCAGTCCGAGTACGACGAGATGAAGGAGTTCGCACTGACGGCGCGAACCAAAATCGCGACGCTCGAAACCAAGAGCGAGCAGCCCGCGTTGATTGCACAGGCTACGGAGCTTGAAGCAGCCATCGGCGCTCGAGCTGACGCAAGCAAGGTTGGCGCGCTGTCCAAGGCGTTGGCCAAGTACCTTGTCGCCGTCTATCCCGTCCCGCTGGCGCCCTCGAGAATTCCGGACGTTGGGCTCGGGGCGAAGATCTACGCCCAGAACTGCGCCAGCTGCCACGGCGCGACTGGCAACGGCGACGGCCCCGTGGGGAAGTCACTGAACCCTAAGCCCATCGCGTTCACTGACAAGGAGCGTGCCAGTCAACGCAGCCTCTTTGCGCTCTACCAAGCTGTGTCGCAGGGTCTCGCCGGCACGGCGATGCCCGCGTTCGGTCAGCTGTCTGAAGAAGACCGATGGGCTGTGGCGACTTACCTGGGCACCTTTGCGCACGACAGCAGCGAAATCGAGCAAGGCAAGAAGGTGTGGAGCGAAGGAGAAATGGCGAAGGCCGCTGTCCCCAATTTCGACAGCTTCGTCGGCCTCACGCAGAACGACTTGGCTGAGACGCTGGGCGGAAAGGAAGCGAGCGTGGTCATGGCGTACCTGCATGCAAATCCGGATGCGCTCAACCAGGCTCCTGCTGGTGGCCTGACGCTCGCGCGAAAGCAGCTGCAGCTCAGCTTGGCGGCCTACAAGGCCGGTGACATCAAGAAGGCTCAAGACCTTGCCCTGTCGTCCTACTTGGACGGTGTTGAGCCCTATGAGCATGCATTGGCTGCAAAGGATGGCTCGCTGAAGAGCCAGATTGAAGTGGCGATGAGCCGCTACCGGTCACAGCTTTCAGACAAGGCTCCGATTGACCGAGTAGCCGCATCTGCTTCTGATGTGGAGCGTCTCTTCACCCAGGGTGACCAGGTGCTCTCTGACTCGAAGGCAGACTCGACGGCTGCCTTCTTGGGGAGCCTCACCATCCTGCTACGAGAAGGTCTTGAAGCTCTGCTGGTCGTGGTGGGCATGATTGCGTTCCTGCGAAAGGCGGAACGCCCGGACGTGCTCGGCTACGTTCACGCCGGCTGGCTGACGGCCCTCGCCGCAGGTGCGGCAACGTGGGGGGCCGCGACGTACCTCGTCACCATCAGCGGCGCCAACCGTGAGGTGACAGAAGGGCTGTCGAGTCTGTTCGCCGCCGCGGTGTTGGTCAGTGTGGGCATCTGGATGCACCAGAAGAGCGTTGCTGGTCAGTGGCAGGTCTATCTGCGCGAACGCATGTCTGCAGCCTTGAACCGGAAGTCAGCGTTTTTCATGTTCGGTCTGGCCTTCGTTGCGGTGTATCGCGAGGTCTTCGAGACCATCCTGTTCTACGCGGCGCTCTGGGGCCAGGGCAATGACCGCGCGATCTTGGTTGGCCTGGCGGCCGGCGTCCTGTGCCTGGCAGCAATCACCGTCTTGCTGCTGCGCTTCAGCGCAAAGCTACCCATCGGCAAGTTCTTCTCCGCCAGCTCCTGGCTCGTCGCCGTGCTCGCCGTTGTCCTGACGGGCAAGGGTGTAGCCGCACTGCAGGAGGCCGGTTGGATTGCCCCTAGCGCCCTGCCATCGCCGCGCGTTGAACTGCTAGGCGTATACCCTTCCACCATCGGGCTCGCCGCCCAAGCGGTCGTTCTGGCGTTCGTGTCGGGGTTCTTCCTGTGGAATGGACGTGCTCAATCCAAGCCGGAGCAGCATGGATGACGACAGGAGGACCGTCTCGGCGCAACCCGGGTCGCAGTCTGGCTAACGGCGGCGCGCCAGGAGCGCCAAAGGTGGCTCAAAACGCCGCTGGCCAGCGCTGGCGGCAGATTCGTTGAACCGCCTCCTGAGTTCGCAGTACCCGATTCAGGTCACCTTCAACATCTCGTACGCCGTGCTCGGCCAACAGATCAACGACGGCCTGAGTTGCTGGTGCTTCGCGCGGTAGCAGCACCAGTTCTCCAGCGGCTACGTTGGGCGGCAGTGGCATCGAAGAGCAGCATCCCGCCAGCAACGCGACGTTGCGTCTGAGGCCGTACTCCGACGCCGAGGAGACGTGGAGGATCCGGTATTGCTGCATCAGCCAGCGCCACGCGGCTGAGTTAAGCCAGTAGATATTGAGGCGCGCCACCAGCGGTACCGGCCGTTCCAGCTGCGTGGCGATGTAGGCCGCGCCTGCAAAGTGATGCGATCCGTCCGCGTTGCAAAGGATCAAGCGCCCGTCCCACAGGTACAAGTCAAGATGATCGTGCGCGTCGTCACGGAAGATGTCGATGCCTCGATGGGCCAGCATCATCTGCAACCCCTGCTCGCTGATCGGGGCGCTCTTGAACTCGCTGTAGTCACGACCGAACGCGTGAACACTTTCGAAGGCATAGCCGGACGACCTGCTGTTGAAGATGCATTCGACGTCCCGGATATCACATCGAAACGATTCCACCGTTCTGGAGTCGACGAGGTCTCCACAGGGGTTGGTGACGGACGCGTGGCTGAATCCGCTTCCTGCGTCGTGCGCCCAGCCCTCAAACTGCCAGCCGCCATGGAAACCTTTGAGGTGGTCCCAAAGCACGAGGGAGCTCCCGAAGATCCCGCTACGTCTTGCGTCCAGGTTGTCGAGCGCCGCCGGCACAACGCGCGCGCAGGCATCTACGAGCTCCCGCCACGCCTGTGCCCGCTCCAGCAGATCGTCCGCAGGCCACCGAAGGCGACGACGCCACCAGGACCAATCACTGTGGGCGACGATGACCTCAGGCACATCGCTCAGGTCATCTTGCTTCGGAATCAGCGAGCGCACGACACCCCACAGGCACCTTGCAAACCTGACGGCCCGGGGCTCGACGGGATACGGGTCAGAAAACTGCAGCTTGCTTGTCCTCACCTAGGTCGCTGGGCCAGCAGATATTTTGTCGTGTCACCTGCCCCTCGCCCAGTTCGGCGAATCGACACCTCGGGATGCTTCAGGCACCGATCAGCTTCAGGGCATGCATGCCCTCATAGCCGACATACAACCCGACCAGCAGAATTAGAGCGCTCGAGAAATACGGCGCCTTGCGCGCGAACGCGCCGAAACCGCTCCAACGCTTCGAGACATGCTTGACGCTGAGCGCCGCCATGGCGCCCGAGGCGACCATCGTCAATGCCAACCCGATGCTGAAGCACAACACCAGCACGGCTCCAAGGGTGAACTTCTTGAGCTGCAAGCACAAGAGCAGCACGGTGATGGATGCTGGGCAAGGAATCAGTCCACCGGTCAGGCCGAATACGATGATCTGCCCCGTCGTCACGTTGCGATTCGCAAAGCGCCGCTTGATGTCATTGGCATGGGCTCGCTCGTGTGCGTCTTGGAACTCCAGATCACCGACCTCAAGCACATCATGCGTGTGCTGATGCTCCTCGAAGACAAGTTCGTGTTCGTGGTGCTCGATGCCAAGGCCGAGATTGACCCTCGCCGTAAACGCGTGGGGCTCAGGGATCTCATCGACGGACTCGAGGAATCCGTCCTTGCGCACGAACGTGAATAGCTGACGGCCACCGCCATCGCGAATCGTCGTGATCTCGACCTCCGCCGCGTCCCAACCTTGACCGCTTTCGCTGAATAGCCGAAACCGTGGCGGCTCATTGGTCTCGAAGATCTCGACACGCAAGACACCTCGGCCCGTCACGATTCGTTGTGGCTGGTCGTGCCCGTGGTCATGGTCGTGGTGATGGTCGTGTTCATGCTGCTCTCGCCACGTGCGCCACAGCATCCACAGCGCGACGGCAACGATCAGGACCGCGGAAGCGACCTGAAAGTAAGGCTCGGTGGCCTCAGCCTGCCAGTTGCGCCCGAAATAGAGGCCAGCCAGCGCGACCAGCCAGACAACGGCGGTATGGGACAACGTCGCAGAAAGTCCCAGCAGAACAGCTTGAGTCATCGTCCCGCGGATCGCGACGATGAAGGCGGCCATCATGGTCTTGGAATGGCCGGGTTCCAGCCCGTGGAGCGCGCCAAGCAGAATGGCACTGGGGACGAACAGCCAAGCGTTGCCCTGCTGAAGCAGAGTAGGAAAGTCGGTCATGATGCCGACGCGCCGATGCACGTCGGCGCGTATGGAATTTTGATTGAAGGTACTCTACCCCAGTACCCTACCTAGGCGAACACAATGACGCATACCGTCAAAGGACAAAAGAGCTTGCTGGCGCGCGTGCGCCGCATCAAAGGTCAGGCCGATGGGCTGGAGCGGCTCATTGAGACCGGCGAGGACATGGACTGCGGCAAGGTGCTGCAGCAAATCGCCGCCATCCGCGGTGCGGTCGCTGGGCTGATGGCCGAGGTTCTCGAAGGGCATCTGCGCGATCATGTTGCTGCTGTCGATATCTCGCCTGCCCAGCGGCAGGTCGAGGTGGATGAGGTGGTGTCGATCCTTCGCACTTACCTGAAGTGACACGCGCGGTTTCACTCAGGCGGGCATCCAAACCGCCTCACCAGGTACTCCCACCCAGTACCTTGCCTTCTACGCCTTGATGACGCATACTGCAGGCGCTTCACCTCACGAGTCCCCCCGAGCGCCGCGTTTCGTAGATCCCTGCCAGCAAAGCTAAGACGGCCCCTATGACTCGAGCAACCACCACGGCAAGACAACCCGTCGTCAAGACGGCGTTGTTCATGCGCTGGATGGTGCTGTTGCTCGTGGTGTTCGACCTGCTCAGTGCCCCTTTGCATGCGCACGCCCATGAGATAGGGCCAGCCATGATGCTGCAGCATGCGAGCCTGGATGTTCACCGAGAGCTGCATGGCGACCCCGCACTTTCCGAGGCTCACAGCGAATGGGCCCATGCTGAAAAGTTGGTTCACGACAGGCTTGGTCATTCGAACCTGACGCTTCGGGCTGCCGATGTCCGGTTCGACGCCACGCCTACCCTGGACATCATCGTTTCGCGCATTTGGAACATCGTGCGGCTGCCGTCGGACGACGCGAAGGCAGCGCGTCTAAGTACACCGGCGGTCGACCACGTCCCCATACCCAGTCTCTGTACTTTGCGCCCTGAGGGGCGCGCCCCTCCCCTGCTCCACAGCTGATCACTCGTTGCACCGCGTTGCGGCGCCGGTTGTCGGCCGCCCATGTCATGGCGGCCCCTGTGGAGTTCTCCCATGTTTCAAATGCCCCGGGCGCGCGCGCTCGCGTCCGCCGTTGCTGGCGCGCTGCTCTGCGCCGGCCTGCCTCTGCCCGTGTCCGCGGCTGAGCCTGTCGCTGAATTCGCTGTTTCGCCTGCCCAGATGCAGGCCCTGGGCGTCACCGTGCGCAAGCTGAGTCAGCCGGCAGTGATAGCTGGCCTAGCCTCCCCGGCCCGGGTGGTGTTGCCGCCCAATCAGGACGTAATGGTCAGCGCGCCCTTGGATGGGGTCATCGACCGACTGCTCGTCAACCCACAGGACACGGTCAAGGTCGGCCAGCCGCTGTTGCGCATCGCCAGCCCCGCCTATGGCGAACTGCAGCTCAAGCTGATGGAAGCCGACAGTCGCGCGAAGCTGGCCCGCCAGACACTCGAGCGCGAGAAAGCGCTGCTGGCCGAGGGCATCATCCCCGCGCGCCGCGTGCAAGAGGCCCAGGCCGCCCAGACCGGCGCCGATGCCGCTGTGCGCCAGGCCGAGGCCGCGCTTCGCCTGTCCGGGGCCGACGCCGGCTCCGTGCGTCGCGCGACGGCCAGCGGCCAACCGGAGGACGCACTTACCGTGCGTGCTCGCACGGATGGCGTGGTTGCGTCGCTGGATGCCAAGCTGGGCCAGCGCGTGAAGGAGGCCGACCCGCTCTTGCGCATCGCCAATCTGCGCGAGTTGTGGCTGGAGGTGCAAGTGGCCGCCGGCACTACGGTGCCACGCAACGGCGAGATCACCGTGCCTGGTCGGGAAGTGACGGCGTTGGTGCTTTCCGTGGGCTCGTTGGTCGGTGACAGCCAAACGCAAACGCTGCGAGCCCGCGTGACCAAGGGAGGCGACAAACTGCGCCCAGGCGAGGTGGTGCAGGCCCGTGTACCGTTCGCGGCGGGCGGTGGCTGGAACCTGCCTCTGACGGCCGTCACGTACCACGACGACAAAGCGCTTGTCTTCGTACGCAGCGCCAAGGGTTTCGTCGCCACACCGATCACCGTCGCCAGCAGCGCCGGTCAGGCCGTGGAAGTGGTGGGCAATCTGAAGAGCGGCCAGGAAGTGGCCGTCACCTCTGTCATCGCGCTGAAGTCGGCATGGCTGGGTTTGGGCGGGGGTGAGTGATGTTGACCCGCCTTGTGCAATTCGCGCTTTCACAGCGCATCTTCGTGCTGCTCGGGGCTGCCATGTTGGCGGGCTTTGGGTGGTACGCGTTCCGCAACCTGCCGATCGACGCCTTTCCTGACGTCTCCAGCACCCAGGTCAAGGTCATCCTGAAAGCGCCGGGCATGACGCCCGAAGAGGTCGAGAGCCGCATCGTGGCACCCATCGAGGTCGAGATGCTGGGCATTCCGCGACAGAAGATGCTGCGCTCGGTGTCCAAGTACGGCATCTCCGACGTCACCATCGACTTTGAGGACGGCACCGACCTCTACTGGGCCCGCCAGCAGGTCGCTGAGCGCCTGGCCAACATCCAAGGCGATCTGCCCGCCGGCTTGGCTGGAGGCATGGCGCCCATCACGACGCCACTTGGCGAGATGTACCAGTTCACCGTCGAGGCGCCTGACATGACGCTGGAGGAGCGCCGCGAGGTGCTGGACTGGGTCATACGCCCTGCCCTGCGCACGGTGCCCGGCGTGGCCGATGTGAACTCGCTGGGCGGCAAGGTGCGCAGCTTCGAGGTGGTGCCGGATATGGCGCGCCTGGCGATCATGGGCCTGTCGACGGAAGCGCTGAAGAGCGCCATAGAAAAGAACAACCGAAACGACGGCGCCGGCCGCCTCGGTCAGGGCGGCGAAGTACTGCTGGTGCGCGCTGAGGGCAGCCTGAAGACAGCCGATGACATCCGGGCCATCGTCGTGGCAGTAAAGAGCGGTGTGCCCGTGCGCATGGCCGATGTCGCCGATGTCCGCCTGGGCAGCGTGACGCGCTACGGCGTGGTCACCAAGGACGGTCAGGCCGAGGCTGTCGAAGGCCTGGTGCTGGGCTTGGCAGGTGCGAATGCACAGAAGGTCGTGGATGGTGTCAAGCGCAAGCTGGCCGAGTTGCAACCTACATTGCCCAAGGGTGTCCAGGTCAAGGCCTTCTATGACCGCGCCCAGCTCGTCGAGAAAGCTGTGGGCACGGTGTCCAAGGCGCTGCTGGAAGCCACGGTTCTGGTGCTCATCCTGCTCGGAGCATTTCTTGGGAACGTACGCGCGGCTGTGACGGTGGCGCTGGTGTTGCCCCTGGCAGCCCTGACCACCTTCATCGCCATGCGCGCAGCCGGCATGTCTGCGAACCTCATGAGCCTGGGCGGACTAGCCATCGCGCTGGGCATGCTGGTGGACGCGGCCGTTGTTATCGTGGAGAACGTCGTGCAGCACCTGGGGCATGACAGGACGGCCGGCAGGCTGCCGCGTCTGCATGTGGTCCTGCGCGCGGTGCGCGAGGTCGCCACACCTGTCGTGGCGGGCGTGCTCATCATCGTGGTGGTGTTCCTGCCACTGCTGACGCTGCAAGACCTGGAGGGCAAGTTCTTCGTGCCCGTGGCGATGACCATCGTTTTCGCGCTGGTGGGGTCGCTGGTTCTGTCGCTGACCGTCATCCCGGTCGTCGCGAGCTTCCTGCTCAAGAAGGTGTCGCATGAGGATCCCTGGCTGGTGCGCAAGCTGCTGAAGGCCTATGAGCCACTGCTCAAGGGCGCACTGCGCCGTGAAAAGCTCGTCTACATCGTTGCCGCCTCCATGCTGGCAGTGGCCGCGCTGGTCTACCTGCTTGTGGGCAAGACCTTCCTGCCGACCATGGACGAGGGAGACCTCATCGTGGGTATCGAGAAGCTGCCCTCCGTCAGTTTGGAAGAGTCCGCCGCGCTGGACTTGAAGATCCACCAGGCGCTGATGAAGAACATCCCGGAGATCACCGGCGTTGTGGCGCGTGCGGGGTCGGACGAAATCGGCCTTGACCCCATGGGGCTGAACCAGACAGACACCTTCCTCGTGCTCAAGCCGCGTGACGAGTGGCAACTGAAGGACAAGGACGCGCTGATCGCCAAGGTGCGAACGGTGCTCGACCAAATGCCGGGCATCAAGTACAGCTTCACCCAGCCCATCGACATGCGGGTGTCCGAGATGATCATCGGCGTGCGTGGCGACCTGGCGATCAAGGTCTTCGGCCCTGACCTGTCGACGTTGAACCAGATTGCCGCCAAGATAGAAGACGTCATGAAGACGGTGCCTGGCAATCAGGACGTCTACACAGTGCAGAACGACGGCGTGCAATACCTGCGCGTCGTGGTGGATCGGCTCGCCGCGGGCAACTACGGTCTGTCGGTGGAAGACGTGCAGGACGCATTGCGCGTGCAGATCGAGGGCCAGCGTGCCGGCACCGTCATCGAAGGCGCTCGCCGCGTGCCCATCGTGTTGCGCGGACCGGAGCGCATGCGGTTGTCGCCGGCGGACTTCGCGGCACTGCGCATCTCCACGCCCGACGGCCGTTCCGTGCCACTGGAATCAGTCGCCACGCTGCTGCGCGACACCGGTCCCGTGCAGATCAACCGCGAGTTGGGGAGTCGCTACAGCGTCGTCATCGCCAACGTGGGCGGGCGCGATCTCGTCGGTTTTGTCGAAGAGGCCAAACAGAAAGTCAGCGCCGCCGTGCAGCTGCCCACGGGATACCGCATCAGCTGGGGCGGCCAGTTCGAGAACCAGCAGCGCGCCGCGGCCCGCCTGGGGCTTGTCGTGCCGCTGGCGCTGGGAATCATCTTCATGATCCTGTTTTCCACCTTCGGCTCCGTGCGCCAAGCGCTGCTGGTGCTCAGCAATGTCCCATTCGCGCTAGTGGGCGGCATTGTGGGCCTTTGGGTCACAGGCGAGTACTTGTCGGTGCCAGCCTCCGTAGGCTTCATCGCGCTGCTGGGCATCGCGGTGCTGAACGGCGTGGTTCTGGTGAGCTACTTCAACCAGCTGAGCGCGGAGGGCATGAGCCCCATCGACAGCGTCACGCAGGGGGCCATGCGGCGATTGCGACCCGTGCTGATGACGGCCTCCATCACGGCCTTCGGCCTCATCCCGCTGCTGTTCGCCACCGGCCCTGGTTCGGAGATCCAGCGGCCGCTCGCCATCGTCGTCATTGGCGGCCTGATCACAGCGACGGTCCTGACGTTGGTCCTACTGCCAGTCCTCTACCTGCGTTTTGGCCGACCAACGGCGGCGCAGCCCATCCTGGAGGTGGCTCATGGCTGACTTGCTTTGCCTCAACCTGTTGTGCCCGCTCCCAGCTCAGGAACGAGTGCAGGATGCCCTGCTGACCTTGCTTGACATGGCCGTTTTCGTCAGCAGCCCAGCCTACGCGCATGGCTTCTCGCATGCAGCGCTGACTACCTCAGAGCAGGTCAGCGGCCGCAGTGATGCAGCCCTGGTGCAGGTGCTGGTTCCCGCCGCACGGCTTGACGCGTTGCTCGTTCAGTTGCAGCCAGAACTGGCGCGCACCGGTGTGAGCTACTGGGCCACGACGGTCGCCCGACAAGGAGAATTTCAATGAAGCGGCTGCTCGCAACCGCCCTCGCCTGGCTGGCTATGGCATTCGCCGCCAAGGCTCAGGATGTCCTGACCCCTGGCTTCTTGCCCGCTACCGCCCAAGCAAGCGCCTGGATCGAAGCAGATTCTTCCGTCACTCGTGCACGCCATGCTGCTGACGCCGCCAAGCACGGTGGTGCGGCCGTCGCAGCGGGTACGCATGAGTGGACGCTCCGCGTTCAAGGCCAACGCCGCAACTACCAAGACAGCGGCGCTCGCTCGAACGAATGGCTGGCCCAGCTCGAACGCGGTATTCGTGTGAATGGCAAGGCCGGGCTGGATCGGCAACTTCGCGACCTGGAGGTGGAGCTTGGGCGCGCGCGCGTCGGTGAGGCTCGCCACGAGGCCGCGCGTGCCCTTTCTGACGCCTGGACGGCCGTCATCGTCGCGCGCCGCCAGCACGCGCTGCTGCGCGACCAGCTTGCGATCGCTGTCAGCAACCTCGACGTGGTGACCAAGCGACAGCGGGCGGGAGATGCCTCGGTGCTGGACGCCAATGTCGCTCAGGGCGAGATTGGCGAGGTTGCACGCGAGACCAGCCTGGCCGCTACGGAAGTGGCCAAGGCCGAGGCCGCGCTTCGTGTGCGTTTCAAAGCCGTGGTGCCCGAGGGAATCGTGCTGCCGCCGCCTCAACAGCCGATCTGGCCCGAGCCGCGGTGGCGCGAACGGGTGCTGGACGAGGCGGACCCCATCAAGTCTGCAGACGCCGAATGGCGCCGCGCCAGGGTCTCTGCCGCACGTATGCGAGCCGATCGAATCCCCGATCCGACGGTGGGCGTGTTCACGGCCAACGAGGCCCTGCGCAATGAGCGCGTCGTCGGCCTCAGCGTGAGCATCCCTTTGGGTGGTGCGTACCGAAATGAGCGGGCGCTTCAATCGGGCAAGGAAGCCGACACCCTGCAGGCCGCGCTGGATCAGGTGCGCCGCGACGTCGAACTGGAGGCAGTGCAGACCTATGCCGACGCCACTGGGAGCCTGGAACGCTGGCAGATCGCCAGCGAGGCGGCCCGGCTGAGTGGCGATAGCGCGCGGCTGATGCAGCGTGCCTACAGCCTGGGCGAGGCCGACCTGCAAGCCCTGCTGCTTGCGCGCCGGCAAGCTGCCGGTGCGGCTCGCGCCGCGCTGCAGGCCCAAGGCGAGGCGGTGCGCTGGGAGATGCGCGTGCTGATCGACGCTCACCTTATCTGGGATCTGGCCCAGGACTGACGCAACCATCCAAAATGGTCTCGCGTGTCCGAACAGCTTGCCCGGATGGCGTCTCGATGCGGGCGCCCCCCGCTATCGGAACCAATCGTCGTCAAGGACGTCCTTGCCTGCTGCGAGTTCTCGGTCGGCCTCTCGCATGACGTTGGCGATCTCCGCCTCCGGCAAGGTGACGCGCACCAAGTGGGAGCTTGAGACGTCGACGACGGCGTTGGGATGGGCATCGAGGACCCGCGGCGCGGCGAGGATTCGGGTCGTCTGCTTGTCCAGCGGCGTGTAGGGCTTCATCTCCTCAACCGTCTGACGGAACTTCATCAGCTGGTACTCCAGTTGCCGGCGCATCGAGACTTCGATATCCAACCGTCGGTCGGCGAGCATGTCATCGAAGCCATCGACGTCGCGCCCGACCGCTTGCGCCAGCTTGCGCTCTGCTACCTCCATCTCGTGCAGCGAACTGACGGCCGTGAAGATCCCGACCGACAACGACGCGAACATGCGCGTGACCGGCATGTTGTACTCGGCGTCCCCGATTCCCTCGCGTTGGGACACCTGCGAACTCGACACCTGGTGATAGAAGGTTCCCGCGCCATACGCATCGGTGGCCCACTCGAACTTCTTGCGCACCGTATCGAGCACCTGCGGGTAGACGGTGCTCCAGACGCCACTGACAGCTGGACCGCGGTCCTCAGTGAACAGGCGATTCACCGGAATCAGCGTGCATCGCCTCAGGGCGGCCATCTGCTCGATGACGCGCTGGTACTGGGGTGCCACCTCGGCCCCGCCCGCGTCAACGATCAGGATGAAGTGGCATTGATCGAGCCCCACCTCTTCGAACGCCTTGAAGATTTCGCAGATGGCCCGACCCGAGACGACCGTGTCGACGAAGATGAACTTTTCGTTGGGCAGCTTGCTCGGCAACGCAGCCAGCCAAGATCGCTTTGCCAAGTTCTCGACCAGGATCTTGTAGAAGGTCAGGTAGGGGTCGGTGCCATCGCGCCGCACCAGCGCGGCGAGCACGCGGGACC
Source organism: Roseateles sp. FW305-36 (assembly GCF_058787015.1). NCBI lineage: Bacteria > Pseudomonadati > Pseudomonadota > Betaproteobacteria > Burkholderiales > Sphaerotilaceae > Roseateles > Roseateles sp. FW305-36. The sequence continues at coordinate 778,841 of NZ_JBYSZK010000001.1, read as the reverse complement.
AGTAGCGCCGGATGGCCGCCGTCGTTTGCGTGGCATCTTGCGGATCGGCCGAGAACGGGAGCACGAGTTCCCGAATGAACGGAGACGAGTTCAGTTGGCTGAGCTCATGCACCCTCTCCTGCACTGTGGGCATCGAGCGCGCTTGAAGGCGCCACGCCGTGTGCGCCGCTTCGATGAACGGCACCGACCCGCGGCTGGGCACAACCAGGTGACCGAAACCATCATGCACAAGGACACGGATGTACTCCGACAACGCCCTGGACGCGCGTGCGTAGTCGATCAGGTTGTCGACCGTAAAGTCGTTCTGCCAAATTGCGGATGGCGTAGCGCCAGGATCGTTCATCAATCGATGCCTCCTGATGTCAGCGAGTTGTTGAGTACGGCTTGTGTGTCACCCGGCGCTGGTGAGGGTCCGGGCCTATCGATCCGTGCGGGCGAGCACCACGTGGACGTCGTTGCCGTCTGGCCGGCGGCACAGTGCAGATGGCCGCCGCTCATGGTGCTAGCAAGGCATTGATCAGCCATGCGGCATGGAGTGCCACCTGGACGGCCCCCTTGGTCCAACCGTCAGCCCGCCCCTTGGCAATCTGGACATGCGCGTTCTGCAGCACCAGCTTCAACTGTGCAGCGGCCTCCGAAATCTCCCGGGCGTCTCGCTCCAACGAGATGGTCAGCCTGAGGATCTCGATGTGGCGATCAGCCTCGGCCAACTGAGCAAGAAGCTGGCGTTGCCATGGCTTTGCGGGCGGCACCTTGTTCCGCAAGCCCTGGACGACGATGTCGACGTCGTTGATGCCCTTGGCCAGCGCCTCAAGGTGCGCGGCCGCGGTTTCCGGCGGCAGGTTCACTGCTGTGCCGCCATCGTCGCCCTGCTTTCGTTTGTCCATCACTGCGGCGCGCCCACTTCCACATCTGCGACCAGCCGACTTTTCAGGACGCGCTCATTGCTGTGCATATCCCCAAGGCCAAGTCGGTAGCCCTCGCTCCAAAACCAAAGGCTACCCACCAGGTCGACAAACAAGATCTGCCCTGCTCCGCCAAAAACGCTAAGCTGGCCGCTACCTTTTTCCCACTTGAACGTGAGACGGTACGGACCCGGCGCCATCAAAAACCTCAGGAAAGACGCTGGCACTGTTGGCACTGGGTTGCCACCGTCGATGCCGACGAGAACTACGTTCGCCGTATCCGCCCATCGATTGCGCACGAGATACAGGGTCAGCTTTCCAGGGACTGGCTCAAACCGCTTGACCATCGCATCAACCGCGGCGCCAGGTACGCGCCCGGGCACGCACGTCGCCCTCGACCCGGAGCGTCGGCGGGCCCGATAGCAGTAGTCATCGCGCGCACCAGCGACCGGGTAACCCACGCAGCCGGTCACCAGCGTGCTGCCGAGCAACACTGACGCCACGACGATGTCCCTCCTGTGGAGGAAAGGCGTTTGTTCAAGTTGGCCGTGGGCCAGGCGCACGAGCCCCGGCATCTGCATTCGCATCGAACACTCCAAATGGCAAGACCAAATAGGAGATCCGACGGGCGTCGCCTGCGGCTGATTGGGAAGAAAGCAGCGCGTCTCGCCGGATCAGGCTGCGCGCGATCTGTCAGGGCGTTCTGGCAGACGAGGAATGTGAGAAGCAGGTTGCAACGGCTCAGCGAACAAACCTTGCCCGGACGCCTGGTCTGGAACGCACAAGGAGACAGCCAAACTCAGGCTGCACCCGAAATGGCACTTTTCGCAGGAGACATGCGTTTGGTTGCCCACCTTGGAAGCTTTGCCGTCCTTGCCTGCGTGGGCATGCCCGGACGCCCGCTCAAGCTCCTGGTGACACAAGTGCTCAGTCGTCGTACCGCCAAACTCGTCGCAGCAACCGCACGCCGCAGCCCAAGCGAACTGCAGCGGCACCACGAGAAGAAGCAGGTAAACAAGGAAGCGACGCACCGGTTCAGTGTAGCCAGCGCAGTCGGATTTGCCACTCCCCGGATGCAACGATCAGTGGCGGGCTGCGGTCTGAGAAATCGGCGCGCTGTGCTCCCTGTGTCTGCGGTCACGGCGCGCGCAAGCCCACAACCCCGCCATCAAGTAGTGACTCCGGCGATCGCCCTACCCGTTCCGAAGAAACGCCGTCAGATCGCAGTCGGGAGAGGCCTTTGTCAAACGGCTATACCGGTAGCGTTTCACGACGCGGTAAACAGTTGCGCCGTCCGCCCGAGCTCGAATTTGAAGCTCAGCGGTTGCACCCTCACGGGCTCGACAGATTCGCCATGGCATCAGATATTTCGCCGGCTCAGGTGTTTCGGACCAAGCGACTTCCGCGCCGTACCTGAGGTGACGAAACCTCAGCACATTGAGCACGAACAGGGCTTGCATCTGACGGCGCACGACCGCCTGCATGGCCTTCGGCTCTTTCGGCCGGGAATATGCGAAGGGTGAAGCTCTCGCCGTGGGTGGCGGCAATTCGCCACGAACGTAGCGGTGCAGACCAAAGGTTGAGGCACCTCTATGCCACTGCGAGCCTGAAGACTTCGACGAACGGACCTTCGAAGCACCGTTCTCCTACTCGCCTGGCGCTTACGGCAGCAACAACCAGCAGCGTATTCCCAGGAATATGCGCTCCCTCCTTTGGAGTGACGCGGCCGGTCCAGGTCATGTTGACGCGCTCGCACACTGGTACCTCCTCGGCCACCAGTGAGTCATCGATGCAGACGTTGAAACGGTCCTCCATGTGCGCCCCGCCGATCGACGCAAGGACGTCAGGGTCTGCAAGCATCTGTTGCCCGGCGATGCGCTTCAGTGCCTCTTCGAAGATCCTGAAGTCGGTGTGAACTTCAGTCCATCTGCTACGAGCAGAGAAAGCCACCGAAAGCAGTTCCTGCAGAGAGCCGGCTAGCGCGCTGTGCCCAAGTGCCAGCGCTCGGCACCGCGCCAAATCCAGATCGATGACCACGTGCCGCGCCTTATGGAAGTTCCTGAGCTCAGACCCCACTGCTTGGGCTGTCTGCAAAGCAGACAGCGAGGTGTAGCCCAGGCAAGCCGCGACCAGCTCCTGCGCGTGGCTGAGCTTGATCAAAATGTCGTCAGCAGCGGCCTGCTTGCATACGGACCTCGCAATTGCAGAGATATCAATGGTCATGATTGACTCGTTTGGTTTTGGCGTGGTCTGCTGCCGACAGCCGTCCACACCAGATGCCACCCCTGGAGGAAGATGTGCGACGCAGGGTGAACCTCTGGACACGGCGCTGGGACCTTCAGGCCTGAGTCCGTCCCAGGCCACGGTTGCTTATGGCTGTGACACGGCACCGCTATCGCCGAGCGACGGGTCGCCAGGCAAAGACAGGGATGGCTTTCCCGCGGCCGGCGACGTCACCAGACCCAGCGTCGAGGCGTCCTCTGGCGCTTCAATCAGCCAGTGCCTCCGGTACCGCGAAGCCAGGCGATCCACCGTGTTCAAGTCCACATGGGTCCGAACCTCGAATTCCAGTCCGCCCGGCTCAGCTGTCGGGCGCAAGCGCCAGGGCAGCAGGAAAAGCGCCTGATCGGGCAACTCGGACCACGCCACCTGAACGCCGTACCGCAGCTTGCTCATTCGGATGAGGCTGCGAACGAACAATGCTTGCACCTGACGGGCAACCAGGAGACGCATCGCGCCCGTGTGCGCTGGCAGCCAAGACCAAAAGGGTTGAGCCTTGGCTGCGGGTGGCGGCAATTCGCCCAGAACGAAACGCTGCACTTCGAAGGCTGCCGCCGTTTGCCAAAACGCTGCGGCTACCGTCGACACCCGCAAGTCCACGCGTGCCGCGCTATGCATCGCGTTCTCCACGCCTGGCGGCATCTCTTTCAATCTCACGTGCTTGGCGAGCCGCGTGGCCAACTCCTCGAAGGCCCCGATCACGGCACCACGGACCAAAGCGAAGAACTTGGGGCGGTTCAGAGGTCCGTCTTCCGCAGCGAGCCGGAATGACTCCGTCCGGATTTTGAGGAGCCCCAGACCCATCGACGGATCTCCCCACAGGCTGTGTGCGTGGTGCAGTCGCACCAGCACTGGACTCGCGGCAACCTCCGCCAGCCTGTCGCACCGAAGCTCGCTGCGCGATTCGCCCGGCGCCGGCGGATCGGTCACCAACCGCCGCAGGGCGGCGAACCGCTCAACGGATGGATGGCCAACCGCGCAACCGACCGACGCCCGCCGACGCTCGCTTGCCATGTTGTGATCGCAGGCGCCGCAGTAGAAGTGGTTGCGCGCCAGCGCCAGCGCGTTGGTCGGGATGGCGCGGCCGCAATGCGGGCAGCCCATCCGAAGCGGCTCCAGGTGGATCGGGCACAGAACCAGTTGAGGCAACTGGAACAGCGGGGAATGGTTGCCGACCTGCAAGCACGACCGGCAGTAACGCAAGTCACCGAGCAAGACGCGCCTGGGCGGGCGCCCCGCCAACAAGTCCGCTCCGCGCGCCTGGGCCCACATCGCCGGATCGATCGCCATAGCCTCTGCCAGGTCCAGGGCGACTTCCTCTCCAAGATGAAAAATGGACGGCTTCATCTGCCACTTCTGCTTGGACAGCGTGGCGGCCTCACTGACGTCCAGCACCATGTCCGACGAAAATTCGACGAAGGCGATGAAAGCGGACTTCTCCAGTTTGAGGTCAAGGTACTGCTTGCCGTGACGGTTCCAGATTCGTGAGCTGTCCGTCATTGCGTCGCCTCCTGATGGTCGACCGCTGGCGCCTTGCCCTTGCAGTAGGACAGCATGACCTTCTTGAAGCCGTTTCGGTCGAACGCATCGAGCACCGTGTGGTGAGTGACCTCCTTCTGACCGTTGTCCGGGTCGATCAGGAAGAAGAACAGATAGTTCAAGGTCTGCCTGAGGTAGGCCATCGGGAAGAACAGCTCCATGTTCATCTTGTCGACGTCGTGAACGGACCGGATTGCTTGCTCGATCGCCGGCACCAACTTGACGATCGACCAGCCGCCCTGAGCGCGCTTTGGAAAATGCTTCCAAGTGAAGTGGTGATCCGCGCCATCCAGCGCCTGCAGGAACTCGCCGACCTGGTCGAACGACAAGCCACGAAACTCGCGCAGTTCCTGGAACTGCCGGCCCATGATGTGCAGGTTCTTGTCGACGTTGGCAATCGTGGACTGAAGTTCAGGCTGGCCAATGCATATGAGGCAAGGGATGTACTTCTTTTCTGAGATCGCCGCCTCCATCAAAGCGAATTCACCGTACAGGTCCGGTGCAACGTTCTGCAGTTCGTCGCCGATCACAACAACACGCCGCGTCTGTGGTGTGCATTTCAACCAGATTTCGTCCATCAACCGAATGCGCAACGACTCACGCTCGCGGGCTGTTGAGCGAACTCCCAAGTTGGTCAGGGCCCGCTTGAGCAGTTGCTCGGGCTTCTTGAACTGTTCTCCGCCGAACTGCAACCGGACGACGACGACCGTGCCACCGAACATCTCCAGGGCCACTTTCTCGAAGTACTTGGCAAACTCGGATTTCCCAACCCGTGGCAGTCCCCAGAAAGCGGCGCCGCATTGGTCGCAGTTGATCCACAGCGCTGCGGCCTGTGCGGCATCTTCGATCTGTGGCGTCCAGCTGATGCCTTCGAAGAAATAGAGCGATTCGACATTGCTCGGCAGAGGTCCTGCATCTTCCGGCGGTTCATTGACGCTATCGCTCATCGCATCCCCCTCGGCACATTGAAGCGGCGACCAGGCAGTCGTGGCGCCACGCTCGAGCGCGCCGGCGCGGGCATCGCTGGCCCTGTCGATGGGTCAGGAGTGGCGGGCGCCCTCACCGGGGTCGGCGGCACGTAGCCATCGTTGTAGACCAGGGGCGCCTCTTCGCTGCCGTATTCGATCTGCGCTGCAGCCAACTCCTCCGGCGTCACCATGCGCTTCAGGTAGCTCATGAAATAGCAGAAATCCTGCCCGATGGACCAGTCGGTCTTGGCATCGTCGGCCAGGAACTGCAGCATCTGATAGACCGATATCTCCTTGGCTTGGGTCTTGAAGCGGGCGGCGTGCTTGCGTCGGCTGATGATCTGTTGAATGCGATGGTCGAAGGGCACACGGCCCCAGTCCCCTTCGCACCGCAAGGTATCGACGTAGGCCATGTCGTCGTTGCAGATGATGGCCGTGCGCAAGTCGTCGTAATCCTGCAGGATCCAGTACTCTCGGACGCCATCGGGCGGATTGGCCTTCAGCCATTTGCTCGAATAGCGGCGGTCCACGGGGCTGATCAGAATGAACGGAAGCCGCCCGCTGGTGGTGATCTCGCACTTCACCGGAAGCCGCTTGGGCGCACAGAAGTGGTAGCCCTCCCGCAGGTGCTCGGGCAAGTAGTTGGGCTCGAAAGTTCCGCGGGCCAACAGTTCCTTCATCCGCGTGAAGGAGTCAAGGTAGCCTGCTGACGCCGAGTCCGATACGTTCTCGTTGGCCAGCTGACAGTAGAGCCCCTGCTCATAGTGGTTGAAGTGCACGAGCTTCTCGGTCGGACAATCGGCGATCTGGCGAAGCGGATCCTTCGGACCGCTGCCTAGTGCCCCGGGCAGTTGAAGGTCAAAGCACTTTCGGGTGCGATGGATGTTGGACTCGACTTCAGGTCGGCCCAAGGGCGTGGCCGGAGGGCCCAAGGCCACGCGCCCCCCGAACAGTCGCATGACCACCTCTTGCAGGTCATTGAACAAGTGGGCTAAGGCGTTGTCCAGATAGATCACCACCGGCACAACGAACTTGAGCTTCTCGAAGATGTCCTGCGGGAAGCCTGCCCCTTCGACCGGCTTCAAATTCGGATCCACCATCGGTGGAACCGGCTGGCCGAGCACTGCATTCTTGAGGAGCTTGATGACGTCCGCGCCCTTGGCCTGGCGCGTGAAGCAGACTTGGAATGCGATGTTCATCGCGTAGTCGCCGAGGCTACGCAGGCGAAGGACAGGAAACCTGCGCACGCGCACGATGTCCCCACCCCAACGCACGCTTGGGATGATCACCTTCGCTTCCAAATTGGAATCGCACTCGTCGATCACCCAAGCCAGGTAGTCACAGAACGGCGTCCTGGCTTCGCCATCACCCGACAACGACGCGGCCGTCACGCCCGCGGCCTTGCCGCTGTTCTTCTTGATGTGTGCAAGCAGGTATTGAGGGAGGTATTTCGTCTTGAACCAACGCAGCAGCGGTCTGAACCCCTTGGTCGCGCAGCGAAGGGGATAGTCCTCGTCAGTCAGCCCCTCTTCCTTGCAGATCGCTTGAAACTTGGTGTGCAGCGTCTTGTCGCCGATCTTGTTCGGCCTTTGTTTCCCGTTCAGGAACTCGACAAGCTTGGTTTCTATGGCGGGGCGGTCCGTAAAGAGCTTGCCAAACAAGCCACTGAAACCGGCGGTTGGAGCGTCCTGCGGATCCGACGGCTGGAGGTCGGCAGTGCGCACCCGGTTGCTCTGCACTTTGAAGCGGACAAAGGCTCGCGTCCCCGTGATGCCGTTGCCTTCCTTCCACGGCTCGATTGCCGTCTCGATGTAGTCCAGCACCCTGAAGGGCCGCATGCCGGCAGCCTTGGCAAGGTCGGCAACGCACTGCTTTTTGGTGAACAGGTCCGCCGCCTTGCACAGGCCGTCGTAGCGATCCAGTTCATCCTCCGGTATCGCTGACCTTGCCTCTCGTGGCCACGACTTGAATTCTTGAAAGTCCTTGGGCAGCTTGAGCAGCAGCGCCTTTCGACGCATCTCCGATTTCCGGGCGCTCATTCAGGCCACCTCTTGGGTTGAGGCCGAACCGAAGGTTGCGACAACCCTTCAGCCCATCGCGAGAGCGCCTGACGGCCAAGGCTCCTGGTGTTGAGCGGATAGTCGTCAGCTCCCAGGCCTTCGCACTTGCACGCCTGGACCAGCACTTGGTGCAGCTCGCGCAGCGTTAGCGAAACCGGCCGCGGCTTTTTGTTCAGATAGGCTGTGAGGGCCTGTGAGATACGCGGGTGCTGGGAAAGCAGTCGCCGAAAGGCTCCGCGGGGCACGCGACCCGCGCGCGAGCCGTCACCGGCCGGAACGCTCCGCCGGCCGTTTCTTGAAGAGGTGTCCATTCAATGGCCCTCCTCATCGGCGCTGACATTGCTCAGGTTCTGATTCGACTCGTTGGAGCAACGAGCGAACGGCATGCTCTGCGGCCCGGCTACGACGCTCCCGACCTCCGAGGAGGAGGACGTCGCGCGCAGCAAATCACATAGCTGCGCTAGCACCCGACGGGTGTGGCCTGCCTTGGCAATCGCCGTCAGATGGAGAAGCGATACGCCCTGACGAGATGGTGCGAGGATTGAAGTCATTGCATGCCTCCTGCAACCGCGGAGGTGTGCAACTCGCCGTCTTGACGATGGACCACCAGCCGCCCTGCGACGTGGAGTCGTGCCAGGCGCGCCCTGATCAAATCACGCGGCGCCTCGATCTGCGAGCAGAGCTCCGCCAGCGTCCCGTTGCCCGCGGCCACCAACGCCACCAGCGCGTCGTCGTATTCGCTGCCCTTTCGTACCCACAGCACAGCGACTTGGCGGAGCTTTTCCCACCACCAGAACTCGTCAGCGCGAGCGCGGATTTCGGCGCGTGTACGAACGATGACTTGCGCGCCGTTCGCGGCCGCGATCTTGCCAAGGGCCCGCATCGCTGGGGTGGACGCATCGGTCTTGGCCACGAAGACATAGTCAACCGAGTCATCTCGCCGCGTCACGACAAAGGTAGCTTTGGCGCTGCGATCAGTGCCCGCGACGACGGCCCTCACGTCCGTTGGTTTGCGCGTCAACGACTTGGTCGTCGGCGAGAAGCGCTCCAGGACCCAGGCCTCGTAATGGAGGTCGGAGCCGAATTGCAGGGGCTGGACGCCGAAAGGGTCGTGAGCCCGGTTCTGGGTCCGCTTGAACTCGCGATAGCGTTCCTGACGGCCGCCCCAATGGGTCACGACCGAGTGGTCTTGTTCTTTCATGAGAAGTGTCCAGGCATGAGCCACCATCCGGTCGGGGCACAGCCCGACCGCCAAGGCTCGATGGGATGGGTCCAGGTGCGGCTCGAAGGCCGCCCATGGCTGCGCTGGGACGGGCTGTCCTGGCCCGTCGTCTTTTCGCCGCTGGGCGCGGTGACCGAAAAGCTCAGCAGGCGCTTGACGCCTGCCCAAATCCGCCGGACACTTCCTATGTAGGTGTTAGGAAAAAGTCCCGACGCGTCAGTGGATCCCCATCCCTGACGCGTTTGGCGTTTTTGGGTCCCAGATTTCGGACGACTTGGTCCTTGCGTCTGGCACCACCTCCTGTTTTTTGCCTAGGTTCTAGGCGGATTCGAAATCGTCGACCGGCACTGATTTCATGCCCAGCGCGACGGCAATCTGGAAGCTGCTTCCTCGGACAGCCTTGCGGGTCCCGGCGAGCACCTGGTAGACCAAAGCTGGGCTGAACCGCCGCTCCAGTGCCCATTCAGTGATCGTGATGCCGCGGTCGGCGAACCACTGCGCGGCTTCTTCCCTCGTCTTCAGCTTGACGGCCCTGCCTCGTCCGGTAGAAGCGGGGCCGTCAAGCTGACTTTCCTCAGCGGGCGCAATAGGCTGCATGTGTTCCACTTGCTGCGAAGCATTTCAAACGAAATAAATACTTTTGTACTTGTTTTGTTTGAAGTGCGAGTCTGCGCGCGGCGCGCCGGGTGTGTCAATCGCTGAAAATGGCCGGAAGACCTAGAAAAAACCCTGAGTTCCCTCTGCCTCCACCCGAAACCGCGGGCGAGCGGTTGGCTGCCGAACGTCGCCGCCTGGGACTTACGCAGGAGGAGCTGGCAGGCATCTTGGACGTTGCTCACTCGGCTGTCCAAAAATGGGAGCAGGGCCGCAATTCCATCAAGACGCCTGTTCTTCATGCGATGCGCGAGGCGAAGATCGACGTCAATTTCGTCGTCTACGGGAAGGATCGCGAAGCACTTGAACCCCTCGATGCCGCCCTGTGGGAACGCGTGAAAGCCTGGGATGCCACCAATCCCAACGACGTCGACGGCAAGCCGCTGAATGAATACGCTCGATACCAGCGCATCACTCTCTTCTATCGATGGCTCAGGGACGGTCCGCGCAACGAAGCCGAAGTCGAAGAACGGTTGAGCCAGCTGTCGGGACGGAAGGCTGCATGAGCAGGCCGCGGCTGACTGCCGAGAGCATCACCCAGCGATCTCTGGAGCTGGCGATGGTGTTTTCGCAAAGGACGGTTGGCGGTGCCGACGTTCAGTGGCAGCAGATCGCCCAGGCAATCAACTGGCACCGCCTTTCATGCCGATCTCTTCGGATAGCCCTGCGCTGGTACCAGGCGCTGCTCAGCCGCCGGTTGACCAAGTGCTTTGCGCTAATTGCGGAGCAGAGGGCCATGCTGGAACTGGCTGCGGACGATAGTTCTAGCGACGAGGCACTCCTAGATGCACTGATCGCGCTTTCCAGGGCTCAGGTCCATTACGAGCTGGGGCCGAGCGCGACTCCGAAGCAACTTTTGGGTCTCGAGGTCTGCGAGATCCCTGAAGTCCGAGCCCGATACGCCCACCTGGTGCGAAACGGCGAGATTTCGAGCACCGCTGAAGGCCTGACGCTGACAAGAGCGAAGCGCCGAAGAATCGCCGGCTATTCACTCTTCGCCATGTTCGTGGCCTGGCTGGCACTGGTATTCGTGTGGATGGCCATCGATGGCAAGCTGAACATGACCCAGTTGATCGGCTACTTGGTCGGAAGCGTCGTAATGTCCGCTGTCTTGACCCGCGGCTTGTTTACCGAACTGACCTCCGATGAGCGCACCGTCCGAGACTTGAATCAGCGTCTGCGGCCGCGGCCGGTTGACGGCAAACCAACGGCCAAGTGATCGAACATCCTCTGGCTGTATTACCCAACGATGGTGACCAACTGGCTGCATTACCCAACGATCGCCTACAGTGGCTAGGTCGCCCAACGTTGGCGTCCACTTTCCGAGAGGTAAACGCTGGGCGTTCGAATCTGGAAGTCGTTCAAGATCAAGAACTTACTTGCAAACGCCCTGCCCAGCGTTCACGTCGTACGGCCAATGACCTCTGCCGGCTTCCGGTCGTACAACCGCGGTTCGCTGCATCAAGCCGTGAAGCCGCCGACGTAATGTCGCGTGATGGCGGGCAGCTCAGGAAGGCCCATCCATGACCCCAGCCAGCGCGCCCAAGCAGTTGCCTGCCCTGGTGTCAGGACAGGACGACGCACGCGCGGCTCGGCTGATCAAGGACGCCTTGGCCGGCATCGTCGGACCGAGCCCATCGCTCGCCGCTCTGCGCGCACGCCTGCCGATGCTGGCGCGCTCGAGTTGCAGCGTGCTGATCACCGGCGAAACCGGCACCGGCAAGGACTGCGTGGCCCGGGCCCTGCACGAACTCGGGGAACGCCGCACCGGGCCCATGGTCAGCATCAACTGCGCGGCGTTGCCGGACACGCTGCTGGACAGCGAACTCTTCGGCTACGAGCGCGGCGCCTTCACCGGCGCCCATGCGGCCTACCCCGGCAAGATCTCGCTGGCCAGCGGCGGCACGCTGTTCCTGGACGAAATCGGCGACATGCCACTGCACGCACAGGCCAAGCTGCTGCGCGTCATCGAGACACGCGAGGTCTTCCCCATCGGCGCCATGCGCTGCCGCCGTGTCGACGTGCGCATCGTCGCGGCCACGCATTGCGCGCTGGAACAGGCAGTACGCAAAGGCAGCTTCCGGGCCGATCTGTTCTACCGGCTGAACGTGGCCCGCGTCGAGTTGCTGCCGCTGCGCCAACGCCCCGAGGACGTCGCGCCGCTTTTCGAGCATTTCGCGGGTCAACTGGATGACGGTGCCGGCCCGGTGCGCGTGACGCCCGCCGCCATGGCGCTGATGCAGCAGCACGACTGGCCCGGCAATGCCCGCGAGCTGCGCAACCTGGTCGAAGCCGCCGGCCTGGTGTTCGACGGTCGGCCGCTGGAGTCCGGCGAACTGCCGTTGTTCAGCATGACGCAGCAGCCGCTCAACAACGAGTCCAGCCGCGTGATCGAGGCATTGGAGCGCTGCGAATGGAACCGCACCCGCGCCGCCGAGATGCTGCAGTGGTCGCGCATGACGCTGTACCGCAAGATGAAGCAGTTCCACATCGCACCCGAACCTGCCCGCAATGCACGTGCGCTGTAACAAGCGGCTGTGACAGCACAACTGCTTGATTCGCCGAGGCTTTCCCGGCACAGCGTCACACCCGCCATGTGACGTCGTTCACACCAGGGTGCGCAAGCCATTGATTCATATGGGGTCGCCCACGCCGCTCGGCATGGCACGGCCCTTGCGCCATACGGCGCATGAAGTCGTCATCCGATGTTCGACGGGACTGGGCTGCCGAGGGCTGCCCGGCCGGGGGCTATCAGTACGCGAACCAGTTCGAGGTCGGCTTCAGCCGCAACGAGGTGCTGCTGCGCATGGCGCAGGCCTATGAGGGCGAAACGCTGACTCACGGCATGCCCACCCGCGTGGTGATGACGCCGGCCTATGCCAAGGCCCTGCTGCAGCTGCTGTCCGAGGCCCTGCAGCGCTACGAGACCGAGTACGGCCCGGTCATCCCGGTCGGCAACGGCGTCGTGGCCCAGGACTCGACCTACTGACATGGCCAACGAATCCGCCCTGCTCTCGCTGGCCGAATCCCTGGCCCAAAGGCTGGACAACGCCTGGACGCCCGAGCTGCGCCAGCGCCATGGCGGGGTCGCTTTCCAGGCGATAGGCAGCGGCGGCCTGCTGGCCGACCTCGGCGGGCAGGGCGCCGTGCTGTCCATCTGGCCCTACCGCGTCACCATCAACGAGCAGATGCGCAACTTGAGCGCCAGCGATTCGCGCCGCACGCCGGGGCTGACGAATCGACCGCTGTCGCTGGACGTGCATCTGCTGCTGTCCGTCTGGACCAGCAGCACCTCCATGGAGCTGGCCGTCTTCGCCTGGGTGCTGCGCGAACTGCACCGCGAGCCCATCCTCGACGCGTCCACGCTGTCCAGCAACGGCGGCTGGTCGGCCGAGGAGGTTGTGCAGCTCATCCCCGCCGAGATCACGGTGGAAGACATGATGCGCATCTGGGACGCCATCGCGCCGGGCTACCGGCTCAGCGCGCCCTATGTCGCCCGCATCGTGCAGCTGGACGTCGAAGAGCCGGACGCCCTGCCCGTCGTGGCGCGGCGCTTCGACTACGGAGGCGTGCCCGCATGAGTGCCGTCTTCCACACGATAGAGAGCGATGTGCGCCGCGTCTGGGCGGCGCTGCGCTTCGTCGATGCGATGTCGGGCCACACCATCGAGGCGCCGTTGCGCGTGGACATCCCCGGCGCCCGGCTGCAGCGCAACCGCAGCGGCTTCTTCGTCGTGACGGCCCTGGACGATGCCGCCAACCTCGACGACCGCCGCGACTACGAGAACGCCTTCGATCCCATCCCGGCGACGCCCGCGCTGCCGCTGCAGGGAACCGTCCGCGATCCCGCCGACCGCTATCTGCCGCGCCGCTTCTCGCTCGCCCTGCCCCGCTCGCCGCTCGCTGCGCCGCCCGCAACAACACCGCTGTTCGAAGCCGCCCCCATCACCCTCGACCCCTCCCCCGCCACCGCCCTGCTCTCCACCTGGGCCGCCCTGCGCCTGAGCGTGCAGCGCGCCGGTGCACCCGTGGCGCAGGCGGCCATCCGCGTGCACCGCCCCGGCAGCCAGGCCGTGCTCGGCCGCGGCATGACGGACGCGCGCGGCGAGGCCCTGGTGGCCGTCGTCGGCGTCGCCCAGGTCACGCCCGGGGCCGATGAGCTGGTCGTGGAAACCGAGATCGCCGTGGAAGTCGTCATCAGCGCCGATACCGCGCTGGCTCCCGGCGGCCTGGTTGACCCCGATCTGCTGGCCGCGCGCGCCGCGGGCGGCAGCCTGTCCCGCCTGACCGCGCCGCGCAACCTCGCCAGCGGCCGCATCGAAGTGATGAACCTGACGCTCCCCTGAGTCCTGCTTGAACGATTGAAGGAGGCACACCATGCCCGAATACCTCGCCCCAGGCGTCTACGTCGAAGAGACCAGCTTCCGTGCCAAGTCCATCGAGGGCGTGGGCACCAGCACCACGGCCTTCACCGGTCCGACGCGCAAGGGCCCCATCGCCACGGCCGAGCTGCTGCCCGAGATCCTGACCAGCTTCGCCGACTTCGAGCGCATCTATGGCGGCACCGCCAATCTCAACCTGGGCAGCGACGCGATCAACTTCCTGGCGCATGCGGTGCGGGCCTACTTCAACGAGGGCGGCTCGCGGCTGTATGTCGCGCGGGTCTTCCTCGCGCGCGGCGCCAACGACTCCGGCCTGTCGACCACGGTGGATCTGCGGCCCGCCGGCGCGCCGGTGGAGGACGACAGCAACCGCATCCGCTTCGTCGCCCGCTTCCCCGGCGCCAGCGGTGACGGCGCCGTGCCCACTCGCGAGCAACCCCAACTGCGCGGCATCCAGACCCGCGAGATCGTCGCGCCGGCACCGCAACGCGTGCTCGACAGCGCGCCCCTGGGCTCGCTGGCCCGCAGTGGCGTGGGCTTGCCCTTCAGCTACTTCGTCAAGCGCGCCGACGGCTGGCATGCCCTGACCGATGCGGGCGATGGTGCCGTCACGCCGCCCGACGCCGCCGCCCAGGCCGCGGTTGCGGCCGCCGTCACCCAGGCCCAGCGCGACGCCGCCGCGGCCCTGCTCGCTTCCGTGTCGCTGATCACGCTGGCCGTCATCACGACCGATGCCGACGGCGGCAGCCTGGCCATCGACGACCTCGGCTACGACCGCGCCCACCCACGCTGGCTGGGAACCGTCATGCCCTTGCAACCCAACCGGCGCGTCGACCAGATCGAGAACCTCTACGCCGCCAACCTGGGCAGCGGCGTCAACGGCTTCCAGCTGCTCACCGCCCTCTTCCCCGGCGCTGCGAACGTGGGCGGCCGCCGCGGTTCCTTCGCGCTGTCCGGCGGCAACGACGGCGCCGAACCCATGGAGGCCAGCTACACCGGCGCCTTCGCCGCCCTGGCCAAGCTCGACGACATCGCCATCGTCGCCGCGCCCGGCTCGAGCGCCTATGCCGCCCGCGACGCCATCCGCAACTCGCTGATCAGCCATGCCGAGGGCCGGCGCATGTACCGCATCGCCGTGCTGGACACCAACTCCGGCCTCAACGCCGGCGCGGCTCGCGAAGCCCGCGCCACCATCGACAGCAAATACGCCGCGATGTACTACCCCTGGGTCGTCATCGCCAACCCCAATGCCCGCCCGGGCCGCGACGACATCCCGCGCGAGATCGCCCTGCCGCCCTCGGGCTTCGTCTGCGGCATCTATGCGCGCAACGACATCGAGCGCGGCGTCTTCAAGGCGCCCGCCAACGAGATCGTGCGTGGGGCGCTGCGCTTCGAGCGCGACGTCAGCTTCGGCGAACAGGAGGTGCTCAACCCGCTGGGCGTCAACTGCCTGCGCTACTTCCCGGGCCGCGGCTACCGCGTCTGGGGCGCGCGCACGGCCAGCAGCGACCCCGAATGGAAGTACGTCAACGTGAGGCGTTACTTCAACTACCTGGAAGCCTCCATCGACCGCAGCACCCAGTGGGCCGTGTTCGAGCCCAATGGCGAGCGCCTCTGGGCCAATATCCGCGAAACCATCGCGCAGTTCCTCTACAACGAATGGCGCAACGGCGCCCTGCTGGGCAGCAAGGCCGAGGAGGCCTATTTCGTGCGCTGCGACCGCTCGACGATGACGCAGAACGACCTGGACAACGGCCGCCTGGTCTGCCAGATCGGCGTGGCGGCCCTCAAGCCGGCCGAGTTCGTGATCTTCCGCATCGGCCAGAAGACGGCTGACTCCCGAGACTGATTAGGAGCCCTCCATGGCACGCAAAGTCCCCTACGGCGCCTTCAACTTCCTCGTCAACTTCGACGGCGCGGAAGCCTTCGGCGGCTTCTCCGACGTCTCCGGCCTCGGCTCGGAAATCACCGTGGCCGAGTACCGCTACGGCAACGACGCCGAGAACCATGTGCGCAAGATCCCCGGCGTCCACAAGGTCGGCGACGTCACGCTCAAGCGCGGCATCATCAGCTCCAAGTCGCTGTGGGATTGGGTCAAGGAGACCCGCACCACCGGCGTCAACGCGCAAAAGAACGTCTCCATCACCCTGCTGGACGAGGCCCGCAACCCGGTGCAGGTCTGGTTGCTGCGCAACGCCATCCCGCTCAAGTACACCGGCCCGACGCTGGCGGCCAAGGGCGGCGGTGACGTCGCCATGGAAGAGCTGGTGCTGTCTTCCGAAGGCCTGGAGATCGAGGCCGCATGACGGGACCACTGCCATGTTCGGCCTGAGCTTCGAATCGACCCGCCCCGTCGAGCGGCCGCATCCGGCCCGCGCCGACATCGCGCTCTTCGTCGGCTGGACGACCCGCCGCGCCGGCGTGGCGCTGCCGCGGGCGATCTCGGATTGGCTGAACGCGCGCGGTTTCAAGGATGCCGCCGTACGCGAGACCCTGCTCGGCATGCCGGCCCCCATCGACACCTGGGAAGCCTTCGACAGCCTGTTCGACTGGCATGCCCGCACCGTGCAGGGCCGCAGCGAGGCCGCCGACGACTGGCTGGGCCTGGCGGTGCGCGACTTCTTCGCCAACGGTGGCCGCAAGGCCTATGTGCTGTGCCTGGGCGCGCCCTGGCCGCTGGGCTCGACACCCGCCGTGACGCTGATGGACATGCTGGACGACGGCATGCAGCAGGCCTGGACGCTGGAGGACGTCAGCCTCGTGCTGGCGCCCGACCTGCCCGAGTTGCACGCCAACCTGAACCAGCCGCCGCTTCCCGGCGATCCCGGCTTCGAGCCTGCCGCACCCGAAGTCTTTGTCGAATGCGGCACCGAGACCTTCGCCACGCCGCCGACCAACGGTGTGCGCCAGCTCGCGGCTCCGCGGCTGTCCGACGCGGCCTTCGAGCTCTGGAACACCAACGTATTGCGACTGCGCAACACGCTGGCCCGCCAGCGCCGCGACCTGATGCTGCTGGTTGCCGCACCGCTGGCCGCGCGTGACAGCAAGGCGGCGCGTCAACTCAGCGACGCCATCACGCTGCAGACCAGCATGGTGGAGTGCGCCACGCCCTGGCTACTGCCGCTGCGCGAGGTGCGCACGCCCGAAGGCCTGATCCCGCCCGACGGCGCCCTGGCCGGCCTGATCGCCGCCTCGGTGCTGGCCAACGGCCCGGTCCGGCCGGCCGCCGGCCAGGCGCCCATGGGCGTGATCGCCGTGCATCCGCAACCCATCGATCAAGAGCTGCGTTCGCCGCCGCGCGGCCAGTTCGCAGGCTATCTGGTCGACCTGAACAGCCGCCGCAGCGGTTGGCCCCTGGCCGAGACCTTTGCCCTCTTCGGCCCCACGGCCAACGGCATCCGCCTGCTCAGCGATCCCTCACTGAGCGCCGTGCGCGAATGGCGCAGCGCCGGCGTCGTGCGCCTGCTTGGCCAGCTGATGCGCACCGCGCGCATGGTCGGCGCCACGCTGGTGTTCGAGACCTCCGGCGAAGCCCTCTGGGCCCGCGTGCGCAGCCGTTTCGAGGACATGCTGGCCAGCTACTGGCAGGCCGGAGCCCTGCGCGGCGCCAGCGCGGCCGAGGCCTTCAGTGTGCGCTGCGACCGCACGGTGATGACGCAGAGCGACCTCGACGCCGGCCGCGTCGTCGTGCTGGTGCAGTTCGCGCCGCAAGCCGCCATCGAGCACATCCGCATCGAGCTGGCCCTGGCCGAGGACGGCAGCGTCAACTGGCAGGACGCCGAGCCCCTGGTTGATACGGCGGAGGCTCTATGACAGATGTGGTGTCGCGTGTATTTCGGGCCGAGCGCTGGGCCGCTCCCGAGCCGGCCCGCCTGGCGATGTGCTTGGCGGTCGATCCGCCAAGCATCGCCGCCCCCTCGGGGGGCCGATCAGCGTACTCGCTGAGCGGGGGGCGCACATGAGCTTGGATGCACGCGGCGCGCCCATCGGCGTCTTCAACTTCCACATCGCCTTCAGCCGCGATCCGCTGGACGGCAGCGGCGGTGACGACGCCACGCTCTGCCAGGGCGCCTTCAGCGAACTGAGCGGCCTGGAAGCCACCATGGAGCCACGCAGCATCCGCGAAGGTGGCCGCAACTGGGGCAACGTGCAGCGGCCCGGCGGTGTCAATTTCGCGACCGTCGTGCTCAAGCGCGGCATCACCCGTTCGCGCGACCTCTGGCAGTGGTTCGAGCTGCTCGGCCAGGGCGGCTATGTGAACCGCCTCAAGGCCGAGATCGAGATCCGCAACGTGACCGGCGAGCGCGTCATGGGCTGGACGCTGCGCCGCGCCATGCCGGTCAAGTTCAAGACCGCCGACCTCAACGCCCGCGGCACCGACGTGGGCGTGGAAGAGCTGCACATCGTGCACGAAGGACTGGAGCACTCGACATCATGACTGCGCCGAATGTGGTCAAGGCCAAGATCGTCCTGCAAAGGAATGGGCAGGACATCGACACCGTGGAGGTCCACTTCAACCCGGTGTCCCTGCAGGTCGAGATCACCAACTCCACCAGCCCGCAAAGCGGCAGCGGCAGCACCACGCAGACGGCCACCCAGTCCAGCGCTAAGCTCGGCCTGGACCTGCTCTTCGACACCACCCACACCGGCGAAGACGTGCGCAGCATCACGCGCCGCCTGCGCGCAGCGGTGCGCTCGCCCGACGCGACAGGCACGCAGAGTGCCGAGGCCAGCGCCGCCTTCACGCCGCCCACGCTGCGCTTCGAGTGGGGCACCTTCACCTTCACCGGCATCTCGGACAGCTACCGCGAGACCCTGGACTTCTTCTCGCCCGAGGGCGTGCCGCTGCGCTCCAGCGTCGCGCTGGCGCTGAAGGAACAACCCAACGAGTTCAGCGCGCTGGAACGCGACAACCCGGCCGCCGCCAACGCCTCGCGCGCTCGCAGCAGCGCCTTCGAGGTGTCCGGCGGCATGGGCGGTGCCGCCGGCATCGCCGGCCTGGGGGGTGACCTGCGCGCCGCCCGCGCCATCGCCAGCATGAACGGCGAAGCCAGCCTGCGTTTCTCGGCCGGTGCGACGCTGGCCGTCAGCGCCAAGGTGGAACTCAAGGCCGCCGTGTCCTTCGCGGGCAGTGCAGGCATTGGAATCGGAGGAGGTTCCGGCATCGGCCTGGGTGCAGCTGCCAGCGCCGGCATCGGTCTCTCGGCCTCCGCCCCGACGCTGCGCTTCGACGCCGGCCGCCTGGCGCCGCCGCCCGCTGCGCAGCAACTCGCCACCGACGTCGGTGCCGGTTTCAGCATCGACGGCCGCGCCCTGCCCGCCGGTGCCGCCGGCCTGCGGGCCAACGTCGGTCAGGCGCCGCGCGCCATCCGCTTCGACGACTGAGCAGGAGACCCAAAGCCATGCCCATCTTCATCGATGAAATCGTCGTCGACGTGCCGCCGCCCGAGGCCAGCTCCGGTCAGCAATCGCGCGACGCCCAGGGCGCCGCCAACGCCGCGCCTACGCCGGCCTGGACGCCCGAATTCGCTTCCATGCTGGACCAGCAACTGGGCATTGCCCTCGAGCGCCGTGCCCGCCTGCTGGCCGACTAGGAGCCGAAAACCATGCCTCCCGAAACCACCGAACGCCCCGTCTCCTCGCGCACCGCCTACAGCGCGCGGCCGACGCTACGTGTGGACGGTCAGGCCCTGCCGGCGCTGGATGACCTCGTGCGCACCTTCTCCGTTAGCGAGGCCGAGGGCGGCATGAGCAGTCTGAGCCTGGGTCTGGGCAACTGGGGCATGGTGGATGGCAGCCTCGGCCTGGTGTTCGACGCCGGCAGCCCCATCAAGCTCGGCGCCCGCGTGCAGCTCTATGCCGGCGAAACCTCGGGACCCACCGAGATCTTCGACGGCCAGATCCACGCCATCGAAGCCAGCGGCTCGGTCGGTGCGCCGCCCAGTCTGCTCGTGCTGGCCGAAGACAAGCTCTTCTCCGCCCGCATGAAGCGCCGCAGCCGGAGCTACGAGAACATGAACGTGCAAGACGTCCTGCAGGCCATCGCGAGCGACCACGGCCTGACCGTCGACGCCAGCGGCCTGCCCAGCGGCAGCGCCCTCTGGGTGCAGATGAACGAAAGCGACCTTTCCTTCCTGCGCCGTGTGCTCGGTCGCAGTGACTGCGAGATGCAGATCGTCGGCACGACGCTGCAGGTGCGCAGCAGTGCCGACATGGACCGCGGCACCCTGGACCTCACTCTCTACAGCCAGCTGCAGGAGGTGCGCGTCATCGCCGACCTGTCCAGCCAGGTCACCGAGGTCGGCGCACGGGGCTTCGATCCGGCCAGCGGCAGCCCCTTCGACAAGACCAGCACCGGCGCCCAGACCGGCCCCGGCAATGGCCGCAGCGGCGCGTCGCTGCTGCAGGAGATCGGCATCGAGCGCAGCGAGAACCTCGGCGCCCTGCCCTGCCGCAACGAGGCGGATGCCCAGTCCCTGGCCGACACCGCCTTCGACCAGCGCGCCCGCCAGTTCGTGCGCCTGCATGGCCGCACCGAGGGCAATGCCGGCCTGCGCGTCGGCACGCGCGTGAACCTGCACGGCGTGGGCCGGCGCTTCGACAACCGCTATGCCGTTGTCGAGGCCCGCCACCGCTTCGATC
The DNA here is from genome assembly GCF_058787015.1 of Roseateles sp. FW305-36. Classification (NCBI taxonomy): domain Bacteria; kingdom Pseudomonadati; phylum Pseudomonadota; class Betaproteobacteria; order Burkholderiales; family Sphaerotilaceae; genus Roseateles; species Roseateles sp. FW305-36. The sequence goes on along the minus strand of NZ_JBYSZK010000001.1, from coordinate 758,190 downwards.
CGACCAGCGGCTATGTGACAGAGTTCGTCGCGCAGTCGGCTTTCCTGGCGGAGGCCTGATCACGATGGACCGCGCCGCCTTCAGCCTCGCTCCCGCCGGCAACCCGCCGGCCCTTGGCCCGGCCTGGCTGGGCGGCGGTCTTTTCCTGGCCGACGTGACCGACGTGAAGGACCCCGACGGCCGCGGCCGCGTCAAGGTGCGCGTGCATGGCGTGGTCCAGCAGGACGAGGACGCCGAGCTCTGGGCCGTGCTGGTGACGCCGTTCGCCGGCAAGGACCGCGGTGCCTGGTGGGTTCCGGACGTCGGCGACCTCGTCGCCGTGGGTTTTGTGCAGGGCGACCCGCGCATGCCCGCCGTGCTGGGCGGCCTCTGGCATGGCAACGCCCAACCGCCCGAAAGCATGGATGGCTCCGGCAACAACAACCTGAAGGTGCTGCGCACGCGCAATGGCGTCAAGCTCACCATGGACGATCAGGACGGCCAGGAAAAGCTCGTTGTCGAAACCCCGGGTGGCCAGAAGCTGACGCTGAAGGACGGTCCGGGCTCCTGCGAACTGGTCGATGCCAACGGCAACAGCATCAAGCTCGAGCCCAGCGGCATCACCGTCACCGCCTCGGCCAAGGTGACCGTCAATGCCTCGACGGTGAATGTCAGCGCCGGCATGGTCAGCGTCGACGCCGGCATGTCCAAGTTCAGCGGCGTCGTCCAGTGCGACACGTTGATCACCAACTCCGTCGTGTCGTCGAGCTACACGCCCGGCGCCGGGAATATCTGGTGAGGCCGGCAATGGCAGCCGTCATGGACCCTCACACCCACCACGCCGTCGCCATGGGTGGCCCGTCGCGCCAGCATCCGCATGCGCCGGCCGTGCTGGTGGACATCGAGGCCGGCGATTTCGTCGCGGCCCTCAGCGACGCCATCACGTCCACGGCCTGGCCGCGTTTTGGCTGGCCCGCCACGCTGCCCATCGCCCGCCTGCCCGACCAGGCCCCGCCGCGCGCGCTGTTCCAGCCCATCCACCGGCGCTTCAACCTCATCCTCTTCGACACCCACTGCGAAGTCTTCGGTTCGCCGCGCCTGGACCCAAAGAAGATCGAGTCCAGCGGCTTCGTCGTGCGCCGCTGGGCCGGGCCTGACGATCTCAACGACCAAGCCCTGGCCGACCCGCATAACTGGCAGGCCTGGCAGGCCGACGGCTGGCGCGGCCTCCCCAATGCGGCCGCTTTCGACACCGACCCCGACCCGACCCGCCGCCCCGCGCCGCGCACCGGCAACCCCGGTGTCGATGCCCGCCTTGCCGCCCTGCGAAGCGTGCTGCCGGCCGAGGCCGTCAACCCGCTGCATGCGCTGATGCCCGATGTCTGCAATGCGGCCAGGCGCAGCCTGCTCTACGGCGTCGTGCCGACCAGCGAGGCCTTGCGAAAGCCCAGCAACGCCGCGGTGGACTACAGCGCCGCCCGCGCATCCGGCTCACTCGCGCGAGACAGCTTCACGGCCCATCTCTCGCCCTATCTGTCCCGTGCCAGCATCCGGCCCCTGCCCGGTGCAGGCTCGAGCTTCGACGCGACCTGGCTGAACGGCAGCGACCCGGTGGACGCCGCCGAACCGGACAGCGGCGACAGCGCCGCCATGCGCGAGCAGTTCGCCGCCTTCATCCGCCAGCTGGCCTTCGAGTTCGACATCAACGGCCGGGGCACGGACCTGCTGCCGCTGCTGGACGAACTGGCCATCGGCCGCAACATCAGCTCCCTGGGCATCACGACCCGCATCGCCGTCGGCGGCGCGGCCTTCCTGCAGGCCTGCGTGCGCGTCGCCACCGATGTGGATGCCGATGCCGTCGACATCCCCGACGACTTCGGCCCCGTGCCGGTCGGCTGGCTGGACCGCTTCACCAACGCCGCGTTGACCGTGCTCGAAGGCCGGGCCGCCGAAGCCCGCACGCTGGAAAGCCGCTTCGACGACGCGCAAGCGCTCTACGCCATCCGCGCCTTCGTGCGCGTGCGTGGCCAAGACGGTGACAGCGGCTGCCCGACCCGCCTGGTCTGGAGCGACATGACGCCCCTCTACCGCGTGGCGCCCTGGTATGCCTCCACCGGTACGCCCCAGGCCCGCATCGCCCTGCCGGCCTTCGACCGCGCCTCGCTGGCGGCCATGAAGCCCAACGTCGCCTTCGACGTGCCACCGGGCCTGGCCAACCTGCTGATGCGCAACAAGCCCGAGGACTTCATGAAGAAGCCCAAGGCCGGCAGCGAGATCGGCCTCGGCTGGCTGTGCTCCTTCTCGATTCCCATCATCACGATCTGCGCCTTCATCCTGCTCAACGTCGTGCTGTCGCTGTTGAACCTGGTGTTCTTCTGGCTGCCGCTCGTGAAGATCTGCCTGCCGGTCCCGAGGAAGAAATAGCCATGGCCCGCAAGCTCGCCCCCGAACTCTCGCCGCCCATCGGCTTCCCGCTGCTGGGCCGCCCCGACGCCGATGGCCGCTGGCCCTGGCCCGGCCTGGCGCGCAGCGTGGCCGATGGCCTTCGCTGCGTGCTGGCCACACGCCCTGGCGAATTGCTGATGCACCCCGACTTCGGTGCCGGCGTGCAGGACTTCCTGAACCAGCCCAACAACCTCACCGTACGCGCCCGCCTGCACGAGCGCATCACGGGCGCCATCACGCGCCTGGAACCACGCGCCCAGGTGGAGCGCATCGACGTGGACGAAGACCCCGATGACCCGCGCGTCGTCCACGTCGCCGTGCACTACCGCCTTCGCCGCACCGGCGAACCGCAGCGCATGGCGCTGGCCTTGACCCTGGGGAGCTGATCGCGATGCCGCTGCCCATCCCCCTGCTCGACGACCGCCGCGCCGACGACCTCGTCGCCGACCTGCTCGCCCGCATCCCGGCGCACACGCCGGAGTGGACCGACCCGCGTGTCGGCGACCCCGGCCGCACGCTGATCGAGCTGTTCGCCTTCCTCGGCGACGCCCTGCTCTACCGCGCCAACCAGGTGCCCGAGCTGCAGCGCCGCGTCTTCCTCAACCTGCTGGGCATGGGCCTCAAGCCGGCGCGCATGGCCCGCGGCCTGGTCACGCTGCGCCTGCCCGACGAGGCCCGCGAAGCCGTGGACCTGCGCGAGCGCGCCACCATCGCCCGCCCCGTGCCCTTCGAGACCGCCCAGGAGATCAGCGTCGCACCGGTCACTGGCGAGGTCTATCTGAAGCAGCGGATCAGCCCCGACGACCACCCCGAGCTGGCCGACACCCTGGCCCAGCTCGGCGCTCTCTACGGCGGCCGCACGCTGGATGCCTACCAGACCCAGGCCTTGTTCGCCGATGGCGCGGTCGACGCCGGCGTGGACATCGTGGCCGACAGCGTCGACGGCTGCCTGTGGATGGCCCTGTTCGCTCCCAAGCCGGCCCGCGGCGAGTCCATCACCGCGCTGCGCGACCGCTGCGTCCAGCAGCTGGCTCGCAACAGCGCCGGCGCGGCCCGCCTGCTCAATATCGGCCTGGTGCCGGCCCTGACCGTGCCCGACGACCAGGAGCTCGTCGGCGAGCGCGAGCGCATCGGCGTCAGCTGGGAAATCTCCGTCGGCGGCGCCCGCGCCACCGACTACCAGACCCTCGACCCCTCGGGCAACGACAGCACCGACGGCCTGCGCCGCGCCGGCGTCGTGCGGGTGCTGATGCCCGGCCCCGAGCTGATCGGCGTGGGCGACTCGGCCCGCGGCATCGATGCCGTGTCCGGCGTCGACGACGAACCGCCGCGCCTGGACGACCCCGACCGCGCCCAGCGCCTTGTTGCCTGGCTGCGCATGAAGCCCGCCGCCGGCGTGCAGCGCCTGTTGCTCAGCTGGGCCGGCCTGCATGCGGTGCAGATCGAACAGGGCGTGACCAGCCAGGGCCTGGTGGTGGCCCAGACCTCCGGACGCCCCAATGAGGTCATCACGCTGCCGATGCGCAATGTGCTGCCCGACAGCCTGCAGCTCGAGATCGCCGAGCCCGGCATGCAGTACGCGGCCTGGACGCGCGTGGACGACCTCGCCCTGGTCTCGCACCGCGCCGACCTGGCCCGCGACGCCCGCGCCTACGAGCTGGACCCCGAATCCGGCGAGCTGCGCCTGGGCGACGGCATGCGTGGGCGCCTGCCGCCGGCCGGTTCGCGGGTGCGCGTCGTCTCGGTCCGCTGCGGCGGTGGCCGCGCCGGCAATCTCGCAGCCGGCACATTGAAGGACATCGTCGCGACCAGCATCAATGCCAGTGGTTTGCCCGGCGCCACGGTCAGCAACCTCAAGCTGTCGCAACCGGTGGCGACGCAAGGCGGTGAAGACGACGAAGACGTCGACGCCGCCCAGCAGCGCATCCCGGCCATGCTGCGCCACCGCGAGCGCGCCGTGACGGCCGACGACTACGCCAGCCTGGCCCGGGAGACACCCGGCATGGACATCGCTCGCGTCGAGGTGCTGCCGCGCTTTGCACCGCGCACCCGCGCCTTCGGTATCCCCGGCGTCGTCGCCGTCATGGTGCTCCCGGGCACCGCCGGCGGCGAGGTCGGCATGGCGCCCAACCCGCGCGCCGACCGGCCGCTCATCGAAGCCGTCCACGCCTGGCTGGAACCGCGCCGGCCGCTGGCCACGGAACTCAATGTCATTGGCTGCGAATACCTGCCGCTGTCGGTCTCGGTAGCCATCACGCTGCGCGACGGTGCGCCGCGCGAGGAGACCCTGGCCGCCGTACGCCTCGTCATCCGCCGCCTGCTGTGGCCGCTGGCGCCCGGCGGTTTCGACGGCAATGGCTGGCCCCTGGGCCGCGCCGTGGCCGACCGCGAACTGGAGGTCGAAGCCGCCCGCGTGCCCGGCGTCAGCACCGTGGCCGGCGTCAATCTCTTCACCGGCGGCCCCGGCGCCTGGGCCCTGGCCGGCCGGGATGCCAACGGCCTGCAACGCGTCGCCCTCGCACCCTGGCAACTGCCCGAGCTGATGCAGGTGCTGGTCGAAGTGGGCAATGCGCCGGCCAACCGCCTCGGGCCTGATGCGACCTCCGGCGGCGGCACGACCCGCGTCGCGGTGCCCGTCATCGTGGACCTCTGCTGAGATGAACAAGCCCCCACGCTCACTTCGCACGCTGCCCCCCGAGGGGGTGCGTCAGCACCTTCGGACGGCCGGGCGGTACTGACATGGACGCCAACTCGCAACGCTTCTGGCTCTGGTCCCGACCCGAGGACTGGGCGCTGGCGGAAGGCTGCGCGATGGCGCCGCGCGACGCCTCGCATGGCGGCGTGGAGCAGGTCTTGTCCCTGGCCTCGGAGCTGGGCGTGGCGCCGGTCATCGACGGCGTTTCCCGCCTGACCAGCGCAGAGACCGAGCTGGCCATGCTGCCGCTGCTGCGCGACCGCTTCGGCTGCTATGCCCGCTGGGACTCGCGCCCCACTCCCGAAGGCCCGGGCGGATCGTTGATGGGCTTCGGCGCCTTCCCCGGCGAGGTGCCGCGCTATGCCACCTCGGCCCCCGGCGCGCCGACGGCCATGGCCCTCGATGCCGACGACCGCATCGTCTTCGCCTTCGCCGACCGTGTCGAACTCTTCGACCTGCGCGACCGCCACGACCCCGCGCGCCTGGAGCTGCCACCGGGGTTCACGCCCCAGGCCGTCGCCTGCGATGCCCGCGGCGGCCGCTGGCTGCTGGACCGCGGCAACCGCCGCCTCGCCGTGCTGGCCGGGACACCTTTCCCTGAGCGTGGTGACGTGGTTTACGACACCGGCACCTTCCGGCCCCAGCCCGAGAACGCCGACGACGCGCGCCTCGAGTTGCTGCCCGAGACCTTGCTCGATGCCAGCCTGCGTCCCATCGCCCTGGCCGCCAGCCCGCAGGGACGGCTCGCCGTCATCGCCTGGGGGCCGGACGGCGAGCTGAATCTGACCGTCATCGACGGCACGGAGCGCAAGAGCGCCGTCCTCGAAGGCGCCGAGTACGCGCATGCGATTGCCTGGCTGGACGAGGCCGAGGTCGCCCTGCGCGTGTCCGACCTGGCCGAGGCCCTGGTCTATCCGGCCGCCGCCGCGCCCTTGCAGAAGCCTCTCGGCCGCCGCTACCCGAGCGCCGACGCCGCGCCCGGCGGCTTTGTCGCTTCGCAGGACTGGCCACCCCATCTGCCCCTGGTGCGTCCGCAGGATGTGCCCGACGCGCCGGAAGGCGCCAGCTTCAGCCGCGCCCTCGTGCCGCTGTCCTGGCGCGGCTTCGCGGCCAGCGGCACGGCCCAAGGCCGCACCGTGGACACCCAGTCCCTCGACCTGGTCTGGCACCGCCTCTACATCGAGGCCATCATCCCGCCCGGCTGCGGCGTGCTGGTGGAACTGCGCGCCACCGACGAGGAGGCTTTTGGCGGCGCCTGGTGGCCGCACTGGTTCGGCGATGCCAGCGTCTTGCAGACCGATTTGCCCGCCGGTACACCGCGCGGCGCCTGGTTGGCCAGCCCCAGCGAGCTGCCGCACCACGGCAGCCTGCTCGGCTGCGCGCCGCAGGCGAATCGCGTCGGCCTGTTCGGCGCCCTGGTGCAGCGCGCCGGCATGCAGCTGCGCGAACTGCACGGCCGCCGCCTGCAACTGCGTTTGACCCTGCACGGCAATGGCCGCGCCACGCCGCAAGTCGCCGCCGTGCGCGCCTGGGGCGACCGCTTTTCCTATCTGCGTCGCTACCTGCCCGAGCTGTACCGCGACGACCCCGTCTTCGACCGCACGGCTGGCGGCGATGCCACGCGCCACGACTTCCTGGAACGCTTCCTGGGCCTGTTCGAAAGCGTGCTGACGCCGCTGGAAGACCAGGTCGCCGACGCCCGCGTGCTGACCGCCCCTTCAAGCACACCGCCCGACGCGCTGGACTGGCTGGCCCGCTGGACCGGCGAGCGCTTTCCGTCGCGCCTGCCCACGGCGCAAAAGCGCGCCTGGCTGGCCAACGCGCCGCTGCTGCGCCGGCTGCGCGGCACCCGCGGCGGCCTGGCCCTGGCCCTGGACATCGCCACCGACGGCGCCGTCAGCCTGGGCCGCATCATCGTGCTGGAGGACTTCCGCCTGCGCCGCACCCTGGCCACGCTGCTGGGCATCGACCTGGAACGCAGCGACGACCCGCTGCTGCCCGGCCTTGTCATCTCCGGCAATTCCTTCGTCGGCGACACCCTGACCCTGGGCGATGCCGACGACGCCCAAGCACGCCGCGAGTTCCTGGCGCTGTTCGGCGAGGACATCGACTCCGAAGCCGAGAGCGCGACCGTCGCCAGCGTCTACGAGCGCACCGCCCACCGCGCCACCATCCTGGTCCACGAAGGGCTGGATGACGAACTCATCGACATGGTGCGCAACCTGGCCGAGGAGATTGCGCCGGCCCATGTCCTCGTCAAGGTGATGGCGGCGCGCGAGCCCTTCATGGTGGGCATCGCCGCCCTGGTCGGTGTCGACAGCTATCTGCGCGCGCCCATCCCGCTGGAAGTGGCGCGCGTCGAGCTCAGCGGCATCGGCCGCGGCGACCGCATCAGCGGCGGCGGCGCGCTGGACTGGCGCCTGGACGACAGCAGCGGCCTGGTCGCCTTCGACGGTGCACCGCGCGCCCATCTGGACGCCGCTGCCATCGGCAGCCCCGGCGGCAACCTGCTGCTCGATGGCCGCCGCTCCGAACCCCCACCCAATGGCGTGATCGCGCGCTGGCGCTTCACGCGACTTTCCGACCCCGACTGAACCTTCCAAGGAGTCTCACCATGGCCAAGCTCGACATCAACGTCCCCTTCGAAACCGACCAGCCGACCCTGGTCGTCGAGGTCGATCCCAAGAACCCGCTGGCGCGCGGCCGGCATACCTTCCAGCTCGAGGTCATCGACGACTCCGGCAATGTCTCCCTGCCCGACAAGGTCGACATCATCGTGGCCGACCGCGAGCGCCCCACCGCCGTCATCGCCGGCCCGCAGATCGCCGACATCGGCAAGAACTTCCAGCTCGACGGCTCCAAGTCCTTCGACATCGGCGGCGTCATCAAGACCTTCCGCTACACCTATCTCGGCCCCGTGCGGTGAACCGCGCCATGGCCGTCTTGACCGTCGGAAAGCCACTGGATCAGGAGAAGCCGGTGCTGCTGGTCGAGAACAAGCTCGCGGCCGGCAAGCACCGCTTCACCCTCGTCGTCATCAACGACAAGGGCGTGGAGAGCGAGGCGGTCTCGCTGGACGTCAGCGTCAGTGCCGGCCTCATCGTGCCGCGCCGGCCTGTGACGCCCGTAACGCCGGTGACGCCCATTGACAGAGGACCGATCCCATGAATGCCCTCGATGAAGTCGATGCCCTGGAAGCGGCCGACCGCCTGGACCGGCCCGACCGGCCCTTCTACGACACCGGCGTGCTGCTGGGCAGCGACGACTTCCGCGACGAGCAGACCTATCACCGCTCGCGCCTGGCCCGCGCCCTGGCCTATCTGGCCGGCGCCGGCACGCTGATCGGCCTGAGGGCCGAAGCCGTCGCCAACGCGGCCGGCACCGAGCATGAGCTCAAGGTCGGCCCGGGTCTCGCCATCGACCGCCTGGGCCGCCTCATCGAAGTGCCGCGTGCCTGGTGCGTGCGCCTGGAGCCCTGGTTCGGCGCCCAGCCGGCAGACTCGCTGCGGGCCGCCCATGGTGCCCAGGGCGTGGTGGCCGACCTCTTCCTGCGCTTCACGCCCCAGGCCCGCGGCCGCACGCCCAGCTTCGCCCAGGGCGCCTTCGATGCCACCGACGCCCTGGTGCCCAACCGCGTGCGCGACGCCTTCCGCTTCGAGCTGGTGCTGAGGCCCGACGCCAAGGACGCGCCGGCCACGGACTTCCTGCCCCGCTCGCGCTTCCAGGCCGTGCGCGCCCTGGCCCCCGCCGATCGGCCCGACGCGCTGCGCGACGCCCTGCTCGACGGCTGGAACGACGCGACCAACCCGCATGCCCACGACCTGGCCCGCCCCGACGGCGAGACCCTGCCGCCCCTGCCCGAGCATGGCGCGGCGGCCGATGGTTCGGACTCGCTCGCCGACCCGACGTCGCTCTTCCTCGCACGCGTGCTGATCCCGACCGTCGAAGCGCCGGCCGCCGTGCCCGCCGGTGTCCGCCCCACGCCGGACTTCACGGCGCTGGACGCGGCCCATATCGACAACACCAGCCGCCGCTTCGCCTATCCGGCCGACGCGCTCGCTGCGGTGTTCGGCATCTGAACCGGAGACGCCTCATGGCCATCCAGAAAGCCCCCCAGGTCTCCTTCGGCGCCGCCAGCGGCACCCAGCGCACCGTCGTCAGCGTGGACACCGCCCGAACCCTGCGCGAGGCCAATCTGATGGTGGAAGAGTCGCACCGCGTGCGGCCGCGCTGGTTCGACGGCAAATTCCTGGCCGCGCGCGACCTGACCCGCGAACAGGCTTATTTCCTGGCCCGCCAGGCCGGCTTTGCGCGGGCGCTCGGCACCGGCGTGGTCGAGGGGCTGGAGGTCTCCCAGGGCAGCGTGGCGACCGAGCTGCAGGTCAGCCCCGGCTTCGGCTACACGACGGCGGGCGAGCTGGTCGCGCTGACCGGGCCGGTGCGCGTGTCCCTGGCCCAGCTCTTCCAGTTGCAGACCCTGGCCCAGCAGCTCAATGCCAAGACCAAGAAGCTGCTCGCGCCGCCGCTGCGCAACCGCACCGGCATCTTCGTGCTGGGCCTGCGCGCTCTGGAGTTCAGCGCCAACCCGGTCTCCAGCTACCCGACCGGTCTCGATGCGGAGCGCACCGTCGAGCCGGGCGACATCATCGAGGCCAGCGCGCTGACCCTGCACTATGTGGCCGACGCTCCCGCCGACCGCGTCGACGCCATGCGTGGCGAGCTGGCGCGCCAGATCTTCGTGCAGCAGGCCGGCCCCAATCTGCCGGCCGAAACCCTGGCCCTGGCCCTGGTGGCGCTGACGGGCGATACGGTGCGCTGGATCGACGTCCACCTCGCCCGCCGCACTGCCGGCCAATCGCATGCCGATGTGCTGGGCTTCGGTTTCGCGCCGCGCCTGCTGCGCGAGGCCCATCTGGCCCAGTACCAGGATCAGCTGGACGACGTGCTGAAGCGGCCCCTCGGCGCCCGCCCCAGCGCCGCCCAGTTCTTCTCCTCCCTGCCCGCCGCCGGCCCCCTGCCGGCGGCGGCCGTCAACACCGCGGACTTCAGCCAGAGCTGGCTGCCGGCCGGCATCGCCGCCGAGCTGACTCTGGTGCCCGAGGACGAGATCGCCATGCTGGTGGAGGAGTCGTTGACGCTGCCGCCCATCGACCTGCAACTCGCCGCCGAGGCCCAGGCCTCCACCTTCGTCAGCATCCTCGTGCCGGTGCCGCGCGAGGCTCTGGCGGCGCAGGCGCGCGCGCTGCAGCAGCGCCTGACGCGCGTCCTCGCCGTGCCCGCCACGCGCCTGCCCGTCAAGCGCTCGCCGCTCGAGTCCCTGCGCCTGCTGGAGAACACGCGGCTGGTGAAGACCGGCCTGTTCCCGCCGGCGCCACCCACCGACCCGGTCGACACCGCCTGGGCCAGCCTCGTCAACGCCCAGACGACGCTCTGGTATGCGCGCCGCCGCAACGTGGCGCTGCGGCCCGAGGTGGAAGGCGTGGCCGTGGCCGTGCTGAACGCCGGCCCCAACCCCGACCTCATCATCCGTGAGCGCTTCAAGGCGCTGGGCGAGACGGACCGGGTCGAGAAGCTGCTGAACCGCTCCGACTCGCTGGCGCGGGCCGAGGCGGTCAAGCTGCTGTCGGCCACCAAGTTCTCCGAGCCGCTGATGGCCCATGCGGCCCTGGCCCAGCTGGAAACGCACAAGACGCTGGATGAGGCGGCCGTCGCCGAGGTCGCCACGGCGCTGAACAAGCCCGGCGTGGCCGACGGCCTGGCCAAGCTCGCGAAACAACGCCCCGATCTTTTGGAAGACAAGGAGGCCCTGCACAAGCTGGCCGGCAGCGAACACCTGCTGGACATGGGCCGCACGCTGGCGCGCAGCAGCGGCCAGGAAGCCGAGCGCCTGACGGCCGACATCAAGGTGCCGGCACGCGGCAAGGCCAATCTCGACAAGCTGCTGGCGGCGCGCTTCACGCCCGCCAAGCCCCGCTGAACGGAGCGCACCACCATGGCCAGCGACCGCAGCACCCCCACCCTGGACGGCTCGCGCATCGTCGCGCTCAGCGTCACGCCGCCGGCCGGCAGCGCGCGCGGCCAGCGCCTGGCCCTGGACACCGGCGAGGTGGCCGTGGCCGTGCAGCCCCGGCTTTCCAGCCGCACCGCCCCTGACGGCCAAAGGCGCATGAATGCCTTTGCTGGCCGCGCCCTGACCGCGCCGCTTCTGGAGGCCGAGCAGAACCAGCGCGCCCGCCGCATCGCCCTGCTGAACCGGGCCCTCAGCGCCGGCGTGGTCGAGGGCCTGTCCCTGGCCTTCGACGACGATGCCATCGCGGCCATGGCGACCGCCGCCGCGCCCCTGCCGGCGGCCGGCCTGGATCTGGCCACGCCGCGGCGCGTCAGCATCGACACCGGCTCGGGCCTGAGTGCCGGTGGCGAGGAAGTCATCGTCCCCACCGCCTTCTCCTTCGACCTGCTGGACCTGCCCGTCGTCGCGCCACCCTGGCTGCTGTCCGACGCCGACCCGGCGCCCGCCATGCCGGCCGACGCCGACGGCAGCGTGCTCTTCGCCCGCGCCACCGGCCGCAGCCTGCGCGCCTTGCTGGCCCTGGGCCGGCCCCTGCCCCGGGTCGGCATCGTCGTGCTGGAGCCCATCGAGCACCGCGTCGTGCCGGGCGCCGATCCCTTCGACCAATGCGAGCGCGACCTCGACGCCGAAGCCTTCGAGGACCAGGTCAGGCAGGACGCCGCCCGTCCGGTCTTCTACGCCTGGCCCGACGAATGGCTGCCCCTGCCGGCGCCCGGCAACACCTGGCGCAATGCCCTGGCCCATGCCGTCTTCGGCCGCGAGGCCCAGCTCGGCAACAGCCAGTGCATGCCCTGGCATCGCAGCGGCGTGCCGCTGGCCCTGGTGGCCGTCAACACCGCCTGGCAGCCGCTGTTCGCCGACCGCGCCGCCGTTGCCCGCCTGGGCGGCCGCCCGCGCGCCGAGGCCAACGCCAGGCTTGGCGCCGGCACGCGCTTCCTCTGGCAGGCGCGCATCGACCAGTTCACCGAACACCTGACCGAAGCTGCCGTCGCGGGCGCCGACACCGCCGCCCTGGGCGACCAGATGCTGACCCTGCCGCCCGCCGGCCTGCTGCCCCGCGATGCTGTCAACGCGCGTGCGGCTCGCCAGCTCTTCTTCCCGTCGACGCTGGACGTGGTGGCCCTGCCTTTGCCCATCGAGCAGCTGGACCTGGTGCTGGAAGGCGCGGCCGGCCTCGCGCCCATCGACCTGGCCGTGCGCGACAGCCTCTGCGTCTACGTGCCCGTGCCGCAGACCGTCTTCGACCCCCAGCTGCTGCTGACCGAGGTCGCCGACGCCGACCACAAGATCGCCGACGCCATCGAGCGCCATGTCGACGACCGCGCCGACTGGCTGCGCCGCCGCCAGCGCCAGCGCCAGCAGCGCGAGGCCCTGAGCATCGCCGCCGAAGGCCCCGACAACACCGACACGGTGCCCGACCCGCAGGACGACCCGCTGCGCCTGGAGGAGGAACGCTTTGCCCCGCTGCTGCAGGCGCCACCAGGCCTGCTGCACCGCTCCGCCAACGTGCGCGGCCTGCACCAGCATTTCCTCGACCATGCCAGCGTGACCCTGGCCGTGCAGCAGGGCGATGTGCTCTATGCCTGGGTGCAGCTGGATCGCGAATTCCCGCCCCGCGAGCTGATGCTGCAATGGCAGGTGGCCACCAGCTGGGAACACCGCGCCTACTGGGGCGAGGACCTGATCGGCTGGGGCTTGGACGGCACGCCCTCGCGGCTGCAGCAGTCCACCGACAACCCGCCCATGGTGCCCACGCCCGGTCGCTGGCACCGGCTGGAAGTGCCGGCTGCCGCGCTGGCGCTGGAAGACATGACCGTCAGCGGCGTGAACTTCACCCTCTTCGACGGTCAGGCCCTGTTCGGCCCGGTGGGCGTGCTGCGCGACGGCGTCGAGACCGTCTGGCTGGACCAGAAGACGCTGGACTCCGGCAGCCAGCTCGGCGAGGGCGAGTCCTGGGATTTCGTCGTCGCCGGCAATGCCGACACGGCCTTCGAGAGCGCCTACGACACCAGCCTGGACGCCAACGGCGGGCGCGACTCCACCGAGCTCCAGACGCTGCTGGCCGACCCGCTGATCACCGGCCGCAAGCTCGCCCCCATCACCGGCGATGACAGCAAGCTGACACCCACCGAGGCCGATGCCGCCAAACGCGGCTTCCAGACCCTGGCCGCGCTGATCCAGGCCAATGGCCTGCGCAAGACCGTGGCCGACCTGTCCAGCCGCATCGACGAGGCCGACGACGCCGTCAACCTCGGCTATCTGCGCGTGCAGACCGACATGTACCGCCTGCGCCAGACGGTGCTCAAGACCTCCCAGGCCAGCCGCTTCGCCGTGTCGCCGGCCCTGACCCAGATCGCCGACCTCGACAACGCCAGCGCCACCCGCGAGCAGCTCTCCGACTTCTATGGCACGGTGAAGAGCCAGACCCAGCTGACCCGCCCCGATGGCGCGACGGCGCCGCCCATCTTCCCCATCCGGACTCGCACCGGCATTGCACCGGTGCCCATGCCGCGCGGCATGGCACGCGCAGCCGCGGCGCCGACGGCGCAACGCGCCGCGGCCTTGAACGTCAGCAGCAATGTCGGCGGCATCGGTGCGCGCATCGGCGGCTTCATGCCGCCGGCACCCGCGCCCATCCGCGTCATCGGCACGCCGATGGTGCCGATAGGCCCGATCGCGGGCCTGACGCCGGTGGCCGGCGTCGTCGGCGGATCCACCGGCGGCGTCATCAACGCCGGCAACATCGGCGCCCTGCTCGGCAACCAGGCCAGCCTCGACGCTCGCTTCAACCTGGCCGGCCTGGCGCCTCTCGCGCCGGTACCGACGCCGCCACCGCCCCCCAGTGCCCTGGTCACCGACGCCTCGGCCCTGACCGGCAAGGCCGAGATCCGCACCACCTCCATCGCCTCGCGCCTGGAACGCCCACGCGCCATCGAAGCCAAGGACTTCACCGTCGCCACCCGCCTCGAGGTCATCAGCAAGCTGGCTTCCCTCGGGCTGGACCTGGACGAGCTGGAGGTGCCGGGCATTGCCGAGAAGCAGACCGTGGGCGGCGTCGTCAAGGAGTTCGATCCCGGCGGCCAGCCGCTGCGCGCCGCACCCATCAAGCTCAGCGCGCTGCGCATTCGCTTCGCCGACCTCAGCTTCGACCCCGACCCCGAGGACAAGGCCCGCGACGAGTCGGCCTATTTCCTCGGCGGCGTGGACCTGTCCGACCACACCATCGCCGTGCTGCGCGCCGCCGAAGGCATCGTGCGCAAATACCGCGACGCCCTGGCCCTGTGCCAGAAGTCGCTGACGGCCATCGATGCCAGCCTCGCCGGCCTCGCCGGGCGCCTGGCCCTGGTGGAGCGCGAGCTGGCCGAGTCGCGGCAGGACGTGGCCACCGCGCGCGCCCTGCTGGCCGAGGACGAGCAACGCGCCGCCGCGTTGAACGCCTCCCGCGATGCGACCATCGAGGAGAACGTCAAGTTCCTCGCCTTCGCGCGGGCGCGCGTCGGCAGCCGTACCGTGGCCCTGCCGTCGCGCGATCTCTACTCGGCCCTGGAACCCGACGCCGTGCCCGCCTGCCTGGCCGAGCACGACGACCCGCCCGGCGACGTGGCGGCCATGATAGGCATCGTGCGCCAGGCGCCGGTCGACTGGTTCCCGGCCATGCGCGCCCACCTCAGCCTGCTCGACACCCACTTCGTCGCCGACCGCCTGCTGACGGCCCTGCCCGCCACGACCGCCGCCATCTCCACCACCAGCGTCAGCGCCCTCACGCTGCTCAACGGCCTGGCCGGCACCGCCAGCCAACAGATCAGCTTCAATGCCGTGCGCGCCCAGGCCGAAAGCGTCAGCCTGGCCCGCAGCGAGGCCCTGCCTTTCGCCAACGTCGCCCTGGCCTCGGCCAGCCTGGGTCTGGTGGGCAAGATAGCCCTCATCGCCAAGAGCGCCTCGCTGGCCGATCTGGCTGCCGCCAATGCCGAGCGCAATCTGCTGAACCGGCGCGTGACCGAGGAACTCGCCCGCATCGCCCAGGTGGCGACCTGCCTGCATGCCCGCCTGTCCACGGTGAAGGCCGGCATCCGCCTGGACTGGGCCGAGCGCTTCAGCCAGTTCGACAGCGTCGGCGACCTCGGCGACCTGTCCGCGCTGCCCCACTTCGCCGAACTGGACCGCGACGACCGCGAAGACATCCACGACCTCGCCTCCTGGCTGCGTCGCCGCGTCGATGCCAGCCAGCCGCGCGCCGTCGCGCTGATGGCGGCCCTGGTGCGCGTCTGCGTGCTGGCCGCCAGCCACAGCCCGGCCGGACAACTGCTGACCGGGCGGCTGTTGCGGCCCATTCCCATCCACCCCGGCGTGCGCTTCGAGGTCCAGCCCTCGCTGCCCGAGCGCCTGCGCGTCGGCATGAAGGTGCAGTTGATGGACCCGGTGCTCAACGCGTCGCTGGGCGCGACCCGCATCGCAGCCCATGCCGTCGTGGCCGACATCGTCGGCGGCATTGCCCATGTCAGCGTCACCCAGACCGTGCAGGCCGGCTTCACGCCCAGCGCGCGGTCCACCGTCAATTTCCTGCTGGCCTGAACCATGGCTGCGGCCGACCTCACCGTCCAACGCCTGCGCCTCAGCGCGCCGCGGCCGGCGCCCGGCCTGCTGCCCAGCGTGGAGGATGCGCTGCGCGTGTCGTCCAAGCCGGCGGTCCTGCTGAATCGCTTCGTGCTGGTGCGTCGCCTGCGCCTGCGTGCGGCCGCAGGTGCGAGCGCGCAGACCTTGGCTTTGCAGTTGGAGCGGGCGTGGCAACAACTGGCGTCGCAGGCCCAACCGATGGAGCTGGCCGGCGATGCGGCGCAGGCCGTGTGGGCACCCAGCCTGAGGGTGGCGCGGCAGATGCTGCTGCAGCGCTGGCTGCGGGGGAAAGCGACCGAGGCCTGGTATTGGAAGCAGATTGCGCCGCCGCAGGTCGAAGAGCAAGCCTGGCCGGCGCGGGCCGTGGCGTTGATGCTGATGGCGAACGAGGAAGCCGCAGTGGCTGTCACTGCGTTCAGCGAGCAAAGGCAGGCTGAGCAGGCGCGTTCGCTGCTCGCCTTGATCGCGCACCATCGGATGGTGGCGCCCTTCATTGAAGCGATCGACGAAGCGCAGGCGCTCGCCGTGCTGAAGGTGGTCGACGCAGCGGATGCACCGCCGGGGCTGGTGCAGCGACCTCCCCACGCGGCGGCATCCGACGCACGCCCAATGGCGGCCCGGGCAAGATTGACGCAGGTCATCAAGACCTTGTCGCCGGGCAGCGAAAGCCCTACCCTCGAACGACGGGCCATCGACTCCAGCGCTTTGACGCTTGAGCTGATCGAGTCGCCAGGCTTGATCGAAGGCGCCAGCGAGCCGGCTCGCGATCTGCCTCGAAGCACCGAGGTGCCGGGGGCCCCAGCGATCACATCGCGCGCCCTCGAAGCGTCGGCGCTTGATGCCGACCTCCACCACGGTCTGGTCAGTCCCTGGTCCGGTCTCTGGCTGTTGCTGCCTCTGCTGTTGCGCCATGGCCTGGATGACGCCGACGACCCGCTGGCCGCCTGGGCCGGCGCCCTGCGCGCCGCCTGCCAGCGCTTCCTTGTCCCGGACGACGATGCCCTTCATGCCGCCATCGCCGGCCTCGACCTGCCGCCGGCCCAAGACGTGCAGTGGCTGCGCACGGCCCGCCTCGCCGCCATCGAGGACGCGCGACTGCCGCTGCTGCGCATCGCCCGCCGTCGCGGCTCGGCCTGGGTCTCGCCGGAGCGCATCGACATCGAGTTTCCAGCCGCGTCGCTGGACCTGCGCATCCGCCGCGCCGGCTTCGACATCGACCCCGGCTTCGTCCCCTGGCTGGGCCGCATCGTCCACTTTCACTACCCCTCATGAACCCCGCCGACCTGCCGCCGCACTTGACGATGCGCCCGCGCGACTTCGGCCTCGCGGCATTGGGCGCGCTGTTCGTCCATCCCGGCGACCCGGCCGCCGCGCCCGAGGAACGCTTGCTGCGCGACGCCCTGGCCGCCGCCGGGGGCGAGGATTGGCGCGTCCATGCGCTGGCCGGCATCGAACGGGATGAGCCGCTGGCCCGGGCCCGCGATGCCTTTGGCCTGAGCACCGTCGAAACCCTGGCCCTGGCCCTGGTCGCCGCGGTGGAGGACGACCCGCTGGTCGGCCGCGTCATCGCCTGGATGCAGGCGCCGCAAGCCCAGCCTCGCCCCGCGCTGGCCCTGCTGGCCCGCGCCCTGGCGCCTCTGCACGAGAGCTACTCAACCGCCGATCCGCAACGCGGCGAAGCCGCCACGCTGCATGCCCTGGCCTATGGCCGCGCCATGCGCCACGGCCTGCTGCAGGCCGAGGAAGCCCACGGCCTTCGCCCGCTTTGCGAAATGACGCCACGCGTGCCCGCGCCGATTGCCGCCGCCCTGGCCGGCGTGGCCTGTGATTGGCCCGGTGCGCCGTCGCCCGCCCTCTGGCCCGTGGCTGCCGTCCCTGCCCTCGACACGGCCCTGGCCGCCTGGTCCCGCGACCTGGCGGCCATGCCGCGTTCCGGCCTCGTCATCCGCAGCGCCGCGCCTCACGAGGCAAGCGGCCTGGCCACCGAACTGGTACGCCGGCTCGGCAGCGAACCCGCCTGGTTTGCGAACTCGGAAGCCCTGCCGCCCGGCGCCGAAGCCTGGCTGATCCTGAGCGGCCGCGTGCCCGTTTTCGAGATCGACGGCGCACCCGGCGCCGTGACCACGCTGCCGCCGCTGGCCATCTATGACGGCCCGGCCCTGGTCGTCACCGGCCTGGATGGCGGCGTGCGCCGCGACGGCCCCATGGCCGACTGGCGCGTGCCCTTGCCCGACGCTGCCACGCGGACCGCGCTTTGGCAGGCCGCGCTGACGGACGAGGCGCTGGCCACCGAAGCTGCCCAGCGCTACCGCGCCGGCTATGCCCAGATCAGCGACCACGCCCGCCTGGCCCGCCTGCTCGGCGCCGGCCAGGCGACGGGCGACAGCCTGCACCGCGCCGCGTTGATGACGCCATCCGGCCGCGCCCTCGATGCCCTGGCCCAGCCGCTGAGCGAGGCCGTGCCCGACGAGGCCCTGGTCGCCAGCCCGCAGCTGCGTGCCGAACTGGAGCGCATCGCCCAGCGCTGCAGGCAGCGCGAGACCCTGCACGCCGGCCTGGGTGCCGCGGCCCTCACGCGGGCCAGCGACGGCGTGCGCATGCTGTTCACCGGCGGCTCCGGCACCGGCAAGTCCCTGGCCGGGCAATGGCTGGCGCATCGCCTGGGCCTGCCGGTCTACCGCGTCGACCTGGCGGCCATGCTGAGCAAGTGGATCGGCGACACCGAGAAGAACCTGGCCGAGCTGCTGGCGCGCGCAGAGCATGCCGATGCAGTGCTGCTCTTCGACGAGGCCGACACCCTGTTCGGCAAGCGCACGGAGGTCGCCAGCGCCAACGACCGCTTCGCCAATGCCCAGACCAACTACCTGCTGCAGCGCATCGAGACCCACAGCGGCATCGTCGTGCTGACCAGCAACAGCCGCGCCCGTTTCGACCCGGCCTTCGCGCGGCGGCTGGACTTCATCGTCGACTTCGTTGCACCGGATGCGACGGCGCGGCGCAGCCTCTGGCAGGCCCATCTCGGCGAGGCCAGCGACTGCAGTGCCGCCGACCTGAACCGCCTGGCCGCCCTGGGCGACTTCGCCGGCGGCCATGTGCGCAATGCCGTACTGGCCGCCGCCGCCCAGGCCCGAGCCCGCGGCGAACGCATCGTCTACGCCGACATCGCCGACGGCCTGCGCGCCGAATACCGCAAGCTGGGCCGCAGCGCGCCATCTGACCTGTAGCCACCATGCAGGCGCGCACTGCCACCGCACGCACGCCCAAAGGCGCGGCCAACCGCGGACCGCCTCGCGCTGCCAACTCCAAATCGTCGCCTGCCGGCCTGCCACGCTATCTGCAGGACAAGGCCGGCCGCGGCCAGCCCCTGCCGGCGCCGGTGCGCGCCGAGATGGAAGGCCGTTTCGGCGCGCCGCTGGCCGATGTGCGCGTGCATGCCGACGGCGCCGCCGCCGCGTCCGCCGAAGGCCTGGGCGCGCGCGCCTACACGGCCGGCAACGACATCGTCTTCGGCGCTGCCCGCTACGACCCCGAAAGCACAGAAGGCCGCGGCCTGCTGGCGCATGAACTCACCCACGTCGTGCAGCAGCGCAGCCCGGCCGCGCCGCCCACGGCGCAGCGCAGTGCGGCCGACGGCGGCGCCCACCATGACAAGGCCGAACGCGAGGCCGAAGCGAATGCGAAGCTGATGGCCAGCCGCGCGCCGCTGACCGCCAAGGAGGCGCCGACCACCGGCGTGCAACGCTCGTGGGCGGGCGACGCCTGGGACAGTGCGACCGGCGCCGTCAGCGACGCCGCCGGTGCGGTGGTGGACGCCGGCTCGGCCGCCGTCGACGCGGTGGGCGACGCCATCGGCGCCGTCGCCATGCGCCTGGTGCGCGAGGTGGCGCCCAGCCTGGTGCCCGTCATCGAACGCGGCCCCATGGCCCTGCTGCGCGACATGGTGTCGTCGGCCCTGGAGGGCCTGACCGCGGTGCTCAATGCCCTGGATCCCAGCGGCACGCTGACGGCCATGCTCGGCGTCTTCACCGGCCTGGTCGAGCGGGCCGCCGGCATTGCCGCAGCCCTGATCTCGGGCGACTGCCAGCCGCTGCTGAACGCCATCGACGAGCTGAAGACCTTCGTGACGGAGGTGGCCGGCGAGGCGTGGGACCGCTTGACGACCTTTCTGCAGCCCATCGGCGACTTCTTCAGCGATCTGTGGAATGGCTATGGCGCGCCGGCCATCGAGTGGCTGCGCAACAAGGCTGGCGCCGTGTGGGCGCGCATCGAGGCCTTCGGCACCGACATCTGGAACTGGACCGCGCCCATCCGCAATGCAGTGGGCGACGCCTGGGGCTGGGTCAAGGAGCAGCTCTTCGGGCCCGAGGAGGCAGGCAACGGCGACAGCTCCGGCGGCATCGTCGGCTGGATCACGACCAAGGCCGGCGAGGCCTGGGACTGGGTGAAGGAGCAGACCGCGCCGGTCTGGCAGCCCATCGCCGCCACCGCGCAGAAGGTGGCTGACATGCTGCCGCCGCCGTGGATGCGCAACTTCGGCCAGCAGATGCAGCAGATGTCCACGCAGCTGAACGCCTCGGCCACGGCCATGCAAGGCGGCGACGGCGTGGCCGAGAACCGCGACACCCTGGCCAGCGTGCTGCCGTCGGTGACCCAGGTGATCGGCACCGTGCGCAACGTCATCGTCGAGGCCGGCGGCTGGGTGTCGACCAAGGTGGGCGCTCTCGGCGGCGCCGTGACCTCGCTGATGGGCAGCCTGCGCTCCAGCACGCTGATGGCCATGCTGGCCAACGCCCTGGGCTGGCTGGAGGACGCGGCCCTGCGCCTGGTCAGCTGGGCGGACGAGAAGGTGCGCGGCCTGTTCGACTGGCTGCTGCAGGGCTTCGACGCGCTGACGCCCTTCATCGAGAACGCCGTGGGCGTGGTGCGGCGGCTCATCGGCGTGGTGGGCGACCTGATGCGCCTGCCCCAGCTCATCCTGTCCAGCGTCTGGGAGGCCATTCCCTGCTGCATCCGCGAGCCGATTAAGAACTTCGTCTTCAACCAGATCCTGGCGCGCATCCCCGTCTTCGGCCAGTTCTTCAGCGACCCGACGCTGTGGCCGCGCGTGCAGGCCACGGCCCTGCGCATCTTGCGCCAGGTCTTCGTCGACGGCGACCTGGCCGGCGCGGCATGGACCTTCTTCCAGTCGGTGCTGCGCGTGCTGGGCCTGCCGCCCGAGCTGGTGGTGCAGGTGCTGGCCAAGGCCGCCGCGGCCATCGGCGACATCCTGACCGATCCGGTGGGCTTCCTCATCAACCTGCTGGGCGCCGTCAAGGCCGGCTTCGGGCGCTTCTTCGACAACATCGGCACCCATCTTCTGAACGGCGTCAGTGGCTGGCTGTTCGGCCAGGCCGAGTCCGCCGGCATCACGCCGCCGACCGACTTCTCCATCGCCTCCATCTTCAGCTTCGTGCTGCAGGTGCTGGGCATCACCGTCGAGCACATCTTCGAGCGCCTGGAACGCAAGCTCGACCCCGGCACGGTGAGGCGGCTGCGCCAGATCATGAACCTGGCGACCGGCGCCTGGCATTTCCTGTCCATCCTCATCACCGAGGGACCGGCGGGGCTGTGGGTGGAGATCCAGAACCAGCTGTCCAACCTCTGGGACCGCGTGCTGGACGGCGTCATCAGCTGGGTCACCGACGCCATCATCGGCCGCGCAACGCGCTGGCTGATGAGCCTGCTGGACGTGACCGGCATCATGCCCGTCATCAACACGCTGGTGGCCGTCTACAACGCCATCGAGTCCTTCGTGCAATACCTGCGCGAGATGCTGGAGATCGTCTCGCGCGTGCTGGACGGCATCCTGGACATTGCCCACGGCGCCATCGACGGCGCGGCCGGCTTTCTGGAGGATGCGCTGGACCGCGCCATGCCGGTGGCCATCGGCTTCCTGGCCAACCAGTTCGGCCTGGGCAATATCGGCGAGCGCATGCACGAGCTGCTGGAGACGGTGCGCGAGCTGGTCGACCAGGGCATCGACTGGCTGATCGACCGCGCCATCGAGCTGGGCCAGGCCTTCATCGCGATGGCGCGGCGCGGCGTGGAAGCCGTGCGCGACGCGGTGGTGGGTTGGTGGAACCGCCACTTCGCCTTCACGGACGAGAACGGCGAAGGGCATGAGCTCTATTTCACCGGCGAAGGCGCCAGCGCCCAGCTGACGATCGCGTCGACGCCTCAGTCCTTCACCGCTTTCCTCGACGCCCAGGAAGTCGGTGCCAGCGCCACCAAGCAGGGCAAGATCGCGCGCGCCCGGGCCCTGCACACCGAGCTGCTGCGCGTGCAGCGAACGGCGGCGCCCGCAGCGGCGGACGGCTCGGCCACCGCCCCCGGTGCCAACGCCGAGGCCGAGGTGGTGTCGCTGACCACCCAGCTGGCCGACCTGGCCAAGGAGATCATGGGCGGCGGCGCCGGTGCCTCCACCGCGCCGGAATACGGCAACCTGGAATCCGGCATGGGCCGCTCGGCCACCGTCGAGCGGCTGACCGCCGTGCATGCGCCGGGCAGCGAGCCCAGCGTGTCGGGCGGCCTGTGGGAGGCCCTGGGGCGGCGCCGCCACGGCGGCTCGACCTACTACATCATGGGCCATCTGCTGAACCACCACCTCGGCGGCACCGGCGCGTCCTGGGCCAACCTGACGCCGCTGACGCGATCGGCCAACAGCAGCATGTCGGCCGGCTTCGAGGAGCACGCCAAGACGCGTGTGCACGGCTCACCGTCGGTGCCATTGCGCTTCGAAGTCACGGCCCATTTCGGCCGCGATGCGCGCACCGCCGATCAGGCCCGGCTGCGCGCCACCGGCAACCCGGACGACGCCGTCATCGCCGACATCATCCAGGCGGAAAGGGCCGTGCCGTTGACCGTGACCGGCACGGCCACCGACCTCTCGACGGGCCAGCCTGGCGCCCAGGTGCCACCGCTGAGCCTGACCAACACCGTCGACGAGAACGTGGACAACTACGCGCTGTCCGACGCGCCGCGCGCGCCGGCCTATGTGAGCGAGATGTCGCCGGCCGAGCTGATGCGCCTGCCCAACATGAACGCCGCCATGGCGCAGAGCATCGCCGCGGGCGGGCCGTATCGGACGCGACAGCAATTCGATGCCGCCGCGGCGCCGAACAACTGGGACAGCGTCGTCGCGACGACCGCCTTCCGCCTGCGCCTGTACCGGCGCTGAACCCGCACTGGAGCTGGCCATGACTTCGACTCCCGACTGCCGCCGCGCCCTGTCCGAGCCCTGCACCTTCGCCCTGCTGCAATGGCCAGCCCTCATGGGCCTGCTGTCGATCGACGCCCCCGGCCTGCCCGGGCTCATTCTGCGTGTGCTGCTCGGCCTGTGGCTGCTGGCCATGCTCGTCGCCGGCTACACCGGCGGACGCGGTGCGGGCTTCGGCAACGCCATGCTGCTGCAATGCGGTCTGGTCGCGGCGGCTTGGGTGGCGCACCCCTCCGCCTGGGCCTTCGCCTGGCTGGCGGCCATCCCGCTGCTGATGCTGGCGGCGCAGCAGCTGCGCCTGCGTCGGATGGCGTTGCCGGCCTGAGAGAATGCCGGGCGCCCGAGTGGCGTAACCAGAAGCCAAGTTGTTGATTCCAAAAGGAATGCCTTGAAAAACCGGCAGAGATCATCGTGGGCCTGAGGCTGCTTGTCGGCGTCGTGTGGCTGCTGAGCTGGCTGCCTTTCCGCGTGATCACGGCCCTGGGCTGGGTGGTGGGCAGTCTGATCTATGCGCTGCCGACCTCGCGCCGCCGCATCGGCGAGGTCAATCTGCGCCTGTGCCTGCCGGAAATGAGCGAAGCCGAACGGGCGCGGCTGCTGCGCCGGCATTTCGTCGCCATGGTGCAGATGCTGCTGGAGTACGGCTACGGCTGGTTCGCCTCGCGCGAGCGCCTCAAGCGCCTGATGCGCATCGAAGGCCTGGAGCATCTGCGCGCCCTGGACGGGCGCAACGTCATCCTGATGATGCCCCACTTCACCGGCCTGGACCTGGCCGGCCTGCGCGTGTCGCTGGAGACGCCGCTGGTCAGCATCTACTCGGTGCAGAAGGATCCCTGGCTGGACGCCTTCTTCCGCGCCAAGAGGCTGCGCTTCGGCACCGGCATCATCTTCGCGCGCCAGCAAGGCACGCGGCCGACGCTGCGGGCGCTGAAGGACGGCTACCGCCTCTACTACCTGCCCGACCAGGACTTCGGCCACCGCGATTCGGTCTTCGTGCCCTTCTTCGGCGTGCCGGCGGCCACCATCGGCGGCCTGTCGCGCATGGCCGCCGCCACCCAGGCGGCGGTATTGCCCTGCTACCCGCGCCGGGAGGCCAATGGCTATACCCTTGTCATCGAGCCGGCGCTGGCAGATTTCCCCAGCAAGGACATCGTGGCCGACGCCACCCGCATGAATGCGGTGATCGAAGCCCAGGCGCGTCGACAATTGCACCAGTACTTCTGGCTGCACAAGCGCTTCAAGTCGCGCCCGCCCGGCGAGGCTGATTTCTACGCACGATGAACAACATCCCCTATATCAAGCTCGGCATCGTCGCGATCTTCATCGCGAGCACGATGTATGTGCACTTCCGCGGCCGCGTGCGCCTGCGCTTCTTCCGCCAGTTGATGGATCACTCCACCTTCATGGCACCCATCAACTGCCTGATGTATCTGTTCTCCCGGCTGCCGGCCAAGCCCTATCTGCCGGTGGCGGGCTTCCCCGAGCTGAAGCTGCTCCAGGAGCATTGGCAGGACATCCGCGCCGAGGCCTTCAAGCTGGCCGAGGCCGGCGAGATCAAGAAGAGCGACAAATACAACGACGCCGGCTTCAACAGCTTCTTCAAGACCGGCTGGACCCGCTTTCACCTCAAGTGGTATGGCGACGCCCACCCCTCGGCGCGCGAGCTCTGCCCGGTGACGACCGAGCTGCTGCAGCGCATCCCGACCGTGAAGGCCGCGATGTTCGCCGCCCTGCCCCCGGGCGGCCGCCTGGTGACCCACCGCGACCCCTTCGCCGGCTCGGTGCGCTACCACCTGGGCCTGGTCACGCCCAATGCCGACAGCTGCTATATCTCGGTCGACGGCGAGCGCTATTTCTGGCGCGACGGCGAGGGCGTCATCTTCGACGAGACTTATCTGCACTATGCCGAGAACCAGTCGGACATGATGCGCATCATCCTGTTCTGCGACGTCGAGCGGCCGCTGAACAACCCGGTGGCGCGCTGGTTCAACCACTTCATCAGCCACACGCTGATCCGCGCCGCGGCGGCACCCAACTCGGACACCGACAAGACCGGCGGCATCAACAAGGCCTTCGGCTATGTGCAGCAGGTGCGCCTGTTCGGCAAGCAGATCAAGGCCAAGAGCCGCTTTGCCTATTACGCGATCCAATGGATCGTGTTCGGCGGCCTGATCGTCTGGTGGCTCTGGCCATAGAACATGAGGCCCCCACGCGACCTTCGGCCGCTGCCCCCCGAGGGGGCGCGTCAACGCCTACGGGCGGCCGGGCGCCGTTGACATGCTCAGGCTGCGCCTGCTCGGGGGTTTCGAGATCGAGCGCGCCGGCCGCGTCGAGCTGACCCGCCTGCCCAGCCGCGCCGCCACGCTGCTGCTGGCCCGTCTGGCGCTGCAACCAAAGCGCCAGCATCCGCGCGAGGAACTCGTCGAGCTGCTGTGGCCCGGCGTCGAACTGGACGCCGGCCGCAACCGCCTGCGCCAGACCCTGTCCACGCTGCGCGCCTTGCTGGAAACACCCGAGGCGCCGCTGATCCAGGCTGACCGCCTGCAGATCTCGCTGCTGCCCGGCGCCCTGACCACCGACGCCCAGGAATTCGAAGCCCTGCGCGACACGGCCATCTACGGCGGCGAGTTGCTGCCCGGCTATTTCGACGACTGGGTCGTCGAAGAGCGTCACCGCCTCGCCGCCCTGGCCGAAGCCATGCCCCAGCACCCACCGCTGCGACCCGAGCCGGCCATCGCGTCGGCGTCGGCGCCCGCCCAGCCCTCCTTTGCCATCAGCCTGCCGCGCTATCTGACGCGCTTTTTCGCGCCGCCCGGCCGGCTCGAAGCCCTGGCCGAGCGCCTGCCCGAGCTGCGCCTGCTGACCTTCATCGGGCCCGGCGGCGTCGGCAAGACGCGTCTGGCGGTGGAGCTGGCCTGGCGGCAGTTCAGCCAGCGGGACTGGAGCTGTGGCATGGCCGCCCTGGCCGAGGTGCGTGACGAAGCCGGCCTCGTCGCCGCGCTCGAGCGTGGCCTGACCATCACACGGGGCGGCGGCTGGCCGGCCATCGAGGCGGCGCTGCAGGACCCCGGCGCCCTGCGCCTGCTGGTGCTGGACAACGCCGAGCAGGCCATGGGCGTCGTCGCCCAGGCCGTGCAGCGGCTGCTGGCGATCTCGCCCGCGCTGTGCCTGCTGGTCACGTCGCGCCACGCCCTGGAGCTCGATGGTGAAACCCTGGTCGACGTGGCGCCCCTGTCCGAAGCCCAGGAGACTGCGCAAGCCCTCTTCATCGACCGCGCACGCGCCGTGCGGGCCGACTTCCACGCCAGCCGCGACAACCAGGCCGCGCTGACCGAACTCATCCGTGAGCTGGAAGGCCTGCCGCTGGCCCTGGAGCTGGCCGCGGCCCGCGTGCGCAGCTTCTCGCCCGCGCAGATGCTGGAGCAATGGCGCAACCTGCGCACCGAGTCCAGCACCTTGCCCAGCTGGCTGGCCAGCCCGACGCGCGCGCCGCGCCATGCCTCGGTGGCCGGCCTGCTGGACTGGAGCCTGGCCCTGCTCGGCCCCGAGCCGCGTGCGCTGCTGCAACGCCTGGCGGCCCTGCCCGGCGCCTTCGCCTGGGCCGACGTTGCGGCGCTGGACGGCACGCCGGCCCTGCTCAACGAGTTGACCGGGCATTCGCTGATCCAGGCCGCGGGCGACGCCGAGCCGCGCTACCGCATGCTGGAGCTGCTGCGCCGCGGCGTGCTGACCCGCGTGGACGCCGCGGCGCAGCGCGCGGCACGCGGCACATTGCGCGCCGAGCTCTGCGACTGGGCCGCGTCCCTTGGCCTGCAGGCGCCCATCACCGCCTGGGCGCCGCGTCGCGAACTGGCGCGGGCGCTGATCGCCAACGCGGCCGACGACGACGATGCCACCACCGGCCTGAACCTGGCCCTGGCCATGCGGCCCTGCTGGGAAAGCGATGGCGTCGACCGCACGCTGGTCGACCAACTCGGCCAGCTGCTGCAGCTGGCACCGCCCTCGTCCGCCGGTCATGAGCTGCGCGCCCACCTGGCCTTCACGCATGGTGATCGCACCCTGGCCCTGGCCGAGGCCGAGCAGGCCCTGCATCTGGCCGGCAACGATCCGGCCGCGCGCGCACCGGCCCTGGTGCGCCGCGCCTGGGTGCTGCTGGCCGGCGACAACCGCGAGCAGGGTCAGACCCGGCCGCTGGAGGAAGCCGTGGCCCTGGCCCGCCGCGTCGGCGACGTGACCACCGAGGCGCGCGCCTGGCAGCAGCTCGCCGCCATCGCCGTCTCGCGCGGCCAGCCGGCCCAGGCGGAGGCGCTCTACGCCCGCGCCCAGGAGCTGTGGGAAGCGGTCGGCCATTCCCGCCAGGCCGCGGCGCGGCTGCGCAACCGCGCCCAATGCCTGATCGAACTGGGCGACGTCGCCACGGCGGTGGGCTGGATCACGGCCTGCCAGCGCATGGCCGAGGCCGATGGCGATGGCGTGGGACAGCTCGACGCGGCCTATTCCCTCGCCATGGCCCATGAGTCCCGACGCGACTGGCCGGCCGCGCTGGCCGCGGCACGCCAGGCCCTGCGCATCGCCCATGGCCGCCAGCATCTGCATGCGCGGGCGCTGACGCTGCAGCTCTTCCCGCGACCGCTGGCGCGGCTGCGTCATCCCGAGCATGCACTGCAGCTGGCGGCCTTCGCCGAGCAGTACTGGCAGCGCCACCTCGGCGCCCTGGGCAGCCGCGAGGCCCGCTCGCTGGCCCGCGTGCGCCGGCTGGCCACCTCGCAGTTGAGCGGCGACCGCGCCAAGGCCGCGTGGAGCTCGGGACAAACCCTCAGCTTGAGCGAAGCCCTGGCCTTGGCCGGGGCGTGACGAACGGGCGGGCAAGCCGGCCTTCGCTAGCATCGAAGGTTTTGGTCTTCCCCCACCCGACCTCATGTCACGTCTGACCTTCGCCCCCTCATTGCTGCTGGCCGCCGCCCTGGTCGCCAACGCCCAGGAAGCCACCAAGGAGCCCGCGAAAGAAGCGCCCAAGCCCGCGGCGTGGAATGTCAACACGCCGCCCGGCGTGGCCAAGACGGCCAACATCGACGTGAAGACCGGCACCTGGATGAGCGTGGACGTCAGCCCCGACGGCAAGACCCTCGTGTTCGACCTGCTCGGCGATCTCTACACCCTGCCCATTGGTGGCGGCGAGGCCAAGGCCCTGACGCATTCCATCGCCTGGGAGCACCAGGCCCGCTTCTCGCCGGACGGCAAGCAGATCGCCTTCCTCAGCGATGCCGGCGGCGGCGACAACATCTGGGTCATGAATGCCGACGGCAGCGGCGTTCGCGCCGTGACCAAGGAAGACTTCCGCCTGCTGAACAACCCGGTCTGGCACCCCAGCGGCAAATACCTGCTGGCGCGCAAGCACTACACCGGCACGCGCAGTGCGGGCTCGGGCGAGATCTGGCTGTATCACGTCGACGGCGACGCGGCCAAGAACAAGGGCGTGCAGCTCAATGAGAAGCCCAACTGGCAGAAGGACCTGGGCGAGCCGGCCGTCTCGCCGGACGGCAAATACCTCTACTACTCCCAGGACACGACGCCCGGCCGGGTCTTCGAATACAACAAGGACAGCAATGGCGAGATCTACAAGATCTTCCGCCAGGATCTGAGCGACGGCTCGGTCGAGCCCTTCGTGACCGGCCCCGGCGGCGCGGTGCGCCCCACGCCTTCGCCCGACGGCAAATACCTGGCCTTCGTGCGCCGCGTGCGCAACCAGAGCACGCTGTTCCTGAAGGACCTGGCCACCGGCCGCGAGCTCCCGGCCTGGAGCGGCCTGTCGCGCGACCTGCAGGAGATCTGGGCCATGTGGGGCGTCTACCCCAGCTTCGCCTGGATGCCCGGCAGCAAAGAGATCGTCGTCTGGGCCGAGGGCAAGATCTGGCGCGTCGACCCCTTCAAGGGCACGGCCGCCGACATCCCCTTCCACGTGAAGGACAGCCGCGAACTGCGCGAGCCGATGCGCTACGCCCAGGTGGTGGCGCCCGAGAAGTTCGCCGTGCACCAGCTGCGCGGCGCCCAGGTGTCGCCGGACGGCAAGCGCGTCGTCTACTCGGCCCTGGGTTCGCTCTACGTGAAGGATCTGCCCGACGGCAAGCCGCATCGCCTGACCAGGCAGGACGAGTCGTTTGAATTCGCCCCCAGTTGGTCGCGCGACGGCAAGAGCCTGGTCTATGCGACCTGGCGCGACGACACTCAGGGAACGATCCGCCGCCTGGACGTCGCGTCCGGCAAGGACAGCATCGTCGTCAAGGAGCCCGGCAAATACCTCGAGCCGCGCCTGTCGCCGGACGGCAAGCAGGTGGTCTACCGCAAGGTCAAGGGCGGCGGCCTGACCAGCCCCTGGCACAGCCTGGACACCGGTCTCTACCTGGCCGCCGCCGATGGCTCGGGCAAGCCCGAGCGCATCAGCAAGGACGGCAGCGCTGCGCAGTTCGGCGCCAGGAGCGACGAGGTCTTCTTCACCAAGACCAGCAGCACCAGCGAGGTCGAGCAGCGCTTCTCGCTGACCCGTCTGAACCTGCGCGACCGCAGCGAGACCGAGATCGCGCGCAGCGACGCGGCTTCCGAGTACACCGTCTCGCCGGACGGCCAATGGCTGGGCTTCGTCGAGCGCTATCACGCCTATGTGACGCCGCTGCCGAATGTGCAGGGCCAGTCCGGCAAGGCCATCACGGTAGGTGCCAAGATGGACGCCCTGCCGGTGCGCCAGCTCGACGTCAATGCGGGCTCGGCCCTGCACTGGAGTGGCGACAGCAAGCAGTTGCACTTCACGCTCGGCGACGAGCTGTTCACGGCCAATGCCGAGGGCAAGGACAAGGCCACGGCGCAGAAGATCGGCTTCGAGCAGGCCAGCGACAAGCCCACGGGCAAGGTCGCGCTGACCGGTGCCCGCATCGTGACGATGAAGGGTGATGAGGTCATCGAAGGCGGCACCATCCTGATCGACGGCAACCGCATCGTGGCGGTCGGCAAGGATGTCGCCGTGCCGGCCGATGCCAAGCGCATCGCCGCCGACGGCAAGACCATCGTGCCGGGCTTCATCGACGCCCACTGGCATGGCGCCATGACCGACTCCGGCCTGATCCCGCAGACCAGCTGGGTCAACCTCGCGTCGCTGGCCTTGGGCGTGACGACGCTGCACGACCCGTCCAACCTCAGCTCGGCCATCTTCACCCAGGCCGAGATGCAGCGCGCCGGCATCGTGCTGGGCCCGCGCATCTACTCGACCGGCACCATCCTCTACGGTGCCCGCACGCCCTTCTATTCCAACGTCAACAACCTGGACGACGCGCTGACCCACCTGAACCGCCAGAAGGCCGAAGGTGCCATCAGCGTGAAGAGCTACCAGCAGCCGCGCCGCGACCAGCGCCAGCAGGTGCTGGAGGCCGCGCGCCAGACCGGCATGATGGTCGTGCCCGAGGGCGGCTCGCTCTTCCAGCTCAATATGAGCATGGTGGTGGACGGCCACACGACGGTGGAACACGCGCTGCCGCTGGCCGAGGTCTGGGACGACGTCAAGCAGCTGTGGAGCCAGACCGCGGTCGGCTACACGCCGACGCTGAACGTCGGCTACGGTGGCCTGGACGGCGAGCATTACTGGTATGCCCGCACCGACGTCTGGAAGCACCCGCTGCTGAGCCGCTACGTGCCGCGCAGCGTGCTGGAGCCGCGCTCGGTGCGCCGCGAAACTGCGCCCGAGGAGGACTTCAACGTCATCCGCGTCGCCCGCACGGCCACCCAGCTGTCACGCGCCGGCGTCAACACCTCCATCGGCGCCCACGGCCAGCGCGAAGGCCTGGGTACGCACTGGGAGATGTGGATGTTCGTCATGGGCGGCATGACGCCCATGGAGGCCCTCCGCACCGCCACCATCAACCCGGCGCGCAACTTCGGCTTCGACAAGGACCTGGGTTCGCTGGAAGCCGGCAAGCTGGCCGACCTGGTCGTCATCGACGGCAACCCGCTGGCCGACATCCGCCAGACCGACCGCATCACCCAGGTGATGCAGAACGGCCGCCTGTTCGACGCGACGACGATGAACCAGGTCGCCCCGGTGGCCAAGGCGCGCAAGCCGCTGTTCTTCGAAGGTGCCGACGGCAAGAGCATGCCCATCGACGGCGAGGCCCTCGAGTCGGGGCATATGGGTGACTGAGAGCGACTAAGTGCGGGACAGGCGTCGCCGGACGAGCAGCACGGCGGCGCCGCACAGCGCCATGGCCAGCGTGCCCGGCTCGGGCACCGGCGCGGCCTGCAGATAGTTGAAGCCCGAACCCGAGGTCAGGGTCACCTGGTTTTGCGGCACGCCATTGAGCAGCACCGTCATGCCGCCCCAGCGCAGGGTGTGGGACAGGTCGAAGGAAGAGGAGGCCAAAGCGCCGCCATAGCCGTCGTATGCCGTCTGGGCCGTCCCCGTCAGCTCCACGATCAGCGGCAGGGTCTGGCCGGTCATGAAGGTGGCCGTGCCGTTCAGCGGGCCCAGCGGGTCGCCGAAATAGCCATGCTTGGCCAGCGACGGTGAGTTGTTGTACAGCGTCGCGTCGCCGCCCAGGTCATAGGCGCCGCCGCCCATGTCGGCCCTCACCTGCCAGGAGGTCGAGGCAATGTTGGAGTTGTTGACGCTGAGCGTGCCGTCGAACAGCAGCTGGAAGTTGACCGTGACCTGGGTGTTGGCGGGCACACCGGCCAGGTCGAGCTTGAAGTCGTCGCGGAAACTGGCTCGCACCACGCTGTTCAGGCTGCCCTCGGACGTGCCGTCCACCTTCAGCGCACCGATCTGCGCATAGGCATGGCCCGTACCGCTGGAACTGAAGCCGCCGGTCACGAGGCCGCTGGTCAATTCGGCCGAGACCGGATCGTTCAGGACGGAATTCACCGGCCCCGTGCCACCGCTGAAGTTCGGATTGATGCCCAGTTGCGCGGTGACCATGGTGACCGCACCGGCGGATGCGCCCAGGGTGGCCATCGCCCCGGCCAATGCAAGATGGGAGAGCTTCACGGCACGCTCCTCAGAAATGAGTGGCGTGAGTCTGCTCTCCACGGTTCGCCGGGACAGCCCCTAGTTATGAATAGAATCCTCATTCGTCAGGAGAGCGCCCCGTTGAAGTTGGGGGCCGCCGAAGGCGCAGGGTTTCATCACTCGAACGCTCAGGCAAAAGGACTGACAAAACGCCACCGGTGGCAGACACTGGGGCGTTCCTCACTGGAGAGAGGCGGGTCCTGGAGCCCGTCCACCGAAGGGGCAAGCGAGCGCGGGACTGCACACCGCCTTGTCAATCTCTCAGGTACCCCGGACAGCGAGGACATCCAAACCCGAAATCCGTCGGAGCTCTTGATGTCCTCTTTGCTGCAAACGCCTCTTCACGCCCTCCACGTCGAACTCGGCGCCAAGATGGTGCCCTTCGCCGGCTACGACATGCCGGTGCAATACCCCGCCGGCGTGATGGCCGAGCACAAACACACGCGTGCCGCCGCGGGCCTGTTCGACGTCTCCCACATGGGCCAGGTGCGCCTGGTGGGCGCCGATGCCGCCGCCGCGCTGGAAACCCTGGTGCCGGTCGACATCGTCGACCTGGGCGTCTTCAAGCAGCGCTATGCCCTGTTCACCAATGAGCAAGGCGGCCTGCTGGACGACCTGATGGTCTGCCGGCGCCCCGACGACCTGTTCGTGGTGGTGAATGCCGGTTGCAAGGAGCAGGACATTGCTCATATGCAAAAGCACATCGGCGGCCGCTGCGAAGTCATTCCGGTCCCTGAGCGCGCCCTGCTGGCCCTGCAAGGCCCGCAGGCCGTCGACGTGCTGTCGCGCCTGAACCCCGAAGTCGCCAAGCTGACCTTCATGACCGGCGGCTTCTTCAAGCTCGACGGCATCGACACCTTCCTGACCCGCTCCGGCTACACCGGTGAAGACGGCTACGAGATCTCCGTCCACCAGGACGACGCCGTGGCGCTGGCGCGCAAGCTGCTGAGCCATGCCGAGGTCAAGCCCATCGGCCTGGGCGCGCGCGACTCGCTGCGCCTGGAAGCCGGGCTCTGCCTCTATGGCCACGACATCGACCAGACGACCACGCCGGTCGAAGCTTCCATCACCTGGGCCATCCAGAAGGTGCGCCGCGCCGGCGGTGCCCGCGCTGGTGGCTATCCCGGTGCTGCTGTCATCGACGAGCAGCTCGCCAACGGCGCGGCCCGCAAGCGCGTCGGCCTGGTCGGCAAGGAGCGCATGCCCGTCCGCGAAGGCGCCAAGATCGTCGATGCCAACGGCACCGAGATCGGCACCGTCACCAGCGGCACGCTGGGCCCCACCGTTAACCAGCCGGTCGCCCTCGCCTATCTGGCCAAGGAACACACCGCCGCCGGCACCGAAGTCTTCGCCATCGTGCGCGACAAGCGCACCCCGATGGTCGTCTCCTCTACCCCCTTCACCCCCAACCGCTACTACCGCGGCTAATACACGGAGCCTGAACGATGAGCATCAAGTACACCCCCGACCACGAATGGCTGGACGTCCATGGTGACGGCACCGCCACCGTCGGCATCACCGTGCACGCCCAGGACGCGCTAGGCGACGTGGTCTTCGTGGACCTGCCCGAGGTCGGCAAGAGCTATGCCGAGAAGGAAGTCGCCGGCGTCGTCGAGTCCGTCAAGGCCGCCGCCGATGTCTACATGCCCGTCGACGGCGAGATCACCGAGGTCAACGAAGCCCTGCGCGACGACCCGGCCCTGGCCAACACCGACCCGCTGAAGGCCGGCTGGTTCTTCAAGGTCAAGCTGAGCAACCCCGGCCAGCTCGACGCCCTGATGGACGCCACCGCCTACGACGCCCTGTTGAAGACCCTGTAATTTCTCGAAGCAAGACCCGCCATGCCGACGCCGCTCTCCCAACTCGAAGACGCCTCCGAATTCCATGCCCGCCACATCGGGCCGGATGCCGTCGATGAATCCTTGATGTGCGCCGCCGTCGGCGTGGCCAGCCGCACCGCGTTGATCGACGCGGTCGTGCCCAAGTCCATCCGCCGCTCGCAGGGCATGAAGCTGCCCGCGCCCATCACCGAGGCCGGCGCGCTGGCCGAGCTGAAGGCCATCGCCGGCAAGAACAAGGTCTACAAGAGCTTCATCGGCCAGGGCTACTACGGCACCCACACGCCGGGTGTCATCCTGCGCAACATCCTCGAGAACCCCGCCTGGTACACGGCCTACACGCCCTACCAGGCCGAGATCTCGCAGGGCCGCATGGAAGCCATCCTGAACTTCCAGACCCTGGTGACCGACCTGACCGGCATGGACATCGCCAACGGCTCCATGCTGGACGAGGCCACCTCGGCCGCCGAGGCCGTCACCCTGGCCAAGCGCGGCGTGAAGAGCAAGAGCAACACGCTGATCGTCGCCGGCGACGTGCACCCGCAGACCATCGAGGTGATCCAGACCCGCTGCGCGCCTCTGGGTATCGAGGTGCTGGTCGGCATGGCGCCCGCGCTGATGGCCGAGAACGACTACTTCGCCGTCGTCTGCCAATACCCCAGCACCACCGGCCTCATCCATGACCTGAAGGCCTTCGCCGACCAGGCGCACGCCAAGCAGGCCGCCTTCATCGTCTGCACCGACCTGCTCGCGCTGACCCTGCTGGTCTCGCCCGGCGAGTTCGGCGCCGACATCGTCGCCGGCAACAGCCAGCGCTTCGGCATGCCCATGGGCGCCGGCGGCCCGCACGCCGCTTTCCTGGCCTGCAAGGACGAGTTCAAACGCTCCATGCCGGGCCGCCTGGTCGGCGTCAGCAAGGACGCGCAAGGCCACCCGGCCATGCGCCTGGCCCTGCAGACCCGCGAGCAGCACATCCGCCGCGAGAAGGCCACCTCCAACATCTGCACGGCGCAAGTGTTGCCGGCCGTCGTGGCCAGCATGTACGCCGTCTACCACGGCCCGCAAGGCCTGAAGCGCATCGCCGAGCGCGTGGCCAGCTACACGGCCATCCTGCACGCCGGCCTGACCCGCATGGGCGTCAAGGTCGTCACGCCACATGTCTTCGACACGCTGCTGGCCGAGTGCGATGCCGCTGCCGTCACCGCCAAGGCCGTGGCAGCGCAAGCCAATCTGCGCAAGCAAAGCGACAAGCACGTCAGCATCGCGCTGGACGAGACGACCTCGCGTGCTGACATCGAAGCCATCTGGTCCTGGCTTGCACCGGCTGGTGCTTCCACGCCCAAGGTCGAAGAATTCGCCGCTGGCGTTGAGAGCCTGATCCCGGCCAACCTGCGCCGCAGCAGCGCCTACCTGACCCACCCGGTCTTCAACACCCATCACAGCGAAACCGAGATGCTGCGCTACATCCGCAGCCTGTCGGACAAGGACCTGGCGCTGGACCGCAGCATGATCCCGCTGGGCTCCTGCACGATGAAGCTCAACGCCACGGCCGAGATGATCCCCATCACCTGGCCGGAGTTCGCGGGCGTGCACCCCTTCGCGCCGCAAGACCAGCTGGCCGGCTACACCGAGCTGGACCAGCTGCTGCAGAACTGGCTGACCGAATGCACCGGCTATGCCGGCATCAGCCTGCAGCCCAACGCCGGCTCGCAGGGCGAGTACGCCGGCCTGCTGGCCATCAAGGCCTGGCATGAGTCGCGCGGCGACAAGCAGCGCACGGTCTGCCTGATCCCCGAATCAGCGCACGGCACCAACCCGGCCTCGGCCCAGATGGTGGGCATGCAGGTTGTCGTCACCAAGTGCGACAAGGAAGGCAATATCGACCTGGTCGACCTGAAGGCCAAGTGCGAGCAGCACGCCGACAAGCTGGCCGCCATCATGATCACCTACCCCTCCACGTATGGCGTCTTCGACACCCACGTGAAGGAGATCTGCCAGATGGTGAAGAGCCATGGCGGTCGCGTCTACGTGGACGGCGCCAACATGAACGCGCTGGTCGGCATCGCCGCGCCGGGCGAGTTCGGTGGTGACGTGAGCCACCTGAACCTGCACAAGACCTTCTGCATCCCCCACGGCGGTGGCGGCCCGGGCGTCGGCCCCGTCTGCGTGGTGGACGACCTCGTGCCCTTCCTGCCGGCGCACCGCACCGCGGGCCTGGGCAAGGCCACCAACATCGGCGCTGTGTCCGCAGCCCCGCTGGGCAATGCGGCCGTGCTGCCCATCTCGTGGATGTATATCCGCATGATGGGCGCCGAGGGCCTGAAGAAGGCCACCGAGGTCGCCATCCTGTCGGCCAACTACGTCGCGGCCCGCCTGAGCGATCACTACGACATCCACTTCTCCGGAGGCATAGCCGGCGTCAAGGGTGGCGGCGTGGCCCACGAGTGCATCCTGGACCTGCGCCCGCTGAGGGATTCCTCCGGCGTCAGCGCCGAGGACGTCGCCAAGCGCCTCATCGACTATGGCTTCCACGCGCCGACGCTGAGCTTCCCCGTCGCCGGCACGCTGATGGTCGAGCCGACCGAGAGCGAGTCGCGCGCCGAGCTGGACCGCTTCATCGACGCGATGATCCAGATCCGCCACGAGATCGCCGACGTCGAGTCCGGCAAGCTCAGCCGCGAGGACAACCCGCTGGTCAACGCGCCGCACACGTCCATGGTCGTCAGCGCCACCGAGTGGACCCACGGCTACAGCCGCGAAGCCGCGGCCTTCCCGCTGCCCAGCCTGCGCCGCCAGAAGTACTGGTCGCCCGTGGGCCGCGTGGACAACGTCTATGGCGACCGCAACCTGTTCTGCTCCTGCGTGCCCCTCACCGAGTACGACGAGGCCTGATCATCGCCATCGCCCTCTGAAATGAGGGCGAGTCACGAAGACCGGCAACCCGGTTCGCGGGCTCCGTTGGATGAAATGGGGCGGCCACAAGCCGCCCTCTAACAAATCGAGGCAGCCATGGCCGTTTCCGTTTTCGACCTCTTCAAGATCGGCATCGGCCCGAGCAGCTCGCACACCGTCGGGCCCATGCGCGCCGCGCGCCTGTTCGGCCTGCGCCTGCAGCACGATGGACTGCTGGACAAGGTGGCCCGCGTGCAGGTCATCCTGTACGGCTCGCTGGGCGCCACCGGCAAGGGCCACGGCAGCGACAAGGCAGTGCTGCTGGGCCTGGCCGGGCATGAGCCGGATTCGGTCGACGTCGAGGCCATTCCCCAACTGCTGGACGTGATCCGCGCCGGCGACCTGAACCTGGTCGGCCAGCACAAGGTGGCCTTCGACGAAGCAAAAGACCTCGTCTTCAAGCGCCGCGAGACGCTGCCCTTCCACGCCAACGGCATGCGCTGCATCGCCTTCGACGCCGAGGGCAATGAAATCGCCAACCGCGTCTACTACTCGGTCGGTGGCGGCTTCATCGTCAGCGATGAGGTGGCGGCCGACGGCAGCAAGCAGAGGGCAATAGCGCCCGACGTGACCGTGCTGCCCTACCCCTTCAAGACGGGAGACGAGTTGCTGGTGCAGACCAAGCGCCACGGCCTGTCCATCGCCGAGCTGATGCGCCGCAACGAATGCCACTGGCGCAGCGAGGCCGAGATCGACGCCGGCCTGATGAAGATCTGGGAGGTCATGCAGGCCTGCGTCACGCGCGGCTGCAAGACCGAGGGCGTCCTGCCGGGGGGCTTCAAGGTCAAGCGCCGCGCCGCGCAACTGCACCGCGACCTGACGGCCAACCCTGAGGCCGCGCTGCGCGACCCGCTGCAGGTGATGGACTGGGTCAACCTCTACGCGCTGGCCGTCAACGAGGAGAACGCCGCCGGCGGCCGCGTTGTCACGGCGCCCACCAATGGCGCGGCCGGCATCATCCCCGCGGTGCTGCACTACTACACGCGCTTCGTCCACGGCAGCACGGCCAAGGGCGTGACCGACTTCCTGCTGACCGCTGCCGCCATCGGCATCCTCTACAAGGAAAACGCCTCCATCAGCGGCGCCGAGGTCGGCTGCCAGGGCGAGGTCGGCGTGGCCTGCTCGATGGCGGCCGCGGCGCTTTGCCAGGTCATGGGCGGCACGCCCGAACAGGTCGAGAACGCGGCCGAGATCGGCATGGAGCACCACCTCGGCCTGACCTGCGACCCGGTCGGCGGCCTGGTGCAGATCCCCTGCATCGAGCGCAACGCCATCGCGTCGGTCAAGGCCAT
This sequence comes from Roseateles sp. FW305-36, assembly GCF_058787015.1. Taxonomy (NCBI): domain Bacteria; kingdom Pseudomonadati; phylum Pseudomonadota; class Betaproteobacteria; order Burkholderiales; family Sphaerotilaceae; genus Roseateles; species Roseateles sp. FW305-36. Next base: position 720,001 of record NZ_JBYSZK010000001.1, on the reverse strand, counting down.
CAACGCGGCCCGCATGGCCCTGCGCGGCGACGGCACCCACTTCGTCAGCCTGGACAAGGTCATCAAGACCATGCGCGACACCGGCGCCGACATGATGACCAAGTACAAGGAAACCGCCCGCGGCGGCTTGGCGGTCAACATCGTCGAATGTTGACCTGAAGCCCCTCGCTCAGCTTGCTCCGGCTGAACGCCGGCAAGTCTGATCGGTCCCCCGAGGGGACGGCGATGCTTGCCGGATCGACCAGCAAGCACATCGCCCAGGCGGGCCGGCTCGGGAGCGGTCCAGCGCTCGGCCCGAATACAAAAAACAAGGACGCTGCTCAACGAGGAGGGTTGTCCTGCGGCAGCCAGCGCTTGTAGATGGATTGGAAGCTGCCGTCGCGCTTCATGGCGTCGATCTCGCCCTGCCAGGCCGCTACGACGCGGCGAGGCGTTCCGGGCGAGAAGGCGATATAGCCGTCGCTGCTGGCATAGGTGTAGACCTCGGCCAGCGCGTCAGGCCCGATGCCTGCCGACTGCAGCGTGCTGGGCATGCTGATGCGCTCTGTGGCGAACAGCGACGAGCGGCCGGCCAGCAGCATGCGCAGGCCCTGGATGGGGTCGCTGACGTAGCGCAGATTCTTGAAACCTTCCGACGCGAGTTGCTGGGCCGTGTACCAGTCCCGCACCACCAGCACGTCCTCGGCATGGCGGGCGTCGTCGAAGCGCTTGAGCCGCTCGGCGCCGGCGCGCGCGTAGAAGCTGCTGTAGAAGGTGACGATGGGTCCGGCCCACTGGAACAGCCTCTCACGCTCGGGGATGCGCGCGGCCGAGAACAGCGCGATCGGTTGCCGCCCCTGCGCATCGCGGTAGGCGCGCGCCCAGGGCAGGAATTCGATGGGCACCACCTGCCCCAGTCGCACCATCACCTGCTGCACGACTTCCACGGCCAGGCCGCTGGGCTGGCCAGCTTCGGTGAAGTTGATGGGCGGAAACTCCTCGCTCAGCAGACGCAACCGCACCCCGGCGGCGGACGAGGTCGAAGGCGCTGGCGTGCTCGTCGCCGCCAGGCCATCCAACGTCCATGCGAGCCCCAACAGCCCCAACTGGCGTCGCTGCACTGTGTTCTCCAGTGTCTATGCCGGGATGATAGGCGGCCCGCTGCCGCAGGATGCGCTGGGTGTCGTCAAGTGCATACTGAAGCTCATGCCCCGCAGTGCCCCTCCGCCGACACCCGAAGACTGGGACCGGCTCGACGCTGCATTGGATGCCCTGCTGGCCCTGCCCCCCGCGGAGCGCCTCGGGGCCGTGGAGCGCCTGACGGGCGGGGATGCGGCACTGGCAGCGGCCTTGCTGCCCTTGCTGGCCGAACTGGACGCGCCCGACGCCCTGCTCGACCAGCCCGCCACCATGGCCGTCTCCAGCGGCGCGGCGGCGGAGGACGTGCCGGCGCCCACGCTCGCGGCCGGCAGCCGCCTGGGGGCCTGGCGGGTGCTGGCCCTCATCGGCCGAGGCGGCATGGGCGAGGTCTACAGCGCCGAGCGGGCCGATGACGAGTTCGAGCAGCAGGCCGCCATCAAGCTGATGCGGGCGGACGTGGCGCCCCACCTGGCGCGCTTCCAGGCCGAGAGGCAGATCGTTGCGCGCCTGACGCACCCCGGCATCGCGCGGCTGCTGGACGGTGGCGTGTCGGCGGCGGGCCAGCCTTTCATGGTGATGGAGCTGGTGAGCGGCCAGACCATCACGCGCTGGTGTCGGGATCACCAGGCGTCGCTGGCACAGCGGCTGGCCCTGTTCGTCGAAGTCTGCGAAGCGGTGGCCTATGCGCACCGCAGCCTTGTCGTGCACCGCGATCTGAAGCCGGCCAACGTGATGGTCACCGACGAGGGCCGCGTGAAGCTGCTGGACTTCGGCGTGGCGCGCCTGCTGGACGCGCCGGGCGGCGGCGTCACGCGCGAGCTGCTGCTGACGCCGGCCTATGCCAGCCCGGAGCAACTGGCCGGTGGCGCCATCACGACGGCGGCCGACGTGTATGCCCTGGGCCTGCTGCTGCACGAGCTGCTCACGGGCGAGCCGGCCCAGCCGGTCCAGCACCTGCCGCTGGCGGCCGCCATGCAGCAGGTCGCGACCCAGGATCCCCAGGCGCCCAGCCGCGCGGCGCAAGCCCAGGTCGCACCGCCCGTGCCGGCGGCGCGATTGGCGGGCGACCTGGATGCCATCGTCGCCATGGCGCTGCGCAAGGAACCCGAGCGGCGCTACGGCAGCGTGGCGGAGCTGCAGGCGGATGTGCAGCGCCACCTGGGTGCCGTGCCCGTGATGGCGCGACGCGGCACGCTGCGCTACCGGCTCGGTCGCTTCGTCGCCCGCTACCGCCTGCCCGTGGCCGCGGGCGTGCTGACCTGCCTGGCGCTGCTGGTGGGAACGGGCTTGGCCCTGTGGCAGGCGCGGCGCGCGCAGCAGCAGGAGCAGCGCGCGCTGGCGGTGCAGGAGTTCCTGCTCGGGCTGTTCCGTGCCAATGCCGACAGCCATCCCGACCCCGCGCGGGCTCGGGCCACGACCGCACGCGAACTGCTGGACATGGGCGCCGCCCAGGCCAGACAAGACTCGGGGCGCTCGCCCGAGGTCAGGGATCTGCTATTGCAGACGCTGGCCGAGATGTATGTCGACGTAGGTCTGGACCCGGAGGCGGCACAGCTCGCCGGCGAACGCGTCGCGCTGCGTGCCAAGACCTATGGCCCCAATGACCTGCGTGTCGCCGACGCGCTGATCCAGCAGGCCTATGCGACGGACCCCACCGCCGGCTCCATCAGCGGCGCCCAGCTGCTGGAGCGCGCCCGGCGCATCGTCGACCAGGCGCCCCTGGGCGATCCGCCGCTGAAGCTGCGCATCCTGCTGGCCCAGGCCAACGAGGCCCGCTACACCGACGTCAGCACCTCGATGCGCTTTGTGGACGAAGCCAACGCGCTCATCACCAGCATCGGCGGCACGGAGTCGCAGCGGCGCAGCACGCTCTACTCCCAAGGGCTGGACCTCGGCTTTCTCGGCGCCTGCACCCAGGGTCTCGCCAAGCTCGACGACGCGCACCGCATCACGCTGGCCGTGCGTCCCCCGGCGCCCCAGTGGGTCATCACGGACGACACGGCGATCGCGGGTGTCGCGCTGTGCCTGGGCGACCATGCCCGCGCCGAAGCCGCCCTGGACGAGGCCATGAGCACCTCGCTGCGGGTCAACGGCGCCGAGCACATCGACAGCTACCACGTGCTGCTGCGCCAGATGCGCGTCTACCGCGAGACCTCGCGCGCCGCCGAGGCCCGGGCCATCCAGACCCGGCTGCGCCTGCTGCTGCAAGACCCCATCGTGCGCGGCAGCACCAATCTGCACTCCACCATGCTGGGCGCCGCCGCACTGCAGGCCTGGGACACCGGCCGCCTGGAGGAGGCCGACGCCTGGTCGGCTGCCTCCGTGCAGGCCCAGCAGCGCAGCAACGGCAGCAGCGTGCCGCTGGCGCGCGCCCTGCAGCTGCGCGCCCGCGTGCTCGATGCCCTGGGCCGCAAGGCCGAGGCCGCCCAGGCCATAGACACGGCCCTGGCCACCATGAAGCGCGCGCTGGGCGCACAGGCCAGGGCGGCCGGCTTGGCGCCCATCCGCCTGGACCAGGCCGCCCTGTTGCTGTCGGCCGGCCAGCCGGCAGCGGCCCTGTCCCTGCTGGATGCGCTGGCAGTCGATCTGCCCCCCGCAGACCCCGACGCCCGGCCCCTGCTGCCGGCCCTCGCCCAGAACCGCGCGGCCGCGCTGCGCGAGTCGGGCCGGCCCGCCGACGCCGCCACCGCGGCGCGGGACGGCCTGCAGCTGCTGGACGCAAGCTTCAAGCCCAATGCCCTGCCGCAGCTGCGTGCCGCCCTGTGGCTGGAGCGCGGCCTGGCCCTGAGCGCCATGGGCCAACCCGTCGAAGCCCGCGAGGCCCTGGCGACGGCGCTGCGCCTGCGCCTTGCCAACGACGACGCGGCCAGCATCTGGCGCGCACGCGTCGAACAGGCTGTCGCGGCCCTCCCAGGAAAACCCGCCCCCTAATTCAACCTCCATCGCGCTGTCCGGATGGGCGCCTCCAGCGTGTTTTTCGCTGGGAGTCGTGGCATTGCCGCGGTCCCCATCGTCGACATCAAGGAGGTCCCATGTTCCGACTGATCCGCCCATCCCTGGCGCTGGCGGCGCTGCTGCCCGCGTTGCTGTGCCCGATATCCAAGGCGTCCGCCAGCAGCCTGCTGCTCGACGACTTCGCGGCGCCCACGCCGGTCGTCAATCTGATGGCGCCCTCGCAGAACTTCGTGACCTCGCAAGCCGGCAGCTATGCCGGCGTCCCGGGCCAGAACCGCGCGGCCTACTACTACCCCTACTTCCCCAACCCGGCGGCGGGCGCGGGCAACACGGCCACCATCGGCAACGGCGCGGTCACCGTGGCGGCCGCGCCCGGCACCATCGGCGAGGTGGGGCTGGGCTATGGCGCCTATGGCGCTCCGGCCGGCAATCTGCAGAGCAACGGGCCCTTTCTCAACCTCGACCTGAGTGGCTACGACGCCCTGCGCGTCAGCTTCGCCTCGCTGGCCAAGCCGATCAACCTGATCGTCAGCTTCTACACCAGCAACCCCGTCGCGGCGCCGGGCGCGACCTACTACCTGAACGGCGAGATCACGCTGAACCCGGCCGCCGGCGGCGGCCCGGTCAGCGGCAACATCCAGTTCAAGGGGGCCGACGCCAACATGCCGGCCGGCCTCTTCAACTTCGCCCAGGTCGACGGCATCGCCTTCATCGTCGACCGCGCCATCGGCCCCGACGGCAACAGCTACCAGCTGACCAACCTCAGCTTCACCCAGGCCGTGCCCGAGCCCGCCAGCGCGGCCTTGCTGCTGGCCGGCGCCCTCGTCTTCTGGCTGCGCAGCCGGCGCATGCAGCGGGGTGAGCTGTGAGCCGCGTCATCTCCGCAGCGGTCGCGCTGGCGCTGGCCGCCCTCGCCGCGGGCGCCCGGGCCGACGCCCTGATCGATGTCCAGTTCGGAACCTCGGGCAATTTCCTGACGCCGACGACCGCCTACAGCGGCGGCGCGGTGCTGGGCGGCGCGGGCGATCAATGGAATCTGCTCACCCTGCCGATGACGGGCGCCGGCTCCCATGGCGCCAGCGATGTGGCGCTGCACGACAGCAGCGGGGCCGCCACCGGCGTCAGCCTGAGCTACTACACGCCGGGCTCTGGAGCGCATTTCTCCAGTCCCTTCACGGGCAGCGCTTATGACGCCCTGATGACCTCCTACCTCTTCGGCGACACCGAGATCGCTGGCAGCAGCACGGGCCCGGGCGTGCTCACCTTCAGCGGCCTGGCACCCAGCAAGAGCTACCACCTCATCCTGTATTCGGTGGCCGACACGCCGGGCCGCGGCACGCGCTTCACCGCCAGCGACGGCCAGCGCAGCGAGGTGGTGCGGCAGGCCGGAGAGACCAGCTTTGTCGAAGGCGCCAACTACGCCGACTGGACGCTGACGGCGAGCCGCTTCGGGCAGATCACGGTGGTCATGTCCCGCGTGGAGGACAGCCTCAAGCTTGGCGCCTTCCCCGAAGCCAATCTGAACGGCATGCAGCTCATGGAAGTCAGCGCGGCCGCCGTGCCCGAGCCCGCGTCTGCGCTGCTGCTTCTGGGCGGGATGTTCGCTCTCGCCTGCCGGGCGGCCGCGCGCCAACGCAAGCACGGGGGCACGTCGTGAACGCCAGCAGAACCTCATCCGCCCCGCTGGCCGGCTTGATGCTGGCGCTGAGTGCCTCCGCGGGCGCGCAGTCGCTGCAGATCAACTATGCCAACGCGGGTGAGTCGGTCGCCGATCCCGCCACCTGCCTGAATGGCACCCACCCCTTCGGCGACGTGCGCGGTTGCTCGGGCGCCATCGACTCCACCCCGGCGACGGCCGGCACCACGCTGCACGGCGTGGGCCATGCGGTCTGGGCCAACGGCATCGACAGCCAGGCCTGGGCCACGGCCGCCTTCGGCAGCCTGAAGGCCTTTGCCGAGACCACCAACCCCGGCGTCACCGACGACCGCAATACCCAGAGCCGCGGTGCCGCGTCGATGGTGGACTTCATCACCGCGGGCAATTCCGGCGGGACACCGATGACGGTCTACAGCTACACCGTCACCGTGCACGGCACGCTGTCGCCCTGGTTGACGCTCGCCGGCTCCGACGTCGGGCGCACCAGCGCCTATGTGAACTTCTTCGCCTCGCCGATCTGCTTTGCCTGCAACAACGTGGTGGACAACCGCAGCCCGGCCCTGGGCCTCAGCAACTTCAGCTACGGCGGCAGCTTCAGCGTGCCCACGGGCGTCAAGTTCGAGATCGGCCTCGGTCTGGACGTCTGGACCTATGCGGCGGTGCCGGCCGGCACGCCCGTGACCGAACTGGCGGACTTTGGGCACACGGTCACCCTGCACATCGACGGCATCACGCCCGGCGCCAACACCCTGGGTGCCAGCGGCTTCAACTACGCCACCGCCGTGCCCGAGCCCGCGAGCCTGCTGCTGATGCTGCTGGGCTTGCTGGGCATCGCCGCCCGAACCGTTTTCTCACGAACCAGCCAGGAGGCTTCATGAAACACTATCTCTGCACTCTCGCCTGGGCCTGCAGCCTTCTCTTCGGTGCTGCGTCGACCAGCGCCGCCACGGCCAGCTTGCAAGTCGGCAGCTTTGCGGGCGACACCGCCAACGACGTCGCCATCTGCAATCTCGGCGCCCACATTGGCAACGACCTGCGCTTCTGCGCCAGCAACGACAGCGTGTCGGCGGCCGTCGCGGGGTCGGCGGCCAGCGGCAACAGCAACACCAGCTTCGCCGACGGCGTCATCACCAGCGCCTGGGGCATTGCCGCCCTGGGCACGCTGAAGGCCTACGCCACCACCAACAACCCCGGCACCTCGCCGCTGTTCCGCAACACGCAGAGCAAGGCCAGCGCGGACATGTCGGACGTCATCGCCGTCACCAACAGCCAGGGCGCCAGCAGCAACACCTACAAATACACGGTGGTCGTGAACGGCAGCCTCTCACCCCAGGTGGGGGTCATCGGGCTGTTTCCCCTGGCTCGCGGTCTCGTGGCCGTCGACTTCAACACCAGCCCCTTCGGCTGCCCCGCCGCGGGCTGCGGCGATGCCGGTGTCATCGCCAATTGGGACTCCGAGTCCAGCGGCCCCAAGGGCAGCTCCACCACCTACAGCGGCAGCTTCACGCTCAACACCGGTGCCTCCTTCCAGATGCGTTCCACCTTGGAGGTGACGTCGGGCGTGAACGCCTTCGCCTTCCAGACGGCCTCCGGCACCGCCGACTACAGCGGCACCGTCCACGTCTACCTTGACGCCGTCACGCCGGGCGCCAACACCATTGGCGTCAGTGGCTACAACTACGCCACGGCCGCGGTACCCGAGCCGGCAAGCGCCTGGCTCGCGCTCTGCGGACTGCTGGCGCTGGGAGCCTGGACCCACCGGCGCTTGCCCAAACGCGACTGAGCCCCGGATACTGGGTCGGCCATGCAAGCCGACCCCGCCGCACGCCTTCAATACACCGCCGCAAGCCTGCTGCCGCTGCTCTACCCCGAACTGCGACGCCTGGCGCACCGCAGCCGCTGGCGGGTCTCGGCCGGCGAGACCCTGCAGACCACGGCCCTGGTGCACGAAGCCTTCCTGAAGCTGCACGGCAGCGACGGCTTCAGCGACCGCCAGCATTTCATGCGGGCCGCGGCACTGGCCATGCGCCACATCCTGATCAACCTGGCGCGCTCGGCGGCCAGCGACAAGCACGGTGCACAGGCCGTCCACCTGCCGCTGGACGAGGAAGCCGACCTGCCGCAGATGCCGCAGGCCGCGGCACAGCAACTGGTGGAGGTGGACCAGGCCCTGGAGCGCCTGCGCGCACTCAGCCCGCGTTGGGCGGACGTCGTCGAGTGCCGCTTCTTCGGGGGCTACAGCGACGAGGAAACGGCCGCGGCGCTGGGCCTGAGCGACCGCACCGTGCGACGGGACTGGCTCAAGGCCAGGGCCTGGCTGCGGGTGGCGCTCGGCGATGCCGATGCAACTTCGTAAGCCATGTGTCTGGCCGCCTTCGCCCTCGGGGCCCATGCCCGCTTCCCTCTGGTCATCGCCGCCAACCGCGACGAATTCTTCGCACGCGAGGCAGCGCCCATGGCCTGGTGGCGATCAGGGGGCATCGAACTGCTCGCCGGCCGCGACCTGTCCGCCGGCGGCACCTGGTTCGGCCTGACGCGCGCCGGGCGGCTGGCCCTGTTGACCAATATCCGGGAACCTGCGCGCAACGATCCGACCGCCCCGACGCGCGGCACCCTTGTCATCGACTGGCTGGCCGGCGCGGAGGACGCCGCCGCCTTCGCCCGCCGCAGGCAACCCGGCTACAACGGCTTCAACCTGATCACGGCCGATCTGCGCAGTGACGACTGGCACTGGATCAGCAATCGCGCGCCCTTGCCGCAGGCCCTGCGGTCCGGCATCCATGCGTTGTCCAACGCCGCGCTGGACACTCCCTGGCCCAAGACCACGGGACTGCAGGCCGCCATGGCCGAGGCCCTGGCGGCAGCCACCAGCGCAGAGCAACTGGCCGAACGGCTCTTCATCGCCCTGGCCGACTCCCGCCCGGCGGCGGACGACGCCCTGCCCGATACCGGCGTCGGCCTTGCCCGCGAGCGCCTGCTGTCGCCGCGCTTCGTGCGCATGCCCGACCCGGCAAGACCCGGCACGGCCCTCTATGGCACCCGCTGCGCCACCGTGCTGGTCCGCGAAGCCAGTGGCGCTACCCACGTCATTGAGCGCAGCATCACGGCCGAGGGTGACTGGCTGGCGCCCGTCCATCACGAAATGACCCACTGGCCCTGAACCAAGGGCTCCCCGAGCTGCTATACAGGCGGGCGTCGCTGCTTTCCGCCGCCCGATGACCCGACCGTTGCGCCTGTCCACTGCCCGCTGGGCCGCGCTGGCTTGCATGCTGATCGCCGCCTTCGCTGCCGCGCGCTGGAGCCTGCAACTGGATGTCGGTCGCTTGCTGCCCGGACTGGCCGAGGTCGGCATCACTTCATCCGTGCTGTTGCTGCTCGGCGGCGCGGCGGCCTGGGTCATGGCGGGCTGGCCGGGTGGAAAGGCGCCGGATGCGTCGGCACGGCTTGCCGTGCAGGGCCTGGCGCTGCTGACCGCGCTGCCGCCGGCACTGATGCTGATCGAGGCCGTCAGCGGCATGTCGCTGGACATCGACATCGCCCGCACCGGCACGCTGCCCGGTCCGCTGAACCCGCATCCGGGCCGGATCTCGCCCAACGCCTGCGTGGCGCTGATGCTGTTGTCCGGCTGCCAGGGCCTGCTTGCCGGGGCTCCGGGCATGCTGGCCCGGCGCCTGAGTTCGACCGGCATCGCGGTCGCGGCCTTGATCGCCGGCGTCGGCATCCTCGGCTATCTGCTGAACCTGGAGCAGCTCTACCACTGGGGAAGCTTCAACCGCCTCACGCTGCCGACCGCCGCCGCGCTGGCCCTGCTGTCGCTGTCGCTGTGGGAGACCCGCCTGCGCTGGACCGGCGTGCGCGAGCGCCTGGACCTGCACGAGCAGCGCATCACCCGCCGCTCGCTGGCCGTGTTGGCCCTCATTGCCATCGCGGCCGGCGCCGGTGGCTTCGCGGCGCTGGAGTCCGAATTCGAGCGCGCGCGCAGGGAGGATGTGCACTCGACAGCCGTCGTCACCGGCGAAGCCCTGGTCAGCGCCGTGGACAGCGGCGTCTGGCTGGCCCAGACCATCGCCACCCGCCCCGTCGTCGTCGAGCAGCTTGCCGCCCTGGCGGCCAACCCGCAGGAAAGCGCCCGTCGCGAACGCCTGCGCAACATCACGCGCAGCCTGCTGACGGCGGGCGTCACCGCGGCCCGCTTCGTCGACGTGGCGGGCGCGACCCTGGCCGAGGCGGGGAGCTTCGCGGCCCAGGCCGACACGCCGTCGCTGGCCCTGGCCCGCGACTACGCCGCCACCAGCCGCCTGGTCTGGGCCAGCGGCTTCATTCTGGCCACGGACATCCCGGTCATGGACAAGGGCGCGCTGGTGGGCCGACTGCACAGCGAGCAGCACCTGGCGCTGATGGACCGCCTCGTCATGCGCATCCGCGACGCCGACGCCTCTTCCGACGTGCTGATCTGCAACCGCGCCGACCAGGTCGCGTCCTGCGTACCGTCCAAGCTCCACCCCAAGCCGTTCACCATCCCGATGTCCGAGGCGAACGGCAACGTCAACCTGCCGATCAGCCGCGCCCTGCAGGGCGAAAGCGGCGTCCTGCTGACACCCGACCTGCGCGGCGTGCCCGTCGTCGCCGCCTATGTGCCTCTCGGCCGCACCGGTCTTGCCATGGTCGTCAAGGCCGACATCGAGGCCGTCTTCGCCGTCATCCGCCAGCGTCTGGGCTGGCTGGCCCTGCTGCTGACAGCGCTGACCCTGTTCGGCACCTGGGTGCTCAGGCAGCATGTGCGGCCGCTGGTGAAGCAGTTGGCCGGCGAGCAGGCGCGCTGCCGCGCCATCCTGGACCACTCCAACGACGCCTTCATCGGCATGGATGGCTACGGGCATGTCACCGACTGGAACCTGCAGGCCGAGCGCCTGTTCGGCTACACCGCCGCCGAGGCGATGGGGTGTCGGCTGTCGGAGCTCATCATCCCGCCGCTGACACGGGCGGCGCACGAGGCCGGCATGGAGCGATTCCGCCGCACGGGCCAGGGCCGCGTCGTCAACCAGCGGGTCGAGGTCATCGCCCAGCATCGCGATGGACGGCAGCTGGAGGTGGAGCTGTCCGTTGCGAGCCTGTCCACGGCCGATGGCTTCGCGGCCCACGCCTTCGTGCGCGACGTCAGCCAGCGCAAGGCCGCCGCCCGCCAGCTCGCCGCCAGCGAGCAGCGCATGCGCGACGTCACCAATGCCATCCCCGCCATGGTCGGCGTCTTCGATGCCCAGGAACGCTGCGTCTTCGCCAACGACCTGGCCCTCAAGGTGCACCAGCTCGGGCGCGACAACGCCATCGGCATGCCCATGCGCGAGGGCCTGGGCGAAGCCAGTTATGCCCTGCACGAGGCCCATGTGAAGGCGGTGCTGCAGGGTCGACGCCAGACCTTCGAAGGCTCCCTGCCCTGGCGCGACGGCACCGGCTATTTCCAGATCCACCTGGTGCCCATGCGCGACGCGCAGACCGACGCGGTCAACGGCTTCTACCTGATGACCTTCGACATCACGGCCCTGCGCAGTGCCCAGCTGCAGCAGGAGCGCAGCGAGCGGCGGCTGCGCTCCATCACCGACAGCCTGCCCGCCCTGATCTCCCACCTCGACGCCGACGGCCGCTACCTCTTCGCCAACGGCCAGTTCCAGACCCTGCTGGACCTCAAGCCCGACCGGCTGATCGGCCAACGCATCGACGAGGTGCGCGACGCGGACTATGTCGAGCAGATCAAGCCCTGGCTGGACAAGGCCATGGGCGGCCAGACCGTGGTCTTCGAATCCGAGACGGGGCCGCGCGATGGCGAGACGCGCAAATACCAGCAGACCTATGTGCCCGAGTTCGATGGCGCCGGCAGCGTCATCGGCGTCTTCGCCGTCACCTTCGACATCACCGAGCGCAAGCTGGTCCAGCAGCGCCTCAGCGACGCCCAGGCCCATCTCAAGGCCATCGCCGACAACCTGCCGGTGCTGATCTCCTATATCGACCGCCATCACCGGCTGACCTTCGTCAACAAGACTTTCGAGGAGTGGATGGGCGTCGACCCCGAGCTGGCCGTCGGCAGCCACCTGAAGGCGCTGATCGGTCCCGAGCTCTATGCCCAGCGCCACGAGTCCCTGGAACAGGCCCTGCGCGGCGAGCGCGTCGAATTCGAGGTCGTCTCCCCGGCCCCGGGCCAGACGCGGCATCTGCACACCGTCTACATCCCCGACCGACGCGCCGACGGCAACATCGCGGGCGTCTACACCCTGTCCACCGACATCACGGCCACCAAGGACGTCGAGCGCCGCCTGCAGGAGCTGGCCCGCATCGACCCGCTGACCCGACTGCCCAACCGCCGCGAGTTCGAGGAGAGGCTGACCCTGGCGCTGGCACGCAGCCGCCGCGCCCAGAAGGCCATGGCCGTCATCTACATGGACGTCGACCACTTCAAGCGCATCAACGACGGCCATGGCCATGCGGCCGGCGACGCCGTGCTGAAGGAATTCGCCACCCGCATCCGCCGCGCCGTGCGCAGCACCGATACCGCGGCGCGCCTGGCCGGCGACGAGTTTGTCGTCATCCTGGAAGGCCTGCAGAACGACGCCGAGGCCTCGCGGGTGGCCGCCAAGCTCGTCGATGCCATCCGTCCCCCCATTTCCCTGCCGGCCGGCGGTGAGATCCACGTGACGACCAGTGTCGGCATGGCCTGCTGGGGCGGCGTCGGCGAGGGCGCGCAAGACCTGCTCGAGCGTGCCGACCGTGCCCTCTACCGCGCCAAGGCCGCCGGGCGCGACACCTTCGCGCAAACCATCTTCTGAGGTGGCGGCAACAATGCCGCCGTGAAGTTGCTCTCCTACCTCCTGCTGGCTCTTGCCCTGGGCGGCGCCCAGGCGCAGACCGCGCCCGCCCCTGCCCCCGCTGCCTCGGCACCCCACCACAACCACACGGCCGCCATCCGCAGCGCCCGGGTGCGCGGCCTGGCCGAGCAGATGAATCTGCCAACCGAGACGCTGAAGCAGAGCTGCCGCTTCGAGTCCGACATCACCACGCCGCCGCCGCCCGGCATCGTGTCGCTGAGCTTCGACGACGGCCCCGAGCCCGGCGCCACCGAGGCCATCCTCGCCCTGCTCGACAAGCACCAGATCCCGGCCAGCTTCTTCCTCATCGCGGCCAAGGCCGAGCGCCACCCCGAACTCGCCGCCCTCGTGAAGGCGCACCCGCGTGCCCTGGTCGGCAACCATTCCTGGTCGCATCCCAACTTCCACGACATCGCGCCGGCCCAGCGCGCCAGCGAGGTCGAGCGCAGCGACACGGCGCTCGCCGCGCTGGAGACACCCAAGCTCTTCCGCTATCCCTACGGCAATTCGAGCTGCGACGCCAATGCCGAATTGCAGCAACGCGGCTACCGCATCGTCGGCTGGCATGTCGACAGCTGCGACTGGGCCTTCGACAAGACCGGCAGCATCGACGCCCACGAGGCCAAGATCTGCGGCGTGGACAAGGCCAACCGGGAGCACTTCATCGACCACGTCGTCGCCGCCGTGAAGGCGCGCAAGGGCGGCATCGTGCTGATGCACGAGATCCATCCGCACACGCTGGTCCAGCTCGACACGCTGATCACGCGGCTGCTCGCCGAGGGCTTCCGGTTCGCGGCCGTGAACGACCCCGCATTCGAGGCTTCGCTGCGGTAACAAGTCCGTACCGACCTCAAGCCACAATGGCCCGGTCGTGACCGCAGCCGTCCTCAACGCCCACCCCCGCCAGCCGCCCGACCCCCGCCAGTTGCAGCGCTGCCTGCTGCTGGCGGTGCTGCTGCACGTCTGGCTCGTCCTTGTCTTCGGCAATGCCAGCGGCACGGCGGCGCCGGGCCAGGGTGTCTGGGGCAGCCTGACCGTCAAGCTGCTGGGCCGCAGCGGCAGCCAGGCCGACGCACCGCCCGGCGACGCCAGCCCCTCGGGGTCCGGCGGCCAGCAGGCTGACCCTGCGACCGAGGCCGGTGCCGCGAAGCTGGGGCGCAGCAATCCGCGGGAGGTGCCGCCCGAAGCGGCCCGCACCGAGGAAGCCTCGACCGCGCCGCCCAGCACCGCGACGCTGGAGCTGCCCGAAGGCTTCAAGCCGCTGGAACGCGAGAACCTCAGCGCCCTGCCGCGCACCGCGCCGCTGCAGGCACCGGCGACCGAGCTGCCCGCGGCCGTCAATCGCCTGGAGGCCCGGCCGGAAACCACCGCCACTGCGCTGCCCCCGGCCGCCAGCCTGCGCACCCCGAATCGTCCCAGCGAGCTACCCAGCCTGCCCACCGACCTGCCGGCGGCGGTGCGCCGACTCGACGCCACGCCCGCGGCGCCCGCGCCAGCGCTGCCCCGTCCGACCGAGCTGCGCACCCTGCCGCCGGCGCCCAGTGTCACGCCGAGCGCGGAATTGCCGGCCGCCGTGCGCCGCCTCGAAGCGCCCGCGGAAGCCAGCGTCAGCTCGCCGCTGCAGCGCCCGGCCGAACTGCGCAATCTGCCCGCGCCTGCAACCACCCTGGCCGCGCCCAGCACCGAACTGCCGGCAGCGGTGCGCCGCCTCGAGGCCCCGACCGAGGCCACCGGCGCGAGCACGGCCCTGCCCCGCGCGGCCGAGCTGCGCACGGCACCGTCCGCCGCCGCCGTGCAGAGCGCGCCGAGCACGGTCCTGCCCTCGGCCGTGCAGAGGCTGGAGGCGCCGACGGCCCCCGGCGGCGCGGTCACGCCACTGACGCGCTCCAGCGAATTGCGTGCGCCCGCGGAGGCGGCCAATGCCGCGTCGACGCTCAACGCCCAGGATCTGCCTTCCCAGGTCCGTCGCCTGGAATCGGCCGACGGCGGTGCCACGGTCGCGCCGCTGCAGCGGACGGCCAGCCCGCGTGCTGCCAGCGTGGCGCCAGGTGCCGCAGCCGTGAGCGAGCTGTCGGGCAGCCTGCCGGGCGAGGTCTCTGCGCCTGCAGGCCCCGCCCGCGGCGACCCGAATGCCAATCCCTACGCGGCGCCCAAGGCGGCCGCCGGCTCGCCCGACGCCGGTTCGCACCTGGGACCGGACCTGCCCCTGCCGCCGTCGGTGGCCGCCAGCGCGCCGCGCACGCCGCTGAACCTGTCGCTGCCGCGCGGCGACATCGCTTCCCGCAAAGGTCCCGGCCTCGTCGACATGCTGCCCCAGCCGCCGGAACGCAAGTCCAAGCTCGAGCAGTCCATCGAGGACGCCGCCAACAAGGATTGCCGCAAGGCCTACGCCAATGCCGGCATCCTGGCGGCCTTGCCGCTGGCCGTGGATGCGGCGCGGGGCAAGGGCTGCAAATGGTGACGGGGCGCGATGCTCGCCTTCAACGCAGCGACCGGACCTGCAGCCGGGCTCCGTCGCCAGCGCCATGGGGCCAGGCCGCGCCGACGCCGGCATCATCCCGCAGCATGGCCTTCAGGCGCAGCGCATTGCGCACCGCCTTGCCGCCGGCCGTGTTGCCGAAGATGCCCCAGCAGGGCTGGTCGCCGGATTGCGATTGCAGCCACTGCGCGCGTTCGCGCAGCCAGCTCTCGTCATAGTCCGACCAGTACTCTCGCGGCGCGCCGTGCCAGCGGCTGTACAGCGTCGGCGCGTGGTCCATCGCGATGGCCTGGGCCCATCCCCCTGGCTCGGCCGCCTGCGGCCATTTGGCGGGATCGATGGCAGCCCGCGACACCTCAAGCTCACGCAGCAGGCGCTCGGCCGGCGGCGTGAACCAGCTCGGGTGCCGCGGCTCGCAGACGATGGCAGCGCCGAAGCAGGCATGCGCCTGCTCGAAGAAGCGCCCTGCCAGGCGGTCGTCGTAGGCCAGTGACGTCGGCAGCTGCACCAGCAGCACACACCACTTCGGTCCGAGAGCGGCGGCGGCGTCCACGAAGCGTTGTAGCGGCTCCCGCGCGGCTTCGAGCCGGCATCCATGCGAGATCAGCTTGGGGCATTTGACGGCGAAGCGGAAATCAGCGGGCGTGCACTCGGCCCAGCGCTCGTAGACGCGGGGCCGGTGGCTGCGATAGAAGCACGAATTGATCTCCACGCAGTCCATCAGGCCTGCAAAGCGCTGCAGGTCGAAGCACTCGGCCTGGAAGGCCGCCGCGCCGTCGGCCCCCAGGGCCCAGTCCGCGGTGCCGATGAAGATCGTCATGCTCCGCAGCCTAGACAGGCGCGGGTGGCGGATGCGTCGGAGAAGGACGCAGATACGCGCCCTTGCAATCCGACGGTCAGAAGCCGCTGAGCACGATCTTTCCTCGCATGCGGCCGGATTCGACCAGTTCATGCGCCCGGCGCAGGTTGTGCGCATTGATGGGGCTCAGCGCCTCGCTGACCGTGGTGCGCAGCTGGCCTTCGTCCACCAGCGTGGCGACGCGCGCCAGCAGCCGTCCCTGCTCGGCAATGTCGGCCGTGCCGAACAGCGGCCGCGTGAACATCATTTCCCAATGCAGGGACAGGGCCTTGCGCTTGAGCGTCATCACGTCGATGGGGCCCGACAGGTCGTCGATGAGACCGACGCGGCCCTGCGGCGCCGCGATGTCGACGATGGCGTCCCAATGCTGTTCGGTGTGGGTCAGGCTGGCGACGAATTCGACTTCGGCCACCCCGGCCGCAACCAGCTGGGGCCGCCAGGGCTGGCTGTGGTCGATGACGGCGTGCGCGCCGAGTTCCCGGGCCCAGGCCTGGGTCTGCGGGCGGCTGGCGGTGCCGATGACGCGCAACTTCGTCAGGCGACGCGCCAGTTGCAAGAGGATGGATCCGACGCCGCCGGCCGCGCCGACGACGAGCAGGCTCTGGCCCGCGCCCCCGCCCTCAGTCACGCCCAGGCGATCGAACAGCAGTTCCCAGGCCGTGATGGCCGTCAGCGGCAGGGCCGCGGCTTCGGCATCGCTCAGGCTCCGCGGTGCATGGGCGGCGATGCGGTGGTCGACGAGCTGCAGTTCGGCGTTGGAACCGGGGCGGTTGATGCCGCCGGCGTAGTAGATGCGGTCACCGACGGCGAAGCCGGTGACGTTGCGACCCAGGGCCTCGACGCGGCCGACCGCGTCCCATCCCAGCACCTCGGGCTGGCCGGCCTGCGGCGCGCGGTTGCGGCGCACCTTGGTGTCGACCGGATTGACCGAGACCGCGGCCACGCGAACCAGCAGGTCCAGCGGGCCCGGCGTGGGTGCCGGCAGTTCCAGGTCCACCAGGGATTCGGGGTGGTCGATGGGCAGGGATTGCAGATAGCCGACGGCTTTCATGGGCGCTCTTTCCAGGTGATTCAACGATGGCCGTCATGGTGGCGCCGCAAATTCCTTTCATAAAGCCTAGGATTGGTGAATCAGTTTCATCAAACAAGTGAAGATGGATCGACTTTCACCCCTGCAGCTCTTCATTGCGGCGGCCGACGCCGGCAGCTTCTCGGCCGCGGCGAGGCGGCTCGACCTGGGCCCGGTGCAGGCCAGCGCCACGATTGCGCGGCTGGAGCGCGAGCTGGGCGTGCGCCTGTTCGAGCGCTCGACGCGGCGCCTGCGCCTGACCGATGCCGGTGAGCAATGGCTGCCGCATGCGCGCCAACTGGTCGCCACCTGGGAAGACGGTCAGGCCGCGCTGCGCGAAGCGACGGGCGTGGAGCAGCCGCTCAGCGGCCGGTTGCGCGTGAGCCTGCCGAGCGACGTCGGCCGGCAGCATCTGTGGCGCTGGATCGAGGACTTCATCGCCACCGAGGCCGGGCCACGGCTGGCACTGGAACTGCGGCTGAGCGATCGCCTCGCCGACCTGGTGCAGGACCCGGTGGACTATGCGGTGCGCTACGGCGAACCGCCGGACTCCAGCCTGGTCGCCCTGCCACTGGCACCCGACAACCGCCGCGTGCTGTGCGCCAGCCCGGCCTACATCGCCCGCCACGGCCAGCCCCGCACGCCGACCGAGCTCAGGGCTCACGACTGCCTGCGCTGGGGCCTGGGAGAGACCCTGCATGGCCGCTGGCGCTTCACCTCGCCCGAGGGGGAGACAACGGCCATCGAAGTGGGCGGCAGCCGCATCGCCGACGACGGCAGCCTGGTGCGCGAATGGGCGGTGGCGGGGCTGGGGATCGCCTACAAGAGCCGGCTGGACGTCGCCGCCGATCTGGCCGCGGGACGCCTGCTGCCGCTGCTGCCCGGCTGGCTGGGCGAGCCGGCACCGCTGCATTGGATGGCGGTGGGGCGGCACCGCCTGACACCGGCTCTGCGGCGGCTCGCAGAAAGCATCAGGGCCCGCTGCGGGGCCCTGGTCGCGAGTTGAGCGGCACGGCGGCCGCGGGGTTCAGGCGCGGCGGCGAGCGACGCCCAGGCCCAGCAACGTCAGACCCACGAGGGCCAGACTGGCCGGCTCCGGCAGGCGCTTGGGATCACGCACCGTGAAGCTCAGCGGGCCGCTGGCGAAGCCGCAGCCATAGTTCTGGAGGTTGGAAACCAGGCAGCTGGATTGAGTGAAGATGGCACCGCTGCCAGCCTGCTGGGCTTGGTAGTCGATGATGAACAGCGAAGGATCCAGCGTCCAATCGACACCGTTCTTCACCGTGCCAAACGCGGAGCCCGGTGCTGCGAGGAACGGCGACCCATCATCAAAGGCACCGCCTCCCGAACCGGCGTCCACCTCACCTTGCGTATCGCCATGGATGATCACTTCGACCTGGAAGCTCTGACCGATGAGCAGGTTGTTCAGATCAATGCCGCCCACGGCGCGCATGACGAGGACGGGGTTGGCTTGGGCGGCCAGCGCCGAGGCCGCGAGGGCGACACCGGCAAGGACGGTACGGAAGTTCATCTTGTTCTCCAGGCAATCAGAAGGCTTGAAGCAATCTCCAGGCCAACCCTGGTTTCTCCTATGAAACCCCAAGTAGTTGTAACTGGCGCTGTAAAGCCCGCCGACACCCGGATCGGGGGCGAACCCCTCAACGGGGCTTGACGGGCAGGCTGGGGCATGGCCATGCCGGCGCCCGGGACGGCACCGCGTCACGCCCTCGCTGCCAAGCCTTCTGCCAGGCTTGCGGCGAGTGCGCGCTGTCGGCTTCGAGTCCACGCACCACGCAGCCAGCACCCGCACCGCAGGCCGCGATATCGGCCAACTGCCCGGGTTCCAGCACGCCGCCTATGCCCACCACCGGCGCCGGCGCGACGGCCACCCACCAGGCCAGGTTGACCAGGCCCTGAGGCCGCCAGGGCATGGCCTTGGTCAGGGTCGGCCACACCGGGCCGCAGGCGACGTAGTCAGGCCCCCAGGCCCGGGCACGCGCCAGCTCCCAAAGGCTGTGCGAACTCAGGCCCAGGCGCAACCCCCGCTCGCGCGCCGCGGCGAGGTCACGGCGATCGGCGGCGGACAGCGCCAGCAGGTCCTCCTGGCCGAGGTGGACGAAATCGACGCCCGCGGCCAGCGCCTCACGCCAATGGTCGTTGACGATGAGCGTCCCGCCGCTTCGGCGCGCGGCCCCGATCTCGGCCTGCAAGCGCGCCTGCCAATCGGCCTGAGCCTCGTCGGCGCCGCGCTTGACGCGCAGTTGGACGGTTTGCAGGCCGGCGTCGAACAGGCGGGCTGCATGGGCGCCGATGTCGGTGATCGCATAGACGCCTTCGACGGCCGGGGGGCCGCCGCATGACGCGGGCCAGGCCGTCGGCGGCGATTCATCGTCGAACAGGGCCGGCAACAGCTGGGCATCGCGGATGAAGTCGGGGCGAGGCCGCACCGGCCCGGCGCTGGCTCCGGGCGCCTGAAGGTTCGCACCGAGCCCCGATGTCGTCAGCATCTTGGCGATGACGGCGGCATCCGCTGCGACAAAGCCGCGCGCCAGGGCGGCAGCCAGGGCGGTCGCGAAGGTGCAACCCGTGCCATGGTTGTCCCGCGACTGCCGCCGCGGCAGGGCCAGCCAGCCTGTCGCGTGTTCGGCGTCCAGCCAGTCGAGGGCGAGATCACCCGACTCGTCGCCGCCGGTGATGCAGACCGCGCTCGTGCCGAGGCCCCGCAGCGCACGGGCCTGTTCCGCAGGGCTGGCCTCGCCCACGAGTCGGGCCGCTTCGCTGCGGTTGGGCGTGACGGCGTCGGCGCGCGGCAGCAGTTCCTCGCGATAGGCCCGCAGCAAGGCCGCGTTGGCCAGGTTGGCGCCGGTGGACGCGCGCAGCACCGGGTCAACGACGAGGGCAACGGGGCCGCGTTCACGCAGGCGGTCGATCCAGCGCACGACGACGCGCAGTTGCTCGACACCGCCGAGCAGGCCGGTCTTGACCGCCGCGGGAGGCAGATCCTCCTCCAACGCCGCCAGTTGCGCGTCCAGGCGTTCGGCCGACACCGGAAAGACCGCCTGGACGGCGACGCTGTTTTGCGCCGTCAAAGCCGCCGCAACGGGGCATAGATGGACGCCGGCCGCGTCGGCCGCGCGCTGGTCGGCCGACAGGCCCGCGCCGCCGCCGCTGTCCAGGCCGGCAATGCTCCAGAGGATGGGGGGCTTGCTGTTGTTCATGAGATCAGGAAGGGCCGCCCACCCACCGGCGTGCTCGCGACCGCCATGTCCTGTCTGGCCATGACACCCGCTTCGAAACCGAGCCGCCCGGCCGCAATGGCCTGGCCGAACGCCGCGGCCATGCGGATGGGGTCCCCCGCCTGGGCGACGGCCGAGTTCAGCAGCACGCCGTCATAGCCCAGCTCCATGGCCTGAGCGGCGTGTGAGGGAGCGCCGATGCCGGCATCGACGATCAGCGGCACGCCGGGCAGTCGTTCGCGCAGCGTGCGCAGCGCGAACGGGTTGAGCAGGCCCTGGCCCGAGCCTATGGGCGCGCCCCAGGGCATCAGCACTTCGCAGCCGACGTCGAGCAGGCGGCGGCAGGTGATGAGGTCGTCGGTGCAGTAGGGAAAGACCTGGAAGCCATCCTTGACCAGGGCCTCGGCGGCGGCGACCAGCTCCCAGGGGTCGGGCTGCAAGGTGTACTCGTCGCCGACGACCTCGAGCTTGATCCATGCCGTGGCGTAGAGCTCGCGCGCCATCTGGGCGAGCGTGATGGCCTCCTGCGCGGTGCGGCAGCCGGCGGTGTTGGGCAGCAGATGGCCGCCGGTCTCGCGCAGCGTCGCGCGGATGGCGGCCACGAAGCCGTTGTCGCCGGCCGCGGCCAGCGTGCGCTTCAAGCCGACGGTCAGCACCTGGGTGCCGCTGGCGACGACGGCCTGGCGCAGCACATCGGGCGAGGGGTAGCCGGCGGTGCCGAGCAGGAAGCGGCTCGTCAGTAGGCGGCCGTAGAGGGTCCAAGACATGCCTAGCCTCCGGTGATGGGTTGGATCAAGGTCAGCTCGTCGCCGGGCTGGATCAGCGTCGCTTCACGGCGCAGGCGCGGCACGAAGACCCCGTTGATGGCGGTGGCGACGGCGTCGGCCGCCCTGCCCTGCTCGGCCAGCAGCGCGGCGACGTTGAGGCCTTCGCGCCAAGGCTGGGGTTGTTGGTTGAGGGTGAACTCAGACATGCTCGAGTGCTTTCTCGGCCAGCGCCGGTGCCAGCAACCAGCCATGGCGGAACAGGCCGTTGATGCGCAGCAGGCCGGGCTCGTGATCCATGCGCGGCTTGTGGTCGGGCAGCGCCGGGCGCAGATGGGTTTCCATGTGCGCGATGCGCGCTTCCGCCAACGCCGGCATGACGCTGTGGGCGGCAGCCATCAGCTCGACGGCGCTGCGCAGGCTGACGGGCGAGCGGTCCTCGCTTTCGACTTCCGAGGCGCCGACCACGATGACATCGCCCGGCCGCGGCACGAGGTAGACACGATGGCGCGGGTGCATCAGCCGCACCGGCCTTTGCAGGGCCACGCCCGGCGCGTGCAGCCACAGGATTTCGCCACGCACGCCGCGCAGGCCCGGCATGTCCGCCTTGGCGCCGAGTCCGCGGGTGTCGATGACGAGATCGGCGTCGAGCCGGTGGCCGTCGTCCAGTTCGAGACGATGCGGCCGCACGGCCACGGCGCGGCGCCCCCAGTGCCAATCCACGCTGCCTGCCTGATCCGCCAAGGCGACCAGGAGCTCACGCGGCAGCAACTGGCCCTCGCCCGGCAGCCACCAGGCCTTGAGGTCCGGCGCGAGCGCGGGTTCCAGCATCTGCAGCGCGGCACGGTTCAGCGGCTCGGGCTCGCCCTGCAGCCGCGCCAGCACCCGAAGCGCAGCGCCCAGATCGCAGCCATGCGCCAGCAGCAGGCTGCCCTCGGTCTTCACCAACTCGGGCCGGCCGAGGGCCGCAGCGATCTGCGGCCACAGCTGCAGCGATCGCCAGCCCAGCTCGACGACCTCGGGCTCGGCATGCTCGCGCTCGGCCAGCGGGCTCAGCATGCCCGCGGCCGCGAAGCCCGCCGCGCCGGGTTGAGCCGGCCCTTCGGCAGGATCGACGACGCTGACGCGGTGCCCGGCCCGCGCGAGCTGCCAGGCCAGCAGCCGGCCCAGGACGCCGGCACCCGCAATGGCGATGCTGGCCATCAGGCTTGCGGCTTGATGGGGATGTAGAACTCGCCGCCGCCGGCCTTGAACTCGGCCGATTTCTGCGCCATGCCGTCGGCCACCACTTCGGCGGCCTCCAAGCCTTTGGCTGCGGCGTACTCGCGCACGTCCTGGGTGATCTTCATCGAGCAGAACTTGGGGCCGCACATCGAGCAGAAGTGGGCCTCCTTTGACGAGTCCTTGGGCAGGGTCTCGTCGTGATAGTCGCGCGCCGTGTCGGGGTCCAGGCCGAGGGCGAACTGATCGTTCCAGCGGAACTCGAAGCGCGCCTTGCTCATCGCGTCGTCACGCGCTCGGGCACCGGGGTGGCCCTTGGCGATGTCGGCGGCATGGGCGGCGATCTTGTAGGCGATCAGCCCCTGCTTGACGTCGTCGCGGTCGGGCAGGCCCAGGTGCTCCTTGGGCGTCACATAGCAGAGCATGGCCGTACCCATCCAGCCGATCATGGCGGCGCCTATGGCCGAGGCGATGTGGTCATAGCCCGGCGCGATGTCGATGGTCAGCGGGCCCAGGGTGTAGAACGGCGCTTCGTGGCAGTGCTTCAGCTGCTCGGCCATGTTGGCCTGGATGAGGTGCATGGGCACATGGCCCGGGCCTTCGATCATGGTCTGCACGTCATGCTTCCAAGCCACCTGCGTCAATTCGCCCAGGGTGCGCAGCTCGGCGAACTGGGCCTCGTCGTTGGCGTCGGCGCCGCTGCCGGGGCGCAGGCCGTCGCCCAGCGAGAAGGTCACGTCATAGGCCTTCATGATTTCGCAGATCTCTTCGAAGTGCGTGTACAGGAAGTTCTCGCGGTGGTGGGTGATGCACCACTTGGCCAGGATGGAGCCGCCGCGCGACACGATGCCGGTGCGGCGCTTGGTGGTCATCGGGATGAAGGGCAGGCGCAGGCCGGCGTGGATGGTGAAGTAGTCGACGCCCTGCTCGGCCTGTTCGATCAGCGTGTCGCGGAAGACGGCCCAGCTCAGGTCCTCGGCCACGCCGCCGACCTTCTCCAGCGCCTGGTAGATGGGCACGGTGCCGATGGGCACCGGCGAGTTGCGCACGATCCAGTCGCGCGTCGTGTGGATGTTGCGGCCGGTGGAGAGGTCCATCACCGTGTCCGCACCCCAGCGGATGCTCCACACCAGCTTCTCGACCTCCTCCTCGATGCTGGAGGTGACGGCCGAATTGCCGATGTTGGCATTGACCTTGACGAGGAAGTTGCGGCCGATGATGGTCGGCTCGAGCTCGGTGTGGTTGATGTTGGCCGGGATGACGGCACGGCCGCGGGCCACTTCCTGGCGCACGAATTCGGGCGTGATGATGTCGGGGATGAAGGCGCCCAGCGGGTCGCCGCGCAGGCGCTGCTCGCGCTCGGCATCGCCCAGGTAGTCGCGCATCCACTCGCGCTTGCCGTTCTCGCGCAGGGCGACGAACTCCATCTCCGGCGTGATGATGCCGCGGCGGGCGTAGTGCAGCTGGCTGACGTTGCCACCCGGCGTGGCCCGGCGCGGCTGGCGCTGCAGCGCGGCGGCCTCGGCGCGCAACTGGGCAATGCGCTCGTTGTCCTCATGTTTGCCGCCGTCGTCCAGGGCCACGCGCTGGCGGCCGGCGTAGGCCTCGGTGTCGCCGCGGTCCGAGACCCAGCTGGAACGCACGGCCGGCAGGCCGCGGCGCACGTCGATCTGCGCCTTCGGGTCGGTGTAGGGGCCGGAGGTGTCGTGCACGACGACGGTCTCGCCGTTGGTCAGCGCGATCTCGCGCATGGGCACGCACACATCGGGCCGGTTGCCGGTCACATAGGTCTTGGTGGACGCGGGAAAGGGCTCGCGTGTCAGCGACAGGCGCTCATCGAGGGAGAGATTCTTTTCGGGGGCATTCACGGCGGCGGACTCCTGGAGCGTTGGGTTCGGTTGCTCCGTGGCCGCCTGTGGACGCAGGGCGAGGACGGACGGCCCTCGCCTGCATGCTTCAAGGCATGCGCTCTCCTTACGCCGGTACTAGCCGGTTCAAGTTCACGGGTTCGGTCTTCGGTGACCGTCTCAGCGTCGAGCCTGCTTGAGCAAGCCCGGGCACCCCGGAGCGGGGGCGATTGTGCGGGTCAACGGGCGAGCTTGGCAAGGGCGAGCGCCATGAGAACCAGGCCTGTCGCAATCGCGAAGGCGACTTGCAAGCCTGCAGCCGCGAAGACAGCACCCAGCGCGGCAGCCCCGGTGACGAGGCCGAGATTACGGGACAGCGTCAGCAGCGCGGAGACGACGCCGCGCTGATCGGGCGCCACATCGGCCATGACGGCCGTGTTGTTGGCAGCCTGGAAAAGCGCATAGCCCGGCGTGACGATGACCAGCGGCCCGACATAGCCCAGGGCACCGAGCGCAGCCGGCAGCAGGCCGATGAGGGCGCAGCCCAGCGTCATCGCGGCCAGGCCGACACGGGCCATCGGGCGAGCGCCGAAGCGGTCGACGAGGCGCCCGGCCGGCACGCCGCTGAAGGCCGACACGATGGGACCGATGGACATCAGCGCGCCGACGGCCGCGGCCCCGAGACCCAGACCCTGCCCGAGGTGAAAGGGGCCGACGACCAGCGTCGCCATCATGACGGTCGAGACCAGGGCGTTCATCGCCAGGCTGGCGCTCAACGCCTGATCACGGAATTGCTCGAGCTTCAACAGCGGCGCGGCAACACGGGACTCGACGCCGATGAAGAGCACCAGGCCAGCGGCCGATGCCATCAGCAGGCCCGGGTGCCGGGTCATGCCGAGGGCATAGGCAGCGAGGGTCAGCGCGAGCAACACCGTGCCGAGGATGTCGAAGCGCGGTGCACCCCGCCGGGGTTGGTCGGCCGGCAGGCAACGCCAGGCCAGCAGGAGGGCCAGCAGGCCCAGCGGCAGGTTGACCGCGAAGATCGCCCGCCAGCCCGTGGCGGCGATCAACAGCCCGCCCATCGAGGGACCGAGGGCCGTGCCGACGGCCGACATGGTGCCCAGCAGTCCCATCGCGCTGCCGGTGCGGGCCTTGGGCACCGTCTCACCGACAAAGGCCAGGGTCAGGGCCATCATGGCCGCGGCACCCAGGCCCTGCACGGCACGCGCGGCGATCAGCCAGCCGAGGCCGGGAGCCAGTGCCGCCCCAGCGGATGCGGCCGAGAACAGCGCGATACCGCCCAGCAGCAGGCGCCGGCGGCCGAACAGATCACCGAGACGGCCGGCCCCGACGATCAGCGTCGTCGTCGCCAGCAGATAGGCCAGCACCACCCATTGCACCTCGGCGAAGCGGGCGCCGAAGGCCTCGGCCAGCGTCGGCAGCGCGACGTTGGCGCTGCTGATGGCCAGGGCCGGCAGCAGCATGCCCAGGGCCAGGCTGGTGAGCACGGCAACGGGCGCCGCAGCGGCGACGGGAGGGGCGGATTGGGTGGCGGCGGATGTCATGCCCAGACCTTAGGCCTTGGCGATGCATGGCGGAAGACGCATCATTTGCACTTCATACCTGCACGAGACGCCATGTCCGACGCCGACCTCAACCTCTTGCTGACGCTGGACGCCCTGCTGGCCGAAGGCAGCGTCGCGGGCGCCGCCAGGCGGCTGCGGCTCAGCCCGTCGGCCATGAGTCGGTCCCTGGCCCGGCTGCGCGAAGCGACCGGCGACCCGCTGCTGGTGCGCGCCGGGCGAGGGCTGGTGCCCTCCCCGCGCGCGCTGGAGTTGCGTGAACGGGTCGGCCCGCTGCTGCAGGAGGTCCAGGCGGCGCTGCGGCCGGCGGCGGAACTGGATCTCGCCAAATTGCAGCGCGAGTTCACGCTGCGCACGCGCGAAGGCTTTGTCGAGAACTTCGGCGCGGCGTTGCTCCAACGAGTCGCGAGTGAAGCGCCGGGCGTGCGGCTGCGCTTCGTGCCCAAGCCGGACCGGGACAGCGGACCGCTGCGCGACGGCAGCGTGGACCTCGAGACCGGCGTGGTCGGCTCCAACACGGGACCGGAACTGCGCGCCCAGGCGCTGTTCCGCGATCGCTTCGTGGGTGTCGTCCGCGCCGGCCACCCGCTCGCGCGCGGCAAGCTCACGGCCCAGCGCTACGCCGCGGGACAACACATCGCCATTGCCCGCCGCGGCAGCAGGCCGGGGCATGTGGACGACGCGCTCTCAGGCCTGGGCCTGAGCCGCGGCTTCGCCATCACCGTGGCCGGCTTCTCCGAGGCCCTGGCCATCGCTCGCGGCACCGACCTGATTGCGACGGTGCCGGAGCGGCATACGGGTCAGCTGCGGGACGGTCTGCTGAGCTTCGATCTGCCGCTGGCGATGGAGGCCTTCACCGTCTCGCTGCTGTGGCATCCACGCATGGATGGCGACGCCGCCCACCGTTGGCTGCGCGGCCGTGTGCGGGAGGTCTGTTCGGGCTGAGGCCGCCGTCTAGGCCAGTTCGTTCAGCCAGCCGCCCTGGCCATCGAATCGCACGCCCGGCACTGCGGCCTTCGACGACTCCATGGCTTGGTGGCCGCGCACCGCAGCCGCCTTGGCGTCTTCGGCCGTCTTGACCTGGGCCTTGATGGCATCGATCTTGTCGGTGATTTCGGCGATCTTGGCCTTGCCGGCCGGCGTCTTGCAGGACGGGCAGTGAACCCAGTCGGAGAGCTGGGTTTCGAGCTTTGCAAGCTCGCTGCCGGCCGTGGCCGGCGCTCGTGGCGCGGCTGCGCTCGCGGGGCTTGCCGAAGACGTGCCGTTCAGGCGTTCAATGCTGGCCATGTGGAGAGAGTGGAGGCTTTCCAGGGTTCTTATCGGCTTCCCCAGGGCAGAACTTAGCGGGTCTGGCCGACATTGCAACCCGGCAGGGCCCGCAAAAAAAGGCCGACCACCGAAGTGGCCGGCCCAGCGCTGGAGCGCGCTCGAGGGAGATCGTTGCTTATTCCTTGTCTGCCGGCATCGCGCCGGGCATGCCGTGCAGCGGCAGTGCCGTGGCGCCACCCTGCTCCGCGGCCTTCTTGGCGGGCTTCTTTTCCCGCACCAGATAGCTGTAGAGCACCGGCACCACCACCAGGGTCAGCAGCGTCGAGGTGATGACGCCGCCGATGATGGCGCGGCCCATGGGTGCCTGGATTTCGCCGCCGTCGTTCAGCGCGATGGCCATGGGCAGCATGCCGAAGACCATGGCGGCCGTCGTCATGATGATGGGGCGCATGCGGATCAGGCCGGCCTGCAGCAACGCGTCGGCAATCGTCGCCCCGGCCTTGCGGGCATGGTTGGCGAAGTCCACCAGCAGGATGGCGTTCTTGGTCACCAGGCCCATCAGCATCACCAGGCCGATCATCGAGAAGACGTTCAGCGTCGACCTCCACAGCAGCAGGGCCAGCATGACGCCGATCAGGGCCAGAGGCAGCGAGGCCATGATGGCGATGGGCTGCAGGAAGCTGCCGAACTGGCTGGCCAGCACGATGTAGATGAAGATCACCGCCAGGCCCATGGCTGCCAGCAGGCCGTTGAAGGCCTCGGCCTGCTGCTTGCCGGCGCCGTCCACCTTGAAGCTGATGCCCGGGGGCAACTGGGTGTTCTTGATGAGCTTCTGCACATCGGCGTTGACGTCGCCGCCCGGGCGGCCCTGGACGCCGGCGAACACGGCCTCGCGGCGCTGCAGGTTCTCGCGGCGGATCACCTCGGGGTTGAACACCGGCTCGATGGTGGCAACCTGGTCCAGCGTGATGGGCGCGCCGTCCTTGGAGAAGGCCACCGGCAGCTTGCTCATCTGCTCGATGCGCTCGCGCTGGTCGCGCGGCAGGCGCAGCAGCACCTCGACCTGGTTGCCGTCCGGCGTCGTCCAATAGGTCGCCACGTCGCCGTTGACGTAGGCGCGCAAGCTTGATGCGATCTGCGGCGCGGTCAGGCCGAGCTCGCGGATGGCCGAGTCCTTCAGGCGCACGGCGAAGGCGGGCAGGCCGGGCTTGACGGTCAGGTCGACGTCGACGGCGCCGGGGATCTTCTTCAGGTTCTCGGCGAAGTCCTTGGCGACCTGGGTCAGCACTTCGGGGTCGGTGCCGAGGATGGTGACCCAGATGGGGCGGTTGAAGCCGACGCTGACCTCGATGCCGGGAATCTTGGCGATGTCGGCGCGGATGGCGTCCTCGATCTCCTTCTGCGTGCGCTTGCGCTCGCTGCGGTCGCTCAGGGAGATGTTCAGCGCCGCCTGGTTGCGGCCCGTCGCCAGGCCTTCACCGGTGCTGCCGACCACCGTCGAGACGGTCTTGATCTCGGGGTAGTTCTTGAGGATCTCCTCGATCTGCGCGACCTTGGCACTGCCGCGCTCGACGCTCGACGCCACCGGCATGCGCAGATTGACCTGCGTGAAGCCGTTGTCGGTCTCGGGTACGAACTCGCTGCCCACCATGGGTGCCAGCATCAGCGCGATGACGAAGCTGGCGACGGCGCCCCACATCACCAGGCCGCGCGGCGTCAGCGTGGCGAAGCGGAACACGCGCCTGGCGGCCTTGTCGCGCTTGCCATTGGCGTCGAAGGGATGGCCGTAGGCGGGGATGGGCGGCACGAAGACGCGGTAGCGGCGGCCGGAGAAGGCCCACTTGATCAGGCGCTCGTAGCCGTCGTGCAGATGCTCCATGCTCCAGTCGGTGGCGCGGATGGCGTGGCCGATGACGGGCCAGTGCTTGATGCGCGTGTTGACCGGGTCGTGCCAGACCGAGGACAGCATGGGGTCGAGCGTGAAGCTGACGAACAGGCTGACCAGCACGGCCACCGCGACGGTGATGCCGAAGGGATAGAAGAACTTGCCGATGATGCCGCCCATGAAGGCGACGGGCACGAACACGGCGCAGATGGCGAAGGTGGTGGCCATCACCGCCAGGCCGATCTCGTTGGTGCCGTCGGCGGCCGCGGTGTGATGGTCCTTGCCCATGGCCACGTGGCGCACGATGTTCTCGCGCACGACGATGGCGTCGTCGATCAGCAGGCCGATGCACAGCGAGAGCGCCATCATCGTCATGAAGTTCAGCGTGAAGCCGAAGGCCTGCACGGCGATGAAGCTGGAGATGACGGCGATGGGCAGGGTCAGGCCGGTGATGATGGTCGAGCGCCAGCTGTGCAGGAACAGGAAGACGATGGCCACGGTCAGCAGGGCGCCTTCGATCAGCGTGTGCTTCAGGCCGGTCAGCGAGCCCTTGACGAAATCGGAGTTGGCGTAGATCAGGCGCAGCTCGACATCCTTGGGCAACACCTTGCGCAGTTCCTCCATCGCGTCCTTGATGGCATCGCCGGTCGCCACGATGTTGGCGTCCTGCTGCTTGAAGACGTTGAAGCTGACGGCCGGCTGGCCGTTGATGCGGGCGATGCTGTCGACCTCGCGCTCACGCTCGACCAGGGTGCCCAGGTCGTTCAGCGTCAGTGCCAGGTTGCCGCGGCGGGCGACGACCATCTGCGAGAACTGCTTGGGGTCCTTGACGCGGCCTTCGACGCGCAGGATGGCGTCGGAGTTGGAGTCGGACAGCAGGCCCACGGGCTGGTCGCTGTTGGCGTCGGCCAGGGCCTTGGAGATCTCGGCCGGCGTCACGCCGTAGGCGCGCAGGCGCATGGGGTCGAGGTCGATGCGCACCTCGCGGGTCACCATGCCGCCGACGTCGACCTTGGCCACGCCTTCGACGCGCCCCAGACGCTTGGAGACCATCAGGTCGGCCATCATGGACAGCTCGCGCGCACCGCGCGTGAGGCTCAGCAGGGCCATGACGACGACGGGCTGGGCGTTGTCGGCCTGGAAGCGCGACACTGTCGGCGGCTTGACGTCCTTGGGGAAGGCAGCCTGGGCGGCGGCGACGCGGTCACGCAGGTCCTGCATGGCGCGGCTCATGTCGGTGCTCAGGCTGAACTCGACGCTGGCCTGCACGCGGCCTTCGAAGCTGCGCGACTGGATGCGGTCGACGCCGGCGATGCTGTTCAGCGCCTCTTCCAGCGGCTTGGCGACTTCACGCTCGACGGCCTCGGGCGAGGCGCCGGGGTAGCGGATGTCGATCCAGGCGCCGGGCAGGGAGATGTCGGGCATCTGCTCGACGCCCAGCTTGGCGTAGGAGAACAGGCCCAGCACGCACAGGGCCACCATCACCATGGTCGCGAAGACCGGGTTCTGGATGGAAACGCGGGTCATCCACATGGTGTGGCCCTCACTGTTGAGCGGTGGCCGAAGCCGCCGCGCTGGCGACCTTGGCTGACTTGGCGGCCACGATGGTCGCCTTGTCGCCTTCGCGCAGATTGTCGAAGCGGGCCGCCAGCACCTGGGCCTCGGGCTTGAGGCCGTTCAGGATCTCGACACGGCCGTCGCGGGCATCGCTGCGCCCTGTCGTCACGATGCGGCGCACCAGGGCCCCGCTCTCGATCATCCAGACCTGCTCCTGGCCGGAGTTGCGGCTGATGGCGGCGATGGGCACCGTCAGGCGCTGGGTGTCGTCGGGCAGCACCACCTTGGCGACGGCGTACTGGCCGGCGCGGTAGAGCTCCTTGGGGTTGCTCAGCACCAGGGTCACGCCGATGGAGCGGGTGCCCGGCTCGGCGCTGGGGGCGATGCGGTCGATCTTGGCTTCGACCGGCTCGTCCACGCCTTCCACCTTGACCTGCACCGTCATGCCGGGCTTGAGGCGGCTGACTTCATGCGTGCCGACCAGGCCGGCCAGTTCCAGCCGCGACAGGTCGACGATGGTCAGGATCTGCTGCTCGGCGGCCACCTTTTCGCCAGGCACCACATGGCGCTTGGAGACCACGCCGTTGATGGGCGCGACCAGCGCTGCCTGACGCATAGTCACCTGGCTGGTGTCCAGCTGGGCCTTGGCAGCATTCCAGTTGGCGCGGGCCGACTCGTAGGCGGCGCGGGAGGTGTCCAGGGCCGTCTGGGCGATGAAATTCTTGGCGGCCAGGCCTTCGTTGGCCTTGTAGCTGCGCTCGGCCTGTTCCATCTGGGCCCGCATGGCCTCGACGCTGGCGCCGCGCTCGGCGATGCGATAGCGCAGCTCTTCCAGGTCGACCTGGCCCAGAGCCTGGCCGGCCTTGACGCGGCTGCCTTCGCCGACGGCGAGGTTCAGCAGGGTGCCGTTGGACTTGGCGCGCACCATGGCCGTGCCCGGCGCCACCAGCGGACCGCTGAACTCGATCTGGGCCGGCATGGCGGCCAGCGTCGGCTTGACGACTTCACTGGCGACGAACTCCAGGGCCGGCTTGGCCTTGGCATCGTCACCCGGCTTCTTCGGGCCATCGCCCTTGCTCGCCATGACGGCCACACCGGCTCCGCCCACCAGCAGCACGACAGCTGCAACGGCACCCAACTTGAACGACTTACGCATGGCTCCCCCAGTACGCTCTCTGATACAGACCTTTGCAGTCTAGAAATGAGAGCGTCGGGGCGCAGCGGGCTTGTGACGAAACGCGGTTTGCGGGGGCTGAGCTGCACCGGCTGGCGATCAGGCCGGCGGCTTTCGGGCGACGAACTGCGGATCAGGCCGGACGAGTTGCCGGAATCGGGTCGATGGGCAGCCTCACGTCGCCGCATTGCGCCCTATGACGAAGGGCATGGTCCATCAGCACCAGGGCCAGCATGGCCTCGGCGATGGGCGTGGCGCGGATGCCCACGCAGGGGTCGTGGCGGCCGAAGGTCTCCACCACCGACGGGTTGCCGGCGCGGTCGATGCTGGCCTTGGGGCTGCGGATGGAGCTGGTGGGCTTGATGGCGATGCTGGCGACGATGTCCTGGCCCGTGGAGATGCCGCCCAGCATGCCGCCGGAGTTGTTGCTGGCAAAACCTTCGCGACTCAGCTCGTCGCCATGCTCGGTGCCCTTCTGGGCCACGACCGCGAAGCCGGCGCCGATCTCGACACCCTTGACGGCATTGATGCCCATCATGGCGTAGGCGACGTCGGCATCGAGCTTGTCGAACAGCGGCTCGCCCAGGCCCACCGGCACGCCGGTGGCCTCGACGCGGATGCGCGCGCCGACCGAGTCACCGGCCTTGCGCAGAGCGTCCATATAGTCCTCCAGCGCCGCGATCTTGCTGGCGTTGGCGGCGAA
This sequence comes from Roseateles sp. FW305-36, assembly GCF_058787015.1. Taxonomy (NCBI): domain Bacteria; kingdom Pseudomonadati; phylum Pseudomonadota; class Betaproteobacteria; order Burkholderiales; family Sphaerotilaceae; genus Roseateles; species Roseateles sp. FW305-36. Next base: position 687,767 of record NZ_JBYSZK010000001.1, on the reverse strand, counting down.
GAAGGGGTTCTGCCCCACGTGTTCCCAGCCTTCGAAGGGAATCTCGATCTCGCCCAGCTGGGTCATGCAGCCGCGGAACTCGGTGCCGTACTTCTCGCGCAGCCATTTGCGGGCCACGGCACCGGCGCCGACCATGGGCGCGGTCAGCCGGGCCGACGCGCGGCCGCCACCGCGCGGATCGCGTACACCGTATTTGCGCCAGTAGGTGTAGTCGGCGTGGCCGGGGCGGAAGGTGTCGAGGATGTTGCCGTAGTCCTTGCTGCGCTGGTCGGTGTTCTCGATCAGCAGGCAGATGGGCGTGCCGGTGGTGACGCCCTCGTAGACGCCGGACAGGATCTTGACCGCGTCCGGCTCGTTGCGCTGGGTCACGTGCCGGCTGGTGCCGGGGCGGCGACGATCCAGCTCGGGCTGGATGTCGGCCTCGCTGAGGGCCATGCCCGGGGGGCAGCCGTCGATGACGCAGCCGATGGCCGGGCCATGGCTTTCGCCGAAGTTGGTGACGCGGAAGAGTTCGCCGAAGGTGCTGCCTGACATATGCCACCGATTTTAGGCGGCGCCCAAAAGCAAAAGCGGCCCGAAAAGGCCGCCTTCATGCGTTGCGAACTAGAGCTTGGGCTCGGCCTCGGCCGTGCCTTCCTCGACCGGCCAGTCGCGGATATAGGCCTTGAGCATGCGGTTCTCGAAGTCCTGGCTGTCCACCACGGCCTTAGCCACGTCGTACAGGGAGATGACCCCCATCAGCGTCTTGCCGTTCATGACCGGCATGTAGCGGGCGTGGCGGCCCAGCATCATGCGGCGCACCTCGTCGATCTCGGTCTCGGGCGTGCAGGTCAGCGGCGCATCGTCCATGACCGAACGCACGATGGTCGTGCCGACGGCGCCGTTGTTCTTGACGACCGCCGAGATGACCTCGCGAAAGGTCAGCATGCCCACCAGGTCGCCATGCTCCATGACCACCAGCGAGCCGATGTCGCGCTCGGCCATGACGGCGAGGGAATCCTTCAGCGGCTCGTCGGGCGTGACGGTGAACAGGGTGCCGCCTTTGACACGCAGGATATCGACGACTTTCATGGGAACCTCCGTGGCAAAAACTCATGGGCAACATAGCACACAATCCCCGCGCATCCACACCATAGAAAACACCATGCCGGGCTTCGACACCCTAGCTTTGCATGCCGGCGCCACGCCCGATCCGGGCACCGGCGCGCGGGCGACGCCGCTGCACTTGAGCGCCTCCTTCGTCTTCGAGAGCAGCGAGCACGCCGCCTCGCTGTTCAACATGGAGAGGGCAGGCCATGTCTACAGCCGGCTCTCCAACCCGACGACGGCCGTCTTCGAGGAGCGCATGGCGGCCCTGGACGGCGGCGTCGGCGCGATCGCCACGGCCAGCGGCCAGGCGGCCCTGCACCTGGCCATCTGCACGCTGATGGGCGCCGGCGGCCACATCGTCGCCAGCACGGCCCTGTATGGCGGCAGCCACAACCTGTTGCACTACACGCTGAAGCGTTTCGGTATCGAAACGACCTTCGTGAATCCGCGCGACCTCGACGCCTGGCGCGCGGCCATCCGGCCCGAGACCCGGCTGCTGTTCGGCGAGTCGCTGGGCAACCCGGGGCTGGACGTGCTGGACATCCCGGCCGTCTCGGCGCTTGCCCATGAGGCCGGTCTGCCGCTGCTGGTGGATGCCACCTTCGCCACGCCCTATCTGCAGCGACCGGCCGAGCTGGGCGCCGACCTGGTCTACCACTCGGCCACCAAATTCCTGTGCGGCCATGGCACCGTCATTGGCGGCGTACTCGTCGATGCCGGCTCGTTCGACTGGCAAGCCGCCCACGACCGTCACGGCAAGTTCGACACGCTGTGTGAGCCGTATGAGGGCTTCCACGGCATGGTCTTCAGCGAGGAGAGCACCGTCGGCGCCTTTTTGCTGCGCGCCCGCCGCGAGGGCCTGCGCGACTTCGGCGCCTGCATGAGCCCGCACACCGCCTGGCTGATGCTGCAGGGGCTGGAGACCCTGCCGCTGCGCATGGCCCGGCACGTCGCCAATGCACAGGCGGTGGCCGAGTTCCTCCAAGCCCACGACCTCGTCGACAAGGTGGCCTACCCCGGCCTCGCCTCCCACCCCGACCACGCCCTGGCCCAGAAGCTGATGCCGCGCGGTGCCGGCGCGGTCTTCTCCTTCGACCTCAAGGGCAGCCGCGAGCAGGGGCGCGCCTTCATCGAGGCGCTGAAGATCTTTTCCCACCTCGCCAATGTCGGCGACGCCAAGTCCCTGGTCATCCATCCGGCCAGCACCACCCACTTCCGCATGGACGACGCCGCGCTGAAGAGTGCCGGCATCGGCCCCGGCACCATCCGTCTGTCCATCGGCCTGGAAGATCCGGCCGACCTCATCGACGACCTGAAGCGGGCGCTCAAAGTGGCGAGCAAGTCATGAAGCTGACGGTCGACTCCCACGAGGCCTATGCCTACACCGGCGGCAAGCCCTTCGACCCCGCCCTGCCCTGCGTCGTCTTCATCCACGGCGCGCTGAACGACCACAGCGTCTGGACCCTGCTGGCCCGCTGGTGCGCCCATCACGGCTATGGCGTGCTGGCCGTCGACCTGCCTGGTCACGGCCGCAGCGGCGGTATGCCCTTGAAGAGCGTCGAGGACATCGCGTCCTGGCTGCACCGGCTGCTGGACGCCGCCGGCGTGCAGAAGGCGACCCTGGTCGGCCACAGCATGGGCTCACTGATTGCGCTTGAAGCCGCAGTGCGGGCCAGCACCCTGGTCATGGTGGGCACGGCCTATCCGATGAAGGTCTCGGAAGCCCTGCTGACGACGGCACGCGACCAGCCCGAGGCGGCCATGGCCATGGTCACCGCCTTCTCGCATTCCCTGGCCAGCGCCAAGCCCGGCTACCCGGGCCCCGGCAGTTGGCTGCGCGGCGGCTCGATGGCGCTGATGAAGCGGCTGCAGTCGCGCCAGACGGCCGTCAACCTGTTCGAGAACGACTTCCAGGTCTGCGACCGCTATGCCGGTGGCGAAGCGGCCGCGGCACGCGTGAGCTGCCCGGTGCACTTCGTCCTCGGCGCGCTCGACCAGATGACTTCACCCAAGCAGAACGTGGTGCTGGGCGGCCTGCTGAAGCCGCGCATCCACAAGCTGCCGGCCGGCCATGCACTGATGGCCGAGGCGCCCGACGCCATGCTGGCGGCGTTGAGGGCAGCGCTTCAGCCCAGCTCGTAGGCGGCCGCGTCGGGCCGGCGGACCGCGCGGGCATAGTCGCGCGCAAAGCCGGGCCAGATGGCGACGATGCGTCCGCCCTCGGCGCGGTACCAGGAATTGCAATGGGCCCAGACCGAGGTCGACAGCCGCTTCTGCAATGCAGCGTCCTGGGCCTGGGCCGCCTGGGCCTTCACGGCAATCCAGCGGCCGCCCTCGCCCCGCAAGCGCTGCATGCAGGCGATGGCATGCTCGACCTGGGGCTCCAGCGACAACAGGGCCGAGGTGTGCCCCGTCAGCGTGTTCGGCCCCAACATCAGGAAGAAGTTGGGAAAGTCCGGCACGCTGACACCCAGATAGGCCTGCGGCCCGCCGGCCCAGGCGTCGCTGAGCAGCCGCCCACCCCGGCCGCGCACCGGCAGGCCCGACAAGGGGTGGGTGGTGTCGTAGCCGGTTGCGCAGACCAGCGCATCCAGTGCGCGCTCGCGACCATCGGCCGTCAGCACTCCGGCGGGCGTGATGCGTTCGATGCCGGCCGTGACCAGTTCGGACTGCGGCAACTGCAGGGCCGGGTAGTAGTCGTTGGAATAGATGATGCGCTTGCAGCCCAGCGGATAGCGCGGCGTCAGGGCCTCGCGCAAGGCCGGGTCGCTCACTCGGCGGCGATGCCGATCGGCCACCGCCACGGCCGCGCGACGGGCCAGAGTGCCGTCGTCGAAGCCATGCCGCCCCAGGTCCAGAGCGGCGCAGAAAGCCTTGTGCGTCAACGCGGCATAGCCCGGCACGCGCATCAGCCAGCGGTCCAGTCGTCCGTAGCGCCGGTCCAGGCGCGGCAGCACCCAGTTCGGGGTGCGCTGGAAGACCTTCAATTGACCCGCCGTGGGCACCAGTGCCGGCACCAGCTGAGCCGCCGTCGAGCCGGTGCCGATGACACCGATGCGCTTGCCGGCCAGGTCGGCATCGGCGGGCCAGCGGCCGGTGTGCAGCAGGCGGCCCTGGAAATCAGCCAGCCCGGGGATGTCGGGCCAGCGCGCAATGCTGAGCTGGCCGGTGCTGCAGACGAAGAAGCGCGCCGTGATGCGGCTGCCGTCGTCCAGGTTCAGATGCCACCGCCCCGCCGGTTCGTCGAAGCTCGCATCGACGATGGCGCGGCCCAGGCGCATGCGCGGCAGCAGGTCGTGGCTCTCGGCCAGGCGCTGCTGGTAGCGCTGGATCTCGGGCGCGTCGGCGAAGCGGTGCGTCCAGTGCGGATTGGGCGCGAAGCTGAAGCTGTAGGCCGGCGCCGGGATGTCGACCTGGGCGCCCGGGTAGCGGTTGTCCCACCAGGTGCCGCCGATGCCGGTGGACTTCTCGACGATGAGGAAGTCCTGGAGGCCGGCGCGCTGCAGCTGGATGGCCATGCACAGCCCGGACATGCCGGCGCCGAGGATGACGGCTTCGAATTCGGTGGCGGGTGACGGGCGCATCGATTCATTGTTGCCAGGGCAAGCCCGCTTGCCGCTCGGGCCCAACCCGCGATTGAATCTAAGGCCTACTGCCGCAGTGTCAGCATGCCCATCATGAGCACCGACCGCTTCACCCGCTTCGCCGACTTCTATCCCTTCTACCTCAGCGAGCACAGCAACAGCGTCTGCCGCCGCCTGCACTTCGTCGGCTCGACGCTGGTGCTGCTCTGTCTCTTCCAGCTGCTGGCGACCGGTGCCCTGGTCTGGCTGCTGTACGGCCTGTTGTGCGGTTATGGCTTCGCCTGGATCGGGCATTTCTTCTTCGAGAAGAACCGGCCGGCAACCTTCAAATACCCGCTGTTCAGCTTCATGGGCGACTGGGTGATGTACGCCGACATCTGGCGCGGCAAGGTCAAGCTCTAGTTGCGCCAGGCGATGCCGAGGTTCGCGTAAGTCCCTTTGCGCTGCTGCGTGAGCGGGCTGTCCGCCGCCGGCCCCAGCAGGTAGCTGCCGCCGGCGCCGCCGAAGGCGAACCAGTGCTTGGACAGCGGCCGCGTGAAGCTCACGCCGGCATGCACGTCGCGCAGGCCGGCACCGGGCTCGTAAGCGGGTTTGCCGCTGGCGGCGGTGGCCGACTCGGGGACGCCGAAGTAGCTGCGCATATTGGTGGCGTCGCCGGCCGAGACGCCGATGCCGCTGGCCCATTCCAGCGTCGGGCTGCGGTAGAAGCGCCAGCCCAGGTCCACGCCCGCCGTCAGCCCGCCCTTGTGGCCGAGCAGGTCCTGCGAGAGGTTGGCGCCGAGGTTCAAGTCGGGCGCCAGGCTGTAGTTGGCGTAAAGCCGGGCGCGCAGCGTGCGCTTGACGTCGGGCAGGCCCTGGGTGGTGCTGGAGTCGCCGCTGTTGCGGCCGCTGTCCACCCGCAGGGCCACGCCCAGGCGCAGCCTGCTGCTGTCGATCAGCAAGGTGCTGGCGCCGGCCCCGCCGGCGTCGCGGCCGAAGCCGAGGATGGCGCTGCCCCCCGAGGTGCTGATTCGCCAGCGCCCCCACTGCACGGCCCACAGCGGCCTGAGCTTGGTCTGGCGCGTCGTGGCGCCGTCATATTCGGGCCGGCTGGCCACCGAGGCGCCGAGCAGATAGCGGGCCGGCTGGCCTTCCGGCTCCTGTTCAGCCTGCTGGGCGAGGACGGGCAGGGCCAGGGCCCCGGCGAGGACGGCTACGACTGACTTCATGCCGCCAGCCTAGCAGCCCGGACTGTCCCTGGACTGTCAGGCCAGCTTCAGTTCACGCGTCAGGTTCGACAGCATGTCGTCGACCATGGCGTCCAGGTCGTACTGCAGCTTCCAACCCCAGTCGGCCTGGGCCGTGCTGTCTTCGATGCGCTGCGGCCAGCTGGCGGCGATGGCCTGGCGGAAGTCGGGCACGCAGTCCATCGTGAAGCCGGGGATGCGGCGGCGGATGGAAGCGGCGATCAGCTCGGGCGTGAAGCTGACGCCGGCGAGGTTGTAGCTGCCGCGCTGCTTCACGCTTTCGGCCGGCGCGTTCATGAGCTCGATGGTGGCGCGCAGCGCATCGGGCATGTACATCATCGGCAGGGCCTGGTCTTCCTTCAGGAAGCAGGTGTAGCGGCCTTCCTTGATGGCGGAGTGGAAGATCTCGACGGCGTAGTCGGTCGTGCCGCCGCCGGGCGGCGTCTTCCAGCTGATGAGGCCGGGGTAGCGCAGGCTGCGGACGTCGACACCATGCTTGGCGTGGTACCAGGCGCACCAGCGCTCGCCGGCCAGCTTGGAGATGCCGTAGACCGTCGTCGGGTCCATGACCGTGGTCTGCGGCGTGTCGACTGCCGGCGTGTTGGGGCCGAAGGCAGCGATGGAGCTGGGCCAGAAGATCTTGTCCAGCTTCTCGTGCCGGGCCAGTTCCAGCACATTGAGCAGGCCCTTCATGTTCAGGTCCCAGGCCCACATTGGGTGCTTCTCGCCGTTGGCCGACAGGGCGGCGGCGAGGTGGTAGATCTGGGTGATCTTGTGGCGCTTTACGATGGTCGTCAGGCCGCCGGCGTCCGTCACGTCCAGCATCTCGTGCTTGAGCGTGGGCACGCGGCCCTGGGGGCTCAGGTCGCTGGTGATGACGGCATCGTTGCCGTGCAGCTTGGCGAGTTCGGTCGCCAGCTCGGTGCCGATCTGGCCGTTGGCGCCGATGATGAGGATGCGCGGGGTGCTCATTTCAGGATCCCCAGTTCCTTGCCGGCCTGGGTGAAGGCGGCGACGGCCTTCTCCAGGTGCTCGCGCTCGTGCACGGCCGAGACCTGCACGCGGATGCGGGCCTGGCCCTTGGGCACGACGGGGAAGAAGAAGCCGACGGCGTAGATGCCCAGCTCCAGGATGCGCTTGCTCAGTTCCTGGGCCTTGACCGCGTCGTAGACCATGATGGGCACGATGGGGTGGGTGCCGGGCTTGATCTCGAAGCCGGCCGCCTGGATGGCCGCGCGGAAGTAGGCGGTGTTGGCTTCCAGCTTGTCGCGCAGGGCGGTCGAGCCCTCCAGCAGGTCCAGCACGGCCAGCGACGCGCCGGCGATGCTGGGCGCCAGGGTGTTGCTGAACAGATAGGGGCGCGAGCGCTGGCGCAGCAGCTCGACCACTTCCTTGCGCGCGGCCGTGAAGCCGCCCGAGGCGCCGCCCAGGGCCTTGCCGAAGGTGCCGGTGATGATGTCGATCTTGCCGAACACGCCGCGGTGCTCGGCCGTGCCGCGGCCGGTCTTGCCCATGAAGCCGCTGGCGTGGCATTCGTCGATGCCCAGCAGCGCGTCGTATTGGTCGCACAGGGCGCGGATCTTGTCGAGCTGGGCGATGGTGCCGTCCATGGAGAACACGCCGTCGGTGAAGACCAGCGTGAAGCGGGCGCCCTTCTCCTTGGCTTCCTTCAGGCAACGCTCGAGGTCCTCGAGGTTGTTGTGCTCGTAGCGGTAGCGCTGGGCCTTGCACAGGCGGATGCCGTCGATGATGGAGGCGTGGTTGAGCGCGTCGCTGATGATGGCGTCCTGCTCGCCCAGCAGGGGCTCGAAGAGGCCACCGTTGGCGTCGAAGGCCGCGGCGTAGAGGATGGCGTCCTCACAGCCGACGAAGCGGGCGATGCGGCCCTCCAGCTCCTTGTGCAGATCCTGGGTGCCGCAGATGAAGCGCACCGAGGACAGGCCGAAGCCGTGGGTGCGCAGGGCCTCGTGGGCCGCTTCGATGACCTTCGGATGCGACGACAGGCCGAGGTAGTTGTTGGCGCAGAGGTTGATGACCTCGCGGCCATCGGTCGTCTTGACGACCGCACCCTGGGGCGTCGTGATGATGCGCTCGGCCTTGAAGAGGCCGGCGGCACGGATGCCGTCCAGTTCGGTCTGCAGATGTTGATAGAAAGCCTGGCTCATGGCGCTGCTCCTGATGCACAATTCAGTAAAGTGAACTTGTTCGATATATCGAACTTTCGTGCAGTATCTGAAAAACGTCTATTGCCGTCAAGCATGAACATGGACACCGAACCCCCGCGCGTCGGCGCTGCCCTGCAGGCGCTGCGCAGCAGCCGTGGCCTGTCGCTGGATGATCTCTCCAAGCGGGCCGGCGTGAGCAAGTCGATGTTGTCGCAGATCGAGCGCAACCAGGCCAATCCCACGGTGGCCGTGGTGTGGCGGCTGGCGAATGCCCTGGGCGTGGACATGGGTGAGCTGCTGGGCGGCGAACGCGCCGCCACGCCGGCCATCGAAACGGTGCCGGCCCACGCCACGCCAGGGCTGACCAGCCCGGACGGTCTGTGCAAGCTGCGCATCCTCGGCCCCATCGAGCTGGCCGGCCAGTTCGAGTGGTACGAGCTGACGGTGCAGCCCGGCGGCGTGCTGGACAGCCAGGCCCACGAGCCCGGCTCGCGCGAGCACCTCAGCGTGCTGACCGGCAGCCTGGAAGTCAGTGCCCAGGGCGTGACGAGCAAGCTCAAGGCCGGCGAGACGGCGCGTTATGCGGTGGACGGGCCGCATGCCATCCGCAACAACGCCAAGTCGGCGGCGACTGCGCTGCTGGTGGTGCTTCATCCGTAGACTGCAGCCTCCGCACAAGGAGGCATGCATGCAATTCACCCGTCGCGCGACCCTGGCCACGCTGGCCGCCCTGCCCTTCACGGCGCAAGCCCAGGACAAGCCGATCCGGCTGCTGGTCGGCTTCCCCGCCGGCGGCGGCACCGATGCGATCGCGCGGCTGCTGGGCGAGGCCTTGCAGGCTTCGCTGGGCACGACGGTGCTGGTCGAGAACAAGCCCGGCGCCGGCGGCCAGATCGCGGCCCAGGCGCTGAAGGCGGCTGCGCCCGACGGCACGACCTTCTTCGTCAGCCACGACCACACCATCTCCATCCTGCCCCTGGTCATGAAGAACCCGGGCTTCGACCCGGCCAAGGACTTCGTGCCGGTGGCGGGTTTTGCCACCTTCGCCAACGCCTTTGCCCTCTCGGGCGGCACGCCGGTTGGCAGCCTGCCGGACTACCTCGCCTGGGTGAAGAAGCAGCACAACGGCCAGGCCAGCGTCGGCATCCCGGCGCCGGCCTCGGTGCCGGAGTTCCTCGTCAAGCTGCTGGGCGAGAAGAATGGCCTCAACCTGCTCAGCGTGCCCTACCGTGGCAGCGCGCCCATGATCGCCGACATGCTGGGCAACCAGATCAGCGCCGGCGTCGGCTCGGTGCCCGACCTCATCGTCAACCACCAGCAGAAGAAGCTGAAGATCGTCGCCGTCATGGGCCAGCAGCGCCAGGGCGTGCTGCCCGAGGTGCCGACCTTTGCCGAGCTGGGCATCGCCGGCTTCGAGGACCTGCCCTATTACGGCCTGTTCGCGCCGGCCGGCACGCCGCCGGCTGTTGTCGAACGCTTCTCGAATGCACTGGCCGGCGTCATCAACCAGCCGGGGGTGAAGGCCAGGCTGACCGAGCTGGGCCTGTCGGTGGGCATGATGAGCTCGACCCAGTTGGCCACCCGCGAGCGCGCCTACGCGGCGGCCTGGGCCAAGATCATCAAGGCCGGGGGCTTCCAGCCGCAGTGACGAGCAGGCGGTCCAAGGTCAGCTTGGACCAATCACCCTGCGCCCAGAGATTGCCGAGCAGGCCCTGACGCTCGGCCAGGAAGGCGGCCACCAGCGGCTCGGCCAGCGCCTTCTCGGGTGAGCACAGCAGCACCAGGCGCTGGGCGCCCTCTTCTTCCAGGCGGCCTATCCAGTCCATGGCCAGCAGCTTGTCGATGACGGGGCTGAGCTGCAGCGGGTCGACGCGCAGCGCAACGGCCAGGCTCAGATAGGACAGGCCCTGCTGGCCGGCCTCGCGCACGCGCCAGAGCTCGCGCAGCACTTCCAGCGCCAGGGCCATCGGCTGGCCCGGCGTGTCGGGGCGCAGATGCAGGCGGCCCGTCAGGCTGGGCGTGTTGGCCGCCAGGATGGCCCCCAGCAGCACGATGACCCAGCCGAGGTAGATCCAGATCAGGAAGATGGGCACGGTGGCGAAGGCGCCGTACAGCGTCGAATAGGTCGGCACCTGCTTGACGTACCAGGCCAGCAGCGACTTGGCCAGCGAGAAGCCGATGGAGACGAAGGCGCCGCCGATGAGGGCATGGCGCCAGCGCACATGGGTGTTGGGCACGTAGTGGAAAAGCCCGGCCATGGCCAGGCCGAACAGCACCACGTCGGCACTGCCCAGGGCCGTCGACATGCTGGCCGGCATGGCCGTGAGATAACCCTGGCCGACGCTGATGGCATAGCTCGTCAGCGTCAGGCTGCCGCCCAGCAGCAGCGGGCCCAGGGTCAGGGCCGCCCAGTAGACGAGGACGCGCTGGGCCATGGGCCGGGGCCGCTTGACGCGCCAGATGGCGTTCAGCGTGCGGTCGATGGTCAGCATCAGGGCCAGGGCCGTGACGCCCAGGGCCACCAGGCCGACGACGCCCAGCTTGTTGGCCTTGGCCGCGAACTGCGTGAGGGACGCCAGCACCGGCTTGGCAATATTGGGCGGGATCAGGCTCTTCAGGAAATACTGCTCCAGCGCCGCCTGGAAACTGGAGAACATCGGGAAGGCCGTGAAGATGGCCAGCATCACCGTCAGCAGCGGCACCAGCGAGATCAGCGTCGTGAAGGTCAGGCTGCCGGCGGTCAGGCCCAGCTTCTCCTCGCGGAAGCGCTGGCGGAAGGTGTGCAGGGTCTGCAGCCAGGGCCAGGCCAGCAGCTCGGTGATGAAGTCACTGGCGAAGGCGATGGGGTTGCGGGCCAGCGGCGCGTCCGGGTTGTTGTCGGGCGCTGCGGGCGGAACGGGCGTCTCGGGCATGCCTTCTATGATGCCGCAGCTATGTCCCCTGCCCTCGAAGGAACCGAACCTACCGCCGTCGAGCGGCTGACACGCAATCTGTCGTTCGGCGCCACCCTGGCCCTGATCCTGCTGTGTCTGGCCTGGGAGCTGTGGCTGGCGCCCACCGGCCGCGGCACCCTGGCCGTGAAGGTGCTGCCGCTGCTGGCGGCCCCCGTCGGCCTGTGGCGCTATCGCATGTACACCTACCGCTGGCTGGCCCTGGCCATCTGGCTCTATGTGCTGGAAGGCCTGGTGCGCTCGACCAGTGAGAGCGGGTCGGGCCAATGGCTGGCCGTTGGCGAGGTGGTGTTGAGCGTCGTCATCTTCACCGCCTGCACCGCGCAGATCCGCCGGCGCCTGGCGGCGGCCAAGCTCGCATGAGCGCCTTTCTCGACGCGCTGCGCGAGCGGCTCGGCGAGGCGGGTTTGCGGGTGGGCGGCGATCTGGCCGCCTACGAGAACGACTGGCGCAAGCGCTACACCGGCAAGGCGCTGGCGGTGGCACGCCCCTCCTCGACCGAGGAGGTCGCGGCGGTGATGCGGCTCTGCCATCAGCATCGCGTCGCCGTCGTGCCCCAGGGCGGCAACACCGGCCTGGTCGGGGGCTCGACCCCCGACGACAGCGGTGGCCAGCTGGTGCTGAATCTGTCGCGCATGAAGCGCATCCGCGGCATCGACGTCGCCAATGCCAGCCTGACGGCCGAGGCCGGCTGCGTGCTGGCCGAGGTGCAGGCCGCCGCTGCTGGTGCCGGGATGCTCTTTCCGCTCAGCCTGGCGGCCGAGGGTTCCTGCACGCTGGGCGGCAACCTGGCGACCAATGCCGGCGGCACCCAGGTGCTGCGCTATGGCAATGCGCGCGAGCTCTGCCTGGGGCTGGAAGTCGTCACCGCGACCGGCGAGGTCTGGCAGGGCCTGTCGGGCCTGCGCAAGGACAACACCGGCTATGACCTGCGCGACCTCTTCATTGGCAGCGAAGGCACGCTGGGCATCATCACGGCGGCGACGATGAAGCTCTATCCGCAGCCGAAGGAACGCCTGACCGCGCTGGCAGCCTGCGCGTCGCTGGACGATGCAGTCTCCCTGCTGGGCTTGGCACGCGAGCGCGCCGGCGATGCGCTGACCGGCTTCGAGGTGATGAACCGAGCAGCGCTCGCTCTGGTAGCTCGTGAACTGCCCCAACTCGCTCAACCGCTGGGGCCGGCCGAATGGACAGTGCTGCTGGAGTTGTCCGACGCCGAGAGCGCCGAGCATGCCCGCGGCGTCTTTGAAGGCCTGCTGGAGGCCGCCGTCGAGGGCGGCTGCGTGCAGGACGCCGCCATTGCGCAGAACCTGCAGCAGGCCCGGTCTTTCTGGCATCTGCGCGAGTCCATCCCGCTGGCCCAGGCGCAGGCGGGGCTGAACATCAAGCACGACATCTCGCTGCCGGTGTCGGCCATTCCCGGCTTCGTCGCGGAGATGGACGTGACCCTGGCGGCCTGGCTGCCCGGCATCGAAGTGATCGACTTCGGCCATCTGGGCGACGGCAATCTGCACTACAACGTGCAGGCGCCGAGGGGCGTGGCGCCGGCCGAGTTCCTGGCCACGCACGAGGCGGCCATCAACGAACGGGTCTACGACGCCGTGCAGCAGCGCGGCGGCTCGATCTCGGCCGAGCATGGCATCGGCCGGCTCAAGCGCGAGGAGCTCGCCGCACGCAAGGACCCGACAGCCCTGGCGCTGATGCGGGCGATCAAGCGGGCCCTGGACCCGCTCGATCTTCTCAACCCTGGGCGGCTGGTGTAACCGTCACGCGGCGGCCCGTCACCAGACGGCCAAGCTTGACGATCAGGCGGAACACGAAGCGCACCAGCACCAGGGCCAGCAGGGCTTCCAGCAGCGTCAGCAGGAAGGCACCCACCATCGTGAAGCGCGGCACGCGGCGATGGAACTTGGCCAGCGCATGATCGCGGGCGATCTCGATGCTGTCGTAGAAGGTCGGCACGATCAGCAGGGTCAGCAGCGTGGACGTGATGGTGCCGCCGATGATGGCCACGGCCATGGGGCGGTAGAACTCGCCGCCCTCACCCACGCCGATGGCCACCGGCATCATGCCGGCGATCAGCGCCAGCGTCGTCATCAGGATGGGCCGGAAGCGCTTGCGGCCCGCATGCATCAGCGCCTCCTCGCGGTCGACGCCCGCCCTCTCCTCCTGGCGCGTGGCGTCCAGCAGCAGGATGGCGTTCTTGGCCACCAGGCCCATCAGCATGATGACGCCGATGAGGCTCATCAGGTTCAGCGTGCCACCGGTCAGGATCAGTGCCAGCACGACACCGATCAGCGAGAGCGGCAGCGACAGCATGACGCCCAGCGGCGCCGTGAAGCTGTTGAACTGGATGACGAGCACGAAGTACATCAGCGCGATGCCGGACAGCAGCGCCGTGATCATGGCCGTGAACACGACCTGCTGGTCGCGTGCCGAGCCGGCCAGTTCGATGCCGAAGCCGGGCGGGAAGTTGATGGCCTTGGCCAGCTTGACGGCCTCGGTCGTGATCTCGCCGGGCGAGCGGCCCTGGGCGTTGGCGCTGACGGTGATGGTGCGCTTGCCGTCACCGTGCGTGATCTGGCCCGGGCCTTTGCCCATGGTGACGGTGGCGATCTGGTCCAGCGGCACCATGCGGTTGGTGCCGGAGACGGCGATGGGCAGGCGCTCGATATTGGCCGCATCGACGCGGTCGCTCGGGTGCAGGCGGATGGCCACGTCACGCGTCTCGCCGGTCGGGTCGACCCAGTCGCCGGCCTCGACGCCGGCGAAGGCGACGCGCAGCGATTGCGCGGCGTCGTTGACCGAGATGCCGAGCTGGTTGGCCAGCCCGCGGTCGAGCTCGATCTGCAACTCGTTCTGCGGGTCCTGCTCCGAGTAGCCAACGTCGACGGCACCCTTGATGCCCTGCATGGTCTTCTGGAAGTCCTGCGTGATCTGCTGCAGCTTGCGCGTGTCGGTGCCGTAGAAGCGGATCTGCACCGGCTTCTGCGCGCCGTTGTTCAGGTCGTCCAGCACGACGTATTCGGCGCCGACGAGACGAGCGACCTTCTCGCGCAGTTCCTTGGCGATCAGGGCCGCAGACCGCTGACGTTCCGTGCTCTTGCCGATGTCGATATAGATGCGGCCGCCACTGGCGTTCGGGTAGGCCATGGTGGCCTTGGTTTCCTTCATCGTCGACGCAAGCGCCGCGGCGGCGTCCAGCTTGAGCTTGGAGTAGTCCAGGCTGCTGGAGGCGGGGCTGCGCACGTCGACGGCCAGGAAGCCGGCGTCGGCCTGCGGCAGGAAGCTGGAGCCACCGACCGTGGCCTGAAGCGCGATGGCGCCGACGAAGCTGACCACGGCGAAGGCTGCCATCCAGCGACGGTGGTGCAGGGCCCAGGCGATGACGTGGCCATAGCCGTTGGCGACACCATCGAACCAGTGGTTGAAGCCTTGCAGCACCTTGCCGAAGCCGGTCTTGGGCTGCTCGTGATAGCCCGGGGGGTCGCCCCAGTAGGCCGACAGCATCGGGTCCAGCGTGAAGCTGATGATCAGCGACACGGCGACCGAGGCGACGACGGTCAGCGCGAAGGGCTTGAACCACTGGCCGGGGCCGTTGCCCATGAAGGCGACGGGCACGAAGACGGCAATGATGGCGAAGGTGGTCGCCGCGACAGCCAGGCCGATCTCGGCCGTGCCCTCGCGCGCCGCCGTCACGCGGTCGCTGCCGCGCTCCATATGCCGCACGATGTTCTCCCGCACGACGATGGCATCGTCGATGAGCACGCCGATGGCCAGCGACAGGCCCAGCAGGCTCATGAAGTTCAGCGAGAAGCCCATCACCCAGACGGCGATGAAGGCGGCCAGCACCGAGGTGGGCAGGGACAGCGCGGTGATCAGCGTCGAGCGCCAGCTGTTCAGGAAGGCGTAGACGACGAAGATGGTCAGGCCGGCGCCGAAGACCAGGGCGTCGGTGACGTTGTGCAGGCTGTTCTCGGCGTCCTTGCCGCCGTCTTGCGTCACCTCCAGCGTGGTGCCGGCCGGCAGATCCTTCTTGATCTCGTCGACCAGCTTGCGCGCGTCATTGGCGACGCTGACGGTGGACGCATCGCGCGAGCGCGTGATGGAGATGCCGACGTTGGGGCGGCCGTTGCGCAGCGAGTAGCCGCTCATCTCGGCGAAGCCGTCCTTGACCTCGGCGATCTGGCCCAGGCGGATGACGTTGCTGCCCGTGCGCTTGATGATCATCTGCTCGAACTCGCTGGGCGAGGCCAGGCGGCCGAGCAGGCGGATGCTCTGGTCTTCAAGCGCGCCCCGCACCTTGCCGACGGGCGCCGTCGTGTTCTGGGCACGCACGGCGCCGAGCACTTCGGTGACCGAGACGCCGAACTCGCGCAGTTTCTCGGCGCGCAGCAGGATGGACAGCTCGCGCTGCAGGGAGCCGTTGACGGTGACGACCGACACGCCAGCGATGCCGCGGAAGCGCTCGGCCAGCTTGTCCTCGGCCATGCGGCTGATCTGGGCATGGGTCAGCGTCGAGCTGGACAGCGACAGCTGCAGGATGGGCTGGGCGCCGGGGTCGGCGCGCGTGATGATGGGCTCGCGGATCTCGGTCGGCAGCTTGTAGCGCACCGAGTTGATCGAATTGCGCACCTCGTCGGCGGCCTCGATCATGTTCTTCGAGAAGTCGAAGACCAGCACGATGGTGGCGCTGCCCTCGCGCGACGTGGAGTTGGAGCGGTCCACGCCCGAGATGCTTTGCAGCGCCTTCTCGATGCGGTTGACGACCTCACGCTCCACCGTCTCGGGTGAGGCGCCGGGGTATGGGATGTTGATGACCAGCACCGGCGGCTCGACGTCCGGGAACTGGTTGACGCGCAACTTGGACAGCGCGATGAGGCCCATCAGCATGAGGCCGATGACCATCACGACGGTCGCGACCGGCCGGCTGATACTGAAGTTGGAGAGGAACATCTCGCGACCTCCTGCTTACTTGCTGGCCGCCGGGGCCGGTGCTGCCGCGACAGCCGATGCGGCGCCGGCGCCGGGCTTGACGCGCTGCAGCGGTGCGCCGTCCTTCAGGTTGCTGCTGGGGTTGCGCAGCACTTCGTCGCCCAGGGCCAGGCCCGTGACGATGACGATCTCGCCGCGACGGTCGTCGCGCTCGCCCAGCGTCACGGTGGTCTTCTTGAGCTTGTCGCCGGCCAGCTTCCACACAAAAGCGGTGTCGCCCTCGCGCAGCACGGACCCTTCGGCCAGCACCAGGGCGCGGCGGTCGGTGCTCTCGACGCGGCCCTCGGCGTAGAGGCCGGCCACCTGCGGCGCCTTGGAGGCGTCCTCGAAGTTGGCAATCAGCTCGACCTGGCGGGTCGTCGCGTTGGCGGAAGCATCGATGCGCGCCAGCTTGCCGTGGAACTCGTCATCGCCGAAGCCGTTGATGCGGAAGGCCACGCGCTGGCCGAGCTTGAGCTCACCCAGGCGGTCGGCCGAGACCTGGCCCTCGAAGCGCATGGAGGCGGGGTCGATGACCTTGATCAGTTCGCGGCCGACCTGCACCGTGTCGCCGACCGAGACCTTGCGCTCGCTGACGACGCCGTCAAACGGCGCGCGGACCTCGGTGCGCGAGACCTGCTGGCGGGCCGTGACCATGCGGGCCTTGGCGGCGGCCAGCTCGCTCTGGGCCGCGTTGCGGCGCACTTCGGCGTCTTCCAGGGCCTGCGTGGAGATCATGCCCTGCTGGTTCAGCGTGCGCTGGCGGGCCAGCACGCGTTCCGTCTGCTCGAAGCTCTGCTGCGCGGCACGCAGACCCTCATCGGCGGACGAGGCCGCGTCGCGGATGGAGGTCGGGTCGATGCGGATGATGAGATCACCCGCACGCACGCGCTCACCGTTGTCCTTGGCGATCTGCAGCACCACAGCGGCCACCTCGGCGCGCAGGTCGGCGCGCCGGGCCGGCTGGATGGCACCGGTGATGACGGGAGAGCCGATCAGGCCGCTCTGGCTGACCTGGCGCACGTCCTCGGGCGCCAGCAACAGCGGGGCCGAAGGCTTGTCCGCGGCCGCCTTGTCATCCGGCTTGCCACCCTTGTTGCAGGCGGTCAGGGCCAGGGTCAGGGCCAAGGTCAATGCGGTCAGGGTCAGCGTTGCACGCGTCATGGAGAGCAGCTTTCTGCGGATGGAAAGGTTTTCGGGCGGCTTAAACGCCTGAGCTTAACGGTCTGGCAACAACTCGCCAGAGGTCATGCACGAAATGTTTTCGGACGTAATCAGGCCGGTTGCCATGGCAGGAGCCAGGCGCCCTGCTGCCAGCGCTGCAGCCACAGCAGGCCGATCAGCGTCTTGGCATCGGTCAGCTCGCCGCTGGCCGCCATGCGGTCGAGATCCTCGACCGTGTGCGTGACGAGTTCGAGAAACTCGCCTTCATCCAGTTGTTGCTCGCCCTTGTTCAGGCCGCGCGCAAAGTAGATGTGGATGCCTTCGTCCGAGTAGGCGATGGCGTTGTGCAGCACGCCGGCATAGGCCCATTCGGCGGCGCTGTAGCCGGTCTCTTCCAGCAGCTCACGCTGCCCGCAAAACAGCGGCGATTCACCGGCGTCGAGCTTGCCAGCCGGGAACTCCAGCATCACGCGGCCCATCGGGTAGCGGAACTGGCGCTCCATCAACAGCCGGCCGTCATCCAGCAGGGGGATGATCATGACGGCACCGGGATGGCGGATGTACTCGCGGTGGGCTGCGCGGCCGTCCGGCAGCGCCACACGGTCGCGGCGCACATCCAGGAAATGGCCCTGGTAGACCTGGCTGCCTTCGAGCAGTCGCTCGACCAGAGGGTCGTCGTCAGCCTCGGCCACGGCGCAGATATCTCCAGACGAAGCCGGGGAAACCCAGAGTGATGAAGAGGCAGGCGGCCGCGGCGTAAAACTCCCAGCCCTGGCTCTGGCGCTGGCCGATGCGGGCTTCCAGCGCGGAGCCCAGGGCAAAGGTCAGCACGGCCATCAAGACCAGTTCCAGCAGCCGCCACCAGACGCTCTTGGGCGCCTGGCGCGGGCCGACCAGCAGGATGCGCTCGTTGAAGTAAGGCAGGTTGGCGGCGACGACGGCCACAACCAGGACCAGCCAGACGGCGGCGGACTGGTCCATCAGCTTGCGGGCCGAGCGCCGGGCCGCTCCCTAGCCGGCCCGCTCTGGCGATGTGCTTGCGGCTTCATGCCGCAAGCATCGCCGTCCCCTCGAGGAACCGACCGGACGGGCCCGCGTGCAGCGGCGCCAGGCTGGGCGAGGGGCTTCAAGTCGACAGGGCCTTCACGATGGCCTGGCCGCACAGGGCCATCAGGCCGCCGGGCAGCAGGCCGAAGACCAGCACCGCGGCACCATTCAGCGACATGACGAGGCGCACATCGGTCGGTGCGGCGATGGGGGCGGTGTCGGTCGGCTCATCGAAGAACATGACCTTGACGATGCGCAGGTAGTAGAAGGCACCGATCAGCGACACCACGACGGCGAAGACCGACAGGTAGAGGTAGCCCGTCACACTGGTCGACACCAACGCCTGCAGCACGGCCAGCTTGGCGTAGAAGCCGACCGTGGGCGGCACGCCGGCCAGCGAGAACATGAACAGGGTCATGACCAAGGCGAACCAGGGGCTGCGCTTGCCCAGGCCGGCCAGGTCCTTGATCTCCTCGGCCTCATGGCCCTGGCGCGACAGCAGGATGACCATGCCGAAGGTGCCCAGCGTCGTCAGCACATAGGTGACGACGTAGAACATGGCCGCGCTGTAGGCGTTGTCGCCCCACTTGGTGCTCTCGTTGACGACGCCGGCCGTCATGCCCAGCAGCATGAAGCCCATGTTGGCGATGGTCGAGTAGGCCAGCATGCGCTTCAGATTGCTTTGGGCTATGGCCGCCAGGTTGCCCACCAGCAGGGACATGATGGACAGCACCATCAGCATCTGCTGCCAGTCGGCGGCCAGGCCGATCATGCCCTCGACGAGCAGGCGCATGGTGATGGCGAAGGCGGCCAGCTTGGGTGCGGCACCGATCAGCAGCGTGATGGCAGTGGGCGCGCCCTGGTAGACGTCGGGCACCCACATGTGGAAGGGAGCGGCGCCGAGCTTGAAGGCCAGGCCGGCAACGACGAAGACCACGCCGAAGACCAGCACCGACTTGTTCGGGATGCCCTTGGAGATGACGTCGAAGACCTCGGGGATGCTCAGCGAGCCGGTGGCACCGTACATCATCGACAGGCCGTAGAGCAGGAAGCCGCTGGCCAGGGCGCCAAGGACGAAGTACTTCATCGCGGCTTCGGTCGACACGGCATGGTCGCGGCGCAGTGCGACGAGGGCGTACAGCGACAGGCTCATCAGCTCCAGGCCGAGGTAGATGACCAGGAAGTTGTTGGCCGACAGCATGACGCTGATGCCGAGCAGCGCGAACAGGCTGAGGATGAAGAGCTCACCCTTGAGCATCTCGCGCACGCCGGCATAGGGGCGTGCATAGACCAGGGCGATCAGCGTCGCGATGCAGGCGAAGGCGGCCAGCAGATGGCCCATCGAGTCGGACACGACCATGCCCTGCATGGCATAGGTGGTGAGGCCGGCATCGAAATAGGAGAAGTGCAGGCCGGCCACGACCGCCAGCGTCAGCTGCGTCAGCCAGTAGGTCGGGCGGCGCTGCTCGTCGGTGACCCAGAGGTCCACCAGGGCGACGATGCAGCCCATCGCCAGCAGCAGGATTTCAGGACAGATCGCGAGCCAGTTCATGTCGTTCATTGTTCTTGCCTCTGCTCGGATCAGGCGGGGATCTTGCTGAGCGCCACGTGCTTGAGCAACTCGACGACCGAGTTGTGCATGACGTCGGTGAAGGGCTTGGGATACAGGCCCATATAGAGCGTCGCCACGGCCAGCAGGCCGAGCATGACGAACTCGCGGCGGTTGATGTCGGTCAGCGCGCGCACGTCGTCATTGGCGATGTCGCCGAAGTAGACGCGCTTGATCATCCACAGCGTGTAGGCCGCACCGAAGACCAGGGCCGTCGCGGCGATGCCGCCCAGCCAGAAGTTGGCCTTGACGGTGCCGAGGATGACCATCCACTCGCCGACGAAGCCGGCCGTCGCGGGCAGGCCGCAATTGGCCATGCCGAAGAAGACGGCAAAGGCGGCGAAGGTGGGCATGGTGTTGACGACGCCACCGTAGGAGGCGATCTCACGCGAGTGCACGCGGTCGTAGAGCACGCCGATGCACAGGAACATCGCGCCCGACACGAAGCCGTGGGAAATCATCTGCACCAGGCCGCCGGAGACGCCCAGCTCGTTGAAGATGAAGAAACCCAGGGTCACGAAGCCCATGTGGGCGATGGACGAGTAGGCCACCAGCTTCTTCATGTCCTTCTGCACCAGGGCCACGAGACCGATGTAGACGACGGCGATCAGCGACATCGCGATGATGAGCCAGGCCCATTCACGCGCGGCGTCGGGGGCGATGGGCAGCGAGAAGCGCAGGAAGCCGTAGCAGCCCAGCTTCAGCATGATGGCCGCCAGCACGACGGAGCCGCCGGTGGGCGCCTCGACGTGGGCGTCGGGCAGCCAGGTGTGCACCGGCCACATCGGCACCTTGACCGAGAAGGCGGCCAGGAAGGCGAAGAAGAGATAGGTCTGGGCGCCGCCCGTCAGCGGCAGCTTGTGCCAGGTCTGGATGTCGAAGGAACCGGCGCCGTTGATGACGTTGGACTGGTAGTACAGGTAGAGCAGCGCGATCAGCATCAGCAGCGAACCGGCCAGCGTGTACAGGAAGAACTTGAAGGCCGCGTAGACGCGGTTCGGGCCGCCCCAGACGCCGATGATGATGTACATCGGGATCAGCGTGGCCTCGAAGAACACGTAGAACAGCATGCCATCCAGCGCGCTGAACACGCCCACCATGAGGCCCGACAGGATCAGGAAGGCGCCCATGTACTGGTTGACGCGCGTCTCGATGACTTCCCAGGCCGAGATGACGACGATGATGGTGATGAAGGCCGTCAGCGGCACGAACCACATCGAGATGCCGTCCACGCCGAGGTGGTACTGGATGGCGAAACGCTCGATCCAGGGATGCGTCTCGACGAACTGCATGGCAGCCGTCGTCGTGTCGAAGCCGGTGATCAGCGGCAGCGTGACAAGGAAGCTCGCCACGGCAGCGACCAGCGCCATCCAGCGCACGGCATTCGCCTGTTCGTCACGCCCCAGCGCCAGCAGCACGGCGCCGCAGGCGATGGGCAGAAAAATCGCAAGACTCAGCAACATTCTTGTTCTCCGCCTCGTCGCTCAGAACCCGAACAGGGAACTGAACTGGGGCTTGATATAGGGCCAGAGCTGCCAGGTCATCAGACCCATGACGCCGAGGATCATGACGAGGGCGTACCAGTAGAGATAACCGGTCTGGAAGCGGCGCACCAGGCCCGCGATGCCGCCGACGGTCCGGGCGGAGCCGTTGATGATGACGCCGTCGATGAGGCCGGCATCGCCACCCTTCCACAGGCCGACACCGATCAGACGGGCGGCACGGGCCAGGATGTTCTCGTTGATCCAGTCCATGAAGTACTTGTTCTCCAGGACGATGATCACGGGACGCAGCACCTTGGCCAGCGTGGCGGGGATGCTCGGGGCGACCATGTAGAACACATAGGCGGTCACGACACCCGACAGCGCCAGCCAGAACGGCAGCGAGGTCAGGCCGTGCAGGGCCATGGCGGCGGCGCCATGGAACTCTTCAGCCAGTTCCTCCATCGCCGGGTGCAGATGCCCGTTGACGAGGATGGCGTCCTTGAAGAAGTCGCCGAACAGCATCGGCTGGATGGTCATGAAGCCGATGACGACCGACGGGATGGCCAGCAGCACCAGCGGCGCGGTGACGACCCAGGGCGACTCGTGCGGCGTGTGGTCATGGCCGTGGCCATGGTCATCGTCGTGGTGGTCGTGCTCGCCCGGGAAGGGCTTGTGGTGGAAGTGCTCCTTGCCGTGGAAGACCAGGAAGTACATCCGGAACGAGTAGAAGGCCGTCACGAACACGCCGACGATGACGGCGAAGTAGGCGAACTGCGCACCCGGCAGATGGCTGGCGTGCACGGCCTCGATGATCGAGTCCTTGGAGTAGAAACCCGAGAACAGCGGCGTGCCGATCAGCGCGAGCGAACCCAGCAGCGACGTGATCCAGGTGATGGGCATGTACTTGCGCAGGCCGCCCATGTTGCGGATGTCCTGGTCATGGTGCATGCCCATGATGACCGAGCCGGCACCGAGGAACAGCAGGGCCTTGAAGAAGGCGTGCGTCATCAGGTGGAAGACGGCAACCGAGTAGGCCGAGGCGCCCAGGGCGACGGTCATATAGCCCAGCTGCGACAGCGTCGAGTAGGCCACGACGCGCTTGATGTCGTTCTGGATGATGCCGAGGAAGCCCATGAACAGGGCCGTGATGGCACCGATCACCATGACGAAGTTCAGCGCCGTGTCGCTCAGCTCGAACAGCGGCGACATGCGCGCCACCATGAAGATGCCGGCCGTCACCATCGTGGCGGCGTGGATCAGCGCGGAGATGGGCGTCGGGCCTTCCATGGAGTCGGGCAGCCAGACGTGCAGCGGGAACTGCGCGCTCTTGCCCATGGCTCCGATGAAGAGGCAGATGCAGGCGACGGTCATCAGCGACCAGTCCGTGCCCGGGAAGACCATCTGCGACAGCAACTCGGACTTGGCGAAGGTCTCGGCGTAGTTCAGCGAACCGCCGAAGGCCACCAGCAGGCCGATGCCGAGGATGAAGCCGAAGTCACCGACCCGGTTCACCAGGAAGGCCTTCATGTTGGCGAAGATGGCGGTCGGCTTCTTGTACCAGAAGCCGATCAGCAGATAGGACACCAGGCCCACCGCTTCCCAGCCGAAGAAAAGCTGGAGCATGTTGTTGCTCATGACGAGCATCAGCATGCTGAAGGTGAACAGCGAGATGTAGGAGAAGAAGCGCTGGTAGCCGTCGTCCTCTTCCATGTAGCCGATGGTGTAGATGTGCACCATCAGCGACACGAAGGTCACGACCACCATCATCATGGCCGTCAGGCCGTCGATGAGGAAGCCAACTTCCATCTTCAGCGTGCCGAGGTTCATCCACTCGTAAAGGGTGGCGTTGAAGCGCGCACCGTCGACGGCGACGCTGTACAGCGTCATGGCCGAGATGATGAAGGCGACGAGGACACCGAGGATGGTGACCATGTGCGAGCCGCGGCGGCCCACCGTCTTGCCGAAGAAACCGGCCACGATGGCGCCCACCAGCGGCGCCAGCGGCACCGTCAGCAGCAGGTTCTGTGAGAGTTGTGCAGACATCTGGGTGCCCTTAGCCCTTGAGCGCGTCGAGCTCTTCGACGTTGATGCTGGCGCGGTTGCGGAACAGCACGACCAGGATGGCCAGGCCGATGGCCGACTCGGCCGCCGCGACGGTCAGGATGAAGAACACGAAGACCTGGCCGTCCATATTCCCGAGGTAATGGGAGAAGGCGACGAAGTTCAGGTTGACCGCCAGCAGCATCAGCTCGATGGCCATCAGCAGCACGATCAGGTTCTTGCGGTTCAGGAAGATGCCGATCACCGACAGCGCGAACAGCATCGCGCCCAGCGTCAGGAAGTGGCCAAGCGTCAGGCCGCCCAGTCCGGTAATCGCGGTCATGCCTGGCCTCCTTCGGTGGGTGCGGCGGGGGGCGCCGGCGGCGCGGCGACGGTCGGGGCCATCTTGATGATCTTCAGGCGCTGGGCCTTGGTGACCTTGACCTGCTCGGAGGCATCCATGGCGCGCGAGTCCTTGCGGCGGCGCAGCGTCAGCGCGATGGCGGCGACGATGGCGACCAGCAGCAGCACGGCCGCGATCTGCAGCGGGTAGAGGTAGCTGGTGTAGATCTCGATGCCCAACAGCTTGGTGTTGCCTTGGCTAACCTGGGCCGCGGTGGCAACCGGTGCATCGGCCAGCTGGAAGCCGCCCATCAGCACGATGCCCATCTCGAAGGCGATCAGCGCGCCGATGACGGCGGCCACCGGCAGATGCTTCCAGAAGCCCTCGCGCATGCTGTCCGTGTTCAGGTCGAGCATCATGACGACGAACAGGAACAGCACCATGACGGCGCCGATGTAGACGAGGACCAGGGCGATGGCCAGGAACTCGGCCTTCAGCAGCATCCAGATGCAGGAGGCCGTGAAGAAGGACAGGATGAGGAAGAGCGCGGCATGCACGGTGCTGCGCGCCGTGATGACACGGAACGAACTCACCAGCAGGATGCCGGAGAAGACGTAGAAGAGGATGGTCGTGATGTCCATACGTATCCAGGCCAGCTGAGCCGGACCACTGCGCGCCTGACGGCGCGGCAGCGATCAGCGGTACTTGGCGTCGGCCTCCTTCTGGGCTGCGATCTGGGGCTCGTACTTGTCACCGACCGCCAGCAGCATGTCCTTGGTGAAGTAGAGGTCGCCGCGCTTCTCGCCGTGGTATTCGAAGATGCTGGTCTCGACGATGGAGTCCACCGGGCAGCTCTCTTCGCAGAAGCCGCAGAAGATGCACTTGGTCAGGTCGATGTCGTAGCGCGTCGTACGGCGGCTGCCGTCGGCGCGCACGTCGCTCTCGATGGTGATGGCCATCGCGGGGCAGACGGCCTCGCAGAGCTTGCAGGCGATGCAGCGCTCTTCACCGTTCTCGTAGCGACGCAGCGCATGCAGGCCGCGGAAGCGCGGCGAAAGCGGCGTCTTCTCTTCCGGGAACTGGATGGTGATGTTGCGCGACAGGAAGTGGCGCCCGGTCAGCTTCATCCCGCGGAGCAACTCCAGCAGGAAGAAGGTTTTGACGAAGTTCGTGATTGCAGTCATGAGCGCCGCCTCACTTCCAGATGTTGTACGGAGCCGGCAATTGCATCCAGGCACCGACAACGACCAGCCAGATCAGCGTGATGGGAATGAAGATCTTCCAGCCCAGACGCATGATCTGGTCGTAGCGGAAGCGCGGGAACGTGGCACGCACCCACAGGAACATCGTGACGACGAAGAAGGTCTTGGCGAACAGCCAGAACCAGTTCCAGAACGCCATGGTGTGCTGGAAGAAGCCCGGCACGTCCATGCCGAACAGGCTCCAGGAGATCGGTGCGCTCCAGCCGCCCAGGAACATGACGACGGCCAGGGCCGACACCAGGATCATGTTGGCGTACTCGGCCAGGAAGAACATCGCGAACGACATGCCCGAGTACTCGATCATGTGACCGGCCACGATCTCGGATTCCCCTTCGACGACGTCGAAGGGGTGGCGGTTGGTTTCAGCCAGACCCGAGATGAAGTAGACGATGAAGATCGGGAACAGCGGCAGCCAGTTCCAGGACAGGAAGTTCACGCCGTAGCTGGCAAAGATGCCTTTTTCCTGCACCTGCACGACGGTGGTCATGTTCAGGCTGCCCGTCACCATCAGCACGACGACGAGGGCGAAGCCCATGGCGATTTCGTAGCTGACCATCTGGGCCGAGGCGCGCAGCGCGCCCAGGAAGGCGTACTTCGAGTTGGACGCCCAGCCGGCGATGATGACGCCGTAGACCTCGAGCGAGGTGATGGCCATCAGGAACAGCAGGCCGGCATTGACGTTGGCCACGGCGGCGTCCGGGCCGAAGGGCACGACGGCCCAGGCGGCCAGGGCCGGCATGATGGTCATGACGGGGCCGAGGAAGAACAGGCCCTTGCTCGCGGCGGCGGGCTTGATGATCTCCTTGAAGATCAGCTTGACCGCGTCGGCGATGGGGGTCAGCAGGCCGTAGGGGCCGACGCGATTCGGGCCCGGGCGGATCTGCGACCAGCCGATGGCCTTGCGCTCCCACAGCGTCAGGTAGGCCACGCAACCCAGCAGCGGCAGGAGCACCGCGACGATTTTCGTCAGGCTCCAGGTCACCGGGTTGTTCAACCAGAAGTGCCAGAACTGCAGCAGGTAACCGAAGAGGGTGTCGATCATTTATTCAGGCTCCCTCAGACCTTGCTGATACTCAGCGTGCCGAAGGCGGCACCCAGAGCAGCGGTTTGGGCCAGGCCGGCCGGCACGCGGGCTACGCCCTCAGGCAGGCCGGCTTCCAGGCGGGCGGGCAGTTGAGCGGCGCCGCCGTCCTGCACGACGCGAACCTGGTCGCCTTCGGCCAGGCCGAGCTGGGCCCACAGGCTGCTCGGCAGGCCGACCGTGGCGGCTTCGCGGCCGTCGGTGGTCAGCTGCAGCGAGGTCGAATTGCGCACCAGCGCATCGGTCGCGTAGATGGGCAGGTTGGCGAAGCGCTCGACGCCCTCGCCCTTCGTGCCGGCTTGCGGCGCGGCAGACGTAGCGTTCGACAGACGGCCGCTGAAGTCGCCACCCAGGGCCTGCTCGCGGACCTGCTCGGAGCTGTCCTGGTTGAAGCCGTCGAGGCCGAGCAGATTGCCCAGCACGCGCAGCACCTTCCAGGCCGGACGCGTCTCGGCCAGCGGCTTGACGACGCCGACGAAGCTCTGCAGGCGACCCTCGGCGTTGACGAAGCTGCCCGAGGTCTCGGTGAAGGGCGCGATCGGCAGCAGCACGTCGGCGTACTCGAGACCCGACTTGAACGGGCTCAGCACGACGACCATCTCGGCCGCGTCCAGCGCCTTGGCGGCCGCGGCGGCGTTGGCGGCGTCGAGCACCGGGTCGGTGTTCAGCAGCACCACGGCCTTCAGCGAGGTGCCGTTCAGCATCTGGCCGGCGTTCAGGCCGCCGGAGACGGGCTGGGCCTTCACCAGCTGGGCGCCGACGCTGTTGGCCGCAGCGCTCAGATAGCCGACGCTCGCGCCGGTCTGCTGGCCCATCCACTGTGCCAGCGCCAGCAGGCTGGCGGCCTGCGGGTGCTCGGCAGCGGCGTTGCCCAGCAGGATGGCCTTGCGCTGGCCCGACTGCAGGCTGGCG
Organism: Roseateles sp. FW305-36; assembly: GCF_058787015.1. NCBI lineage: Bacteria > Pseudomonadati > Pseudomonadota > Betaproteobacteria > Burkholderiales > Sphaerotilaceae > Roseateles > Roseateles sp. FW305-36. The sequence goes on along the minus strand of NZ_JBYSZK010000001.1, from coordinate 660,836 downwards.
GCGATGGCCTTGGCCTCATCCGTGGCGTTGCCGGCCAGCGGTGCACCGGCGCCGATGGCGGCGGCCACGTCGGCCAGGGCTTGCACCCAGCCCGAGGGCGCCACCGAGGCCGAGGCGGCGAGGGGCATCAGCCAGTCGTCATTGCTGACGCCGACGCGGCTGACCGCGGCACCGCGGCGCGCGGCGTGGCGCAGGCGGGCGGCGAACAGCGGGTGGTCCTTGCGCAGGTTGGAGCCGACGACGAGGGCACGGTCCAGTTCGGACAGGCTGGCAATGCTGGTGCCCAGCCAACGGGCCTGGCCGGCAGCCGCGGCATTGCCGAAGTCGCTGTGGCGCAGGCGGTGGTCGATGTTGTCGCTGCCCAGGCCGCGCACCACTTGCGCCAGCAGATGCAGTTCTTCCACCGTGCTGTGGGCCGAACCCAGCGCGCCGACGGCGGCAGCACCGTGGTCAGCCTTGATGACCTTGAGGCCGTTGGCGACGTACTCGAGGGCCGTCGTCCAGTCGACCTGCTTCCAGGCGCCCCCCTGCTTGATCATGGGCGCTGTCAGGCGCTGATCGCTGTTCAGGGCCTCGTAGCTGAAGCGGTCGCGGTCGGCGATCCAGCATTCGTTGACGTCTTCGTTCTCGAGCGGAACGACGCGCAGGACCTGGTGGTTCTTGACCTGGACGATCAGGTTGGCACCGGTCGAATCGTGGGGGCTGACGCTCTTGCGGCGCGACAGTTCCCAGGTGCGGGCGCTGTAGCGGAAGGGCTTGCTGGTGAGGGCACCGACCGGGCAGATGTCGATCATGTTGCCCGACAGCTCGGAGTCCACCGTGCGGCCGACAAAGGTCTGGATCTCGCTGTGCTCGCCGCGGTGGGCCATGCCCAGCTCCATGACGCCGGCGATTTCCTGGCCGAAGCGCACGCAGCGGGTGCAGTGGATGCAGCGGCTCATCTCTTCCATCGAGATCAGCGGGCCCACGTTCTTGTGGAAGACGACGCGCTTCTCTTCGGTGTAGCGGCTCTTGCCAGCGCCGTAGCCGACGGCCAGGTCCTGCAGCTGGCATTCACCGCCCTGGTCGCAGATGGGGCAATCCAGCGGGTGATTGATCAGCAGGAATTCCATGACGCCCTGCTGGGCCTTGATCGCCTTGTCGCTCTTGGTGCGGACGATCATGCCCTGCGTGACGGGCGTGGCGCAGGCCGGCATGGGCTTGGGCGCCTTCTCCACGTCCACCAGGCACATGCGGCAGTTGGCCGCGATGCTGAGCTTCTTGTGATAGCAGAAGTGCGGGATGTAGGTGCCGGCCTTCTCCGCGGCATGCATGACCATGCTGCCTTCCTGGACCGAGACCTTCTGACCGTCGAGTTCGATTTCAACCATGGTGGTGTTTCCCTTGGGCAGCTCAGGTCGGAGCCACCAGGGGCTTCTTGTGTTCAATCAGGTGCAAGAACTCGTGCTTGAAGTTCTTGATCATGGCGCGCACAGGCATCGCGGCGGCGTCGCCCAGCGCGCAGATCGTGCGGCCCTGGATGTTGTCGGCCACGGAGTTCAGCAGGTCGATGTCCTCTGCCCTGCCCTCGCCGTGGTAGATGCGTTCCAGCACGCGGTGCATCCAGCCCGTGCCTTCGCGGCAGGGCGTGCACTGGCCGCAGGACTCGTGGGCGTAGAAGTAGGACAGGCGCAGCAGGCTCTGCACGGCGCAGCGCGTGTCGTCCATGACGATGACGGCGCCCGAGCCCAGCATGGAGCCAGCCTTGGCGATGGAGTCATAGTCCATCGTGCACTGCATCATCACTTCGGCCGTCAGCACCGGGGCGGACGAGCCGCCGGGGATGACCGCCTTCAGCTTGCGGCCCTTGCGCACGCCACCGGCGAGCTCCAGCAGCACCGAGAACGGCGTGCCCAGCGGGATCTCGTAATTGCCCGGACGCTCCACGTCGCCGGACACCGAGAACAGCTTGGTGCCGCCGTTGTTGGGCTTGCCGATCTCGAGGTAGGCCTGGCCGCCGTTGCGGATGATCCAGGGCACCGCCGCGAAGGTCTCGGTGTTGTTGATGGTGGTCGGCTTGCCGTAAAGGCCGAAGCTGGCCGGGAACGGCGGCTTGAAGCGCGGCTGGCCCTTCTTGCCTTCCAGCGACTCCAGCAGGGCCGTTTCCTCGCCGCAGATGTAGGCACCGAAGCCATGGTGGCCATGCAGCTGGAAGCTGTAGTCCGAACCCATGATCTTGTCGCCGAGGTAGCCGGCGGCGCGGGCTTCTTCCAGGGCCGCTTCGAAGCGCTCGTAGACCTCGAAGATCTCGCCGTGGATGTAGTTGTAGCCGACCTTGATGCCCATCGCGTAGGCCGCGATGGCCATGCCCTCGATGACCTGATGCGGGTTGAACATCAGCAGGTCGCGGTCCTTGCAGGTGCCCGGCTCGCCTTCGTCGCTGTTGCAGACGAGGTATTTCTGGCCCGGGAACTGGCGGGGCATGAAGCTCCACTTCAGGCCGGTCGGGAAGCCGGCGCCGCCCCGGCCGCGCAGGGCCGAGGTCTTGACTTCAGCGATGACCTGGTCGGGCGTCAGGCCTTCGCCACCGTCCTTGCCCAGGATCTTGCGCAGGGCCGCGTAGCCGCCACGGGCTTCGTAGTCCTTGATCGACCAGTTCTTGCCGTCCAGGTCCGCGTAAATCTGCGGCGTGATGTGGCGGCCGTGGAAGCAGGTCTCGGCGCCGGTGCTTTGGAATTTGGAGAGGTCCAGCATCGTCTTCCTCAGGCCTTGCCAGCTTCGGCACGCAGCACGTCCACCAGCTCATCCAGGCGGTCGTTGGTCATGAAGCTGCACATCTGGCGGTCGTTGACCAGCATCACCGGCGAGTCGGCGCAGGCGCCCAGGCACTCGCTCTTCTGCACGGTGAAGAGGCCATCGGCCGTCGTGCCGCCCTGCTCGATGCCGAGCTTGCTGCACAGATGGTCCAGCGCGTTCTGGCCGTCGCGCAGCTGGCAGGGCAGGTTGGCGCAGACGTTCAGCTTGAACTTGCCAACCGGCTTCTGGTTGTACATGTTGTAGAAGGTCGTCACCTCGTAGACCGCGATGGTCGGCATGCCGAGGTGGGCGGCGATCGCGTCTTCCGCGGCGCGGGACACGAAGCCCTCTTCCTGTTGCACGATGGCCAGGCAGGCCATGACGGCAGACTGGCGCATCTCGTAGGGGTACTTGGCGACCTCGCGGTCGAAGCGAGCGCGGGTCGCGTCGCTCAGGGTGTAGTCGGTGCTGCTCGTCATCGCTTGCCTGTCAACGATCGATTTCGCCGAACACGATGTCCATCGTGCCGATGATGGCCACGGCGTCCGCGATCATGTGGCCGCGGCCCATCTCGTCCAGCGCGGCGAGGTGGGGGAAGCCCGGCGCGCGGATCTTGAGGCGGTAGGGCTTGTTGGCGCCGTCGCTGACCATGTAGATGCCGAACTCGCCCTTGGGGTGTTCGACGGCCGCATAGGCCTCGCCTTCGGGCACGTGAAAGCCTTCGGTGAAGAGCTTGAAGTGGTGGATCAGCTCTTCCATGTTGGACTTCATGTCCACGCGGGCCGGCGGCGCCACCTTGTGGTTGTCGGTGATGACCGGCAGACCGGGGTTGGCCTTCAGCCACTGCACGCACTGCTGGACGATGCGGTTGGACTGGCGCATTTCCTCGACGCGCACGACGTAGCGGTCATAGGTGTCGCCATTGGTGCCGACGGGCACGTCGAAGTCCATCTTGTCGTAGACGTCGTAGGGCTGGGTCTTGCGCAGGTCCCAGGCAATGCCCGAACCGCGCAGCATGGCGCCGGTGAAGCCCAGGTTGAGGGCACGCTCGGGCGACACGACGCCGATGCCGACGGTGCGCTGCTTCCAGATGCGGTTGTCGGTCAGCAGGGTCTCGTAGTCGTCGATGTTCTTCGGCAGGCGCTTGGCGAAGTCCTCGATGAAGTCCAGCAGCGAGCCCGAACGGTTCTCGTTGAGCTGGGCGATGGCCTTGGCATTGCGGATCTTGCTGACCTGGTACTGCGGCATGCTGTCAGGCAGGTCGCGGTAGACGCCGCCCGGACGGAAGTAGGCCGCGTGCATGCGCGCACCCGACACCGCCTCGTACATGTCGAAGATGTCCTCACGCTCGCGGAAGCAGTAGATGAGGATGTTCATCGCACCGCAGTCCAGGCCATGGCAGCCCAGCCACAGCAGGTGGTTCAGGATGCGGGTCAGCTCGCCGAACATCACGCGGATGTACTGGGCGCGGATGGGCACTTCCAGACCCAGCATCTTCTCGATGGCCAGGCAGTAGGCGTGCTCGTTGGACATCATCGACACATAGTCGAGGCGGTCCATATAGGGCAGCGACTGGATGAAGGTCTTGCTCTCGGCCAGCTTCTCGGTGGCGCGGTGCAGCAGGCCGATATGGGGGTCGGCGCGCTGGATGACTTCGCCGTCCAGCTCCAGCACCAGACGCAGCACGCCGTGGGCGGCCGGGTGCTGGGGGCCGAAGTTCAGCGTGTAGTTCTTGATTTCGGCCATGGCTTACAGACCACCGTACTTGTCTTCACGAATGATGCGCGGCGTGATTTCACGCGGCTCGATCGTGACCGGTTGGTAGATGACGCGCTTCTGCTCGGCGTCGTAGCGCATCTCGACATGACCCGACACCGGGAAGTCCTTGCGCATCGGGTGGCCGATGAAACCGTAGTCGGTCAGGATGCGGCGCAGGTCGTCGTGGCCGTCGAAGATGACGCCATACATGTCGAAGGCCTCGCGCTCGAACCAGTTGGCCGAGCTCCACACCGGGGTGACCGAGGCCACGCAGGGGAAGTCGTCATCGGTAGCGAAGACCTTCAGGCGCAGGCGCCAGTTCTTCGTGACCGACAGCAGGTGGCTGACGACGGCATAGCGCTGGCCTTCCCAGGCGCCGTCGCCATAGCTGCTGTAGTCGACGCCGCAGAGGTCGATCAGCTGCTCCAGCTTCAGCTCGGGGTGGTCGCGCAGCGTGGTGGCGATGTCGAGGTAGTCGGCCGCGCGCACGGTCAGCGTCAGTTCGCCCAGGGCGTTCTTGAGCTCGACGACGCGCTCGCCGAGGATGGCGCCAATCTGCTGGGCCAGGGTTTCGAGGTTCGGGCTCATACCGTGGTGCTCAGCGGCTGTCATCGGGCAATGGTGTTTTCGCGACGAATCTTGGCCTGCAGCTGCAGGATGCCGTACAGCAGGGCCTCGGCCGTCGGCGGGCAGCCGGGCACGTAGACGTCGACCGGCACGATGCGGTCGCAGCCGCGCACGACCGAGTAGCTGTAGTGGTAGTAGCCACCGCCGTTGGCGCAACTGCCCATGGACAGCACCCAACGCGGCTCGGCCATCTGGTCGTAGACCTTGCGCAGGGCCGGGGCCATCTTGTTGCACAGCGTGCCGGCCACGATCATCAGGTCGGACTGGCGCGGGCTCGGACGGAACAGCATGCCGAAGCGGTCGATGTCGTAGCGCGCGGCACCCGCGTGCATCATCTCGACGGCGCAACAGGCCAGGCCGAACGTCATTGGCCACAGCGAGCCGGTCTTGGACCAGTTGATGAGCTTGTCGACCGAGGTGGTGACAAAGCCCTCTTTCAGGACGCCTTCAATACCCATTTCGAATTCCCAGCAGCGTGTTTGGCGTGGCGCTTATTCCCAGTCCAGGGCGCCCTTTTTCCATTCGTAGGCAAAGCCCACGACCAGAATGCCGAGGAAGATCATCATCGCCCAGAAGCCCGCCGCGCCGATTTCCTTGAGGGCCACGGCCCAGGGAAACAGGAAGGCGATTTCCAGGTCGAAAAGAATGAACAGGATGGCGACGAGGTAGTAGCGCACATCGAATTTCATGCGCGCGTCTTCAAAGGCCTCGAAGCCGCATTCGTAGGGAGAGTTCTTGGCCTGATCCGGCCGGTTGGGACCGAGCAGCGCGCCGAGCACCTGGGGTGCGATCCCGACAACTGCGCCGACCAAGATGAAGAGGATGACGGGCAGGTATTGTTCGAGATTCATTTGCGCCTTCTCGGGTCGACTCAACGTCTTCGTCAACGCAGTCGCTGCACAAGCCGACCACAAAAGCAAACAGGCGCGCCACCAGCGAGATCGAATGATGTCGCTCGCGGATCGCGCCCGCCAAAACCTTGCCTCGATCAGCCCGAATGACTCGGGGGACCGCGGCGACAGGCCGCTTCAATGTTCTGGTGCCGTCGGCGAGACTCGAACTCGCACAGCTTTCGCCACTACCCCCTCAAGATAGCGTGTCTACCAATTTCACCACGACGGCAGGTACTACAAATATGCCCGGCAACTAGGAGGGATTTCGTTGCCAGACAGCCTCGCATTCTATACCGGAAGTTAGGGGTCTCCCGATGAAGAGGCGAGGTTTTTACTCGGGCTTAGTTCGAAGCCGCGGAGGCTGCAACCGGCGCCACGACGGCACCCGGGATGGCGGCAGCGCCCGAAGCAGCCGGGGCCGGCGCCACGACGGCGGCGCGGTCCAGCACGCTGTCGGTTGTCGACGCGGCGGGGCGGCTGTTGGACAGGAAGGCCAGGCCCAGCGTGCAGCCGAAGAACAGCGTCGCGGCGACGGCCGTGCTGCGCGACAGGAAGTTGGCGCTGCCGGTGGCGCCGAACAGGCTGCCCGAGGCACCGCTGCCGAAGGAGGCGCCCATATCGGCACCCTTGCCGTGCTGCACCAGCACCAGACCAATGATCGCCAGGGCGGACAGCAGCTGAACGATCAACACCAGATTTGCAAAGACCTGCATTCCAAACACTCCATCAAAACTCTTGTGACGCCCGCTTCATCGGGGCGCCGGGAAAACTCAGTGGGCTGCCGCGCGGCAGATGGCGGCGAAGTCCGCCACCTTCAACGACGCGCCGCCGATCAGGCCGCCATCGATATCGGGCTGCGAGAACAGCTCGGCCGCGTTGTCGGCCTTGACGCTGCCACCATAGAGGATGCGCATGGCATCCGACTTGTCCGTTGCCGCATGCAGCTGCGCACGCAGCACGGCATGCACGGCCTGCGCCTCGGCCGGCGTGGCGGTCAGGCCGGTACCTATGGCCCAGACGGGCTCATAGGCCACGACCATCTCGCCCGTGCAGTGACCCAGCGTGTGGATGACGGCGGCGAGCTGGCGCTTGACGACGGCCTCGGTCTGGCCCGCCTCGCGCTCGGCACGCGTCTCGCCGACGCAGACGATGGGCGTCACGCCATGGGCCAGTGCGGCCTTGGCCTTGTCGGCGACGAGCTGGTCGCTCTCCGCGTGATAGGCGCGGCGCTCCGAATGACCCACGATGGCGTAGCGGCAGCCGACGTCGGCCAGCATCGCGCTGGACACCTCGCCGGTGTAGGCGCCCTGCTCGTGCGAGGAGCAGTCCTGCGAACCGTAGGCGATCGCATTGCCGGTCAGCGCCAGGGCGGTCTCGGCGATGTAGAGGAAAGGCACGCAGACGGCGACGTCGGCGTTCCAGGGACCGGCTTCCTTGAGGCCGGCGAGCAATTGGGCATTGGCCGCGCGGCTGCCATGCATCTTCCAGTTGCCCACGACGAGTTTTCTTCTCATCTCCACTCCTTCACCAGGTCAGCACGATCTTGCCGATGTGCTGGTTGGATTCCATCAGCGCGTGCGCCTCGGCCGCTTGGGCCGCGGGCAGCTCGCGGTAAATGACGGGCTTGATGCGCCCGGCCTCGATCAGTGGCCAGACCTTGTCACGCAGCGATTTGGCCAATTGAGCCTTGAAGGCCGCCGAGCGCGGACGCAGCGTCGAGCCGGTGATGGTCAGACGCTTGCGCAGCACGAGGCCGGCATCGATCTCGGACTTCACACCGCCCTGAACCGCGATCAGCGCCAGGCGACCATCCTCGGCCAGCGCCTGCACGCCACGACCGATGTAGTCGCCAGCCACCATGTCGAGGATCACGTCGACACCGCGTCCGCCGGTGGCGGCCTTGGTTTCAGCGACGAAATCCTGTTCACGATAGTTGATCGCCATGTCGGCGCCCAGGGCCTCGCAGGCCTCGGCCTTGTCGGCGCTGCCCACCGTCACCAGCACGCGGGCACCCAGCGCCTTGGCCATCTGGATGGCCGTCACGCCGATGCCGCTGGAGCCACCGTGGATCAGCAGCGTCTCGCCGCCCTTCAGGCCGGCGCGGTCGAACACATTGGCCCAGACGGTGAAGCAGGTTTCCGGCAGCGTGGCCGCCTGCGTCGACGTCCAGCCCTTGGGCACCGGCAGGCATTGGCCGACCGGCACCGTGCACAGCTCGGCATAGCCGCCGCCGTTGACCAGTGCACAGACCTTGTCGCCGAGCTTGAAGCCATTCGCGGCCAGGGCCTGAGCATCACCGGCGACGATCTCGCCGGCGACCTCCAGCCCAGGCAGCTCGCTCGCGCCCGGTGGCGGCGGGTAGGCGCCCTTGCGCTGCAGCACGTCCGGGCGGTTGATGCCCGAAGCTGCAACGCGGATCAGGCACTCACCCGGGCCCGCGACCGGATCCGGCCTGTCGGCCAGCTCCAGCACCTCGGGCCCGCCGGGGCGGGTGATCGCGATGGCCTTCATCGCTCGAGCGATTACTCCGCGGCGTGCGGCGTGCTGTCGTCAGCAGCCGGAGCCGGGGCGGCTTCGCGGGGCTCGCGCTCCGGACGGTCCAGCAGCGCCTTCATGGACAGCTTGATGCGGCCCTTCTCGTCGGTCTCGAGGACCTTGACCTTGACGATCTGGCCTTCCTGCAGGAAGTCGGTCACCTTCTCGACGCGCTGGTGGGCGATCTGGCTGATGTGCAACAGGCCGTCCTTGCCGGGCAGCAGGTTGACGAGGGCACCGAAGTCCAGGATCTTGGTGATCGGGCCTTCGTAGACCTTGCCGACTTCGACTTCGGCCGTGATCTCGGCGATACGCTTCTTGGCCATCTCGGCCTTCTCGGCGTCCGTCGAGGCGATGGTGATGGTGCCGTCTTCGCCGATGTCGATGGTCGTGCCGGTCTCTTCGGTCAGCGCGCGGATGGTGGAGCCGCCCTTGCCGATGACGTCACGGATCTTCTCCGGGTTGATCTTCATCGTGTACAGGCGCGGCGCGAACTGCGACACCTCGGTGTTGGCGCTGCCCATGGCTTCGGTCATCTTGCCCAGGATGTGCAGGCGGGCTTCCTTGGCCTGAGCCAGGGCGACCTGCATGATTTCCTTGGTGATGCCCTGGATCTTGATGTCCATCTGCAGGGCCGTGATGCCGGTCGTCGTGCCGGCCACCTTGAAGTCCATGTCGCCCAGGTGATCTTCGTCACCCAGGATGTCGGTCAGCACGGCGAAGCGGTTGGCGTCCTTGATCAGGCCCATGGCGATGCCGGCCACGTGGGCCTTCATCGGCACGCCGGCGTCCATCAGTGCCAGGCAGCCGCCGCAGACGGAAGCCATCGACGAGGAACCGTTGGACTCGGTGATTTCCGAGACGACGCGCAGCGAGTAGGGGAAGTCTTCCTTGCTGGGCAGCGCGGCGATCAGCGCGCGCTTGGCCAGGCGACCGTGGCCGATTTCGCGGCGCTTGGGGCTGCCCACACGACCCGTCTCGCCAGTGGCGAAGGGGGGCATGTTGTAGTGCATCATGAAGCGGTCTTCGAACTCGCCGTCCAGCGCGTCGATGCGCTGGGCGTCGCGGTCCGTGCCCAGGGTCGCGATGACCAGGGCCTGGGTTTCACCCCGGGTGAACAGGGCCGAGCCGTGGGTGCGCGGCAGGATGCCGTTGCGGATTTCGATGGGGCGCACGGTGCGGGTGTCGCGGCCATCGATGCGCGGCTCGCCGGCCAGGATCTGGCTGCGCACGATGCGGGCTTCGATCTCGAACAGCAGGCCTTCGACTTCGACCTTGTCGAAGGACACGCCTTCGGCGCTCAGCGCGGCGAAGACATTGGCGGTGGCGACGCGGCAAGCCTGCGTACGGGCCTGCTTGGAGCGGATCTGGTAGGCCTCGCGCAGCGGGCCTTCGGCCAGGCCGTTGACCTTGGCGATGAAGGCCTCGTCCTTGGCGGGCGCGGTCCAGGTCCAGGCCGGCTTGCCGGCGTCACGCACCAGGTCGTTGATGGCGGCGATGGCCACATTGCCCTGCTCGTGGCCGTAGACGACGGCGGCCAGCATGACTTCTTCCGACAGGCCCGAAGCCTCGGACTCGACCATCAGCACGGCGCTTTGCGTGCCGGCGACGACCAGGTCCATCTGGCTGTTGACCAGTTCGGACTTGCTGGGGTTCAGCAGGTACTCGCCATTGACATAGCCCACGCGGGCGGCGCCGATGGGGCCGTTGAACGGAATGCCCGAGATGGCCAGGGCGGCGGACGTGCCGATCATGGCGGCGATGTCGGCCTGCACTTCGGGGTTCAGGCTCACCACGTGGATGACGACCTGGACTTCGTTGAAGAAGCCTTCGGGGAACAGCGGGCGGATCGGGCGGTCGATCAGGCGGCTGGTCAGGGTCTCGTGCTCGCTCGGGCGGCCTTCACGCTTGAAGAAGCTGCCGGGGATCTTGCCGGCGGCATAGGTCTTCTCGAGGTAGTCGACGGTCAGCGGGAAGAAGTCCTGGCCGGCCTTGGCCTCGGTCTTGGCGACCACGGTGGCCAGCACGACGGTGCCTTCGATGTTGACGAGGACGGCGCCGGTGGACTGGCGGGCGACTTCACCCGTTTCCATCACGACGTTGTGGCGGCCCCATTGGAAGGACTTCGTGACCTTGTTGAAAATGGACATGCTCATCTCCTGGTTGTGGTGAACGCCATCGGGCGTCCGGGGGACCGGGAACGAGGCTGGGTTTGGTCCAGATGCCATTCCAGGGCGGTTCAGCAAACCGTCTTGGAATGATCCGACACCACGTCAGCTCGGTTCCGGCAGATGGACAAAGAGCCTGTACTGGGCTTGAGGACCAGACAGGCTCCGTGTCGGATGGGGCGAATTACTTGCGCAGGCCCAGCTTGGCGATCAGCGCGACGTAACGGCTGGAGTCAACGCGCTTCAGGTAGGCCAGCAGGCTCTTGCGGGTGTTGACCATCTTCAGCAGACCGCGGCGACCGTGGTGGTCCTTGGCGTGGGTCTTGAAGTGGGGGGTCAGGTCGTTGATGCGGGCGGTCAGCAGGGCGACCTGGACTTCGGGGCTACCGGTGTCGTTGGCGCTGCGGGCATTGGCCTTGACGATCTCGGCCTTCTTTTCGGCGATGGACATTTGTTTTCCAAAAGGTTTCGGAAGTCCGGCCGGGCGAGCACAACTGCTGTTGCTGCCGCAGACGGTTTCCGGGGGTTGACTTGCGGACACGGGGGAAACCGCCCCGAGCCGTGCTGTTGCTCTGTGTACAGGATGTCCAGTACGCAGAACTCGCGGATTCTAGCCCAAAGCCAGAGACAGCCCAAACCGCGGCAGGCCAAGCGGGCGGACATAAGGCCAGCCAGCGGCGCTTTCAAGGGGCAAAACCGCCCTGCCCCGCAAATGCGTGACTTCTCAACCTCGGCATGAAAAAGCCCCTTGAAGCGCTTTTTGGCCGCCCTATCTCGGGTTCATCGGGTGCTGCTCCCGACTGGTTCAGCAGCGCAAACCAACGGAGTTGATTCCCCATGTTCTACCTGACCCCCCCCCGCCAAGTCGCCCGTGCCCTGCGCCAATTCGACGCCGACGTCGCCCGCACCCCGGCCCTGGACATCAGCGAAGACGACAAGGCCTATGCCGTCACCGTCGACATGCCCGGCGTCGCCAAGGAAGCCGTCAAGGTCCGCGTCGAAGGCCGTCGCGTGCACATCGAGACCGCCAGCGCCGAAGCCGCCGAGCCGACCGATGGTTCCCGCCTGCTCTACCGCGAGCGCCGTGCCGCCAGCTATGCCCGCAGCTTCTCGCTGCCGGTCGAGATCGACCAGACCCAGTCGCAGGCCCGCTTCGAGAACGGCGTGCTGACGCTGAACCTGGTCAAGCGCGTCGCCGAGAACGGCGGCCAGCTGACTGTCAACTAAGCCGCAGAGAGATCCCAGCGCGGACGGACCTCGAAACCGCCGTCCTGCCTGGGTTGGGCCATGCCGCGCTGCACCCGCAGCGCGGCGGCCATCGCGATCATGGCGCCGTTGTCGGTGCACAGCGACAGCTCGGGGTAGTGCACTCGCACGCTCCGCTTGCCGCAGGCGGCGTTGAGCTGCTCGCGCAATTTGGCGTTGGCGCCCACGCCACCGGCGACGACGAGGCGTTTCAGCCCCGTTTCCTTCAGCGCCATCAGCGACTTCTTCACCAGCACCTCGACGATGGCCGCCTGCGTCGACGCGGCCAGGTCGGCCCTGGTCTGCTCGCAGGGGGAGTCGCCGATCTTCTTCACCTGGGTCAGCACCGCCGTCTTCAGGCCGGCAAAGCTGAAGTCCGGCTTGCCGCTGTGCAGCAGCGGGCGCGGCAACTCGAAGGCTTCGGGGTTGCCGAACTCGGCCATGCGCGCCAGATGCGGGCCGCCGGGGTAAGGCAGGCCCAGCAGCTTGGCACTCTTGTCGAAGGCCTCGCCGGCCGCGTCGTCGATGGTCTCGCCGAGGATCTCGTAGGAACCCACGTCGTCCACGCGCATCAACTGCGTGTGGCCGCCGCTGACCAGCAGCGCGACGAAGGGGAACTCGGGCGGGTCGGCCGACAGGAAGGGCGACAGCAAATGCCCTTCGAGGTGGTGGACCGGCAGCGCCGGCACATCCAGCGCGGCGGCCAGCGACACGGCCACACCCGCGCCCACGAGCAGCGCGCCCGCGAGGCCCGGGCCCTGGGTGTAGGCCACCAGATCGACGTCATGCAGGGCCAGACCGGCCTGCGACAACACCTCGCGCGTCAGCGGCAGCACCCGCCGCACATGGTCACGCGAGGCCAGCTCCGGCACCACGCCACCATAGGCCTGGTGCATGCTGATCTGGCTGTGCAGGGCCTGAGCCACGAGGCGCGGCGGCTTGTCGCCGTCCACCTCGACAAGCGCCACCCCGGTCTCGTCGCAGGACGACTCGAAGCCAAGAATGCGCAAAGGAATAGAGCCCCCACGCGGCGACAAAGGCTCGCCGCTGCCCCCCGCGGGGGCTGAGTCAACTCGGGAACGGCCCGTCGTTGACTCGGCAGTCACTTGCCTTCCTTGGCGTGGTTGATGGAATACTTGGGAATCTCGACCGTGACGTCCTGCTGGCGCAGCAGGGCCTGACAGGACAGGCGCGAGTCGGGCTCGAGGCCCCAGGCGCGGTCCAGCATGTCTTCCTCGTCCTCTTCCATCTCGGACAACGACCGGCCGCCCTCGCGCACGATGACGTGGCAGGTCGTGCAGGCGCAGACCTGGTCGCAGGCGTGCTCGATATGGATGTCGTTGTCCAGCAGGGCTTCGCAGATCGACGTGCCGGGGGCGGCCGTGATGCTGGCGCCGTCGGGGCAGTACTCGGCGTGCGGAAGGATCTTGATGACGGGCATGGTGTTCTCTTAAAGGGCCGAGACCTTGCGGCCGGTCAGCGCACGGGCGATGGAGCGGTTCATGCGCTCGGCGGCAAAGCCTTCGGTCGCTTCGGCCAGGGCCTTGACGGCGCCATCGATGGCATCGGCATCGCCCTCCAGGGCCGCCAAAGCCGACAGGCGCGCCTCCAGGGCCTCTCGCTCGCCTTCGGGCAGCAGGTCACCGTCGACCGCCAACGCGCTGCGCGTCGCCAGGATCATGCGCTCGGCTTCGACCTTGGCCTCACGCAGCTTGCGAGCGGCCATGTCGCCCTCGGCGCTGGCAAAACCGTCCTTCAGCATGTTGGCGATCTCGTCGTCGCCCAGGCCGTAGCTCGGCTTGACGGTGATGGCAGCCTGCACGCCCGAGGTCAGTTCCTCGGCGGAGACGCTGAGCAGGCCGTCGGCATCGACCTGGAAGCTGACACGGATGCGCGCCGCGCCGGCCACCATGGGCGGGATGCCACGCAACTCGAAGCGCGCGAGCGACCGGCATTCGGAGACCAGTTCGCGCTCGCCCTGCACGATGTGCAGGGCAAGAGCCGTCTGGCCGTCCTTGAAGGTCGTGAAGTCCTGGGCCTTGGCGACGGGAATCGTCGAGTTGCGCTCGATGACGCGCTCGACCAGACCACCCATGGTCTCGAGGCCCAGGGACAGCGGGATCACGTCCAGCAGCAGGATCTCGCCGTCGGCGGCATTGCCGGCCAGCTGGTTGGCCTGGATGGCGGCGCCCAGGGCGACGACCTCGTCGGGGTTCAGATTGGTCAGCACCTCGCGGCCGAACAGCTCGCTCACCGCACGGCGCACGACGGGCATGCGCGTGGAGCCGCCGACCATGACAGCGCCTTGCACGTCCGCGGCCTTGACCTTGGCGTCGCGCAGCACGCGCTTGACCGACGACAGCGTCTTGGCGATCAGCGGCTGGGCCAGCTCTTCGAATTGGGCACGGGTGACGGTGACGCGCAACTCGCCGGCATCCAGCGCGGCGACGAGTTCGGTCGAATCCGCATCCGACAGCGCTTCCTTGGCCGCACGGGCGGCAACCAGGACAGCGCGCTTGTCGTGGGCCGATTCGACGGCACGGCCGCCCAACGCCCAGCCAGCCAGCGCGCGGTCGAAGTCGTCGCCACCCAGGGCCGCGTCGCCACCCGTCGCAACCACCTCGAAGACGCCGCGCGTCAGCCGCAGCAGCGAGATGTCGAAGGTGCCACCGCCCAGGTCGTAGACGGCATAGAGGCCTTCGCTGGCGTTGTCCAGGCCATAGGCGATGGCCGCGGCCGTGGGCTCGTTGATGAGGCGCAGCACCTTGAGGCCGGCCAGCTCGGCGGCGTCCTTGGTGGCCTGGCGCTGGGCGTCGTCGAAATAGGCCGGCACGGTGATGACGGCACCGAACAGATCGTCCAGGAAGCTGTCCTCGGCGCGGAAGCGCAGCGTGGCCAGGATCTCGGCCGACACCTCGACCGGGCTCTTCACGCCGTCGCGCGTGGCGATGGCCAGCATGCCGGGCCGGTCTTCGAACTGGTAGGGCAGATGCTCGCGGCTGGCCACGTCGGCCAGGCTGCGGCCCATGAAGCGCTTGACCGAGACGATGGTGTTCTCGGGGTCTTCGGCCTGGGCCGCCAGCGCGTCGGCGCCGATCTGGCGGCGGCCTTCGGGCAGGTAGCGCACGGCGGACGGCAGGATCACCCTGCCCTGCTCGTCGGGCAGACATTCGGCCACGCCGTGGCGCACGGCGGCGACGAGGGAATGCGTCGTGCCCAGGTCGATGCCGACGGCGATGCGGCGCTGGTGCGGGTCCGGCGAGGCGCCGGGTTCGGAGATCTGGAGGAGAGCCATGGTCAGGCGTCGAGCGCGGCGAGGCGCTGGTCGATATCGGCGCGGAAACGCTGGATGAACATCAGCGCGCGGACCTGGGATGCGGCGGCCGGGGCGTCGCCGGCCTCGTCGAGCAGGCGGCGTGCCTGCTCCAGCGCGGCGGACTCGGCGCGCAGCGCGTCTTCGTCCAGCGCCTCGAGGGCGGCTTCATCGCCGGCCTCGTCCAGGGCCTCGCGCCATTCCATCTGCTGCATCAGGAAGGCCGGCGGCATGGCCGTGTTGTTCTCGGCCTGCACGGGGGCGCCACGCAGCTCGCAGAGATAGGCGGCACGGGCCAGCGGGTCTTTCAGGCGCTGGTAGGCCTCGTTGACGCGCATGGCCCATTGCATGGCCACGCGCTGGGCGGCGGCGCCTTCCGCGGCGAAGCGGTCGGGGTGGACCTCGGCCTGCAGCGCCTTCCAACGCGCGTCGATGTCGGCGCGCGCCTGGGCCTGCGTTTCAGGCAGGCCGAAGAGCTGGAAGTCGTTGTCGGTCAGGCGCATGGTGCGGCGGTGAAAAAGCAAAAAGCGCGGCCGGTGCCGCGCTCAGCAAGAACTCAGGGTCGGTCAGACACGGAAAGACTCGCCGCAGCCGCAGCGGTCCTTCTCGCGCGGGTTGCGGAACTTGAAGCCTTCGTTCAGGCCTTCGCGGACGAAGTCCAGCTCGGTGCCGTCGAGATAGGGCAGGCTCTTGGGGTCGATGAGGATCTTGACCTCATGGCCTTCGAAGATGACGTCCTCGGGCGCCACCTCATCGGCGTACTCCAGCTTGTAGGCCAGGCCCGAGCAGCCGGTGGTCTTGACGCCCAGGCGCACGCCCACGCCCTTGCCGCGCTTGGCGATGTAGCGCTTGACGTGGCGGGCCGCGGCTTCGGTCAGCGTGACGGACATGTCAGTTGGCGGCGTGCTTGGCGCGGTAGTCGTCCACGGCGGCCTTGATGGCGTCCTCGGCCAGGATGGAGCAGTGGATCTTGACCGGCGGCAGGGCCAGCTCTTCGGCGATCTGCGTGTTCTTGATGGTCAGGGCCTCGTCCAGGCTCTTGCCCTTGACCCATTCGGTCACCAGGGAGCTGGAGGCGATGGCCGAGCCGCAGCCGTAGGTCTTGAACTTGGCGTCCTCGATGAGGCCCGTCGCCGGGTTGACCTTGATCTGCAGCTTCATCACGTCGCCGCAGGCCGGGGCGCCGACCATGCCGGTGCCGACGTCCTCGTCACCGTTTTCGAACTTGCCGACGTTGCGGGGGTTCTCGTAGTGGTCAACGACCTTTTCGCTGTATGCCATGGTGTTCTCCTAATTCGCGATCAGTGCGCCGCCCACTGGATGGTCGACAGGTCGACGCCATCTTTGTACATATCCCACAGGGGGGACAGTTCACGCAGCTTGGCGACGCGGTCGGTCAGCACGCTGATCGCATAGTCGATCTCTTCCTCGGTCGTGAAACGGCCGATGGTCATGCGCAGCGAGCTGTGGGCCAGTTCGTCGCTGCGGCCGAGAGCGCGCAGCACATAGCTGGGCTCCAGGCTGGCCGAGGTGCAGGCCGAGCCGGACGACACCGCCAAGCCCTTGACGCCCATGATCAGGGACTCGCCCTCGACGTAGTTGAACGAGATGTTCAGGTTGTGCGGCACACGGCGCTCGAGGTCGCCGTTGATGAAGGTCTGCTCGATGCCGGACAGGCCCTGGATCAGCTTGTTGTGCAGGGCACGGATGCGCTCGTTCTCGGCACCCATCTCCTCGCGGGCGATGCGGAAGGCCTCGCCCATGCCGACGATCTGGTGCACCGGCAGCGTGCCCGAGCGCATGCCGCGCTCGTGGCCACCGCCGTGCATCTGGGCCTCCAGGCGCACGCGCGGCTTGCGGCGCACGTAGAGGGCGCCAATGCCCTTGGGGCCGTAGCTCTTGTGCGAGGCCAGGCTCATCAGGTCGATGGGCAGCTGGGCCATGTCGATCTCGACCTTGCCGGTGGCCTGGGCCGCGTCGACGTGGAAGATGACACCGCGCTCGCGGCACAGATTGCCCAGCGCGACGACGTCCTGGATGACGCCGATCTCGTTGTTGACGTACATGACCGAGGCCAGGATGGTGTCCGGGCGCAGGGCGGCCTTGAAGGCTTCCAGGTCGACGAGGCCGTTCTCCAGCACGTCGAGGTAGGTCACGTCGAAGCCCTGGCGCTCCAGCTCGCGCATGGTGTCGAGCACGGCCTTGTGCTCGGTCTTCACCGTGATCAGGTGCTTGCCGCGGGTCTTGTAGAACTGGGCGGCGCCCTTCAGCGCCAGGTTGTTGGACTCGGTGGCGCCGGACGTCCAGACAATCTCGCGCGGGTCGGCGCCGATCAGCTCGGCGACCTGCACACGCGCCTTCTCGACCGCCTCTTCCGCCTCCCAGCCCCAGGCGTGGCTGCGCGATGCCGGGTTGCCGAAATGCTCGCGCAACCAGGGAATCATCGCGTCCACCACACGGGGATCGCACGGCGTCGTCGCGCCGTAGTCGAGGTAGATCGGGAAGTGCGGGGTCATGTCCATGGAACGACTTCTTCTTTGAGCTCTTCTGAAAGACTTACTTGCTGAACGCGCCGCTGAGATTGCCACCCAGGGCAAAGACCGAGTTCGGCGCCGTCACGCGGATGGGCTTGAGCACCGGCTGCGACGAGATGGCGCGCTTGACCGGGGCCGCCTCGACCTCGAAGCCCTTGGCGAGCTGCTCGTCGGCGAGCTTGCGCAGGGAGACGGAATCGAGGTACTCGATCATCTTGGCGTTCAGATTGGTCCAGAGTTCATGGGTGATGCAGCGGCCGCTGTCCTCGCCCATGCAGTTTTCCTTGCCGCCGCAGCCGGTGGCGTCCAGCGCCTCGTCCACGGCGACGATGATGTCGGCGACGGTGATGTCCTCGGCCTTGCGACCCAGCGAATAACCGCCACCCGGGCCACGGGTGCTTTCCACCAGTTCATGGCGGCGCAGCTTGCCGAAGAGCTGCTCCAGGTAGGAGAGCGAAATCTGCTGCCGTTGGCTGATCGCCGCCAGGGCGACCGGACCCGTATTCTCGCGCAGCGCCAGGTCCAACATTGCGGTGACTGCAAACCGGCCTTTGGTGGTGAGACGCATAAAAAACTCCTTTGCGAGGCGCCTGAACAGGTTTTGTCCAGGACAAATGATTTCGGGTTAACCCGGGACGCCCAGGACAATAGCCGAGCGAATCATTTCCGATGATTTTACTCGACTAATCGGCCACGTCCCAGGGTTACTGGGTAGCCCTAGGTTTCAGCGGGTTTTTTGTTGCAACGCAGCAGGTCAGCGGGGCGAGCCGGCCTTGCGGGCGCTGTCCAGGGGGACGATGTTGTCGTGGACGCGCGCGCCGAAGGCCTGCTCGCGCAGTTGGGCCAGTTGGTCGCGCAGGCGCGCCGCCTGTTCGAATTCCAGGTTGCGCGCATGCTCCAGCATCTGCTTTTCGAGCTGGGCGATACGTTTGGCCAGATCCTTCTCCGACAAGTCCTCGACCTTGGCGGCGGCCAGCAATTTCGCGTCGTCGCGGCCCGCTTCTTCGGAGTAGACGCCGTCGATGAGGTCCTTGATGCGCTTTTGCACGCTGCGCGGCGTGATGCCATGCTCCGCGTTGAAGGCCATCTGCTTGGCGCGGCGACGTTCGGTCTCGCCGATGGCCTTGCGCATGGACTCGGTGATCCTGTCCGCGTACAGGATGGCCTTGCCGTTCAGGTTGCGGGCCGCCCGGCCGATGGTCTGGATCAGGCTGCGCTCGGCGCGCAGGAAACCTTCCTTGTCGGCGTCCAGGATGGCCACGAGCGACACCTCGGGGATGTCCAGGCCTTCGCGCAGCAGGTTGATGCCCACCAGCACGTCGAAGGCGCCCAGACGCAGGTCGCGCAGGATCTCCACGCGTTCCACGGTGTCCACGTCCGAGTGCAGATAGCGCACCTTGACGCCGTTGTCGCTGAGGTAGTCGGTCAGCTGCTCGGCCATGCGCTTGGTCAGCGTTGTGATCAGCACGCGCTCGCCCGCCTCGACGCGCAGGCGGATCTCCTGCAGCACGTCGTCCACCTGGTGGGTGGCCGGCCGCACCTCGACGATGGGGTCGACCAGACCCGTGGGCCTCACCACCTGCTCCACAACCTGGCCGGCGTTGTCCTGCTCGTACTGCGCCGGCGTGGCCGACACGAAGACGGCCTGGCGCATCTTGCGTTCGAACTCGGCGAACTTGAGCGGCCGGTTGTCCAGGGCCGACGGCAGGCGAAAGCCATACTCGACCAGCGTCGTCTTGCGGGCCCGGTCGCCGTTGTACATGCCGCCGAACTGGCCGATCAGCACGTGGCTCTCGTCCAGGAACATGATGGCGTCCTTGGGCAGGTAGTCCACCAGCGTCGGCGGCGGATCGCCCGGCTCGGCGCCGGACAGGTGGCGCGTGTAGTTCTCGATGCCCTTGCAGTGGCCGACCTCCTGCAGCATCTCCAGGTCGAAGCGGGTGCGCTGCTCGACGCGCTGGGCCTCGACCAGCTTGCCCTCCTTGACGAAGAAGTCGACGCGCTCGCGCAACTCCTGCTTGATGGCATCGGCAGCCGCCAGCACGCGCTCCCGCGGCGTCACGTAATGGCTGCTGGGATAGACGGTGAAACGCGGGATCTTCTGGCGCACCTGGCCGGTCAGCGGGTCGAACAGCGACAGCGCCTCCACCTCGTCGTCGAAGAGCTCGATGCGGATGGCCAGTTCCGAGTGCTCGGCCGGGAAGACGTCGATGGTGTCGCCGCGCACGCGGAAGTGGCCGCGGGTGAATTCCATCTCGTTGCGCGTGTACTGCATGCGGATGAGATGGGCGATGACATCGCGCTGGCCCATCTTGTCGCCCACCCGCAGCGTCATCACCATCTGGTGGTAGTCGCTGGGGTTGCCGATGCCGTAGATGGCCGACACCGAGGCCACGATGACCACGTCGCGCCGCTCCAGCAGGCTCTTGGTGCAGGACAGGCGCAGTTGCTCGATGTGCTCGTTGATGGCGCTGTCCTTCTCGATGAAGAGGTCGCGCTGCGGCACATAGGCTTCGGGCTGGTAGTAGTCGTAGTAGCTGACGAAGTACTCGACCGCGTTGTTGGGAAAGAAGTCCCGGAACTCGCTGTAGAGCTGGGCCGCCAGCGTCTTGTTGGGCGCAAAGATGATGGCCGGGCGGCCCAGGCGGGCGATGACATTGGCCATCGTGAAGGTCTTGCCCGAGCCCGTGACGCCCAGCAGGGTCTGGTAGCTGAGGCCGTCGTTGATGCCCTCCACCAGTTGGGCGATGGCCGTCGGCTGATCCCCCGCCGGAGGGAAAGGCTGGAACAGCTGGAACGGTGAGCCTTCGAAGCTGACGAACTCGCCCTTGCGTTCCTCCGAGTCACTTTCGGGGCCGGGCATGGCGTTCAAGGCTTCTTGCATGGGGAATTCCCTGGGTTCGGCGGCAAAATTGCTGCGCTGCGAAACCAGGCAGGTTAGCGCAGACCCTTGTTTTTCAACCTGCCCCTGCTGACAACGCCTTTTCAGGAATCCTCATGTCTTCTTTGTTCGCCGACGTCGCCCTTGCCCCACGTGATCCCATCCTCGGCCTGAACGAGCAGTTCAACGCCGACACCCGCCCGGGCAAGGTCAACCTCGGCGTCGGCGTCTACTACGACGAGAACGGCAAGCTGCCGCTGCTGAAATGCGTCCGCGAAGCGGAAGCCGCCATGGCCGCCGCGCCCAAGCCGCGCGGCTATCTGCCCATCGACGGCATCGCCGCCTATGACAAGGCCGTGCAGAAGCTGGTCTTCGGCAGCGAGCTGAAGAACGTCGCCACCGTGCAGGCCATCGGCGGCACCGGCGCGCTGAAGATCGGCGCCGACTTCCTGAAGCAGCTCAACCCCGGCTCCAAGGTGCTGATCTCCGACCCGAGCTGGGAAAACCACCGCGCCCTGTTCACCCAGGCCGGCTTCACCGTCGAAACCTACCCCTACTACGACGCCGCCAACAAGGGCATCAACTTCGACGGCATGCTGGCCGCGCTGAATGCCGCACCCAGCGGCACCGTCGTCGTGCTGCACGCCTGCTGCCACAACCCTACCGGCTACGACATCACGGCCGCCCAGTGGGCCCAGGTCGTCGCCGCCGTCAAGGCCAAGGGCCTGACGCCCTTCCTGGACATGGCCTACCAGGGCTTCGGCTTCGGCCTGAAGGAAGACGGCGAAGCCGTGCGCCAGTTCATGGCGGCCGGCGTCGGCTTCTTCGTGTCGACCAGCTTCTCCAAGAGCTTCTCGCTGTACGGCGAGCGCTGCGGCGCGCTGAGCGTGGTCTGCAGCAGCGACGACGAGGCAGTGCGCGTGCTGTCGCAGCTGAAGATCATGATCCGCACCAACTACTCCAACCCGCCGACGCATGGCGCCCAGGTCGTGGCCCAGGTGCTGTCCGACGACAAGCTGCGCGCCCTGTGGGAGGAGGAACTGGCCGGCATGCGCGTGCGCATCAAGGCCATGCGCTCGGCCCTGGTGGCCGCGCTGAAGGCTGCGGGCGTGACCCTGGATCTGGGCTTCGTGACCGAACAGCTGGGCATGTTCAGCTACTCGGGCCTGAGCGCCGCCCAGATGCAGCGCTTGCGCAATGAGTTCGGCGTCTATGGCGTGGACTCGGGCCGCATCTGCGTCGCCGCCCTGAATGAGGGCAATCTGCCCACCGTGGCCGCCGCCATGGCGGCCGTCATCAAGGGCTGAAACGGAGCCCCTCGTCCAGCCGTGCTCCGCTGAACGTGGTGCGGCTGGCCGGTCCCCCACGGGGACGCCGACGTTTGCGGCATTGGGCCGCAAACGTCAGCAGGCGGGCCGGCTCGGAAGCGGCCCAGCGCTCGGCCCGGAACACGTCTATTTCGGGCCATTGAATCCGCCAACGCACCTTTGAAGTGCGCAGGATTGGCGGTTTGACCGCCAATCCGATGTTGCGGCGCACAATGGTGAAACCGTTTTCTGGCACCATCCAGGCATTCCCAGGCCATTTAGCCTCCGCTCGACCAAGGTTTGCCCATGCTGTATCAGTTCTTCGAAACCCAGCGCGCCCTGCTCAGCCCCTTCTCGGAGTTCGCAGCCGCGTCGGCCAAGCTTTACAGCCATCCGCTGTCGCCGTTTGCGCACACGCCCATGGCCCAGCGTCTGTCCGCCGGTCTGGACCTGATGCACCGCCTGGCCAAGGACTACGAGAAGCCCGAGTTCGACATCAAGTCGGTCGAGGTCGACGGCACCGACGTCGCCGTGCAGGAGCTGGTGGCGCTGGAGAAGCCCTTCTGCCGCCTGCTGCGCTTCAAGCGCTACACCGACGACCTGGACGTGCTGTCCAAGATGAAGGACCAGCCGACCGTCCTCGTCGTCGCGCCCCTGTCCGGCCACCACGCCACGCTGCTGCGCGAGACCGTCAAGCAGCTGCTGAAGGACCACAAGGTCTACATCACCGACTGGACCGATGCCCGCATGGTGCCGCTGGACGTCGGCGCCTTCCACCTGGACGACTACATCCACTACGTGCAGGAGTTCATCCGCCACGTCGGCGGTGCGGACTGCCATGTGATGTCGGTCTGCCAGCCCACCGTGCCGGTGCTGGCCGCCATCTCGCTGATGGCCTCCGCCGGCGAAGCCACGCCGCGCAGCATGACGATGATGGGCGGCCCCATCGACGCCCGCAAGAGCCCGACGGCCGTCAACAACCTGGCCATGAACCGCAGCTTCAGCTGGTTCGAGAACAACGTCATCTACCGCGTGCCGAGCAATTTCCCCGGCGCCGGCCGCGAGGTCTACCCGGGCTTCCTGCAGCACACCGGCTTCGTCGCGATGAACCCGGACCGCCACCTGTCCTCGCACTACGACTACTTCCTGGACCTGGTGCGCGGCGACGACGACAGCGCCGAAGCCCACCGCAAGTTCTACGACGAGTACAACGCCGTGCTGGACATGCCGGCCGAGTACTACCTCGACACCATCAAGACGGTGTTCCAGGACTTCGCCCTGGTCAACGGCACTTGGGCGGTCGACGGTGCCTTCGTGCGCCCGCAGGACATCAAGACCACGGCCCTGCTGACGGTCGAAGGCGAGCTGGACGACATCTCCGGCGCCGGCCAGACCAAGGCCGCCCATGACCTGTGCTCCGGCGTGCCCAAGCAGCACCAGTATCACTACGACGCCATCGGCGCCGGCCACTACGGCATCTTCTCGGGCCGCCGCTGGCGCGAGAAGGTCTACCCCGAGGTGCAGGCCTTCATCGCCAAGTACGAAGCCGCGCCGCTGAAGAAGACCGCCAAGGCCACCCCGGTCAAGGCCACGGCCAAGCCTGCGCCCAAGCGCGCCGCCCGCAGCCGCAAAGCGTGAGCCTCGCGGAGCTGATCGACGCCGCACTGCCGCAGACCCAATGCACCCGCTGCGGCTACCCGGACTGCCGCCGCTACGCCGACGCCGTCGCCGCGGGTGAGGCCGAGATCAACCAATGCCCGCCGGGCGGCACCGAGGGCGTGGCGAGACTCTCAGCCATCACCGGCCGCCCTGCTCTGCCGCTGAACCCCGCCAATGGCATCGAAGCCACGCGCGGCGTCGCCGTCATCGACGAAGCCTGGTGCATAGGCTGCACGCTGTGCATCAAGGCCTGCCCGGCGGACTGCATCGTCGGTGCACCCAAGGCCATGCATGTGGTCGTCACGGCCCAGTGCACGGGTTGCGAGCTCTGCGTGCCGGCCTGCCCGGTGGACTGCATTGCCATGCCCGAGGTCACGACGACCACCGGCTGGGCCGCCTGGAGCCAGCCGCAGGCCGACGAGGCCCGCGAGCGCTACGCCTTCCGCCAGTTCCGCCGCCACCGCGAGGCCGAGGAGAACGAGGCGCGCCTGGCCGCCAAGGCCGAGGCCAAACTGGCGGATTTGCCAGCGGCGTCGGCCATCACCGATCCCGTTCAACTCGATCGCAAGCGCGCTGCGATAGCAGCCGCTCTCGCCCGGGCAAGAGCCAAACGGGGCTGACAATGCGCGGCATGAACGCCGCGCAGATCGAACGCTTCTTCGCCACGCTGAAAGCCGCCAACCCGGCGCCCCAGACGGAACTGGAGTTCTCCAGCGTCTTCGAACTGCTGACGGCCGTGCTGCTGTCCGCCCAGGCCACCGACGTCGGCGTCAACAAGGCCACCAGGCGCCTCTTCGCCGTCGCCAACACGCCGGCCCAGATCCTCGCGCTGGGCGTCGAGGGCCTGGAGAGCCATATCAAGACCATCGGCCTGTACCGCAGCAAGGCCAAGCACCTGCTGCAGACCTGCCGCATGCTCATCGACCTGCATGGCGGCGAGGTGCCGCGCTCGCGCACCGACCTCGAAGCTCTGCCCGGCGTCGGCCGCAAGACGGCCAATGTCGTGCTCAACGTGGCTTTCGGCGAACCCACCATGGCCGTCGACACCCACATCTTCCGCGTCAGCAACCGCACGGGCCTGGCGCCCGGCAAGACGCCGCTGGCCGTCGAGCTCGGCCTGCTGAACCGCGTGCCGACGGACTATCTCGTCGACGCCCACCACTGGCTGATCCTGCACGGCCGCTATGTCTGCCAGGCCCGCAAGCCGCTGTGCAATGTTTGCGCCGTCATCAACGAGTGCGATTACGGCCGGAACCTAAAATCCGTCGCCGCCTGAACCACCACACGCCATGGCCCAACTGAGCGATCTCACCGAACGCGTCGAACGCCTGCTGCTGCGCCACGACGAACTCACCCGCACCAACACCCTGCTGCTCGAGCAGGTGGCGGCCCTGACCCAGGAGCGCGACAGCCTGCGCTCGCGCCTGAACGCCGCCCGCGCCCGAGTCGATGCGCTGCTGGAGCGCCTGCCCGTCGAGACGCCCAAGGAAGACGCATGAAGCAGATGGAAGTCACCATCATGGGCCAGAGCTATCTGCTCGGCTGCCCCGAAGGCGGCGAGGCCGCTCTGACCTCGGCCGTCGCCCAGGTGGACCGCGAGATGAGCGCCATCCGTGATGCCGGCAAGGTCAAGGCGCGCGAGCGCATCGCGGTGCTGGCCGCGCTGAACCTGGCCTACCAGCTGGCCGAGGCGCCGCGCGGTGCACCTGCGGCAACATCGCTTGCAAG
Organism: Roseateles sp. FW305-36; assembly: GCF_058787015.1. Lineage (NCBI taxonomy): Bacteria > Pseudomonadati > Pseudomonadota > Betaproteobacteria > Burkholderiales > Sphaerotilaceae > Roseateles > Roseateles sp. FW305-36. The sequence continues at coordinate 635,413 of NZ_JBYSZK010000001.1, read as the reverse complement.
TCCCGACCTGGATGCCCTCATCCAGCGACTGGATGAAGCGCTCGGACACGATGGGCAACTGCTCTGAGTCGTAGAATCCGCTTCGTCCATCGCTTTCCTCTGGGGCTTTATTTCCTTCATCCGATGCTCTATGAGCAAGGGCTTGGAAAATGCCGGACGGGCGTGATCGTCTCGCGTCAGATGAACCCGAAGTCCGGTTGACCTCGCCCACCTGATTACCCCTGGGTGTTCAGGATCTCGGCCCCCAGGATTGCGGTGGACACCTCTTTTCCCGCGCCCCTCACTTAGCATCAGCCCATGAACTACTGGCTGATGAAGTCCGAGCCCGACGAGGCCTCCGTCCTCGATCTGCAAAAGGCCGGCACGCTGCCCTGGACGGGTGTGCGCAACTACCAGGCGCGCAACTTCATGCGCGACGACATGCAGCTGGGCGATGGCGTGCTCTTCTATCACTCGTCCTGCCCCGAGCCCGGCATCGCCGGCCTTGCCGAGGTCAGCAGCGCGGCCTATCCGGACGCCACGCAGTTCGACCCGGCCAGCCACTACTACGACTCCAAGTCCAAGCGCGAAGCACCGCGCTGGGTGCACGTCGATGTGCGCTGGCGCGAGACGACGCGGCTGCTGAGCCTGAAGGAAATGCGCGAGGCGCCCGAGCTGGCCTCCATGCGCGTGCTGGAGCGCGGCAGCCGGCTGTCCATCACGCCGGTCACGCCGGACGAATGGAAGGCCGTGCTGAAGCGTCTGCACGGCAAATGACGCCCAGCCTCGTCATCGAGCTGCTGGCTCTCGGCCTCGCAGCCGGCTTCCTCGCGGGCCTGCTCGGCATCGGCGGCGGCATGCTGATGGTGCCCATCCTGACCTTCATCCTCGGCCAGCGCGGTGTGACTCCGAGCCTGGCGGTCAAGATGGCGATTGCGACGTCGATGGCGACCATCATGTTCACCTCGCTGTCCAGCGTTCGCGCCCATCACAGGCGCGGCGCGGTGCGCTGGGACCTCGTCAAAAGCCTGGCGCCAGGCATCCTCGCCGGCGGGCTGCTGGCCGGTGCCGGCCTGTTCGCCTTGCTGAAAGGCGCCTCGCTGGCCCTGGTCTTCGGCGCCTTCGTCAGTTTCTCGGGCTGGCAGATGCTGCGCAACAAGCGGCCCGCGCCCAGCCGCCAGATGCCCGGGCCGGCCGGGCAGTTCGGCGCCGGTGCCGGCATCGGCATGCTGTCGGGTCTGGTGGGCGCCGGTGGCGGCTTTGTCAGCGTGCCCTTCATGGTCTGGTGCAATGTGCCGGTGCACTTCGCGGTGGCCACCAGCGCCGCCCTGGGCTTCCCCATCGCCGTGGCCAACACGCTGGGCTATGTCATGGGTGGATGGGGCCTGGAGCCCGCCCTGCCCGGCAGCTTCGGTTATCTCTACCTGCCTGCGCTGGCGCTGATTGCCGTGGCCAGCGTGACGATGGCACCGCTGGGCGCCCGCGCCGCCCACGCGATGAATATGGCGCAGTTGAAGAAGGCCTTCGCGACGCTGCTGTTCGCGCTCGCGGCCTACATGCTCTGGAAGGGGATCTCGGCGCTTTAGCCGAAGGCGATGGACGCCAACACGACCTGGTTGCCACCGCGGCGCTGGGCTTCGTGGACGGCGGCCTCGCTGGCAGCCATCAGCTCTTCCTGGCGCGAGGCCGTGTGCGGGAAGCTGGACACGCCCATGGAGATGGACAGGCCCAGGTCCTGGCCGTTCAGCACGACGATCTGGGCCGCGCACTGGCGACGCAACTGCTCCATGCGGGCATGGGCCGTGGCCAGGCCGACGCCGGACAGCAGCACGGCAAAGCGCTGCTGGCCGATGCGACAGGCCGAGTCCATCGCACGCGTGTTGGCGCGCAGCATGCGGCCTATACCTTCCAGCAGGCGCTGCTGGGCGTCGTCGCCCAGGGCGGCGATGGCCGACGAAGCATCCAGCGCAATGATGACGAGGGCGAACTCGCGATGCTCGCGCGCCGAGAGGTCGATCTCGCGCAGCAACTGGTCATCGAACTGGGCCCGCATATAGAGGCCCGAGACGTCGTCACGGCCCGAACCCTGCTGCAGCTCGCGGCGGATCTGCTCGATGGCGGACTGCTGCTGCTCGATCTGCGCCAGGGCGCGCTGCAGATGCGCCTCGCGGTGGCGCTCCTCGGTGCGCTCGTGCCAGACCGACAGCAGGAAGTCGGAACCCAGGGCCAGCCGGGTGACGCTGAACTCGCGACGGCGGCTGTTGATTTCCAGCTTGTGCTCGCTGACGACGGGGTGGCGCTGGGCCATCACCGTCTGCTCGACGCGCCGCAGCGCCGTCGTCTCGTCGGCCTTCAGCAGCTCGGCATCCGTGTGGCCGACGACGGCCTCGCGCTCGAACATCTGCGCCAGGCCGGTGGTCGCGAACACATAGCGACCCGTGGCCATGGCCTTGATCGCCGCCTGACTGCCCAGGGGCTCGATCAGGGACACCAGGCCGACCAGGGCTTCGCTGCCCAGTTCGGCATGCCCCGCCAGCCAATGCGCCAGGCTGCCGGGTGGCGGCTGCATCGCGGTCTGGTCAGCGGTCATGTCCATGAAATCGTTTTGATGCGATCGTGCAATCGCGGCATGAAACCGCGCTTGCCAAGGGTGTTCGGGGGACTGTAGTGGGGCAAAAGCAGCGCCAGCAAGGCCGCGCCACCCCATGAATCGGGCCTCCCCCCTAGAAGGCCCGTTTGCTAGCTGAACTGAATCCTAACGAGTTTCGGCGCCCTCACCCACGACAATGCCGCCCGATTCAAGGGAGGTCTATGCGGGGATTCGATGCGGTGGTGGTGGGCGCCGGGGCGGCAGGCCTGTTCTGCGCGGGCCTGGCCGGCCAGCGCGGCCTCAAGGTGCTGCTGATCGACCACGCGCCCAAGCTGGCCGAAAAAATTCGTATCTCGGGAGGCGGCCGGTGCAATTTCACGAATCGTGAGGCCGGACCGACCAATTTCCTGTCCGAGAACCCCGCGTTCTGCCGCTCGGCCCTGGCCCGCTACACGCCCCAGGACTTCATCAAGCTGGTGCAGCGCCACGGCATCGCCTTCCACGAGAAGCACAAGGGCCAACTGTTCTGCGACGACTCCAGCGAGCAGATCATCCAGATGCTGGTCCAGGAGTGCGAAGCCGGTGGCGTCACGCGCTGGCAACCCTGCACGGTGGCCGACGTGAGGCCTGTGCCGGAGGGCGGATTCGAACTGGAGACCAGCCAGGGTCCTGTCAGCACAGCGCGTGTCGTCGTCGCCACAGGGGGCCTGCCCGTACCCAAGATCGGTGCCAGTGACTGGGGCCTGCGCCTGGCCAAGCGCTTCGAGCACGCCATCGTGGACCCCCGCCCGGCCCTGGTGCCGCTGACCTTCGACCCCGACGCCTGGGCGCCGTTCGCGGCCCTGGCCGGCCTGTCGCTGCCGGTGGCGGTGAGCGTCGGCAGCGGCAAGGCGCGCATGCGCTTCCTGGAAGATCTGCTGTTCACCCACCGCGGCCTCAGCGGCCCGGCCATCCTGCAGATCTCCAGCTACCGCACGGCCGGCGACCAACCGCTGCAGATCAACCTGGCGCCGGAGCTGCAGCTGGACCAGGAACTGGTCGCCAGCAAGACGCTTTCACGCCGCCAGCTCGGCAATGAATTCGGTTCGCGCCTGCCGCAGCGCCTGGCGGCCGCGTGGCTGGAGCGCTCGGGACTGGATGCGGCAAAGCCGCTGCCGGAATGCCGCGACGCCGACTTGCAGCGCCTGGGCCGCAGCGTGCACGACTGGCAGTTGATGCCCAGCGGCGACGAGGGCTGGCGCAAGGCCGAGGTCATGCGCGGCGGCGTCAGCACGAAAGATCTCAGCTCCCAGACGCTGGAAAGCAAGCGCGTTCCCGGCCTGTATTTCATTGGTGAAGTCGTCGACGTGACCGGCTGGCTGGGGGGCTACAACTTCCAGTGGGCCTGGGCCAGCGCGGCTGCCTGCGCCGAGGCCATGGCCGCCTCCTCAACGCCTGCCTGAGCGAATCTTGGCAAGTCCTTGATTTCCCGGCTACAATCCTCGGCTTTGCTGGCAAACCCGCGCGTCGATTCGCAGGCATCTCAAGCGATGCAGCAATCCGGAACCTGCTGCTGAACTCAGCCGCGAACACCGAGCGCAATCTGAAGGAAATACATGACCACCATCCGCGTCAAGGAAAACGAGCCGTTCGACGTCGCCCTGCGTCGCTTCAAGCGCACCATCGAAAAGCTGGGCCTGCTGACCGAACTCCGCGCCCGCGAGTTCTACGAGAAGCCCACTGCCGAGCGCAAGCGCAAGAAGGCTGCCGCCGTCAAGCGCCACTACAAGCGCGTGCGCAGCATGCAGCTGCCCAAGAAGCTGTACTGATCGTCTCTGACGCGACCCGGAGCCTTGTTTCGCGACAGCTCCGGTGAACTCCAAAACCCGCTACAGGACGCTGTTGCGGGTTTTTGTCTTTTTGAACCGGATCTCCCCATGAGCCTCAAAGACCGCATCACCGAAGACATGAAGGCCGCGATGCGCGCCAAGGAAAGCGACCGCCTGCTGACCATCCGTGGCCTGCTGGCCGCCGTCAAGCAGAAGGAAGTGGACGAGCGCGTGGTCGTGGACGACGCCGCCCTTGTCGCCATCGTCGACAAGCTGATCAAGCAGCGCAAGGACTCGATCAGCCAGTTCGCTGCCGCCGGCCGTGACGATCTCGTCGCCAAGGAAACCGCCGAGCTGGCCGTGCTGCAGGTCTACCTGCCCGAGCGGCTGTCGGCCGAGGCGGTGGCCGAGAAGGTCAAGGCCATCGTGGCCGAGCTCGGTGCCAGCGGTCCCGGCGACATGGGCAAGGTCATGGCCGCCGCCAAGGCCGCCCTGGGCAACAGCGCCGAGATGAGCGCCGTGTCGGCCGCGGTCAAGGCCGCGCTGGCCAGGTAAGGAGTCGCCATGAGCCTGCCCATGCAAGCGATTGCCCCCGACATCTGCGCCGCGCCGCAGATGACGCCCGAAGCCATGGCCGAAGCCGCGGCCATGGGCTTCAAGGCCGTCATCAACAACCGCCCCGACTTCGAGCACGGGCCCGACCAGCCGACCTCGGCCGCCATCCAGGCCGCCGCCGAGGCTGCGGGTCTTGAATACCGCCATCTGCCGGTCGCCGGCGGCTACCAGTCGCCGGAAGAGATCGCCGCCTTCGCCGATCTGTTGGCCGAACTGCCGCGCCCGCTGCTGGTCTTCTGCCGCTCCGGCGCACGTTCGACCCGCCTCTTCATGCAGGCCCAGCAACTCGGCTAAGGGTCAGTTCGCGCCGCGGCAACGGGTCGCGAAGGCCCGCCGCAAGGGGCCAATCTAGACGCGGCGCGCCGCCCGCACTCGTGTGCGGGCCAGGGCTGCAACAACGAGTGGCCCCTTGCGGCGGGCCTTCCCGAAGGGTTGTGGCCAGAAAGGCCGCAGGCTGTGTTGCAGATCCTCGCTGGGTCGACACCCAGCTTGCGGTCTGCTGTCGTGCCTGCGGCCCTTCTGGCCACAACGCGACCCATTGCCGCGGTGCGAACTGGCCCTTGCCTCGGGGCTTACCCTTGACGACGGCTGAACGAAGCCGTCGCCCCTCAAGCGGTCGCTACATTGGCGACCGCTTTGCATTTCTGCCGTCTCGCCCCATGAACGCCCTGCTCTCCCTCGCGCAGCGCATCGACAGTCTCAACGACCGCTTCGGCAAGCTTGCCGCCTGGGCCGTGCTGCTGTCCTGCTTCATCAGTGCCGCCAATGCCGTCGTCCGTTACAGCCTGGACTACAGCTCCAACTCCTTCCTCGAGATCCAGTGGTATCTGTTCGCCGCCTGCGTGATGCTGGGCGCGGCGCAGGTGCTGCGGCTCAACGAGCATGTGCGCGTGGACCTGGTCTACAGCCGGCTCACGGGCCACGGCAAGGTCTATGTGGACCTGTTCGGCCTGGTCGTCTTCCTGATGCCGGTCATGGTCTATCTGGCCTGGCTGTCCTGGGGCTTCTTCGTCGTCAAGCTCAGCACCGGCATGGCACCCGGCGATTCGATCGCCAGCATGGGCTTCATGGCCTACGCCACCAAGCTGCTGACCTCGGGTGAGCTGTCGAGCAATGCCGGCGGCCTGATCCGCTGGCCGGCGGCCCTGGTGCTGCCGTTGGGCTTCGCCCTCGTCACGCTGCAGGGCCTGGCCGAAATCATCAAGCGCGTGGCCTGGCTGGCCCACAAGTTCGAGATGGATACGCATTACGAGAGGCCGCTGCAATGATCTCGATGGAGCATTTCCCGCCGCTGATGTTCGCGGGGCTGATCGTGATCATGCTGATCGGTTTTCCTGTCGCCTTCTCGCTGGCGGCCCTCGGCCTGGCCTGCGGCTTCTTCGCCGTCAGCCAGGGCTGGTTTCCGCCGGAGTTCATGAGCGCCCTGCCGCAGAACGTCTTCGGCATCCTGTCCAACGACCTGCTGCTGGCCATCCCCTTCTTCACGCTGATGGGCTCGCTGCTGGAGAAGTGCGGCCTTGCCGAGGACATGCTGGACTCCATGGGCCAGCTCTTCGGCCCGGTGCGTGGTGGCCTGGGCTACTCGGTCATCATCGTCGGCTTCATCCTCGGCGCCATCACCGGCACCGTGGCCGGCCAGGTCATCGCCATGGCCATGATCTCGCTGCCGGTCATGATGCGCTACGGCTACAACATGCGCTACGCGACCGGCGTGCTGGCCGCGTCGGGGACCATCACGCAGCTGGTGCCGCCGTCCCTCGTGCTGGTCGTGCTCGCCGATCAGTTGGGCCGTTCAGTGGGCGATATGTACAAGGGCGCCTGGGGCCCGTCCATCCTGCAAGTGCTGATCTTCGCCCTCTACACCTTCATCCTGAGCCGCGTGAAGCCCGACCACGTGCCGGGCGTACCCAAGGAAGCCCGCACGCTGCAGGGCTGGGCGCTGTGGGCCAAGTGCCTGCGCGGCATCATCCCCTCGGCCGTGCTGATCTTCGCCGTGCTGGGCTCCATGGGCGGTCTGCCCGGCATCGACACCGCCATCTGCACGCCGACGGAAGCCGGCGCCATGGGCGCGGTCGGCGCCTTCGTGCTGGCGGCCCTGCACCGGCGCCTGAACTGGCCGCTGATCAAGGAGACCATGCTGAACACCATGCGCATCACCGCCATGGTGGTGTTCATCCTGATTGGCTCCCGCACCTTCTCGCTGGTGTTCCAGGGCGTTGAGGGCGGCCGCTGGATCGAACACATGCTGAGCGACCTGCCGGGCGGCCAGATCGGCTTCCTCATCGTCGTCAACCTCTTCATCTTCTTCCTGGCCTTCTTCCTCGACTTCTTCGAGATCGCCTTCATCATCCTGCCGCTGCTCGGCCCGGTGGCCGACAAGATGGGCATCGATCTGGTCTGGTTCGGCGTCATGCTGTGCGTGAACATGCAGACCAGCTTCATGCACCCGCCCTTCGGCTTCGCGCTGTTCTATCTGCGCGGCATCGCCGACACCCTGTTCAAGAACGGCTCCATCCCGAGGAAGGTCGAGTCCAACGACATCTACCTGGGCTCCATCCCCTGGGTGCTCATGCAGCTCATCCTGGTCGCCATCGTCATCTTCTTCCCGCAGACGGTGACGGCCTTCCTCGACAAGGAGAAGGCGGTGGACCTGAACCAGGCCTCGGAGCTGCTGCAGCAGATGGACGGTGGCCACGACAAGTCCAACGAGATGAGCGCCGACGACGCCAGCAAGCTGTTCGCGCCCGAGCCGGCGGCCTCCGCCGCCAGCGCCCCCACCGACGATGGCGACGCCGTGCGCCGCGCGCTGGAAGAAGCCGCCAAGAAATAGGCGCCACCAGCGCCCATGAAAAGAGCCCCGCGATGCGGGGCTTTGTCCTTTGCGCGCCAGTTAAAGCTTCTGCGCCTGCATGAAGTCGTCGAAGCCGGCTTCCGCGAAGCGGAACCACAAGTTCTGGTCGCGGCGGAAGTTGGAATAGTCCTCGTAGACCTTCTTCCAGTTCGGGTTCTTGGCCGACAGCTCGGCGTAGATGGCCATGGATTCCTTGAAGGCCGCGTCCATGGTGTCCTTGGGGAAACGGAACAGCTTGGTGCCCGAGCCCACCAGCTGCTTCAGCGCACCGGGGTTCTTGGCGTCGTACTTGGCCTGCATGTCGATATGAGCCATGGCCGATGCGGCCTCGACAACCGCCTTGTATTCGGCCGACAGGCTGTCATAAGCCTTGGTGTTGATGAAGAAGTCCAGCTGCGGGCCGCCTTCCCACCAGCCGGGGTAGTAGTAGTTGGGCGCGACCTTGTTGAAGCCCAGCTTCAGATCGTCGTAGGGACCGACCCATTCGGCCGCATCGATGGTGCCCTTTTCCAGCGCGGAGTAGATCTCGCCGCCGGCGATCTGCTGGGGCACGGCGCCCATGCGCTCCATGACCCGGCCCGCGAAGCCGCCAATGCGGATCTTCAGGCCCTTCATGTCGCCGATGCTCTTGATCTCCTTGCGATACCAGCCGCCCATCTGCGCGCCGGTGTTGCCACCCAGGAAATTGACGATGTTGTAGTTGCGGTAGAACTCGCGCATCAGCTTCATGCCGTTGCCTTCCACCATCCAGGCCGTCATCTGGCGGCTGTTCAGGCCGAAGGGGATGGCGCAGCCCAGCGCGAAGGTCTCGTCCTTGCCGAAGAAGTAGTAGGGCGCCGTGTGCGCGATCTCGACGGTGCCGCCCTGCACCGCATCCACCACCTGCAGGGCCGGCACGATCTCACCGCCGGCATGCACGGAGATCTGGAACTTGCCGCTGGTCATCTCCGAGACCTTCTTCGCGAACACGTCGGCGGCACCGAAGATGGTGTCCAGCGACTTCGGGAAGCTCGACGCGAGGCGCCAGCGCACCTGGGCCTGGGCATGCACGACGGCCGGGGCGGCACCTGCCGCCAGCACGCCGGCCAGGCCGGCGTGGCGCACGAAGGAACGACGTTCCATGGTCATTGAAGTCTCCTGTTTTCGGATTGGCGAAGAGAGGTTTAGTGCCGCGCGATTCTAGGAATCGCGGCGCCGGCGCCGGCCGGGATTTACCCCGGCGCTGACGTCTCAGTTGCCGGCCAGTTTCATGCCCATGACGAGCACGGAGCCGATGGTTTTCGTCCCCATCGTGTACTCGTCGGCGCCGATGCCGACGATGTTCTGCAGCATGTCCTTGAGGTTGCCGGCGATGGTCACCTCGTGCACCGGGTAGGCGATCTCGCCGTTCTCGACCCAGTAGCCGCTGGCGCCGCGCGAGTAATCGCCGGTCACGTAATTGACGCCCTGCCCCATCAGCTCGGTGACGAGCAGGCCGCGGCCGAGGCGGCGGATCATGGTGGGCAGGTCGTCGCCGGGCGCCGTCGCGCGGCTGCTCATGCGCAGGTTGTGCGAGCCACCGGCATGACCGGTCGTCTTCATGCCCAGCTTGCGGGCCGAATAGCTGGACAGGAAATAGCCCTGCAGCACGCCGCCTTCCACGACCGAGCGTGAGCGCGTGACGACACCCTCATCGTCGAAGGGCGAGCTGCCCTTGCCCTTGCGCACATGCGGGTCCTCGGCGATGTCGACATGCGACGCCGTGACGGGCTGGCCCAGGCTGTCGAGCAGGAAGCTGGTGCGGCGATACAGCGCACCGCCGCTGGTCGCCTGCACCAGGCCGCCCAGCAGACCGATGGCCACCGTGCTCTCGAACAGCACCGGCACTTCGGCCGTGGCCACCTTGCGCGCCTTCAGGCGCGACAGCGCTCGCTCCGAGGCATAGCGGCCCACGGCCTCGGCCGAGGCCAGGTCGGCGGCGTCGCGCATGGAGCTGTACCAGGCGTCGCGCTGCATGTCATTGCCGCGGCCGGCGATGGGCGCAACGGACAGCGAATGGCGCGAGCTGGCATAGCCGCCACGGAAACCACGCGTGTTGCCCATCCAGAAATGCGACTGCTGGGCCGACACCGCCGCGCCCTCGCTGTTGGTGATGCGCTTGTCCACGCCGAGGGCCGCGGCCTCGCAACGCAAGGCGATCTCGGCGGCCTGCGCCGCATCGACGGCCCAGGGGTGGAAAAGATCCAGCTCGGGCCGCGCCGCGGCATCGAGGGCCAGGTCGGCTTCGTCCGGCAGGCCGGCGAACTCGTCTTCCGCCGTGAAGCGGGCGATGTCATAGGCTGCACGCACCGTGTCACGGATGGCCTGGGGCGAGAAGTCGGAAGTGCTGGCATTGCCACGGCGCCGACCGAGGTAGACCGAGATGCCCAGGGACTTGTCGCGGTTGCGTTCGACGTTTTCCAGCTGGCCCAGGCGTGCCGACACCGACAGGCCGCAGCCCTCCGACACCTCGGCGCCGGCATCGCTGGCGCCCAGTTTCTTCGCCTCGGCGAGCGCGTCTTCGATCCACTGCTGGAACTGTTCGGGGCTGTAGGCGAAACCGGCTTGGGCTTGGGACATGAATGCGGGACAAATCGGGTGGGCGACAATCATAGGACTCGCCTGATCACGGCCCCCAATGCAAGAACACACCCCCGAATTCGAAGACGACGACGACTTCGACCGCCCCAGCAAGTCCCAGCTCAAGCGCGACATGACCGCGCTGCAGAAGCTCGGCGACGACCTGCTGGCCCTGCCCGAGTCGCGCTGGGAGCCTCTGGCCCTGCCCGAGATCCTGTACGACGCGCTGAAGGCCGCCAAGAAGATCACCAACTTCGAAGGCAAGCGCCGCCAGATGCAGTACATCGGCAAGCTGATGCGCAAGATCGACCCGGAGCCGGTGCGCGAGGCCGTCGCCGCCTTCAAGCTCGGCCATGCCCAGGACAGCCTCAAGCTGCACCAGTCCGAGCGCTGGCGCGAACGCCTGCTGGCCAGCGACGACGCGCTGCAGGAGTTCATCAGCGAACACGCGGACGTCGACATCCAGCAGCTGCGCAACCTCGTTCGTGCCGCGCGCAAGGACGCGGCCAATGCGCCCGAGAAGCGCAGCGGTCGCGCCTTCCGCGAGCTGTTCCAGTTCATCAAGGCGTCCGAGGCTCCCGAAGCACCGGAGCCCGCCGACGAGGACGCCGATGACTGAGGTCGCCCCTGAGCCTGTCCGAATTGGCATCGTCTCCATCAGTGACCGCGCGTCGACCGGCGTCTACGAAGACAAGGGCCTGCCGGCGTTGAAGGACTGGCTGACCAGCGCCCTGCACAACCCCATCGAGTTCGTGCCCCGCCTCATCCCCGACGAGCAGGCCGGCATCTCGCAAGCCCTGGTCGACCTTGTCGACGCCGAGCACTGCGACCTGGTGCTGACGACCGGCGGCACCGGGCCCGCGCCGCGCGACGTGACGCCCGAGGCGACGCTGGCCGTGGCCGATCGCGTCATGCCGGGCTTTGGCGAACAGATGCGCCAGATCTCGCTGCACTTCGTGCCCACGGCCATCCTGTCGCGCCAGGTCGCCGTCATCCGCGGCAGGGCGCTGATCATCAACCTGCCCGGCCAGCCCAAGGCGATTGCCGAGACGCTGGCCGGCCACGAAAAGGCCAGCGGCATCTTCGCCGCCGTGCCCTATTGCATCGACCTGATCGGCGGCCCCTACCTCGAGACCCGCGACGAGGTCTGCAAGGCCTTCAGGCCCAAGAGCGCCCAGCGTCCCGCCAGGGCCTAACCGTCCACGGGCTCGGCCAGCGCCGCGGCCACCTCGTCCAGGTTGCGGTTGCTGCTCAGGCCGAAGCCCCCCACCACGCGCTCGCCTCTCGCGCCCCTGCCGGAGGCGGTATGCACGCCCACCCAGGCATTGCGGCCCGAACCCTTGGCGGCATAGAGCCCGAGGTCGGCCAGGTTGATGACCTGCTGCCAGCTGCGCGCGACCGGCCGCTCCAGCTCGAAGGGCACGCAGGCAAAGCCGATGGAGCAGGTCACCTCCAGCTCGCCGCCGTCCTCCAGCAGGAAGGGCTTGTCGGCGATGGCCGCGCGCATGCGTTCGGCCATCTCCGCGGCCTGGGCGCGGTCGGTGTCGCGCGCCACGGCCAGGAACTCTTCGCCGCCCCAGCGCACCAGGTAGTCCGACTCGCGCATGACGGCCCGCAGCCGCGCGCCGAACTGCACCAGCACGGCGTCACCCGAAGCATGGCCATAGCGATCGTTGATGCGCTTGAAGGCGTCGATGTCCAGCAGCAGGAAGACGCTGTCGGTGTCCAGCGGCTGGCCGCCCGCGGCCCGCGTCTCCTGCGAACGGCGCAGATTGGCGGCCAGGTCCTGCTCGATGTGCTCGCTCAGGAAACGGCGGTTGTGCAGGCCGGTCAGCGGGTCGGTGACGCTGCTGCGCTGCAGCTGCTCGGACTTTTCCTTGAGCTCCTCGTGCAGGGCCCGCAGCGCCGCCGTGCGCTCGCGCACCCGATGCTCGAGCTCCAGCTGGCGATGGCGCAGCAGCCGCGTGCGCGCCGCCACCGTCAGCAGCACCAGCAGAACCAGCAGCAGTGCCAGGGCGACGCGGAACCACCAGGTCTCGTACCAGTTCGGCCTGACGGTCACGGGCAGCACCAGCTCACGTTCACTCCACTGCCCGTCACGGTTGGAGGCGCGCAGCCGCAGCCGGTAGTCCCCCGGCGGCAGATTGGTATAGGCCGCCAGGCGCCGCGCCGCATCGGCCGCCATCCATTCGGCGTCATAGCCCTCGAGCTTGAAGGCATAGCGGTTGCGCTCGGGCGCCGAGAAGTCGGTGGAGGCGAATTCCACCGCCAGGCTGTTGGCATCCGCCGGCACGTCGAGCAAGGCGCCGGAGCCCGGCACCAGGCCCACCGAGCGCCCACCGATCTGCACGTCGGCCACCAGCACCTCGGGCTTGAAGCTCCAGGACTGCAGCTTCCCGGGCAGCACCACCGTCATGCCGCCGGCACCACCGAAGAGCAGCTCGCCGCGCTCGGTGCGCGCCGCGGCGCCGGTCCAGTAGGTCGGGAAGATGACGCCCTCGGCGCGGCGCAGGGCCTTCACCGTCATGCGGGCCGGATCGATGCGCGCCAGGCCGTCGTCGGTGCTGGCCCAGACACGGCCGTCGCCGTCCTGCAGCAGCGCATTGACGGTGCCGTCGGGCAGGCCCTGGGGCACGCCGACGCGCAGCAGCGCGTCGCTCCGGCCGGGCGCCGGCAACACATCGATGCCGCCGCCATAGCTGCCGACCCAGAGCCGGCCTTCGCCATCCAGCATCAAGGCCGTGACGAAGCCGGCCGACAGGCCGTGCGCCAGCGTCGGCCCGGCGGGGTATTGCTCGACGGCGCCGCTGAGCGGATCGACACGGTTCAGGCCGTTGCGCGTGCCGACCCAGAGTTCGCCAGCCGAGCCGCGGGCCATCACCATGATGCGCCGGTCGGTCAGGCCCGGCGCGGCCGGCACGACCGCCACGCCGCGCCCGCTGGCCAGGTCCAGCCGCCACAGGCCATCGAACTGGCCGCCTATCCACAGCGTGCCGCCATCGGCCAGCAAGGCCCAGGTGGAGGCGGCCGGGTCGCGGCCCGTGAAGCTGACGCGGCGCAGGTGCTGCCCCTGGGCGTCGGAGCGATAGAGGCCGCGCTTGGTGGCGATGAAGACGCTGCCGTCCGCCACGCGCGCCATGCCGAGCACGATGTCGGAGGGCAGCGCGGTGTCGGGCTTGCTCGCATCGGGCCGCACGGCGCCAACCCGCGTGCCGGTGGCGTCGAGGATGTCGATGCCGCTCTTGTGCGTGGCCAGCCAGAGCCGGCCTTCGGGCATGGGCAGGATCCAGCTGATCTCGGCGCTGATGAAGCGCGCATCCAGCACATCCTCGTTCTCCGGGCTGATGCCCAGCCGCGTCAGCACCCCGCCCTGGCGCGGGTCGTAGCGGCTCAGGCCCCGATTCGACGCCGCCCACACCAGGCCGGCGCGGTCACGGTAGAGGGTGCGCAGCGCGTTGTCCGCCAGGCTGACCGGCCAGGCCGACACATGGCGGATGCGCCGGCTGTCGCCACGCTCGATATCGAAGGACACCAGGCCCTGGCCCAGGGTCGCCACCCACATCTCGCCGGGCTGCACCTCGAGCAGGCTGGTGATCTGGCTGTTGCCCAGCACATCGGCCTTGCCCGCAACGCCGGCTTCCTTCACCTCGACCGCCGGCGCCTCGCCCTCGTCTCCCAGCACGAAGACGCCCTCGTGCACGCCGCCCACCCAAAGGCGGCCACTGCTGTCCTGGGCCAGGGCCAAGGGCTGGACGATCCGGCCCGCCGCCAGGGGCACGGCCTGCAGCGGCCCTCCCGCCGCGGGGCGACGGAACAGGCCGGCAGCGCTGCCTATCCAGAGCTGGCCACGCCGATCGCGCAGCAGGGTCCAGACCTGACGACCCGCGCTTTCCGCCCAGCCGCCCGCGGCGCTCGCGTGTTCGATGCGCCCGCTGTCGGGGTCCAGATGGTCCAGGCCGCCGTCGGTGACGACCCACAGCCCGTCAGCGCCGTCGTCGGCGATCTGGCGCACGCTGACATGGCTGAGCCCCGCCTTCCCGCCCACGGGAATGGCGACGAAACGGTCCATCGCCGGGTCATGCCTGAAGAGGCCCGCTGCGCTCGTGCCCACCCACAGCCGCCCCTTGGCATCGCCGTGCAGGGACTGCACGTAGTTGTCCGGCAGCGCGCCGGGGCGCTGGACATCGGCCTTGTAGACCTTGAAGCGGTAGCCGTCCCAGCGCGCCAGGCCGCCGAGCGTGCCCACCCACAGGAAACCCTGGCCGTCCTCGGCCATGGCCGTGGCGATGGCATTGGGCAGGCCCTGCTCCTGGGTCAGGTGCTGGAAGCTGATGTCGGCCAGGCTGGACCAGCGCTTGGGCGCCGGCGACGCGGCCCCGGCCGTCGCCAGCCAGGCGGCCATCGCCAGGCCCAGCGCCAGGCGCCAGGCATGAGAAAGCCGCAGTCTTGACTTACGCAGAAGCACAGCCGCCGTGACGAAGAGAGCGGGCCGCCCGGCCCCGATCCCGCCATTCTGAGGCAAGCCGGAAGCGGCCGGCGGCAAAGCTGCGCGGTCCTGACGGCCTATCTCGGCGGCATGGACGCCAGCCCGGTCTATTTGACCAGGCGATTCATCTCGGCCGCGTCGAAGGCCTCGTCGCGCTGGGCATCGTCGGGCACGCAATCGCCCACCGGCCGGCCAGCCTGGGTCGACAGCTTGCAGACCGCGTTCCACAGCAGCGCGATCTGGTGCTCATGGCCGGAGGCACTGTCGATGAGACCGCGCATGGCCATGGCGACCGGGTCGTCGCCCTGGGTCACGCCATAGGCCGAGAAGCCCATCTTGGCGGCAGCCTCCTCACGGGCCTGCTCGCTGGCTGCCTCGATGATGCGGGCCGGGTTGCCGACGGCCGTGGCGCCCGCAGGCACCGGCTTGGTGACGACGGCGCCCGAGCCGATGCGCGCCCCGGCACCCACCGTGAAGCCGCCGAGCACGCTGGCATTGGCGCCGACGATGACGCCCGGGCCCAGCGTCGGATGCCGCTTGGCGCCCTTGACCAGCGAGGTGCCGCCCAGCGTCACGCCCTGGTAGATGGTGCAGCCCTCGCCGATCTCGGCCATCTCGCCGATGACGATGCCCATGCCGTGGTCGATGAAGACCTTGCGGCCGATGCGCGCGCCCGGGTGGATCTCGATGCCGGTGAAGAACCGGCCCCAGTGCGAGATCCAGCGGCCGAGCCACTTGAAGCCGCGCTGCCAGAACCAGTGGGCGCGGCGGTGGAACATCAACGCGTGCAGGCCCGGGTAACAGGTCAGCACCTCCCACGTCGACCGGGCCGCCGGATCGCGTTCGAGGATGAGGGCGATGTCTTCGCGCAGGCGTTGGAACATGACGCGGAGTCTAGGAGCCCTGGCTTGGGCCTGCTGGCGCTGAGGTCTTCTGCATCTGGCGGGCGATGCCGCGCAGGATGTGGACTTCCTCGTTCGTCAGGCCGGCCCGGTTGAAGAGCTGGTTGAGGCGCGGCATCAGCTTGCGCGGTGCCGCCGGGTCCAGGAAGCCGATGTCGGTCAGCGCGGCCTGCAGGTGATCGAGCAGGCCCTGCACGGCACGTGCATCGGCCCGTTCGGGGTCGGGCGTGCGGGCCTGCACGTCGAAGCCACCCGCCGCCTGGCGCAGGTCGTAGGCCAGCAGCTGCACGGCCTGGGCGAGATTGAGCGAACCGTAGTCAGGATGGGTGGGGATGCTGAGCACGGCATGGCAGCGGTAGACGTCCTCGTTGCTCATGCCGTAGCGCTCGGAGCCGAACACCAGGGCCAGGCGCGGCGCAGCCTCGCGGGCAGCAAGCTCGGCAAACAGGGGCCGCGGCTCGCGCGTCGGCGGACCGAAGTCGCGCGGCGTCATGGCGGTGGCGCAGGCGAAGTCCACGCCGTCCAGGGCCTCCGTCAGGGTCTCGACGACGCGGGCCCGGGCCAGGATGTCGGCCGCGCCGCTGGCCATGGCCACGGCCTCCTCGTGGCAGAGCACGTCGGCAAAACGCGGCGCCACCAGCACCAGGTCCTTGAAGCCCATCACCTTCATCGCCCGCGCCGTGGCGCCGACGTTGCCGGCATGGCTGGTGTTGATCAGAACGAAGCGTGTGGATTCCACGGGTTACTACGGGGGCTGCAGCTAGAATCTGGCGATTATCCGGGGCGTCTTAGGGCGCCCCGCCGCTCTTTCCCCCTGTCAGCCCCTTCTTCCCAGCGAGTGCCACGCATGCTGCAAACGTCCCATCACCCCATGCTCAATGTCGCCATCAAGGCGGCTCGTGCGGCTGGCGCCCTCATCAACCGCGCCTCGCTGGACCTCGAAGCTCTGCGCATCAACACCAAGAGCCCGAACGACTTCGTCACCGAGGTCGACCACGCCGCGGAAGGGGTGATCATCGAGACGCTGCTGGGCGCCTACCCGGACCACGGCATCCTCGCCGAAGAGTCGGGCCGCAGTCACGGCAACAAGCATTCCGACTACGTCTGGATCATCGATCCGCTGGACGGCACCACCAACTTCATCCACGGCCTGCCGGTCTACTGCGTGTCCATCGCGCTGGCGTTCCGCGGCAAGATCGAGCAGGCCGTCGTCTACGACCCGACCCGCAACGATCTCTTCTACGCCACCAAGGGCCGCGGCGCCTTCCTGAATGACAAGCGTCTGCGCGTGTCCAAGCGCACCCGCATGAGCGACGCGCTGATCGGCACCGGCTTCCCCTTCCGCCGCGGCGACAACTTCAAGCGCTACGTGAAGATGTTCGAAGAGGTCATGCAGCACTGCGCCGGCCTGCGCCGCCCGGGCGCCGCCGCCCTGGACCTCTGCTACGTGGCCGCCGGCTACTACGACGCCTTCTTCGAGACCGGCCTGCAGCCCTGGGACCTGGCAGCGGGCTCGCTGATCGTCTCCGAGGCCGGTGGCCTGGTCGGCAACTTCACCGGCGAGGCCGACTTCCTGCACCAGCGCGAAGTCGTGGCCGGCAACCCCAAGATCTACGCCCAGCTCGTCACCATGCTGGCGCCCTACACACGCGTCATCAAGGAAGAAGACGCCGCAGCGCCGGCCGCGCCGGTGGTGGAGCAGGTGCCGGCCGCCCCGGCGCCGAAGAAGCGTGCTCCGGTGCGCATCAAGAAGGACGACAGCGGCGAAGCGCCGGTCTGAGCCCCGAGCACTCGCCGAAACAAGCCCTCTCGCGAGGGCTTTTTCATTGGATCGCCGTGACGGAGTTGGCGTTAGCGCTCCCTACGGGCTAACCCGACCATCCGTGCGTGACTTCTGCACGGCCACACCCCTTACCTGTGGGGGCCCGACTGGCCAGAATGCGTGCTGCAACGCGGTCACAAGCCGCTTCATTCACACCGTTCAACCAGACTGAAAGACGCTACTGATGTTTGCCCGTTCCGCTGTCGCCCTCGCCCTCGTCGCCGCTGCTTCCCTGGCCAATGCCGATGCCAAGGTCCTGAAGAAGGTCGCCCCCGAGTACCCCAGCGAAGCCGTCAAGAAGAACATCAGCGCCGGCAGCGTGCGCGCCAAGATGACCATCGCCGGCGACGGCAAGGTCTCCAACGTCGAAGTCGTGGAAGCCGAACCCAAGCGCGTGTTCGACCGCGCCGCCACCGAAGCCCTGAGCCAGTGGAAGTTCGAAGGCACGGGCGCTCCGCAGACCCACGAAGTCAAGCTGGTGTTCAAGTCGGAGGACTGAACGAGCGCCGAAGACAGGCCCTGCGGCCTGTCTGACGGCTCGTTCAGGACAGCCGGCATGCTTACCGGCTGGCATGAGCAGCGACCGAGGCCCGCATCGCGGGCCTTTTGTTTTTTACGGCTTCGCCCGCGGCGGCACCCGCGTGTCGAGCGGCTTGGGCACGTACCCCGGCTCAAACCGGCACGTCGCCCCCAGCACTGCCCTCGCCTTCTCGCAGCCCGCAGCCACACCCTCAGGCGTCGGCTTCCTGCCCTGCGTCGCCCAGGCCACCAGGGCCTCCATCAGCGCGGCATAGGTCGGGTCGCTGAGATAGCTGTGGTCGCGATCGCTGGTGTAGGTCTGCACCAGCGCGTCCCCGCGCCCGGCCGCGGCCATGGTGCGGCCGAAGTTGTCCTGCAGCTCGACCATGGCGGTCGGGTCGTGGATGGCATGCGCCGTCAATACCGGCACCGGGATGCGCCCGCCCAGGTCGGCGTCGGCCGCCAGCGTCGCCACCGCCTTGGGATCGGCCGTGTAGCGCAGCACGCCGGCATTGAGCGCCGCGTCATCGCCTGAACCCGAGTAGCTCACGCCCGCATTGCCGAAGGGGCTGGCACCACCCGTCCGTTTCAGCGCGATGTCCTGGAAGTGCCAGGTGGCCCAGTTCAGATGCGAGGTGATGCTGCGTTCCGGAATGCGGATGACGTCGACGAGGGTCTTGAGTTTGGCCGCCTGCCCGGCCGCGCGCTGCGCCGCCGGCTTGTCGAGACCGAGGCAGTCATCCACTCGCCTGGCCAGTTCCGCCTGCGTCAGCCTGGAATCGGCCGGCAAGCCCGTGTTCAACGGGTACTGCGGCTCGCTCGGCAGCGGGTGGTTGCGGCAGAGGTATTGGTAGACGACGCGCAGGTCGAGGCGGAAGTCGTAGCTGCGCGTGCCCCCGCCCAGCACGCCCGAGGTCAGCAGCACGGCGTCGTAGGGCTTGCCGGCGGCGAAGAGCTCGGCCCCCTTGGCCGCCACGCTGGCGCCCCAGGACTGGCCGTGCAACCAGACATGTTGGGGCTTGGCCACCTTGGCGACGAAGAGCTGGCGCAGCCTCTCGGTGTCCTCGGCCGCCGCACTCACGGCGACACCACCCTGGCGGTAGCTGGACGCCGCCCAGGCATAGCCTAGGCGCGGCATGATGGACCAGCGCTCCAGATCCTCCGCGACGCGCTTGGCCGTCGGCGCGCCGAGGAAGGGTCCGCCATGGGCGTGCAGGACGAGATCGCCATTCCAGGCCTTGGGCATGGCGATCAGATAGAAGGCGCCGGCGCTGTCCCGGCCGGCCAGACAGGTCGTGGCTTCGCCGACGTTGACCGGGCAGCCGGTCGTCGCAGGCGCGACCTCGGCGGTCACCTCAGGCGCCGCCGCTGAGGCACTCGTCGCACAGGCGAGCCAGCCGGCGGCCATCCACGTCGTCGTTGTATTCATTGCGTCACCTTAGCGACGAGCCTCCATAGCGTCAAATAAACTCCAACGGACATTTCAAGACGAAATGAATATGGAGAAACCATGGAGCTGCGGCATCTGCGCTATTTCGTGACCGTCGCCGAGACCGGCCACATGACGCGCGCCGCGGCCCTGCTGGGCATGCAGCAGCCGCCGCTGAGCCAGCAGATCAAGGCGCTGGAGCAGGAGCTGGGCATCGTGCTGCTGCACCGCCATCCCAAGGGCGTCAGCCTGACCGACGGCGGCCGCCAGTTCCTCGAGGAAGCCAAGCGGCTGATGCGCGATTTCGGCGACATGCGCGACCGCATGGCGCGTCTTGCCAGCGGTCAGCATGGCGTGCTGACCATCGGGTTTACCAGCTCCGCCGCGGCGCATGCCTTCACCCCGGCGGTGTTGCGCGCCTGCCGCAGCGAGCAGCCCGGCATCGCATTGACGATGACCGAGGACAACGCCGCCGGCCTCATCGATGCCATCGCCAAGAGCCGGCTGCACTGCGGCCTGCTGCGGGTACCGGTCGCCCAACCCGAGGGCGTCAGCTTCGAGACCCTGCTGACCGAGCCGGCCCTGCTGGCCCTGCCGCTGGACCATCGCCTGGCCGCGCTGCCGCGCGCAACCACCACGCCCGTGCCGCTGGCCGAACTGGAGAACGAGGACCTCATCCTCGTGCGCCGCCCCGGCGCGCCGGGCCTCTATGCCAACCTGCTGGCCCTGTGCGAGCGCCACGGCGTGCGGCCGCGCAGCTTCATCGAGGTCGACCGCATGATGATGAACATGAACCTGGTCGCCGCCGGAGCTGGCATCTCGGTCGTGCCGGCATCCATGCGCGGCATGCATGCCCATTCCGTCGTCTGCCGGCCTCTGGAGAAGCATGCCCAGCTCGAAGCGCCACTGACCCTGGCCTTCCGCGGCCACGACCAGGAAGGCCCGACAGCCACCTTCATCGCCCTGGCGCGGCGCATCGCCCAGGAATACCGCGGTGCGTAGACGCGAATTGCTGGCGCTTGCCGGCGCTGCGCTTTGCGTTGAAGCCATCGCGGAAGAGCATTGGCCGACGCGGCCCATCCACCTCGTCGTGGCCTACCCACCCGGCGGCGTCAGCGACGACACGGCCCGCGGCCTGGCCCAGTTCATGGGCGCGCGCCTCAAGGTGCCCGTCGTCGTGGAGAACCGCGCCGGTGCCGGCGGCCTGACCGCGCTGGAATGGCTGACTCATGCCGCGCCCGACGGCTACACCCTGGCCTTTAGCGCCATCTCGCCCCTGGTCTTCGCGCCGGCCGCCTCGGCGTCCATGCCCGCCAGCCGCGGCAGCGAGGCCCTGCTGCGCGACGTGGCGCCCGTGATCAGCATCATGGACACGCCGGTGCTGGTGCTGGCCCATCCCTCCTTCAAGCCATCGACCTTCGCGGCCATGCTCGCCGCCGCCCGCGCAGCACCGGGGCGGCTGCGCTGGGCCACCTCGGGCCACGCGACTGTCGGACATATGGTGCTGGCCCAGATCCGCGCCGCGGCCGGCGTGGACATCACCCACATCCCCTACAAGGGCGGCGGCCAGCAGCTCACCGACGCACTGAGCGGCCAGTTCGAGCTGCTGTCGTCCAACGTCGCCGCCCAGCAATTGCAGTTCGTGCGCCAGGGCCAGCTGAAGGCCCTGGCCACCGGCTCACCGTCGCGGCTGCCGGTGCTGCCCGAGGTGCCAACCCTGGCCGAGCTGGGCTTCCCGGAAGCCAATCTGTCGTCCACCTTCGGCTTGTTCGCTCCACGCGGCGTGCCGGAAGAAAGGCTGCGGCTCATCAACGCCACCCTCAACGAGGCCCTGCGCCGGCCCGAGATCCGCGCCCGCATCCTCGACGTCAGCAATCTGCCGACCGGCGGCAGCGCCGCCGACTTTGCGGCGCGCATTGCCAAGGAGAGGGAGAGGGCGTTGCGGGTGCCGGCCGACTAGGACCGAGATAATGCGCGGCCCCATGAAAACCGATACCGCCGCCCCCGACCTCGCGCCCCATACGCCCATGATGGCCCAGTACCTGGGCCTGAAGGCGGACTTCCCGGACACGCTGCTGCTGTACCGGATGGGCGATTTCTACGAAGTCTTCTACGACGACGCGCGCAAATGCAATGCGCTGCTGGACATCACGCTGACCCAGCGCGGCCAGAGCGCCGGCCAGCCCGTCGTCATGGCCGGCGTGCCGGTGCATGCGCTGGAAAGCTATCTCGCCAAGCTGATCAAGCTGGGCGAGGCGGTGGCGATTGCCGAGCAGGTTGGCGAGGTTGGCGCCAGCAAGGGGCCGGTGGAGCGCAAGGTGGTGCGCGTCGTCACGCCGGGCACCATCACCGACTCCGAACTGCTGGCCGACAAGCAGGACGCCGTGCTGCTGAGCGTCAGCGGCCATGGCCGCCGCCATGGCCTCGCCTGGCTGTCGCTGACCCAGGGCGAGATCGGCCTGGCCGAATGCAGCGACGTCGAGCTGCCGGGCTGGCTGGCGCGGCTGATGCCGGCCGAGATCCTGGTCAACCGCGAGGCCCAACCGGCCGGCGTCATGAAGGCGCGCTTCCCGGTCACCAACCGACCTGGCTGGCAGTTCGACGGCGCCCTCGGCCAACGCAAGCTCAGCGAACAGCTGGGCGTGGCCAATCTGCAGGGCTTCAACGCCCACGAGCTGACGTTGGCCCATGCGGCCGGCAGTGCACTGCTCGCCTTTGCCGAACACACCCAGGGTCGTGCCCTCGCTCACGTGCGCTCGCTGCGCGTGCAGCGTGCCAGCGACCTGATGGACCTGCCGCCCGCCACCCAGCGCAACCTGGAACTGACCCAGACGCTGCGCGGCGAGTCCAGCCCCACCCTCTTCTCGCTGATCGACAGCTGCAAGAGCGGCATGGGCAGCCGCATGCTGCGCCAGTGGTTGCTGCATCCCAAGCGCGAACGCGGCGAAGCGATGGCCCGCCACGATGCCATCGCCGCCCTGCACGCGGAAGGCTTCGAGCCGCTGCGTGAGGCGCTGAAGTCGGTCAGCGACGTCGAGCGCATCTCCGCCCGCATCGCGCTGCGACAGGTGCGACCGCGCGAGCTGACCGGCCTGCGCGCCACGCTGCAGGCCCTGCCGCAGCTGCGCGCCACCACACCCGCGGCCTTGCGTGACGCCAGCCTGAACCCGCCGACCGACATCCTGGAACTGCTGGAGCGCGCCATTGCTCTGGAGCCCGCCGTGCTGGCGCGCGACGGCGGCGTCATCGCCGACGGCTTCGACGTCGACCTGGACGAACTGCGCGGCATCCAGCAGAACTGCGACGGCTTCCTGCTGGATCTGGAAACCCGCGAACGCGCCCGCACCGGCATCGCCAATCTGCGCGTGCAGTTCAACCGCGTGCATGGCTTCTACATCGAGGTCACGCAGGGCCAGGTCGACAAGGTGCCGATGGACTACCAGCGCCGCCAGACGCTGAAGAACGCCGAGCGCTACATCACGCCGGAGCTGAAGGCCTTCGAGGACAAGGCCCTGTCGGCCAACGAGCGGGCGCTGGCGCGTGAGAAGCTGCTCTACGAGCAGGTCATCGACGCCCTCATCAGCCGCCTGGAGCCGCTGACCGCCCTGGGCCGCACGTTGGCCGGGTTGGATGCACTCGCCGCGCTGGCCGAGCGCGCCATCACGCTGAACTGGTGTCGGCCCGAGTTCGTCGGCCAACCCTGTCTCGAGATCGAGGCCGGCCGGCACCCCGTCGTGCAGGCGCGCCTGGCCGAGACCGGTGGTGCCGAATTCATGCCCAACGACTGCAAGCTCGACGCCCGCACCCGCATGCTGGTCATCACCGGGCCGAACATGGGCGGCAAGAGCACCTTCATGCGCCAGGTGGCGCTGATCGCGCTGCTGGCCGCCATCGGCAGCTATGTGCCCGCCACCAGTTGCCGCCTGGGGCCCATGGACGCCATCCACACCCGCATCGGTGCGGCCGACGACCTCGCCAACGCCCAGTCCACCTTCATGCTGGAGATGACCGAGGGCGCGGCCATCCTGCATTCAGCGACCGACCAGTCCCTGGTGCTGATGGACGAAATCGGCCGCGGCACGTCCACCTTCGACGGCCTGGCCCTGGCCTCGGCCATCGCCAGCCATCTGCACGACAAGACCCGCGCCTTCACGCTGTTCGCCACCCACTATTTCGAGCTGACCGAGTTCCCGGCCAAGCATTCGATGGCGCAGAACTGGCACGTGTCGGCGGTGGAGAGTGGCGAGGACATCGTCTTCCTGCACGAGCTGCAGGCCGGCCCGGCCAGCCGCAGCTATGGCGTGCAGGTCGCCAAGCTGGCCGGCATGCCTGCCAGCCTGGTGCGCCAGGCCCGCGCGACGCTGGAGGCGCTGGAAGCACGCCAGAACGCCGCCGACGACCAGTTCGACCTCTTCGCCGCGCCGCCCGCGCCGCCGCCGTTGCCGGAGCCGAGCGAGCTGGTGCAGGCCCTGGACAAGGTGGACCCGGACGCCCTGTCGCCGCGCGAGGCCCTGGAAGCGCTGTACCAGCTGAAGAAGCTGGCCAAGGCATGAAGACCCCCAAGACCCTCGTCTTCTCCCACGCCAACAGCTACCCCGCGGGCTGCTACCGGGTGCTGTTCGAGCGCTGGCGCCAGGCCGGCTGGCGCGTCGAAGCCCTGGACCGTTTCGGCCACGACCCGCGCTTCCCGGTCACCGGCGACTGGCGCAAATTGCGCGACCAGTTGCTGGACTTCATCGACACCGAGGTGAGGCCCAAGGGCCAGGTCGCACTGGTCGGCCATTCCCTGGGCGGCATGCTGAGCCTGATGGCGACCTGCCGCCGGCCCGAGTTGGTGAGCCAGCTGGTCATGCTGGATTCGCCCGTCGTCACCGGCATGAAGGCCGCCGCGGTCGCCATGGCCAAGACGACCGGTCTGATCCACCGCTACGGCCCGTCCAAGATCGCCCGCGAGCGCCGCCATGTCTGGCCGGACCGCGAAGCCGTGCACGCGCATTTCGCGGCCAAGAAGCTCTTCGCCCGCTGGGACCCGCGCGTGCTGGCCGACTACATCGACGCCGGCTTCGAGGAGGCCGAAGACGGCCAGGTGCAGCTGCGCTTCCGGCGCGAGGTCGAAGCCCACGTCTACCGCACCCTGCCCCATCACCTGCCCCTGCTGCTGCGCTTGCGCCCGCCGCAATGCCCGGTGGCTTTCGTCGGCGGCACGCGCTCCGCGGAACTGCGCCAGGCGGGCGCTGCGGCGTCCAAGAAACTGGCGGGCGAGAACTGGCGCTGGATGGAGGGCTCGCACCTCTTCCCCTTCGAGAAACCGGACGAGACGGCCGACTTGGTGCTGGAGTTGCTGAAGGGGTCCTGAGAGGTCTCGTACAATCGCAATTTCCACCTCAGCAGGCTGTTCTGGCCTGCTGCAAGACATGACCAAATACGTCTTCGTCACCGGCGGTGTGGTGTCCTCCCTGGGCAAGGGCATCGCGTCGGCCTCCCTGGCTGCCATCCTCGAATCGCGCGGCCTCAAAGTCACCCTGATCAAGCTGGACCCCTACATCAACGTCGACCCCGGCACGATGTCGCCTTTCCAGCACGGTGAAGTCTTCGTCACCGACGACGGCGCCGAAACCGACCTCGACCTGGGCCACTACGAGCGCTTCATCACGACGCGCATGAAGAAGGCCAACAACTTCACCACCGGCCAGATCTACAAGACGGTGCTGGAGAAGGAACGCCGCGGCGACTATCTCGGCAAGACGGTGCAGGTCATCCCGCACATCACCAACGAGATCCAGGAATACATCAAGCGCGGCGCCGAGGGCGTCGACGTGGCCATCGTCGAGATCGGCGGCACGGTGGGCGACATCGAGTCCCTGCCCTTCCTCGAGGCCGTGCGTCAGATGAGCCTGCGCGCCGGCCCGACCAACACGGCCTTCGTGCACCTGACCTATGTGCCCTGGATCGCCGCTGCTGGCGAGTTGAAGACCAAGCCGACGCAACACACGGTGCAGAAGCTGCGCGAGATCGGCATCCAGCCCGACGCGCTGCTGTGCCGCGCCGACCGCCGCATCCCCGACGACGAGCGCGAGAAGATCTCGCTGTTCACGAACGTGCCCGAGTACGGCGTGATCTCGATGTGGGACGTCAACACCATCTACAAGGTGCCGCGCGTGCTGCACGAGCAGGGCCTGGACCAGCTGATCTGCACCAAGCTGCAGCTCAACACCAAGAGCACCGACCTGAAGCGCTGGGACAACCTCGTCTACGAAGTCGAGAACCCCAAGGAAGAAGTCACCATCGCCATGTGCGGCAAGTACACCGACCTGTCGGACTCGTACAAGTCGCTCAACGAGGCGCTGCGCCATGCCGGCATCCACAACCATGCCGGCGTCAAGATCGAATACGTCGACAGCGAGACGCTGACGCCCGAAACCATCGCTGAGCTCGGCAAGTTCGACGCCATCCTGGTGCCCGGCGGCTTCGGCAAGCGCGGCGTGGAAGGCAAGATCCTGGCCGCCCAGTACGCCCGCGAGCACAAGCTGCCCTACCTGGGCATCTGCCTGGGCATGCAGGTCGCGACCATCGAGTACGCCCGCCACATGGCCGGCCTGGCGAACGCCAATTCCACCGAGTTCGATCCCGCGACGCCCCACCCCGTCATCGCGCTGATCGACGAGTGGCAGGACGCCGACGGCAGCATCCAGAAGCGCGACGAGAAGAGCGACCTCGGCGGCACCATGCGCCTGGGCGCCCAGAGCTCCGACGTCAAGTCCGGCACCCTGGCCCATGACATCTACGGCCCGGTCGTCAACGAGCGCCACCGCCACCGCTACGAGGCCAACGAGCATTATCTGGACCGCCTGACCCAGGCCGGCCTCGTCATCTCGGCCATCACCCAGCGCGAGAAGTTGACCGAAATGGTCGAGCTGCCGCGCGAGGTCCACCCCTGGTTCGTCGGCGTGCAGTTCCACCCCGAGTTCAAGTCCACGCCCTGGGGCGGCCACCCGCTGTTCACGGCCTTCATCAAGGCCGCGCTGAACCACAAGCATTCGGCAGATAAGGCAGCCTGACCATGAAGCTCTGCGGATTCGACGTCGGCCTCGACAAGCCGTTTTTCCTGATCGCCGGCACCTGCTCCATCGAGAGCCTGCAGATGTCGCTCGACGTGGCCGGCCTGCTGAAGGAAGCCTGCACCAGCCTGGGCATCCCGCTGATCTACAAGGGCAGCTTCGACAAGGCGAATCGCTCCTCCGGCACCACCAAGCGCGGCCTCGGCATGGAAGCCGGCCTGAAGATCCTCGACGAGGTGCGCCGCCAGACCGGCCTGCCGGTGCTGACCGATGTGCACGACAACTCGCAGGTGGCCGAGGTCGCCAGCGTCGTCGACGTGCTGCAGACGCCGGCCTTCCTGTGCCGCCAGACCGACTTCATCCGTGCGGTGGCTCAGTCGGGCAAGCCGGTCAACATCAAGAAGGGCCAGTTCCTCGCGCCCTGGGACATGAAAAACGTCATCGACAAGGCCCGAGCCGCTGCTGCGGAAAAGGGCCTGCCCGAGGACAGCTTCCTGGCCTGCGAACGTGGCGTCAGCTTCGGCTACAACAACCTCGTCGCCGACATGACCAGCCTGGCCGAGATGCGCAACTCCGGCGCGCCCGTGGTCTTCGACGTCACCCACTCGGTGCAGAAGCCCGGCGGCCTCGGCGGCTCCAGCGGCGGTGCCCGCGAGATGGTGCCGGTGCTGGCCCGTGCCGGCGTCGGCGTCGGCGTGGCGGGCCTCTTCATGGAGACCCACCCCAACCCGGCCGAGGCCTTCAGCGACGGCCCCAATGCCGTACCGCTAAAACACATGAAGACGCTGCTGGAGCAACTCGTTGCGCTGGATCGCGTCGTCAAGAAGCAACCTCTTCTCGAGAACGATTTCTCCTGCTGAGAACCATGGCCGCCTACATCCTCGCCAACGTCAAGGTCACCAACCCCACGCAATACGAGGACTACCGGCGTCTCTCGACGCTGGCCATGAAGGAGCACGGCGCCGAGGTGCTGGTGCGCGGCGGCAAGGTGACGGTGCTGGAAGGCGACTGGACGCCGGAGCGCGTCGTGCTGCTGAAGTTCCCCACGCCCGAAGCGGCCCAGGCCTTCTACGACTCCCCCGAGTACGGCGCGGCACGGCAGGCCCGCGAGGGCATCGCCGTCATGCGCATGGTGCTGATCGAAGGCGTCTAGCCTCGTGGCCATCGTCGCACTGCTGCTGGGCGCGCTGTTCGGCGGTCTGGCGTCGGAACACTGGAGCGGCGCCTTGATGGGCGCCGTCATCGGCTGGCTGGGCTGGCGCCAGATTCAACTGGGCCAGCGCGTCGCCAGCCTCGAAGAGCGGCTCAAGACCGGTGCGCCCGCACCTGCGACTGCGGCGCCCCAGCCCATGGCATCGCCGGTGTCGGCGGCGACACCCGTCTTTGCGCCCGCGCAAGCGCCAATGAGCGCGCCAGAGCCGGCTGAAGTGGCCACCGTGCCACTGCCGCTCGCCGTCGAAGCACCCATCGCCGCTCCGGCCGCCAAGCCGAAAGCGCCGCCTCCACCCGCGCCGCGCCGCCCCATTCCCATGCCCGCCTGGGCCCAGCGCCTGGCGGCGGCCAACACCATCGTCAAGGTCGGCCTGGCCATGCTCTTCCTCGGGCTGGTCTTTCTGGCCCGTTTCGCGGCGGAGAACATCACCGTGCCGCTGGAAGTGCGCCTGGCCGGCATCGGCGCCACCGGCGCGGCGCTGCTGGTGGTCGGTTGGCGGCTGCGCATCCGCTCACGCGCCTACGGCCTGCTGCTGCAGGGTGGCGGCGTGGGCGTCGTCTATCTGACCCTGTTCGCCGCGGTCAAGCTGGCCGGCCTGGAGCCCCTGGCCCTGGTCTTCGTGCTGATGCTGGCCGTCTCGCTGCTGGCGGCTTTGCTGGCCGTGCGCCAGGACGCCCAGGCCCTGGCCGTCGTGGCCGCCCTTGGAGGCTATGCGACGCCGCTGCTGCTGTCCACCGGCAGCGGCGCCATCGCCATGCTGCTGGCCTACTACTTCGTGCTCGGCCTCGGCGTGGCCCTGGTGGCCTGGTTCAGGCACTGGCCGCGCCTCAACCTGATCGCCTTCGGCTTCACGGCCCTGGTCGCCGGTGCCTGGGCAGCGCGGAGCTACACGCCGGCCGACTACCCCATGGCCCAGGCCTGGCTGATCGCCTACTGGGGGCTCTTCACCGCCGTGCTGCTGATGCCGGGCCGCAGGGCCCAGGAGCCCGAGCTGTGGCTGCAGTCGACGCTGCTCTTCGGCATGCCGGCCCTGGGCGCCGCCATGCAATACCTGCTGCTGCGGCCGGACTCCATGGCCATCGCGCTGGCCGCCCTGTTGATCGGCGCGTTCTACGTCGGCCTGGCCGCCTGGGCCCGCAAGCGCAACGCCCATGCCCGCATCTTCGAGGCCTTGCTGGCCCTGGGCGCCGTCTTCGGCACGCTGGTCATCCCATTCGCCCTCAGTGCCGAAGCGACGGCAGGCGCCTGGGCGCTGGAGGGCCTGGGCGCCGTCTGGCTGGGCCTGCGCCAGCGCCGCGACCGCGTGCTGGTCAGCGGCCTGGCGCTGCTGGCCCTGGGCGGCCTGACGCTGACGAAGTCGTTGTCCGAGGGCTTCGCCGGCGCGCTGGCGCCGACGCAGTTGCTGAACGCGCTGCTGATCGCCGCCTCCGGCCTGGTCAGCGCCCGCCTGTTCGGCCTCGACGAGCGCCGTCCCGGGCATGCCGTCGGCGCCTTCGCGCTGGTGGGCTGGGGCACGCTGTGGCTGGCCGTGGCGGCGGGCGTGGTGATGTCGGCCTGGGTGCCGGAGCGCCATGAATGGGCCATCCGCATCGTGCTGATCGCCGCCGGCAGTGCCATCCTGCTCGGCCTGCAGGCGCTGTGGCGCTGGCCCACGGTAGCCTGGCCGACGGCACTGCTGCTGCCGGCCTGGGCCCTGCTCGGTGCCCTCGGCGCGGCACTGCATGGCGCGCCGCTGTCCGCCGGCGGGCTCTGGGCCCTGCCGCTGGCCTGGGCCGTCCAGGCCTGGGTGCTGCAACGCACGGCACCGCACTGGCCCGATCCCCTGCGCCACGCCACCCACGCCGGCAGCCTGCTGGCCCTGGCCCTGCTCGGTGCCTTGCAGGGCCGGCACTGGACGGCCGATCTGGGCGACGCGGGCAGTGCCTGGGGCTGGCTGGGCTGGCTGCTGGCGCCCGCCCTGCTGCTGGCCGCGGTGCTGCGCCAGCAACGGCATGTCCCCTTGAAACAAGCCTGGCCGCTCCGCCTGGCACCGCCTGCCTATGCGCAGACGGGCGCCGGCGTGCTGTGCTTGGCGCTGGCGGCCTGGGTGCTGATCGCCAACTGGGCCAGCCCGGGCCGGGCCGATCCCCTGCCCTATATCCCCTTGTTGAATCCCCTCGACCTCGGCATTGCCGGCGCCCTGCTCGCCATCGCCGCCTGGCTGCGCAGCGCGGCCGCCGCCGAGTTGAAGCTGCCGCAGCTGCTGTGGGCCGCGCCCGCCGGCCTGGCCTTCCTGTGGCTCAACGGCATGCTGATCCGCAGCTTCCATCACTGGGGCGGCGTGCCGTATCACGTCGATGGCTGGCTGGAGTCGCGCGGCGTGCAGACCGGCCTGGCCCTGCTGTGGAGCACGTTGGCCCTGGTGCTGATGCTGATGGGCACGCGCCGCCAGCAGCGCATGCCCTGGCTGGCCGGCGCCGTGCTGCTGGGTGCGGTCGTGCTCAAACTGATGCTCTTCGACCTGTCGGGCAGCGGCACGGTGCTGCGCATCGTCTCCTTCATCGGCGTGGGCGTGTTGATGCTGGTCATCGGCTATGTCGCGCCTCTGCCTGGCTCTTCACACGATGAAAAAGAAAAGCCTGTTTGAGCTGGTGCTGCTGCTGGCGGCCACCTCGGCCGCTGCCGTGCCGTATCGCGCGCCGGTGCAGATCATCCAGGCCGCGCCCTTCCTGACGTTGGACGCCACGGCCGAGGTCTGGCAGCACGGCGCCGGCAGCGATCTGCACGACTGGCAGCTGCTGGACGCCCAGGGCCGCCGCGTGCCCTTCGCGCTGTTGCCCGACGGCCAGCTGGTTTCAGCGGAGCGGGAGCTCAAGCTGGCCCCACTGCCGCCCGCGCCGGCGACGGCTGCCTCCGCGCCGCCCAACCGCCTGCCCGCCGGCTGGCTGCTGGATCTGGGCGAGCCCACCACCTGGCCCGCGGAGCCACGCCAATTGCGCATCCGCTGGCCCGAGGCCGCCGTGCCCTTCCAGGCTGGTTACCGGCTGGAAACCAGCGCCGACCTGCAGTCCTGGCAATGGCTGGGCACGGGACAGCTGCTGGGTCTCAAGACGACCGAGGGCGCGCCGCTGGCCCAGCCCCTGGTGAACTTCCCGGGCCGCCCCTCGCGCTATCTGCGCCTGGTCTGGGAAGACGCCAACCGCGCCGTGCAACCCGAGGCCGCCACGCTGCTGACCCAGCCCGCCGGCGTCGCGCCGCAGCAGGCCACCCGTACCGCCGCCCTGCCCGCACCCGATGCCGACGGCGGCTGGGTGATTCCCCTCGGCGGTTCGCAGCCGCTGCTGAGCCTGACCCTGGCCGGCAACCAGGGCACCTGGGTGCTGCCGGTGCAGGTGCAGACCCGCGCCAACGCCAAGTCGCCCTGGCAGACCGTCGCCCGCAGCGTCTTCTACCGCGTCGACCGTGGCAACGCGCCAGCCGACACCGCACCCGCCCTGCCCCTGGGGCTGGGCGCCAGCGAGCTGCGCCTGCTGCCGCCCAGCGGCACCGCCCTGCCGCCAGCGGGCAGCCTGCGCCTGGACTGGACGGTGCGCGTGACCCGCGTCGTCTGGGCGGCGCAGGGAGAAGCGCCCTTCGCGCTGCAGGTGGGGTCGGCCGGCCCCGACACCGGCCCGCGTCCGCTGAGTGACGTGGTGCCCGACTGGGTCCGCGAGCAATCGCGACTCGGCAAGTCTCAGCTCGGCGCTTTCACGGCCCAGCCCATCGCCGCAAGCGCCGAAGCGACGCTGCCGCCGCGCCGCTTGCTGCTGTGGGGCGTGCTGGGCCTGGGCGTGCTGCTGCTGGCCGGGGCCACCTGGCGTCTGTGGCGCCAAGGGCCGGCATCGACCAGCACTTAAACTCTCGCCCCGACGCAAGGCCGCTTGTTGTGACACGGTAACGCCCGCTTGGCACACTTTCGCCCGCCCGAATTTCACTTCCTGGAGACATTGAATGAGCGCCATCGTTGACATCGTCGGCCGAGAAATCCTCGACAGCCGCGGCAACCCCACCGTCGAATGCGACGTGCTGCTAGAGTCCGGCGTCATGGGCCGCGCGGCCGTGCCCTCGGGTGCATCCACCGGTTCGCGTGAAGCCATCGAGCTGCGCGACGGCGACAAGGCCCGCTACCTGGGCAAGGGCGTGCTGAAGGCCGTCGAGCACATCAACACCGAGATCTCCGAGGCCGTGCTGGGTCTGGACGCCTCCGAGCAGGCTTTCCTGGACAAGACCCTGATCGACCTGGACGGCACCGAGAACAAGAGCCGCCTGGGCGCCAACGCCATGCTGGCCGTCTCCATGGCCGTGGCCCGTGCCGCCGCCGAAGAGTCCGGCCTGCCGCTGTACCGCTACTTCGGCGGCATGAACGGCAACCAGCTGCCCGTGCCGATGATGAACGTCATCAACGGCGGTGCCCACGCCAACAACTCGCTCGACCTGCAAGAGCTGATGATCATCCCCGTGGGCGCGCCGTCGTTCCGCGAGGCCCTGCGCTGGGGCGCCGAGGTCTTCCACGCGCTGAAGAAGATCCTGCACGACAAGCACATCTCCACCGCCGTCGGCGACGAGGGCGGCTTCGCCCCCAGCGTCGAGAGCCATGAGGCCGCCATCCAGCTGATCCTGCAGGCCATCGACAAGGCCGGCTACCGCGCCGGCGACCAGATCGCCATCGGTCTGGACTGCGCCGCCAGCGAGTTCTACAAGGATGGCAAGTACGTGCTCGAAGGCGAAGGCGGCATCCAGCTGACCGCGGCCGAGTGGACCGACATGCTGGCCACCTGGGTCGACAAATACCCCATCATCTCCATCGAAGACGGCATGGCCGAAGGCGACTGGGACGGCTGGAAGCTGCTGACCGATCGCCTGGGCAAGAACGTGCAGATCGTCGGCGACGACCTGTTCGTCACCAACACCAAGATCCTGCAGGAAGGCATTGCCAAGGGCATCGCCAACTCCATCCTGATCAAGATCAACCAGATCGGCACGCTGACCGAAACCTTCGCCGCCATCGAGATGGCCAAGCGCGCCGGCTACACGGCCGTCATCTCGCACCGCTCGGGCGAGACCGAAGACAGCACCATCTCCGACATCGCCGTCGGCCTGAACGCCGGCCAGATCAAGACCGGTTCGCTGTCGCGCTCGGACCGCATGGCCAAGTACAACCAGCTGCTGCGCATCGAAGAAGACCTGGGCGACGTCGCTGTCTACCCCGGCCGTGCCGCCTTCTACAACCTCAAGTAAATCTTGAAGGTTCTTGCCGCGGTCCTGGCGGTCTTCCTGATCGCCATCCAAGCCCAGCTCTGGGTGGGCCGGGGCAGCATTCCGCACGTCGCTCAGCTCCGCTCGGAGCTGAGCCAGGCCCAGGCCGACAACGACACGGCCCGGGCCCGCAATGCCCAGTTGCAGGCCGAACTGCGTGATCTGCGCGAGGGCCTGGAAATGGTCGAGGAGAAGGCCCGCTTCGACCTCGGCATGATCAAGTCGGACGAAGTCTTCGTGCCGCTCGCGGCCTCCTCAGCCAAACGCTGATGCTGGCCGCGCTCTGGGCGGCGCTCATCGCGCCCGCCTTCACTGCTTTCGGCAGCCCCATCTCCTGGCTGGAGCTGGTGGCTTTCGTGCTGGCCGTCTGGATGGTGGTCTGCAATATGCGCGTCCACCTGCTGGCCTGGCCGCTGGCCCTCGTCAGCTCGCTGATGTATTTCGCGCTGTTCTGGGACGGCAAGCTCTATGGCGAAGCCTCGCTGCAGCTCGTCTTCGCCGCGTTGGCCCTGTGGGGCTGGTGGCAATGGCGCTTCGGCCGCACGCGCGAAGGCCAGACGCTGACGGTGCGCCGCCTCGGCCGCCAGGGCCTCGTCAAACCCTTGCTGCTGACGCTGGCCGCCTGGCCCCTGCTCGGCGTCTTCCTGTCCAAGGCGACCGACAGCCCCCTGCCCTACTGGGACGCCTTCCCCACCGTCGCCAGCCTGCTCGGCCAATGGCTGCTGGCGCGCAAATACGAAGAGAACTGGCCGACCTGGATCGTCGTCAACGCGGTCAGCGTCGTGCTGTTCGGCCTCAAGGGCTATTGGCTGACGGTCATCCTCTACGCCGGCTTCATCCCCCTGAGCGTCATCGGCTGGCGCGCCTGGAGAAAGGCTTGACCCGCCTGGTGACCTTGCTCGGTGCGGAATGCACCGGCAAGTCCACGCTGGCGCCCGCCTTGGCCAGGCACTTCAACGCCGGCCTCGTCACCGAATACCTGCGCGAATGGTGTGCCACCCACGGCCGCACGCCGCAGCAGCATGAACAGGCGCACATCGCCGCCGAGCAGGCTGCCCGCATCGAGGCAGCGGCACGCGAGCACGAACTGGTGATCTGCGACACCACGCCGCTGATCACCGCCCTGTGCAGCCAACACTACTTCAATGACGACGCATTGCTGCAGGACGCCCTCGCCTTCCAGCGCCGCAGCGATCTGACCCTGCTCTGCGCACCGGACCTGCCGTGGGAGGCCGATGGCTTCCTGCGGGACGGGCCCGAGGTGCGGGCGCGTTTCGACGCCCGCCTGCGTGCGGCCCTGTCGAGCCATGGCCTGCCCTGGCTCGATATCCACGGCGAGGTGCAGGCCGAACGGCTGGCTCGGGCCGTGCGGGCCGTCGACAGCTTGGGCGGCTGAACCGCCTCACTGGGCGCGCAGCTGCGACAGCGCGTCGATGGAGCGGTTGACGGCGCGGTCCAGCGTCGCCGCCAGCGGCGTGCCGGCGTA
Organism: Roseateles sp. FW305-36; assembly: GCF_058787015.1. Taxonomy (NCBI): domain Bacteria; kingdom Pseudomonadati; phylum Pseudomonadota; class Betaproteobacteria; order Burkholderiales; family Sphaerotilaceae; genus Roseateles; species Roseateles sp. FW305-36. The sequence continues at coordinate 600,783 of NZ_JBYSZK010000001.1, read as the reverse complement.
GTCGGCCGAGATGGCCGACAGCTTGGCCGCGAAGCCCAGATGCAGTTCGGCGAACCAGTTGGGATGCGGATCGGGCTCGGGCACCGGCGGCCAGCCGACCGGGAACTTGATCTTGCGCGGCTGCGTCGGGCACCAATCGTCCAGGTCCTGGCTCATGGTCTTCCAGTTCAGGCCCAGCCTGTCGCTGACAAAGGCCATGCGGGCGAATTCCTGGGCCAGCGCGGCGCCGACCATTTCAGCCGGTGCGGGCGGCAGGGGCTGAGGATTCAGGGCCACGGCGCTGACCCGGTCCTGCAAGGCCAGGCCCTGAGGTCCGCGCGGGATGACGTCGAAGATGGCAGGCAGGCGCTTGCCGATGAGGGCGAGTAGTCGTTGCTCGGAGGTCATGCTTCACTCCAGTGACCGGCATGGGACGGCGATGCCGGGGCGCCCGGCGGCCCCGATCACGAGGTGGCCCCTCCTAACAAGCTAGTCCATCTGACCTCAAACACCATCGTCAGGACGGGGGACGCTCCCGCCCCCGGCCGACGGTTCTAGGGCTTGAATTCGCCGGCGGCCGGGTGCGCTAGCGCCCCAGCAGCAGATAGTCGAACAGCTGGGTGCCGCCCGCGCCGCCCAGGGGCACGAGGATGGCCTTCAGCAGGGGCTGGTCGAAGAAGGAGGCGAAGGCGCCGTGCTGCTCGTTCTCGACCTGGGTGATGAGCCGTTTGAAGGGCTCCACCAGGCCGGTCAGCGGCGCGCCGCTGCCTGCCATCCAGCGCAGGTCGGCCTGCATGGATTCCAGCGCGCGACGGCGCGTGTTCTCGGCCGCCTGCTTGAGCAGGAAGGTCAGGCCGATCAGCACCGCGATGTAGAAGCTCACGCCCACGGCGATGGCCGGCGTCAGCGCCCAGTTGTCGAACAGCCTGCTGCGTGCCACCACCAGCAAGGCCAGCACGACGAAAGGCCCGATGACCAGCCGCGCGATGGGCGCGCTGCGCCGGGCCACCACCTGCACGTCGATCCAGTCGTCCAGCAGGGTGTGCATGGTGAAGCCGGCACCGTCCTTGGTGCGGTCCTCCGGCTTGGCGCAGAAGCGCTGGGCCCACAGCGCCTTGTGCTCGTCGCCCAGCGCGTTGGCGAACTGCGCGATGGTGTCGGGCGGGTAGTAGCTGCGGCCGGCGTTCAGGTGGCGCACGAAGCGCGTCAGCAGCACGGTCGCGTCGGCCACCGCCACGATGAGCAGGGGCAGCAGCAGCATGGCCGCATACAGGGTCACGCGCACCAGGCTGCGGTGCTCGCGCCCGCGCGCCGGCACCTCGGGGATCTGGCCGTCGTTGATGCCGAAGAACAGCAGCAGCATGACGGCCAGCGTCAGCAGATACCAGAACAGCGTGCGGATCAGGCGGGGCGTGGCCTCGCCGCGCTCGCCGTACTCCAACCACAGCTGCTTGAAGTCGCAGCTGAAGCCCACCCCGGGCTTCCAGAACATCACGCTGGCATGGGCGAACCAGCCGCCCAGCAACTCGCGCAGGCGATGCGGCTGGGGCGCCGCCAGCTTGAGCCAGAAGGAGTCGCGCTTGAGCTGTTCCTGGGTCGCGGCCCAGGTCCAGTCCAGCGTCCACAGCAGCGTGAACAACGCCAGCAGGTGGATGAGATGGGAGGGCCAGGCGCTCACGCCTTCCAGCCAGGCCGTGGGCTCGCAGGTCAGGCAGGGGACCTTGCCCGGCAACCAGCCGCCATGCGGCCAGGCCACCCACATCCACGCACCGGCAATGCCCAGCAGCAGTACGGCCAGCACGGCCACCAGGCGCCGCCGCTCGCCGGCCTTCCAGGCCGTGAGCCCCAGCAGCAGGGCGCCGCCGGCCGCCAATGCAGCCAGCAGGCGGGCGTGGCTGAAGTTCAAGCGCCCGGGCAGCACGAATTCGATGAGGCTGGCCATGGCATAGGACAGCAGCACCGCATGCAGGGTCACCAGCGCGATGGCCGTCAGGTCCATGGTGCGCGGCGGGCCCCCGCTGGCGCCCAGCAACACCCGGCGCGCCTGGCGCATGGAGGGTGTGGACGGCCAGGCGAACAGCATGCAGCCGATCAGCGCCGCCATCAGCAGCGCGACGAAGATGCGTCCCGGCGCCGCCTGGTGCGGCCTCTCCAGCAGCGCATAGCCGGCCAGCGGCACGCTTTCCGAGCGACCGATCTCGTAGACCGAGGTGTTCTTCAGCACCGGCTCCAGCGCCCGGGCCTCGGCGGCCTTGCAGGCCTCGCTGCGGCAGCCGGCGCGGCGGGCGGCGGCATAGGTGCTGGTCTGGTAGATGTCGCGCAGCGGCGGCGTGCCGGCCTGCAGGTCGACCTCGCCGGGCTTGGGCGGGTAGAAGGACAGCGGCAGGCTGCTGGCCACGACCAGGTTGCGCGTGAAGGCCTGGGTGCGCGGGTGCAGATAGCGCGCATCCATGTCCGTCGTGAAGAACATGCGGTCCGAGAAGGTCTCGTGCAGGGCCTGCAGCACCAGCAGCTTGTCGTGCACGTCGTTGGCGAAGATGCCGATGGCGCCGATGGGCAGGCTGTCTTCGATGGCCTCGCTGCGCTTGAGCTCGGCACTCAGCCGGCGCAGATAGTCGAGCTGGTCGCGGCTTTCGGGCCACTCCAGCGGCGGCGCCTTGGCCGCGGCCGTCGCAAGGGCCGCGGCGGCGCTGGCCTCCTTGGTGGTGACCCCGTCGATGCCGCGGAAGAAGTAGATGACCTTCAGGCTGTCCTGCAGGGCCGGCGGCAGGCAGTCGCGCAACTGCTCGACCAGGGCCTGGGCGTAGATGGAATCGCGTTCGGCCACGACGACGATGCGACGGTGCTTCTGCGGCAGGCGCAGACGCACCTCCTTGACCAGGTTCTCGATCAGGTCGGCATCGCTGCCCACCGTGCGCACCATGCGCACCGGTGGCGGCTTGCCCTTGCTGCCGGTCAGGCGGCTGAAGTGCTGGGTCAGGAAGGCGTCCAGGCCGTCGTCCACGCCTGTCACGTCGCGGGTGTACTGCTGCAGCTCGGGCAGCATGCGCTCTGGCGCCGTCGACGAAGGGTTGTAGAACTCGGCGCGGGACAGCAGCCGGTAGCCGTCCAGCAAGTCGTCGGGGAGCACCTGTTTCGCATGGATGTCCTCGCCACGGCGCGCGCAGCGGGCGGCCTCGCTGCGACCCACGCCACCGGCGGCGATGCCGTCGGCATTGTTCAAGTCGGCGGCGCAGCGCAGGTCGCGCAGCGCGGTGCGCAGGGCATCGGTGGACGAGGGGCCGATGACGGCCAGGCGCGGCAGCGCGTCGGGGTGGTCTTCGGCAAAGCGCACCTGGGCCCGCTTGCGAGCCTCCTTGCCCATCAGCTGCTCGGTCAGCCGCGCGACGGCATCCAGCTTGCGCAGCGGCAGTGCGGTCTCATCCACCCACAGCAGCGCGACCTGGGCGTAGCGGGACGGCGGCTCGTCGCTGTTCTCGCGCCGCAGCGACAGCAGCTCGTAGGGCACCATGTAGCCGGCCCCCTGGCTCGCCCCGGCCGCCCCTGCCTTCGCCCTGCCCTCGGTGCCGGCGTCCAGCAGCTTGAACTCCAGCAGGCTCAGGCGCTCGGCGTTGTCAGGCACATAGTCCTGGGCCAGCAGGCCGGCCAGCGTCGCGTAGCGGATGCGCCGGCGCGCCTCCTCGGCGCCGACGAAATCGGCGCCGGGCATCAGGGCCAGCACGATCAGCGTGTCGTCGATGCGCTTGTTCTGGTCGGCGTCCAGCCGCGACAGCAGGTTGCGCGGATCGCGCAGCTTGGGCATTGCGCTGCCGCAGTCGGCGTCCACCGGCTGCGCGGCCTTGTGCTGGCGTTCGCAACGGTCGGAGCGCTCCACCTCGTAGCGGCGCAAGGCCGCGAAAGGGTCTTCCCACAGCCGGGCGTTGATTTCCAGGTCGGGGTCCAGCGGCGCCTGGGCGCGCGCCTTCTCGGCCGGGCGCAGCGCGTCGAAGGCATGCGGCACCAGCTGCGTGCTGGCGATGAAGGCCATCAGCACGGCCACGCTGGCCCACGGGAAACTGCCCAGCACCCCACCCTTGGAATCCGCCATCCTTCGCTCCCGGCCCTTGCAGGAACGGGCCAGGGGGCGAAAGTCTCAGCTCAGCGGGGCGGCGTCAATCACTAGGCCGGCGGACATCCTCAGAAGTCGGGATGCCCGGGGGGACCCCTCATTGCATCGTGGCGGAGCCGCCGGACGGATGGCTGCGCTCATCGAACAGCGCCCCCACGTCCACCGCGTCGAAGCGGTAGTGACGGCCGCAGAAATCGCAGCCGATCTCGACGTCGCCGCGCTCGGCCAGCACGCTGTCGACCTCGTCGCGACCCAGGCCACGCAGCATCTGGCCGACGCGCTCGCGCGAGCAGGTGCAGGCGAAACGCGGCTGCTGGGGCTCGAAGCGGGTCACCGTCTCCTCCCAGAACAGGCGGCGCAGGATGGTGTCGGCGTCCAGCGTCAGCAACTCCTCGGAAGTCAGCGTGCCGGCCAGGATGCTGATGCGGTTGAAGGCATCGGACAGTCCGATGTCGTCCTCGTTGCGCTTGCCTTCCAGGTTGCCCTCGCCCTCGACCGGCAGGCGCTGGATCAGCAGGCCCGCCGCGATGTCGCCGTTGGCCGCCAGCACCAGCTTGGTGTCGAGCTGCTCGGACTGCAGCATGTAGTGCTCCAGCACCTCGCTGACCTTCTGCAGCGGCTCGCGCTGGTCGCCATGCAGGGGCACCACGCCCTGGTAGGGCTGCTGGCCGGGGAATTTGTCCTTGGGGTCCAGCGTGATGGCGCAGCGCCCCTGGCCGTGGACATTGACCATGGCCTCCAGGGTCGCACCGGCCTCGACCGCGCCGACGCACTTGGCCGTGGAGCGGAAGGACAGGTCGGGCTGGACCTCGGTCACGGCCAGCTTGACGGGGCCGTCGCCGAAGATCTGCAGCACCAGGGCGCCGTTGAACTTGATGTTGGCCTGCATCAGCACGCCCGCGGCGCTCATCTCGCCCAGCAGATCGCGCAGTTCGGGCGGGTATTCCTGGCCGGCCTCGCGGCGCGACAGCAGCTCCTGCCAGCCTTCGGTCAGGCGCACCAGCATGCCGCGCACCGGCAGGCCGTCGAACAGGAACTTGTGCAATTCACTCATCGGATTCTTTTCAGGTCGGCCGCATAGCGGCGGCCGTTGTTGACATAGTGGGTGGCGCTGGCCCTGAGCCCGGCGATCTGGGCCTCGCTGAGTTCGCGCACCACCTTGGCCGGCGCGCCGACGATCAGCGAGCCGTCCGGGAACTCCTTGCCCTCGGTGACCAGGGCCCCGGCGCCGACGATGCAGTTGCGGCCGATACGGGCGCCATTCAAGACCACGGCCCCGATGCCGATGAGGCTTTCGTCACCGATGGTGCAGCCATGCAACATGACCTGGTGGCCGACGGTCACGTTGCGGCCCAGCACCAGCGGAAAACCGTGGTCGGCATGCAGCACCGAGCCGTCCTGGATGTTGCTGCCCGCGCCTATGGTCAGCGTGTCGCTGTCGCCGCGCAGCACCGCGTTGAACCAGACGCTGGTGTCGGCCTCCAGGGTCACGCGGCCGATGACCTCGGCGCTGTCGGCCACCCAGGCACTGTCGTCGACGTCGGGCCGCCACTCGCCCAGCTGATAGATGGCCATTTCATGGACTCCCGCACGCTGCGGCCGCCAAGGCGCGCAAAACCTCGATTTTAGAAGGGGGCTGCTGCTAGGCTGGACCGCATGTCGGTCAACCGTCTTCGCAGGCGCTGTCTGTCCGCCCTGGGGTTGTGGCCGGCCCTGGGCCAGGCCGCGCCGTCGTCCGGGGTCGTGGTGCGCCACTCCCTGGTGCAACTGCCCGAAGGCGTGCCCAACTACGAGCTCGCGGTGCTGCGCCTGCTGCTGGACAAGACCAGCGCCAGCCACGGCCCCTACCGGCTCGAGGCCGCCCCCGCGATGACGCAGAGCCGGGCCTTCCTGCAGCTCGCCTCAGGCGAGCTGGACATTGCCTCCTCCATCACGACCAGCGAGCACGAGACCCAGGCGCTGGCCGTGCGTGTCTGTCTCTACCGCGGCCTGATGGGCATCCGCCTGCCCATCGCGCTGAAGCGGCGTCGCGCCGAATTGCAACGCGTTGCCGACCTCGAGCAGGCGCGCCGGCTGCGCCTGGCCCAGGTCGAAAGCTGGCCCGACACCCAGATCCTCAAGGCCAACGGCTGGGCGGTCCAGCCGATTGCCAAACGCGACAGCTTCCCGCTGTTGCTGGAACGCGAGCGCATCGACCTGTTCGCCCTCGGCGCCATCGAGGTCTTCCCCCTCGTCGACGCCCTGCCAGGCCTGTGTGTGCTGGACGGCTGGCTGATCGCCTATGCGGCGCCGCTCTACTTCTTCGTCAGCCCCGCCCAGCCCGAGCTGGCGGCGCGCCTGCGCAAGGCCTGGGAACTGGTGCTGGCCGACGGCAGCTTCGTCGCCCTGTTCGAGCAATGGCTGGGCCCGCAGCTGCAACGCGCCGCACTCAACGACAGGCGCTGGTTGAAGCTGCGCAATCCCGACCTGCCGGCCGACACGCCGCTGCAGGACGACAGACTCTGGCATCCGCTGGTGTCCGCCCGGCTTAAGAGCTAGCGCCGGGATAATCCAGGGCATGGAAATCCGTGCCCGCGCCCTCGAGATCCTCTGCCTGGCCGACCCGCTCGCCAAGGCGGCCGCGGCCAGGGCGCTGGACGAAGCTGCGCCTCTCGATCCCGACGTTGTTCTGGCCGAGCCGCCCGGCATCCCCGGCCGCCCGGCCCGGCCCCGGCTCGTCGAGCACATCAAGCTCAAGGGCCCGTCGATGCGCACGCCGGCCGGCATCGCGGCCCTGGTCCATTCCATCGCCCACATCGAGTTCAACGCCATCAACCTGGCCCTGGACGTCTGCTGGCGCTTTGCCGGCATGCCGGCCGACTTCTACCGCGACTGGCTGCGCATCGCCGCCGAGGAGGCCCTGCACTTCACGCTGTTGCGCGATCATCTGCTGACCCTGGGCTTCGACTACGGCGACTTCGACGCCCACAACGCGCTGTGGGACATGGCCGAGCGCACCCGGCACGACCTGCTGGCCCGCATTGCGCTCGTCCCGCGCACGCTGGAGGCGCGTGGCCTGGACGCGTCGCCGGCCGTCAAGCGCAAGCTGGTCGGCGCCGGCGACCACCGTGCGGGCGCCATTCTCGACATCATCCTGCGTGACGAGATCGGCCACGTCGCCGCCGGCAACCGCTGGTACCGCTTCGTGTGCGAGCAGCGCGGGCTGGACCCTATCGCCACCTATGCCGAGCTGGCCACCCGCCACCAGGCGCCCAGGCTGCGCGCTCCCTTCAACCTCGAAGCCCGCCGCGCCGCCGGCTTCGACGAGGCGGAACTGGCCGCGCTGACAGAATCCGCCGCGCCCCCCATTCCGGAACACCGCCCATGAGACTCGTGATTTCCTGCCTGGCCGGCCTGCTGGCCGCCACGACGCTGGCCGCTGCGGCTCCGCCGGTCGCGCGTGTCGCTCCGGTCGAGGACCGCTATTTCGGCGAGACCGTCGTGGACCGCTACCGCTGGATGGAGAACGACAAGGACGCCGACTGGCTGCCCTTCCTGAAGGGCCAGAACGCCCACACCCGCGGCGTCATCGACGCGTTGCCGGCCCGGCCGGCCTTGCTCAAGCGCATCCAGCAGCTGTCGGGCGACGTGGTCGCCACGTCGGCGCTGCAGCGGGCCGGCAAGCGGCTGTTCTTCCAGCAGCGCCCCGTGGGCAGCAACAACTTCAAGCTGTTCGTGCGCGAAAACGGGCAGGACCGCGTGCTCGTCGATCCCACGGCGCTGGACACGGCGGGCAGCCATGTCTCCCTCGACTTCTGGCGCGCATCGCCCGATGGCAGCCGGCTGGCCTACGGCCTGTCCAAGGACGGCAGCGAAGATTCGACGCTGCAGATCCTGGAGGTGGCCACCGGCAAGGTGCTGCCCGAGCGCATTCCCAATACGCAGAACGCCGAGACGCAGTGGCTGCCCGACGGCAGCGGCTTCTTCTACAACCAGCTGACCGGCAAGCTGGATACGCCGCAGCGCTACCTCGACTCGCGCGCGCGCTTCCACCGCATCGGCACGCCGGTGGACAGCGACCCGGTGCTCGTTGCCCGCGGCCTCGACCCCCGGCTGAAGTTCGACGACATCCAGGCGCCCTACCTGCTGACGGCGCGGGGCAGCGACCGCGCGGTGCTGCTGCTGGCCGACGTGCGCCGCGAACGCCGCGTGCTCGTCGCGCCGCTGGCCGATGTGCTGCGCGGCAAGGTGCGCTGGCAGCCCGTGGCCGACTTCGCCGATGAGGTCACCGACGTCGAGCTCGACGGCGACCGGCTCTATCTGCTGGCCAACCAGGGCCACCCGCGCGGCCGCGTGCTGGTCACGTCCGCACGCCAGCCCGACCTCGCCCATGCACGCGAGGCCGTGGCCGAGTCGACGCTGGTGCTCCAGAACATGGTCCGGGCGCGCGACGGCCTCTACCTGCGCGCGATGGACGGTGGCCTGGGCCGGCTGCAGCGCCTGGTGGCCGGCAAGCTGGAGACCATCGCCCTGCCCTTCGACGGCACCCTGGCGCAGGTGGACGCCGACGCCGCCCAGGACGGCGCGCTGGTCACGCTGTCGGGCTGGCTGACACCGACCGGCGTCTGGTCGGTCGACCGCAGCGGCAAGCTGGCCGACACCGGCCTCACGCCCCGCCCCACCATCGATACCAGTGCCTACACGACCGAGCGTCGCTTCGCCACGGCCAAGGACGGCACCCGCATCCCCTACAGCCTCATCTACCGCAAGGACCTCAAGCACGACGGCAGCGCGCCAGCTTTCATGCAGGCCTATGGCAGCTATGGCGCGCCGGCTTACACCCCCAGCTTCGCAGGCCGCAGCCTGGCGCTGATCGACGCCGGCGCCATCGTCGGCTATGCCCATGTGCGCGGCGGTGGCGAGTACGGCCGCGACTGGCACCGCGCCGGCCAGCTGGAGAACAAGCCCAACACCTGGCGCGACCTGATCGCTGTCACCGAGGACATGATCGCCAAGGGCGACACCTCGGCCCAACGCCTCGTCATCGGCGGCCGCTCGGCCGGCGGCGTCACGGTGGGCATGGCCCTGACGGAGCGCCCCGACCTGTTCGCCGCCGTCGTCTCCGGCGTCGGCTGGCACAACCCGCTGCGCTATGTGGCCGAGCCCAATGGCTATGGCGAGGAGCCCGAATGGGGCGCCATCCGCGAGGAGAGCGGCTATCGCTCGCTGAAGGGCATCGACAGCTACCAGCATGTCGTCGACGGCACTCGCTACCCTGCCGTGCTGCTCACCACCGGCGTGACGGACCCGCGCGTGGCGCCCTTCCACCCGGCCAAGATGGCGGCGCGGCTGCAGGCGGCCACCGCCAGTGGCAAGCCGGTGCTGCTGCGCGTGGACTTCGATGCCGGCCACGGCATGGGCTCCACCCGCGCCCAGCAGGATGCCGAAGCGGCGGATACCTACGCCTTCATCCTGTGGCAAACCGGGCAGACGGCAACCGCGCCGCCTCCATGAGCCGCATCCAGGCCAATCTGCTGCTCACCCTGGTCGCGCTGATCTGGGGCTCGGCCTTCGTCGCCCAGAACAAGGGCATGGCCGATATCGGCCCCCTGCTCTTCACCGGCGTGCGCTTCCTGATCGGTGCCCTTGTCGTGCTGCCGCTGGCCGTGCTGGAGTGGCGCCGCCTGGGCCGCGAAGGCCGGCCACTGTCGCGCCTGGACGGCTGGCATATCGCCGGCCTGGGCGGGCTGATGACCCTGGGCGCCGTCATGCAGCAGGTCGGCATCCAGTTCACCAGCGTGACCAATGCCGGCTTCCTGACCGCCGTCTACGTGCCCCTGGTGCCGGTGCTGGCCTGGCTGATGCTCGGCCAGATCGCGCACTGGTCGGTCTGGCCGGCGGCGGCGGGCTGCCTGGTGGGTGCCTTCCTGCTGTCGGGCGCGCATGAACTCAACATCGGCCTGGGCGACCTCTGGGTGGCCGGCTCGGCCATTCCCTGGGCCGTGCACGTGCTGATGGTGGGCCGCTGGGCCGACCGCATGGGCGCGCCCTTCCTCGTCGCCAGCGGCCAGTTCGCCATCTGCGGCGGGCTGTCACTGATCGCTGCCTTCGCCATGGAGCCGCTGCGCTGGGCCGGCCTCGAGGCCGCCGCGGGGCCCATCGCCTACACCGGCGTGCTGTCGGTGGGCGTGGCCTTCACGGCCCAGGTGGTGGCCCAGCGCTACGCCCAGGCCGCGGACGCGGCCATCATCCTGTCGGCCGAGACCCTGTTCGCTGCCGCCTGCGGCTATCTGATGCTGGGCGAGCGCCTCAACACCGCCGGCCTGATCGGCTGCGGTCTGATGCTCGGCGGCATCCTGCTCGTGCAGTTGATGCCTTTGGTGGGAACCCTGAAACGACGTCAGATTCTGACCACTCCGTCAAATTGACTCTAGACTTTGGGATCCCTTGCCGAGGAGCCCCGCATGAGCGCAGACGTTTCCAAGCTTGACGCCTACTGGATGCCCTTCACTGCCAACCGGCAGTTCAAGCAGGCGCCGCGCCTGCTGACGAAGGCCGACGGCATGTATTTCCGCGACGACAAGGGTCGCGAGATCCTCGACGGCATCGCCGGCCTGTGGTGCGTCAACGCCGGCCACAACCGCAGCAAGATCGTCCAGTCCATCCAGGACCAGGCCGCCGAGCTGGACTTCGCGCCGCCCTTCCAGATGGGCCATCCCAAGGCCTTCGAACTGGCCGAGCGCCTGGCCCAGATCACGCCGCAGGGCCTGAACCGTATCTTCTTCACCAACTCCGGCTCCGAGTCCGTCGAGACGGCGCTGAAGATGGCCATCGCCTACCACCGCGTGCGCGGCGAGGGCGCCCGCACGCGCCTGATCGGCCGCGAGCGCGGCTACCACGGCGTCAACTTCGGCGGCATCTCGGTGGGCGGCATGGTGGCCAACCGCAAGATGTTCGGCAGCCTGCTGGCCGGCGTCGACCATATCCGCCACACGCATGATCCGGCGCGCAACGCCTTCTCGGTCGGCATTCCGCAGCACGGCGCCGAGTTCGCCGACGACCTCGAGCGCCTGGTGGCCCTGCACGACGCGTCGACCATCGCCGCCGTCATCGTCGAGCCCGTGGCCGGCTCCACCGGCGTGCTGATCCCGCCCCAGGGCTATCTGCAACGCCTGCGCGAGATCTGCGACAGGCACGGCATCCTGCTGATCTTCGACGAGGTCATCACCGGCTTCGGCCGCACCGGCAAGCCCTTCGGTGCCCAGACCTTCGGCGTGACGCCCGACCTGATGACGGTGGCCAAGGGCATCACCAACGGCTGCGTGCCCATGGGTGCCGTCTTCGCCCAGCAGAAGATCCACGACGCCTTCATGACCGGGCCCGAGCACCTGATCGAGTTCTTCCACGGCTACACCTACTCGGCCCACCCGCTGGCCTGCGCGGCCGGCATCGCCACGCTGGACACCTATGCCGACGACGACCTGCTGACGCGCGCGGCGCGCATGCAGGACGAGTTTGCGAAAGCCCTGCATTCGCTGCGCGAGGAACCCAATGTCATCGACGTGCGCAATATCGGCCTGGTCGGCGGCATCGAGTTGAAGCCTCTGGACGGCCAGCCCGCCAAGCGCGCCTTCAATGTCTTCCTGGATTGCTGGGACAAGGGCCTCTTGATCCGCACGACGGGCGACACGATTGCGCTGTCGCCGCCGCTCATCATCGAGAGCGGCCATATCGAACGCATCGTCGACACGCTGCGTGGTGCTCTCCGGCGAGCCGCCTGAACCCGTGTACTAGACTGCGCCGCCCGCAGCGGTGCGATGCCGCTGCCTAAGGATTGAGTTGATGAAGTTGATTGCCCGCTGCGCCGCCGCCGCAGCCTCCCTGCTGCTGGCCCTGCCGGCCCTTGCCCAGAACCTGACCTATCTCGGCCAGCAGATCGTGCAGGGCAGCCCGAACTTTCGCGGCGCGCCGGTGGGCGGCCTGTCCAGCATCGACTACGTGGCCGCGACCGGCCGCTACCTGGCCATCTCCGATGACCGCAGCGACCGCGGCCCGGCGCGCTTCTACGAGCTGAGCCTGGACCTGTCCAAGTTCCGCCGCAGCGCCAGCCCCGGCGATGCCGGCGTGACCTGGGTCAACGTGACGACCATCCTCGACCTCGACGGCCAGCCCTTCGGCCGCAACATGGTCGATCCCGAGAGCCTGCGCCTGGATACCAAACGCAATCTCATCTACTGGTCCAACGAGGGTCAGCGCGTCTCCAACGCCATGCAGAACCCGACCGTCCGGCGCATGACCATCGAAGGCAAGCCGGCCGGTGAATTCCCCGTGCCGAGCTACTACAACCCCTCGGGCAGCGCCAGCGGCATCGCGGCCGGGGACGTCGGCGTCTACAACAACCTGGCCTTCGAGAGCATCGCCATCACCCCCGACGGCAAGACGCTGTGGACCATGAGCGAGAACGGCCTGGCCCAGGACAGCCTGCCCACGGCGGTTGGCCGCGGCAGCCGTGCCCGCATGCTGTCCTTCGACCTGGACAGCGGCAAGGCCGGCGCCGAGTACATCTACGACGTCGGCCCCGTGCCCTTCCCGCCGGCGCGCCAGGGCGACTTCGCCACCAACGGCGTGCCTGACATGCTGGCCCTGTCGGCCCACGAGTTCATCGTCATCGAGCGCGCCTTTGCCGTCGGCGCGCAGACGCCGGGCATCGCCGCGCTGACCAAGCAGCCCACCAGCAACACCATCAAGCTGTATCTCATCGACACCCGTGGCGCCACCGACGTGTCGGGCTGGCCCAGCATCAAGGGCCGCGAGGTCGTGCCCGTCAAGCGCGCCATGCTGCTGGACCTGTCCTCGCTGAAGAACGACGACGGCAGCGTGCTGGCCCTGGACAACATCGAGGGCATCACCTTCGGCCCGATGTTCGAGGGCAAGCGCACCCTCATCCTCGTCTCGGACAACAACTTCAATCCGGCCCAGTTCACGCAGTTCATTGCCTTCACGGTTGATGGCAACCTGAATTGATGCACCCGGTTCCCTGGCGCGCCTATGCGCTGCTCGCGGCCAGCACCAGCCTGGTCGGTAGCTATGTGGGCCTGTCCAAGCTGCTGGTGGCGGCCTTCCCGGTCTTTCTGCTGGCCGGGCTGCGCTTCGGCTTCGCGGCCCTGCTGATGCTGCCCTGGCTGAAGAAGCCCGCCAGCGAAGCGCCGCTGGACGCGCGTTCGCGCTGGCTGCTCTTCCTCGAATCCTTCCTCGGCAACTTCCTGTTTTCCATCTGCATGCTGTTCGGCCTGCGACAGAGCTCGGCCGTGGTCGCGGGCGTCATCATGGCCGGCATCCCGGCGGCCGTGGCCCTGCTGAGCTGGGTGGTGCTGCGCGAGCGCCTGGGCGGTCGCGTGCTGGCCGGCATTGGCTGCGCGGTAGGCGGCATCGCGTTGGTGGCAACGGGCAAACAGGGGGGCGCCGACACCACGCCCGTGGGCGCCCTGCTGCTGCTGGCCGCCGTGTTCTGCGAGGCCTGCTATGTCGTCATCGGCAAGAAGCTGACGGCCGGCCTCGGCCCCAAGCGCATCAGCGCCCTGATCAATCTCTGGGGCCTGGCCCTGGTCTCGCCACTGGCGATCTGGCAGGCCCTGAGCTTCGATTTCAGCGCGCCGCGGGTGCTGGACTGGGCCTTGCTGGCCTATTACGCCGCCACGGCCAGCGTCATCACCGTCTGGCTGTGGATGGCCGGCCTGAAAGGGCTGCCCGCGGCCCAGGCGGGGGTCTTCATGGTCTTCCTGCCCATCAGCACGGCGCTGATCGGCCTGGCGCTGGGCGAATCCATTTCCGCCTTGCAGGTCCTGGCCTATGGCATGGCCTTATTGGGTGTGCTGCTGGCGACATGGCCGGCCAAAGCCGGCACTCGGTAGGATGCCGGGATGTCGTCCCTGGAAGCCGATCTCGCCCGCTGGCGCGAGCACCTGAAGCGTTTCGCTGCCCTGCTGGGCAACCCGCCCGACCGCAGCACCCCGCCTGCGCCTGAGGCCCTCCCCGGCCATTGCCTGGTCTTTGCGCCCCACCCCGACGACGAATGCATCGTCGGCGCCCTGCCGCTGCGCCTGCAGCAGGAGGCCGGCTGGCGCATCAGCAATGTCGCGGTGACCCTGGGCAGCAATCCCGAGCGTCGCGAAGCCCGCTGGGCCGAGCTGGTGGATGCCTGCGAGGTGCTGGGCTTCGACTGCATCCGCGTCGGCGAGGACGGCCTGTCCGACGTCCGCGCCGACTCGGTGAATGACGAGCATGTGCAGGCCCTGGCCGCCATCCTCACCGAGCACCGCCCTGCCCTGGTGCTGGCCCCGCATGCGCTGGACGACAACCCCAGCCATCGCGGCGTACACCGCGTCGTCGTCGCAGCCATCGCCGCCGCCCGCCTGGACACGGTGCTCGCCCTGACCGAGTTCTGGTCCACGCAGGAGCAGCCCAACGCCCTGGTGCAGACCAACGTGGCCGACACGGCCCGATTGATCGCCGCGCTGGAGCGTCACACCGGCGAGATCGCCCGCAACCCCTATCACCTGCGTCTGCCCTCCTTCCTGGCCGACGCCGTGCGCCGTGGCGGCGAGCTGGTGCTGGGCGCCGGCGAGGAAGTGCCCGACTTCGCCTTCGCCACCCTTTACCGCCTGGTCGCCTGCCGCGCCGGCCAGCCGGTGTCCGATTTGCCCCGCCGCGTCTTCCCCGCCGGCCAGGCCCTGTCTTCCGACCTGCTCAAGCCATGACTTCACCGACCCATATTCGCGTCCACCAGTTCGCCGGCCTGCAGACCGGCCCGCGCCTGCTCGTCACCGGCGCCGTGCATGGCAACGAGATCCACGGCACGAAAGCCATGGCCGAGATCATTCGCCAGCTGGACGCCGGCGAGCTGGTGCTCAGGCGCGGCACCCTGACCCTGGTGCCCATCGTCAACCCGCTGGCCCACCAGCTGAACCGCCGCGAGGGTGACCGCAACCTCAACCGCAACCTGCGCCCGCCCGTCATCGCCCATGATTTCGAGGACCGCGTGGCGCGCGTGCTGTGCCCGCTGATCGCCCAGCATGACGGCATCCTGGATCTGCACAGCTTCCAGGGCAACGGCCCGGCCTTCGCCATGATCGGCCCGCGCAACAACACGGGCGAACTGGAGCCCTTCTCGCAGGAGACCACCGAATCGGCCCTGGCCGCGCGCCTGGGCGTGAGCCGCATCGTCGAGGGCTGGCTGTCCACCTATGCCCTGGGCCTGCAGCGACGCCAGCAGCGCGAGCACGACGGCTCGCGCCGCGCCGCGCTGATCTCCGATCCGCATTACGGCGTCGGCACCACCGAATACATGCGCTCCACCGGCGGCTGGGCCATCACGCTGGAATGCGGCCAGCACCTGGACCCCAACGGCCCCGCGGTCGCCCGCCTGGCCATCCTGCGCACCCTGGTCTTCCTGGGCATGCTGGACGAGAGCGCCGTCGAGCCGCATCGCCCCGCGCAGGCGCCCGAGCTGCTGCAGCTCTACGACGTCATCGATCGCGAAGACCTGGGCGACGGCTTCGAGCGCGAATGGGCCAGCTTCGATGCCATCGAGCAAGGCCAGAAGATCGGCACCCGCGCCAGCGGCGAGGCCGTGCTGGCACCCAGCGAAGGCCGCATCGTCTTTCCCAACGTGAAGTCGCAGCCGGGCACCGAGTGGTTCTATCTGGCGCGGCCTAGCGATAGAAAGCTGGGTTGATCGGCCGGAGGTCTGTTGCCTTGTGCTGACATCGACTGTCAGCACGGGTCTCGCAAGATGCACAGCCCGCTGCACACCGGCAGCCGACCTGAGCATTGAAGATGAAATTCGCCTCCACCCGACTGATTGCCGCCGACATCCAGGCCATGGTCGCCTTCTACGAACTCCTGACCGACCGGAAGGCCGAATGGCTGGCGCCCGTGTTCGCGGAAATCGTGACGCCGTCTGCGACGCTGGCCATTGGCAGCGCCGACACCGTCGCCTTGTTCAAGGAAGGCAGTGCCGAGCCGGCGGCCAATCGGACGGCCATCCTCGAATTCATGGTCGCCGACGTCGATGCGGAGTACGCGCGCCTCCAGGACAAGGCGAGCTGGGTCCACGAGCCGAAGATGATGCCCTGGGGAAACAAGTCGGCGCAGCTGCGCGACCCTGAAGGCAGCCTCGTGGCGCTCTTCAGCCCCGTCACCGAAGCCGCCAAGGCACGCTTCGGCTCGCGATAGTCCGCCCTGATGCCGCCCCGCACGCCGCGCCATCGCAACCGTCTTACCTACGCCGCGCTGGTGCTGGTGGTCATCGCCGCCGGCCTGGCCTCGCGCCGCTATCCCGGCCTGCTGCCGGCCGCCCTCGGCAAGTATCCCGGTGACGCGCTCTGGGCGCTGATGGTGATGCTGCTCTTTGGACTGGCCCGCCCCAGTTGGCCCGTCGCCCATACCGCAGCCGCTGCATTGGCCACATCGTTCGCCGTCGAGTTCAGCCAGCTCTACCAGGCCGACTGGATCAACGCGATCCGCCATACGACCCTCGGCCATCTGGTGCTGGGCTCGGGCTTCCATGCCCTGGACCTGCTGGCCTATACCGTCGGAGTGGCCCTGGGTGCGGCGGCCGAGCTGCTGCTGCGTCGGCGCCAGGGGGCAGCTCGAACGTGATGCCGTAGAGGGCAATCAATGATCCGATCCCATCCCATGCCCTTCGCTGATCAGGGCGCGAGTTTGTCCTGGGTCCGGGTCTCGAAGTCGCTGGCCTCATGCCGTTCATGCAACTGGGTGTTGGCTTCCCCCCAGGTGCGGTTGACCATGCGGCCGCGCTGCACCGCCGGGCGCTGGGCAATCTCGTCGGCCCAGCGGATGACGTGGGTGTACTCCTGCACCGACAGGAACTCACCGGCCCCATAGAGCTGGCCCTTGACCAGGGCGCCATACCAGGGCCAGGTGGCCATGTCCGCCAGGCTGTACTCGTCGCCCGCCAGATAGCAGCGCCCGGCCAGCAGCCGGTCCAGCACATCGAGCTGGCGCTTGACCTCCATGGCATAGCGGTCGATGGGGTATTCCTGCTTGGTCGGTGCATAGGCATAGAAATGCCCGAAGCCGCCCCCCAGAAATGGCGCGCTGCCCATCTGCCAGAACAGCCAGCTCAAGGCCTCGGCGCGGGCCGCACCTCGCGGCATGAAGGCGCCGCCGAACTTCTCGGACAGGTACATCAGGATGGCAGCCGATTCGAAGACCCGCACCGGCTCAGGTCCGCTGTGGTCCACCAGGGCAGGAATCTTGGAATTGGGATTGGCCTCGACGAAGCCGCTGCCGAACTGCTCGCCCTGGTTGATACGGATCAGCCAGGCGTCGTACTCGGCGCCGCTGTGGCCCAGGGCCAGCAACTCCTCCAGCAGAATGGTCACCTTGACGCCATTGGGCGTGGCCAGTGAATAGAGCTGCAGCGGATGGCGACCGACGGGCAGCGCCTTGTCGTGCGTCGACCCGGCAACCGGGCGGTTGATGCTGGCGAACTGGCCGCCGTTGTCCTTGTTCCAGGTCCAGACCTTGGGCGGGGCGTAGGCATCGGTCATCAGGCAATCCTTTCGAGGCGCGACGGTAACGCTTGTTCAAGCACCCGGCCGCCGTGCGGTCTTGGCGTTGCCTGGGACAATCCGGCGCATGCGTATCGACTTCATCTCCGACATCGTCTGCCCGTGGTGCGCCATCGGCCTGTATTCCCTGGAAGCCGCGGCCGCGCGCATTCCCGGACTGGAACTGGACCTGCACTTCCATCCCTTCGAGTTGAACCCCGGCATGGGCCCCGAAGGCCAGGACATCGGCGAGCATCTGGCCGAGAAGTACGGTGCCAGCCCGGCCCAACTGGCCGGCACGCGCCAGGCCATCCGCGAACGCGGCGCCACCCTGGGCTTCGATTTCCGCTCGGAAGCGCGCAGCCGCATCTACAACACGCGTGACGCACACCGCCTGCTGCACTGGGCCGACGAGGCTTTCGGCGGGGCCGTGCAGCGCCAGCTGAAGGTGGCGATGCTGAAGGCGTATTTCACGGAGGGTCGCGACGTCTCCGACCGTGCCGTGCTGCTGGAACTGGCCGTCGCCGCCGGCCTGCCCGAAGCGGGTGCCAGGGACGTGCTGGACAGCCGCCAGTACGACGCCGAGGTGGGCGCGGCCGAGGCCGAGGCGCATGCCCAGGGCATCCACGCGGTGCCGGCCATCATCGTCAACCAGCGCCACCTGATCCAGGGCGGCCAGTCGGTCGAAGTGTTCGAAAAATTGCTGCGCCAGGTCATGGACGAGCCGCGGCTGGCCTAAGCGCTGCCACCGGACCTGAGACAATAGGCGCTCAGTTTTCGAAGCCCGCCGCTGGCGGGCTTCTCGTTTCTCCAGCGCCCATGTTCAAGAACCTGATCACCTACCGCATCGGCGAAGGCTGGACGGCCGACGCCCAGCTGCTCGCGGAACAGCTCGCCAAGGAACCCTTCCTCGCCTGCGCCCCCACCCAGCCCCTGGCCGTCGGCTGGGCGCCGCCGCGCGGCATCGAGCACGCCCCCCTCGTCGAGGTCGTCGACGGCCATTGGCTCATCAAGCTCAAGCGCGAGCAGCGCCTGCTGCCCTCCTCCGTCGTGCAGGAACGCATCGACGAGCTGGCCGAGCACATCGAAGCCACGACGGGCCGCAAGCCTGGCAAGAAGGCCAAGAAGGACCTGAAGGAACAGGCCACGCACGAGCTGCTGCCGCGCGCCTTCACCAAGACCTCGGCCACCCAGGTCTGGATCGCGCCCAAGCAGGGCCTGCTCTTCGTTGACGCCGGCTCCAGCAGCCGCGCCGACGAAGTCGTCACGCTGCTGATCCAGGCCAGCGCCGGCCTCAGCCTGCAGCTGGTGCAGACCGCCGAGAGCCCCGCCGCCTGCATGGCCGCCTGGCTGCTAGACGGCGTGACGCCCGAAGGCTTCCAGATCGAACGCGAGTGCGAGCTCAAGGGCAGCGACGAGCAGAAGCCCGTCGTGCGCTACGCCCGCCACCCGCTGGACATCGAGGAAGTGCGCGCCCATCTGACCAGCGGCAAGATGCCGACCCGACTGGCCCTGAGCTGGAACGAACGCGTCGCCTTCACGCTGACCGAGGGCTTCACGATCAAGAAGATCAGCTTTCTGGACCTGGCCTTCGAGGGCCGGGCCGAAGCCAGCGGCGACGAAGCCTTCGACGCCGACCTGGCCCTGGCCACCGGCGAGCTGGGCCGCCTGATCCCGGCGCTGATCGCCGGCCTGGGCGGCGAGCATGACTTCGCGGCCGCAGGCACGGCCCCCGCCGCGCCGGCCGCCTTGTCGACCGAGCCGCTGGCTGAGGAAGCTGCTCCCTGGTGAGCCTTCAAAAGCCGAGCTTGAGCGTCACGCGCAGCGTGCGTGGCTCGGCGGGATGGACGTGCCGGTCGGCGACCGGCGCGGCCTCGCCGGGCAGCTGGGATTCGTAGAAATACTCGATGTCGTTGACCCTGCGGTTGCCCAGGTTGAAGACATCGAAGGTCAGCTCGCCGCTGCCCCACAGCTTGCGGCTGAAGCGCAGATTGGTCGTCAGCGAGGACCGCGAACGCACGCTGTTGTCCTCGACCAGCGCACCCGAGCCCAGATAACGCCAGTGCAGGCTGGCCGACCAGGGCCCGAGCTCACGCAGCGTGACGGCCAGCGACGCCACCTTGTCGACGGCATTCGGAACGCGATCGCCGCTGGCAAAGCGCGCATGCGTCCACGCCAGGTCGGCGTCAACCAGCAGCCACGGCACCGGCACATAGCGGTTGTTCCACTCGACGCCATGGCGCTTGCTGGGCGCGTTGGCCTCGGTGGCACCCGCGTCGCCGACGTAGACGAGCTCGGAGTCGAAGTCGAGCTTCCACAGGGCCAGCGAACTCTGCAGGCCCGGTACCCACTCCGTACGCGCCCCCAGCTCCAGGCCGCGCGCCGCGACCAGGCCCGGCACCTTGTCGACGGCAGCGCCGGTCTTGGGATCCACCGTCGCCGTCGTCCCGCGCGCATCGTTGCTGTGAAAGCCGCGGCCGGCATTGAAGAAGAACTCGGTCTTGCTCCAGGGGCCGGCAATCAACGACAGCTTGGGTGAGAGCAGATGGGCCGAGGCGCTGCCGGCGTTGGCGGCGTTGGTCAGCGCATCGACCCGGAAGCGGGCCTGATCGGCGCGCAGGCCGACGACGCTGCGCAACCAGGGCGTCAGCTCGATCGAGGTCTGACCATAGACGCCGAGCTGGGTCTGGCGCACCTCGTCGTCGCGCGTCGTCGCGGTGACGCGGCGCTCCACGGTATCGAAGAGGCCGACGCGGATGCGGTCCTGGCGCAGTTGCAGGCCGATCTCGCTGCGAGCCGGCAGCTCTCCGAGACGGTGATCGACGGCATGGCTGGCCGTGAAGCCATAGACCTTGCGACGGTCCTGCTGCGAGAACTGGTCGCCGTCGGCGGGCCTCTCCATCGCATACGTGAAGTTGGAGAAGAGCTGCAGGCGGTAGTCCATCGCATAGGCCGCGACGTGAGTGGTCTCGCTGTCGGTGACGCGATGCCATTCCCCGGACAGGCTGCTGCGCCGGGTCTCGCCACCGTCGCTCTTGTCGATGGCATCGAAGCGGCCAAAATTTTCGAAGCCAGGCTGGCCGTTGAACGTGCCCGCCAGCAGGCGCTCGGGCACCTGGTCGGTCGACGTCCAGCGGGCGTCATAGCCCATCAGGCTGGCGCTCCAGCCCTCGGCCCGCGTGCCGGCCGACAGCGTCAGCACGCCATTGCTCTTGCGCAGATGCTCGGGCAGGGTCCAGGGCCCGTCGTTGTGCTGCACCTCGACGGCCCCCAGCAGCTTCAGCTCAGCGCCAATGGCCGTGGAGCCCGCGCCGACAAAGCGCTGGAAGTGGCGCTGGCCCAGGGTCAGCGCGGCAAAGCTCTCGTCCAGCATGTTGCGGTAGGCGATATCGGCCGAGCCTGCGGCAGCGAAGTCACCGTTGCGGGCGAAGTAGGGCCCCTTGCGGTAGTCGATGCGGTCGACCAGTTCGGGGATGAGGAAGTTCAGGTCCGAATAGCCCTGGCCGTGGCCGTGCGTCGGCATATTGACCGGCATGCCGTTGACGGTGGTGGCGAAGTCGGTGCCATGGTCGAGGTTGAAGCCGCGCAGGAAGTACTGGTTGGCTTTGCCGTCGCCGGAGTGCTGGGTGACGATGAGGCCGGGCACGAATTCCAGCACCTCGCCTGGGCGCAGCGCGGGCCGACTTTTCAGCAGCTCGGCACGGATGACACCCTCGGACGCGGCATCGGAGCTGCCGACCGCGTTGTCGTAGTGGCGGCCGGCGACCTGCACGCGCTCCAGCATCGCGACGTTCTCGGATTGGCCCTGGGCCGCCGCTGCCAGAAACAGGCAGGCGGGCGCCAACAAGGTCGGCTTGAATCGTGGGGACATGGGTGTTCTCGAACGGCGCGCGGACGCGCACAGCCGCGGCCTGTCGCAAGCGGACAGGCCACCATCGGAAGAAGACGGATGGAGAAGGGTCAGCCGCGGGGCGGCGTCAGCGGGGGCGCGACGACGCGGTCACGCCAGTTGACCGCCGGCTCGGCGGGACGTTCGCCCCCCTGGCCGTCCGCCCAGCTCCAGGAGGTCGGCAACCAGGCGATGAAAACGGTGGCGCCGGCCTGCTGGGCCTCGTCGCCCGCATCGCCGACATCGACGGCGTCATGCGTGTCCCGAGAATGCTTGTGCAGCACGCCGCCATGCTCGTGCCAGCCATCGGCGGCCTGGCGGCTCACGCCGGCCAGGCGCGGGTCCTGAGCAGCATGCAGGCGATCCAACACGGCCTGCAGCGGTTGCATGAGCCCAGACAGCATCGAGCCCGTGTGCACATGGCGATGGCCCTGCACGCCGGCGACGAGCTGGGTCACGCTGTGCAGCGGCAGCACGACGATCAGCAGCATCAGCACGCCAACGCGGGTCTTGCTCAGCAGTGATGACAGGAAAACAGGCACGGCGTGCATGGTCGGTCGCGGGCATTGCCTGCGTGTGACATGGGCTTGCCCTGTCTACGCAGCCGCCGCCCAAACGGACGCATCGCCTCACCAGCTCGTGAAGGGCTTCACCGCCAGATTGGCGTTGACGAAGCGGGCGTCGCCGGTCACCTCGGCCCCCAGCCAGGCCGGGCGGGCGAAGGCCTGGCCCTCGGCCGCCAGCTCGATCTCGGCGACGACGAGGCCGGCATTGGCGCCGAGGAATTCATCCACCTCCCAGGTCATGCCCTCATGAGGGCAGAGATGACGGATCTTCTCGACGACGGGGCCGTCGCTGAGGGCCAGCAGCTGCTGGGCGTCGGCAACGGGAATGGCGTATTCGAACTCGGCCCGCGAGGCACCGCGGGTCTCGCCCTTGATGGTCAGGAAGGCTTGCTCGCCGGCAATGCGCACGCGCACTGTGCGGGCCGGGTCGCGGCTCAGATAGCCCTGACTGAAGCGGGTGTGCTGCGTCGCAGCCTGCCGCCAGCCCTCGTCGCGGACGAGGAATTTGTGCTCGATCTCAATGCCCATGGTCTTGGCCTGCCTTGGCTGCGGCCTCGCGCAGCTTGTCCTTCTTGCTCTTGCGCGTCGTGCTCTTGATGCCGCCGGTGGCCTGGGCTTCGGTGGCCACGACCTCGGGCTCGAAGCCAGCCAGGCGCTCGCGCGGCACGCGCTGACCCTGGCGCTTTTCGATGAGGCGGAAATGGCTCTCGGCGTTCTCGGGGCTGTCCGCGCAGATGAAGCTGACGGCCTGCCCCTCGGCTCCGGCCCGGCCGGTGCGGCCGATGCGGTGGGTGTAGTCGGCGGCCGAGCGCGGCAGCTCGTAGTTGACGACGGCATCCAGCGCGTCCACATGCAGGCCGCGTGCGGCCACGTCGGTGGCCACCAGCACCTTGACGCTGCCGGCCTTCAGCGCCGCCAGCACATCGTGGCGCGCGCCCTGGCTCAGCTCGCCATGCAGCACGCCGGCCTTGAAGCCGTGGGCGTGGAGCTTGTCCGACACCAGGTCGGCCGTGTAGCGGCTGGCGACAAAGACCAGGGTGCGCTCCCAGCCCGCATCGCGCAGCAGCTGGCGCAGCGCAGGCAGGCGCTGGGCGCGGTCGAGCTGGATGGCGCGCTGGCTGATGCGCGGCGGCGCTTCCTCGATCTGGATGCGCACCGGGTCGCGCAGCAACTGGTCGGCCAGGGCCTGCACGACGGGCGGGAAGGTGGCCGAGAACAGCAGGGACTGGCGGCGCGCCGGCAGCAGGCTCAAAACGCGCTGCAGCTCCTCGGCAAAGCCCTGGCCGAGCAGGCGGTCGGCCTCGTCCAGCACCAGGCAATCGACGCCGTGCAGCGTCAGGCCGTTGTGGTCCAGCAGGTCCAGCAAGCGGCCCGGCGTGGCGACCATGACGTCGCAGCCGCCGCGCAGCGCCATCAGCTGCGGGTTGATGGAGACGCCGCCAAAGGCCAGGGCCACCTTGGGGCGGTGCATCAGCAGGGCCGCCAGTTCGCGCAGCAGTTCGGCCGTCTGCGCCGCCAGCTCACGGGTGGGCGCCAGCACCAGGGCACGCGGGCCCGGTCGCGGCGGCGATGCGACCAGGCGCTGCAGCAGCGGCAGCGCGAAGGCGGCGGTCTTGCCGGAGCCAGTCTGGGCCAGGGCCAGCACGTCGGAACCGGCCAGGATGGGCGGCAGCGCCGCAGCCTGCACGGCGGTGGGCGCGTGATAGCCCTGTTCGCGCACGGCGCGCAGCAGGGCGGGCGCAAGGCCCAGGGAAGCAAAGGACATAGGGCCCGATTGTCGGGGCTGCCGGGTCAGAAGAGCTTTTGCTGATCACCGGCCAATTGCCCGGCCGCGCGCGCCTCGATCAGCAGCATGCGCCGCTTGGTCTCGACACCACCGGGCGCCGAGAAGCCCGTCGGTTCGCCGCCCGCCCCGATCACGCGGTGGCAGGGCACGATGGGCGGAAACGGGTTGTCGCCCTCGGCGCGGCCGACAGCGCGGGCGGCACCGGGTTGCCCGAGGGCATTGGCGATTTCGCCGTAGGTGCGCGTCTGGCCGGGCGGGATGGCGCGCGTCAGCGCATGGACCTGGCGGCGGAACTCGGGGATGCCGCGCTCGTCGAGAACGATGTCGCTCAAGTCGCGCACCTCGCCGGCCAGCAGGGCGCGGATGGCTGCGACGGCATGGGCGATATGGGGTGGCAGCTCGGTAGTTGGCTGCGCGGTCGGATGGCGCCGCCTCAGCCGCGCCGCAGTCGCATCGGGCAGCAATGAAGCAACGATCCCTCGCTCGCTCCACACCAGGCCGCAGCGGCCCAGGGCCGTCTCGAAGCCGTGGCTCCACAGCGGCTCGTCCGGCGGCAGCACCGGGCCGATGTCAGGGTCGTCGACAAAATCGTTCACGTTGTTCGGTGGAAGCCTGCAGCAGGGTCTTGAAATAGTAGCCAACCATGCCGTTGACGCGGGCACGGCCGGCATCGTCCAGCCAGGCGTCGACGCGCAGGCGCCAGACGGCGGCGCAGGCGGCCGGGTGCAGGCCCTGGTCGGCGCAGTCCAGCAGGGCTTCGAAGCCATCACGCCAGCGTTCGAAGTCGGCACGGCTCATGACGGGGCCGTGGCCGGGCACGACCTGCTTGAAAGGCTGGGCCGAGACACGCGCCAGGGCCTCACGCCATGCCGGCGGGCAGGCGGTGTCCATGAAGGGCACGGGCAGCGTGACGAGATCGCCCGCGGCCAGGGTGCCCGATGCGGTGTCCAACACCCACAGGTCACCACCGCTGACGGCCGTCTCGACGCCAATCTGCAGTCGACGGCCGACCAAGTTCAACGTCGATGC
Organism: Roseateles sp. FW305-36; assembly: GCF_058787015.1. NCBI lineage: Bacteria > Pseudomonadati > Pseudomonadota > Betaproteobacteria > Burkholderiales > Sphaerotilaceae > Roseateles > Roseateles sp. FW305-36. The sequence continues at coordinate 575,873 of NZ_JBYSZK010000001.1, read as the reverse complement.
GGTTTTCACCTCATGGTCGGGCTTCAGCGCCGCGGCCTCATTCAGCAGGTCCTGGTCCACGCGCATGACGGTGGCCTGCTCGGCCGGCGCCGTCGGCAGGGCCTCGGCGAGCTGGCGGCGATAGCGATTCAGCCAGCCGTCAGCCGCCAAGGCCTGCGCGACGGCGGGCGAAGCCCAGACCTCGAGGTCCGGCCGTTTCGCACGCAGCCAGGCATTGCCACCCAGGTGGTCGAGATGCCAGTGTGTGTTCAGCACCGCCCTCACGTGCCCGTCCGCTGCCTTGAACGCCGCCTCGGTGTGGGCCCGGTGGCGGCCGCTGTCGATCAGCAGCCAGCCCTCGCTGCCCTGGAGCAGCAGGCTGTTGCCGTCGGGCTGGCGGCCGGCCTCGAAGCCGCCGGGCACGAGAACGACGCCAGGCGCCAGCATCTGCTGGGCCTGGGCGGCACCGCAGACGGCGAAGAGGGCGAGAAGCAGCAAGCGCATGCCCCGATGTTCGCGACAAGCCGGCCTTGCGGCCGGTCGTCATGCCGCGACGGCGGCGCCCGACAGTCGTGCGGCCGTGGCCTGCTTCGCTACTTCGCGCGGCGCCAGCATCTTCAGGCGGTGATCGCTCCAGACCTGGCGCCAACGGCGTGCACCCGACGTGCCATTCCACAGCCCCAGGGCATGGCGCATGGCATGGGCCCAGGAGCGGCCCTTGGCATGCACGCGCTCGAGATAGTCCAGCCAGGCCTCCTCGACCTGTTCGCGCGACGCCGCCGGGTCGGGCTGGCCGAAGAAGCGCGAGTCCCACTGGGCCATGCTCCAGGGCTCGTGATAGGCCTCCCGGCCGATCATGACGCCGTCCAGCACGGCGAGTTGCTCGGCGATCTGGTCGGGCGTCTTCAGGCCGCCGTTGATGGCGATGGTCAAGTGCGGGAACTCGCGCTTGAGCTGCTCCACCAGTTCATAGCGCAGCGGCGGGATCTCGCGGTTTTCCTTGGGCGACAGGCCCTGCAGCCAGGCATTGCGGGCGTGCACGATGAAGACCTCGCAGCCGGCCTCGGCGACGGTGGCGACGAAGTCGCGCACGAAGTCATAGCTCTCGTTTCTGTCGATGCCGATGCGGTGCTTGACGGTCACCGGCAGCGAGGTCGCGTCGCGCATGGCCTTGACGCAATCGGCCACCAGTTGAGGCTCGCCCATCAGGCAGGCACCAAAGGCCCCCTTCTGCACGCGGGGACTGGGGCAGCCGCAGTTCAGGTTGACCTCGTCATAGCCCCAGCGCTCGGCCAGCCGGGCACAGGCGGCCAGGTCCTCGGGCTCGCTGCCGCCGAGCTGCAAGGCAACGGGATGCTCCTCGGCATTGAAGTCGAGGTGGCGCGGTTGATCCCCATGCAGCAGCGCCCCGGTCGTCACCATCTCGGTGTAGAGCAGGGTCTGGCGGGTGATGAGCCGGTGGAAATAGCGGCAGTGGCGATCGGTCCAGTCCATCATCGGCGCAATTGACAACCGCCAAGGATTGTGGTAGCGGCAATTTTCGCCAACTTCCATTCGCTCAGTTCCACTCTTCATGCTCTGCTCGCTCACAGCACCTATTGTCCACGCGAGCACGCGGCGCGCGTAGCCGAGAACGAGTAGACGCCACTTCTGTAGCACCGCCAGCGGATCACAATCAGCAATTGCAGTGCTACGGACGAGAGTTCGGGCGTCTCAATGCGCTGTCGTGAATGGCCCGGAGCAAAGCCACCCGAGATCGACACCCGGGTCTTACTGGTTTGTCGCTAAGAGACGAACGCCTTGAGCGTGTCTGCCCAGCCCGTGACAGCAGCCCATGCGTCTGGCGCAGCTCCGATAGCTTGAATCGTGCCGCCGACGCCGCTCAGCAGCCCACCGAGCTTGAGCTTGTTCGGTTTCTCCTTCGCTGCCTCAGCCTTGACCTGCTCCAGCACTTCAATAACCTCGACTCTCTGCTCATGAGGCACGCCAGGGGCCTGTTGCAGCGTTTGAATTAGTGCATCAAGAGCCGCTCTCACTTCGCTAGGCATCGCTTGGGTGACATTTGGGCCAGGCGCTCACCAATGCCCCCGTGGCGCGCACGGCAGTCGGCTGCCGCGGCTTCACGGGCGACGACGTCGAGGGCCAGGCCAAGGGGCGCGGAAGCCCCAGCCGGGTAGTCAGCGCCTGCCGCGCAGACTGCCGCCAGTCCGGCGGGCGGCGGGTCAATGACCCGCGATGTCGGCGCTGGCGTCGCGCAACCGGTCAAGCCACACGCGAGGCACAGGCACATCGCCCAGCTCAAGCGGCCGGCCGAGGGGACCCGCTGGCGGGCAGATCGTGGCGTGGAGCGCATAGGCGGCCTCAGGTTCCTGCTGATGGCCCAGTACGACGGCAAGGCCGTCATCCCCGTCGACGTCGTCGCGAACGACTACTTCCCACATCTCAGCGCCGACAAGTTCCTGCGCAAGGCCACGCTGGGGGAGATAACGCTGCCGGTGGTCCGCATCGACCCCAGCAGCCAGAAGAGCGACAAGGGGGTACACCTGACCGACTTGGCCAAGTAACTCGACGATCCCCGCGCGGCGGCCATAAAAGAGGCCCAGCAACTGGCCAGCGCCAGTTGATGACGCCTCTATTTGCTGGCCGAACTGGCCGCCACATGAGCCACGGGTGCCGAGCCCGTGCCTGGCGCTATTAACGGCGCGGATGGGGCGGGCTCCCGCAGGGCAGCGTTGGCGCCCCAAAGCACCAGCAGCACTCCACCGCCGAATAGAAAAACGGAAGCGTTGAGCCGCCGCTCCGTGCGCCCCGCAGCTTTGGCAGCCAGCTTGATCTGGCCAGCCTTGTGCCACCAGATGCTGTCGTGACGCGCGAAGAAGCTGTAGACCGCAGCTATCGAGCCCACGGCGAAGCATGCACAGGCGGCAATGCCAGATGTAAGAAACGCTGAGCCGACGCCTTTGCCCGCCAAGGCCTGCATGAAACCCAGCGTAGCAACGATAGCGCCACTGTTGAGCAAAATCGTCGCTTTGGCGATCTCAGTGCGCACCGTGTCCAGCCGGTCGTTGACCTTGATCAACGCATCGGCCTTGAGCTTGTCTTCGTGCATCTGAAATGGGTCAGCGTCAGCCATCCGGATCTCCCTCTAGTGCGCGTCGGCCCGCTTCTCGGAGGAACAGAAGTGCAACACGACCGGCGCCGACTTCACCTGAAGACTTGATTTGACGGGGCCTTTCATCCTTTGTCGGTGCCATCCATCACGGTGCGACGGACAGGCGCCAGGGAGAGAACCGGGAAGAAAGGGCAGCAGTCACGGGCCCGATTATCCCGGGCCGCAAATGGCAACGCCCGCGTCGGGCCGACGCGGGCGTTGAGAAATGCTGGAGCTGGAGGGCTTAGCGGCGGCCGCGGCGGCGGGCCACGCCGACACCGGCCAGAGCGGCCGTCATCACGAGAGCCAGGCTGGCGGGCTCGGGCACCGTGTTGGCGCTGAACTCGACCAGGAAGCCGTTGACCTGGCCGGCATTGCCCGGGCCACCATGGTCGTTCCAGCCCATGGGAGTGGCCCAGTTGGTCTGCAGATAGTTCTCGCCACCGCAGCAGTTGTTCGGCTCGTTCGGGTTCCAGTTGGTATAGGTCAGGGCCTGGCCGTTCTCGGGGCCGTCACGCCAGGTGAACGTGCCTTCGTGGCCGTCGTCAGAAGCGCCCAGCCAGGCCAGCACGCTACCGGCCACGGTGACCGAGGCGAAGCGGTTCTCGCCGGCGCTGGTGACGGTGGCCAGATAGCCCGTCATGCCCATGAAGCTCATGCTCTGGGCGGCCTTGAAGGCGTCGGCCCAGGTGACATTGCTGTCGATGAACTCGTAGTAATGGTCATTGCCGCCGGAGGCAACAGTCCACTGCACCGGCGCGGCTTGGGCGGCCTGGCCAATGAAACCGGCGGCCAGCAGGGCGGTCGTGAGCAGCTTGCGCATCAATGTCTCCGTGGTTCGTGAAAAATTTCCGCGAGTGTCTGGAGACGCGTGTAGCCGGCCAACCCCCGATCCGGGGGGCGACAGCTTCAGCTCAGGTCGCGCAGCGGATGGTCGGCCGGGCTCCACGGGCTGACAAAGAAGGCGGCCACCTCGGCTGCGTCGATGTCGGCCACGGCGGCAGGGTTCCAGCGCGGCGCGTGATCCTTGTCCACGGCCAGTGCCCGGATGCCCTCGACAGTCTCGCTGCGCGCGGCGCCGCGCGACTGGAAGGCGTGGTGCACCAGGTCGCGTTCCAGGCGCAGGTCGTCGGCCAGGCTGAGCTTGCGGCCGCGGCGCACCAGTTCCAGCGTCACCGCCATCATGGTCGGCGAACGCGTCAGCAGGGTGGCGTGGGTCTGGCGTGCCCAGTCGTCGCTGGCCGCCGCCAGGGAGTCGAGGATGCCCGCCAGCGTCGGCTCGCCGAAGTGGCGGTCGATGCGCTCGGCGGCGGCCTTGGGGTCGGCCGTGGGTGCGAGGTCGACGCGCTCCATGACCGTCGCCACCACATGCTCGGCACTGGGCTGGGGGCTGACCCGCAGCGCCTGGACCAGGTCCGTCCACTGCGAAGCCGGCACGTAGACGTCGCCCAGGCCCCATTCGATGGCATCACCGGCCGCGATGGCGTGACCGGTCAGGGCCAGCCATTCGCCGACATGGCCCGGGCATTGCGCGAGGAAGTAGCCGCCACCGACGTCGGGAAAGAGGCCGATGCCGGTCTCGGGCATGGCGAGCTTGGAGCGCTCGGACAACACGCGCAGTTTGGCGCCCTGGCTGATGCCCATGCCACCGCCCATGACGATGCCGTCCATCAGCGCGATATAGGGCTTGGGGTAGTGGTGGATGAGATGGTTGAGGCGGTATTCCTCGGTGAAGAAGTCGCCCAGGGCCGGGTCGCCGGCATGGGCGGCCTGATGGAAGAAGCGGATGTCGCCACCGGCGCAGAAGGCCGGCGGCTTGCCTTCACCGCGGCTCGCGCCCAGCACGGCCACGGCCTGGATCTCGGGGCGCGACGCCCAGTGGCGCAGCAGCGTCGTCATGTCGCGGATCATGGCCAGCGACAGCGCATTCAGGGCCTGCGGACGGTTCAGCGTGATCAGGCCGAGGCAGCCATTGACCTCGGCCAAGATCTGGCCATCGGACACGAGGGTCGGCATCAGGTCGCTCATGCTTTCTTCAGGGAAACGGTTTTGACGGAGGGCGGCGCCAGGGCCTCGTTGGCAATCAGCGCGGCAAGCACGAGGCTACCGCCGATCAGGGCCGCGCTGCCTGGGTGTTCGCCCGCAAAGAGCCAGGCCCAGAGCACGCCAAGCAGGGTTTCGGCCTGGCCGAGCAGCGCAATTTCATGGCTGGGCAGCTCGCGAGCGATGCGCACCGCCAGCAGGCAGGGCACGGCAAGCTGGAAAACGCCGAGCAGCGCAAGCAACTCCAGGTCGTGCGCACCGGCCTGCAGCGGCCAGGCCAGCGGCAGCATGGCGGCCATGGAGATCAGCGCACCGATCAACACGGCCGGCAGCATGTCGGTCCCGCTGCCCTGCCCCACCTTCTGCAGCAGGCACCAGTTGCTGGCGGCCGCCAGCGGCACGCCCAGGGCGACGAAGACACCGAGCAAAGGTCCACCCAGCTGGCCGCCGAACATCCAGGCGATGCCGGCGCCGGCAATCGCGATGGCCCACCAGGTGCGCGTCGGCACCGGCTGATGCAGAAAGACCCGAGCGAACACCGCCGTGAACAGCGGCGACAGCGACATCGTCACCAGCACATTGGCCACCGTCGTCAGCGACAGCGCCACCATGAAGGCCGTGAACATGACGGCCCAGCAGACGCCAGAGGCCCAGACCGCGCGCCCCTTGAGGCTGCCCAGCAGCGCCCTGCCCCGCATGAAGCCGAGGATGACCACCAGGGCCAGGGCATTGAAGCTGCTGCGCCAGAAGGTGATCTCGAAACCCCGCGCCGCATCCAGATGCCGCGTGACCACGCCCGCCGAACTCCACAGCAGCGTGACCAGCAGCATCAGCAAAACGGCCGAACGGTGCGTCATCAAACAAGAGCGCCCCGTAAACGGGGCGCGGGCAAATCTCTAGCTAGAGCCACCCTCTTGGAGGGGGGCTGGGGGGAGCCAAACGTTCAACCGCGGCACGCGCGGAGGGCGAGCGGGAGTGGGTGGTCCGCGCTTAGGCGCGGGACGCACGCTTCCGCTCGTTCTCCGACAGGTGGCGCTTGCGCAGGCGCACGCTCTTGGGTGTGATCTCGACCAGCTCGTCGTCATCGATGAAGTCCACGCCGTATTCCAGCGTCAGGTCGATGGGCGGCGTGATCTTGATGGCATCTTCCTTGCCGCTGACGCGGAAGTTGGTCAGCTGCTTGGTGCGAGTGGCGTTGACGACGAGGTCGTTGTCGCGGCTGTGGATGCCGACGATCATGCCTTCGTAGACCGGGTCATTGGGCTTGACGAACATGCGGCCGCGGTCGTCCAGCTTGCCCAGGGCGTAGGTGAAGATCTCGCCGTCGTCCATGGAGATCAGCACGCCGTTCTTGCGGCCGCCGATGTCGCCCTTGTGGTTTTCGTAGCCATCGAAGATGGACGAGATCAGGCCCGAGCCGCGGGTCAGGTTCATGAACTCGTTGGCGAAGCCGATCAGGCCACGCGCGGGGATGCGGTACTCCAGGCGCACGCGGCCATGGCCGTCCGGCTCCATGTTCAGCATCTCGCCCTTGCGCAGGCCCAGAGCCTGCATGACGCCGCCCTGATGGGTCTCTTCGACGTCGGCGGTGACCAGCTCCATCGGTTCCTGCTTCTGGCCGTCCACGTCCTTGAACATCACGCGCGGCTTGGAGACGGCCAGCTCGTAGCCTTCGCGGCGCATGTTTTCCAGCAGGATGGTCAGGTGCAGTTCGCCGCGGCCGCAGACCTCGAAGATGCCGTCTTCGTCGGTCTCGCTGACGCGCAGGGCCACGTTGTGCTGCAGTTCCTTCTGCAGGCGGTCCCAGATCTGGCGGCTGGTGACGTACTTGCCTTCACGGCCGGCCAGGGGGCTGGTGTTGACGCAGAAGTTCATCGTCAGCGTCGGCTCGTCCACCTTCAGCATGGGCAGCGGCGTGGGGTTGGCCGGGTCGGTCACGGTGACGCCGATGCCGATCTCTTCAATGCCGTTGACCAGCACGATGTTGCCGGGGCCGGCTTCGGTCACTTGCACGCGGTCCAGGCCGTGGAAGGTCAGCACCTGGTTGATGCGGCCGTTGACGCTCTTGCCGTCCGGGCCTTCCATGACGGCGACCTGCATGCCGGGCTTGATGGTGCCCTGGCTGATGCGGCCCACGCCGATGCGGCCGACGAAGGTGGAGAAGTCCAGGGCCGAGATCTGCAGCTGCAGCGGGGCAGCCGGGTCACCCGACTGGGCGGGCACATGCTTGAGCACGGTGTCGAACAGGGCCGACATGTCGGGGCCCCACTGCTCGCCGGGCGCGCCTTCGGTCAGCGAGGTCCAGCCGTTGATGCCCGAGGCATAGACGACGGGGAAGTCGAGCTGCTCATCGGTGGCGCCGAGCTTGTCGAACAGGTCGAAGGCGGCATTGATGACGGCGTCGGGCTTGGCACCGGGCTTGTCGACCTTGTTGACGACGACGATGGGCTTCAGGCCCAGGGCCAGCGCCTTCTTCGTGACGAAACGGGTCTGCGGCATCGGGCCTTCCTGGGCGTCGATCAGCAGCACGACGCCGTCCACCATGGACAGGGCGCGTTCGACTTCGCCGCCGAAGTCCGCGTGTCCGGGCGTGTCGACGATGTTGATGTGGGTGCCGCCCCAGCTGACCGCGCAGTTCTTGGCCAGGATGGTGATGCCGCGCTCGCGTTCGATGGCGTTGCTGTCCATGACGGTGTCGACGACCTTTTCATGGTCGGCGAAGGTGCCGCTCTGGCGCAGCAGCTGGTCGACCATGGTGGTCTTGCCGTGGTCAACGTGGGCAATGATGGCGATGTTGCGGATCGGGGTGGTCATGGTGATGCTTCGAAAAAAACCGGATCAGGCGGAAAGCAGAGCCTGGACCTCCGGTGGGGTCAACAGGCGATCGGCGATCAGTTCGCCAGAAGTGATGTGGGCGCTGCCGAGGAAGGCGCGCGATTCGGGGCCGTAGACGCGCACGCGCTCGGCGTCGGGCGCATTCACGCGGCGGCGCAGGCCGGACAGGAAGCGGGCAGCTTCCGAAGCGTCCAGGCGCAGCTCGGGGGATTCGGCCAGCAGGCGATCGGGGGACGTGAGCAGCGCGGCGCGGGCCTCGTCAGGCATGGCTTCGATTGCGCTGAGCGTCACGGCGCCGTCCAGCGTCAGGCCGCCGGAGCCCGTGCGGCGCAGGGCCGCCAGCGAGGCGCCGACGCCCAGCTTCGCGCCGATGTCTTCGGCCAGCGTGCGGATATAGGTGCCTTTGGTGCAACGGACGTCGAGGGTCACGGTGCCAGCCTGCATGGCGACGATGTCGATGGCATGAATCGTCACGCGACGGCTCTTGCGCTCGATCTCGACGCCGGCACGGGCGTATTCGTAGAGGGCCTTGCCTTCGTGCTTCAGCGCCGAGTACATCGGCGGCGTCTGGGCTATCTCGCCGGTGAAGGCGGCGCAGGCGGCTTCGACCTGCTCGCGGGTGATGCCGTCGACGTCGTGGCGCTCCAGCACCTCACCCTCGGCGTCACCGGTTGTCGTGCGGATGCCCAGGGCCAGGGTCGCGAGATAACGCTTGTCGGCATCCAGGCTGGCCTGGCTGAACTTGGTGGCCGCGCCGAAGCACAGCGGCAGCAGGCCGGTGGCCAGCGGGTCCAGCGTGCCGGTGTGACCGGCCTTCTCGGCGCGCAGCAGCCATTTGGCCTTCTGCAACGCGTCGTTGCTCGACAGGCCCAGCGGCTTGTCGAGCAACAACACGCCGTGCAGCGGGCGACGCTGGATGCGTACCCGTTGAGGCTTCGCGGCGACCGCAGCTTCAGTCATTCGGCTCCTCGTCCTCGATCGCTCGCGTGGCATTGGCCTTGTGGATCAGCGCCGTCATCTCGGCCGCGCGCTCGGTGGTGCGGTCGAACTGGAAATGCAAGGTGGGCACGGTGTGGATCTGCAGGCGCTTGAACAGGCCGTTGCGCAGGAAGCCGGCGGCCTCGTTCAGCGCGACCTGGGTCTCGGCGGCATCGCCGATCAGCACCGAGAAGAAGACCTTGGCGTGGGCGTAGTCGGGTGTGACTTCGACCGCGCTGATGGTCGCCATGCCAATGCGCGGATCCTTCAGCTCACGGATCAGCTCGGCCAGATCACGCTGGATCTGGTCGGCGACGCGAAAAGCTCGGTTGGGGATGGCGCGTTTGTGTCTCATGGCGGTTTCCTGAAAGAACAAACCCCGCCCCGAGGGGCGGGGTTAACCCTCGGGTCTGGAGGTCAGAGCGTGCGGGCCACTTCCTTGATTTCGAAGAACTCGAGCTGATCACCTTCCTTGATGTCGCTGTAGTTCTTGAGCTTGATACCGCACTCGAAGCCTTCCTTGACTTCGCGGACGTCGTCCTTCTCGCGGCGCACCGACTCGACTTCACCCGTGTAGACCACGGTGTTGTCGCGCAGCAGGCGGAACTTGGCACCACGACGGACCAGGCCGCTGGTGACCATGGAACCGGCCACCGTGCCGATCTTGGAAGCGACGAACACGACGCGGATCTCGGCGGTACCGAGGGCCTCTTCGCGCTGCTCGGGCGCCAGCATGCCGGACATGGCCTTGGTCACGTCGTCCACAGCGTCGTAGATGATGCTGTAGTAACGCAGGTCCACGGCATTGCCCTCGGCCAGCTTGCGCGCGCCGGCGTCGGCACGCACATTGAAGCCGATGATGACGGCCTTGGAGGCGATGGCGAGGTTGATGTCGCTTTCGCTGATGCCGCCGACCGCCGCGTGGACGATCTGCACCTTGACCTCGGCATTGCTGAGCTTGAGCAGCGAGGCGGCCAGCGCTTCCTGCGAGCCCTGCACGTCGCTCTTGATAATCAGCGGCAGGGTCTGCACGTCGCCGGCACCCATTTCGCTGAACATGTTCTCGAGCTTGGCGGCCTGCTGCTTGGCCAGCTTGACGTCGCGGTACTTGCCCTGGCGGAAGGTGGCCACTTCACGGGCACGGCGTTCGTCGCCCAGCACCATGAACTCGTCACCGGCCTGCGGCACTTCGGTCAGGCCCTGGATCTCGACGGGGATGGACGGGCCAGCCTCGTTGGTGGCCTTGCCGTCTTCGTCCAGCATGGCGCGCACGCGGCCGAAGGTGGAGCCGGCCAGCACGACGTCGCCGCGCTTGAGCGTGCCGCTCTGCACCAGGACGGTGGCGACCGGGCCGCGGCCCTTGTCCAGCTTGGCTTCGATGACCAGGCCCTTGGCCATGGATTCGACCGGGGCCTTCAGTTCCAGCACTTCGGCCTGCAGCAGCACCTGCTCCAGCAGATCGTCGATGCCCTGGCCCGTCTTGGAAGACACGCCGATGAAGGGCGAATCACCACCGAACTCTTCCGGCACGACCTGCTCGGCCACCAGCTCGCTCTTGACGCGCTCGGCGTTGGCGTCGGGCTTGTCGATCTTGGTCATGGCGACCACGATGGGCACGCCAGCGGCCTTCGCGTGGTGGATGGCTTCCTTGGTCTGGGGCATGACGCCGTCATCCGCGGCACAAACCAGGATGACGATGTCGGTGGCCTTGGCACCGCGAGCACGCATGGCCGTGAAGGCCGCGTGACCCGGGGTGTCCAGGAAGGTGATCATGCCGCGCGGCGTTTCGACGTGGTAGGCGCCGATGTGCTGCGTGATGCCGCCGGCTTCGCCAGCCGCGACACGCGAACGACGGATGTAGTCCAGCAGCGAGGTCTTGCCGTGGTCGACGTGACCCATGACGGTGACCACCGGGGCGCGCGACAGCGATTCGTGCTGCTGCTCGGTGGTGCCCTCTTCTTCGAGGAAGGCGTCCGGATCGTCCAGCTTGGCGGCGAAGGCCTTGTGGCCCATTTCCTCGACCAGGATCATGGCCGTCTCTTGGTCGAGCTGCTGGTTGATGGTGACCATCTGGCCCAGCTTCATCAACTGCTTGATGACCTCGGCGGCCTTGACCGACATCTTGTGGGCGAGATCGGCCACCGAGATGGTCTCGGGGACGTGCACCTCTTGGATCTGCATTTCTGCAGGTGCCTGGAAGTTGGACTGGCCATTGCCACCACGGTCGCCTCGACGGCCGCCGGCACCACCGCGCGCCGGAGCACGCCAGTTGCCACCGCCACCCGGGCGATTCGCGCCGGCGGGGCCGGCACCAATGGTCTTGAGGCCACGCTTCTTGGCGGCGTCATCGGCCCAGCTCGACGACAGCTTCTCGGACTTGACCGACTTCTTGTCGCCCGGCTTGCCGGCGCCTGCACCAGCGCCTGCAGCGGCCGGTGCCGCGCCAGGAGCACCGGCCTTCTTGTGGATGGTGCCCTTGATGCCCGCAGCGGCTTCGACCGGCTTGGGTTCTTCCTTCTTGGCCGCGACCAGCACCTTCTTGGGTGCATTCATCATGGCGCGGATCTTGGCGGCCTCGTCCTCGGCGGCCTTGCGGCGGCGAGCCAGGTCGTCCTGCTTCTGCTTCTCTTCGGCAGCGGCATCGACGGCCTTGACGACGCGCAGCGCCGGCTTGGCGGCCTCGGGGGCCGGCGGCGGCGGAGCGACCACTTCGGGAGCGGGTGCGGGCGGCGGCGGGGCGACGACTTCGGGTTCCGGAGCCGGCGCGGGCGCAGCAGCCTTGGCACCCCGCTTGGAGGCGGCCTTGTTGATGGCAGCGGCTTCGGCGGCGGCAGCAGCAGCGTTGCGTGCGCGGGCCTCAGCCTGGTCGTCGGCCTTGTCTTCGGATTTGGCTTCGACCTTGGCAGCTTCAGCGGCAGCGGCTTCGGCAGCAGCCTTCGCGGCAGCTTCAGCGGCAGCGGCTTCGGCTGCAGCCTTGGCGGCGGCTTCCCGGGCGGTGCGTTCGGCTTCCTCGCGGGCCTTGACCTTGGCGGCGAGTTCCTCTTCCTGGGCGCGCAATGCGGCGGCCTGGGCCTGGGCCTCTTCCTCGCGGCGGGCCAGATCGGCTTCCTCAGCGCCGGCGGAGGACTCGTCGGAGGCGTCGTCACGCTTGACGAAGGTGCGCTTCTTGCGCACTTCGACCTGGATGGTGCGAGCCTTGCCAGAGGCATCAGCCTGCTTGATCTCGGTCGTCGACTTCTTGACGAGGGTGATCTTCTTGCGCTCACCACCGGCAGTGCCATGGGAGGTACGCAGGTGGTCGAGCAGGCTTTCCTTGTCGGTCTCGCTCAGCGAGTCGTCAACGGAAGACTTCTTGACGCCCGCGGCTTGCAGCTGCTCCAGCAGCGTGCCCGCCGGCTTGTTCAGCTCGGCGGCAAATTGGGCGACGGTAGTCACGGCCATGTGGGGATCCTTCAAATTACTTTCGGTGCGGCGCGGCGTGTTGTTGATCAGGCGTTGAACCAATGTTCGCGGGCCTTCATGATCAGAGCGCGCGCAGCGGCCTCATCCTGGCCGGTCAGCTCGACCAATTCATCGACGGCCAGATCGGCCAGGTCGTCACGGGTGTTGATGCCGCCTTCGGCGAGCTTGCTCAGCAGCTCGGGCGAAACGCCCTCGAGGTCACGCAGGTCCTGCGAGACCTCCTCGACCTTCTCTTCCTTGGCGATTTCCATCGTCAGCAGCGCATCCTTGGCACGGGTGCGCAGCTCGGTGACGGTGTCTTCGTCGAAGGCTTCGATCTCGAGCATTTCCTGCATCGGGACGTAGGCGACTTCTTCCAGGCTGGTGAAACCCTCGGCGATCAGGATGTCGGCGACTTCGGCATCGACGTCGAGCTTCTCGACGAAGAGCTTGCGGACGCTTTCGGCTTCCAGCTCGTGCTTGGCGGCCGATTCCTCGGCCGACATGATGTTGATGCGCCAGCCGGTCAGCTCGGACGCCAGGCGCACGTTCTGGCCACCACGGCCGATGGCGATGGCGAGATTTTCCTCGTCGACGACGACGTCCATGGCGTGGCGCTCTTCATCCACGACGATGGACTGCACATTGGCCGGGGCCAGGGCGCCGATGACGAACTGGGCGGGGTCTTCGCTCCACAGCACGATGTCCACGCGCTCGCCGGCCAGTTCGGTCGTCACGCCATTGACGCGCGAACCGCGCACGCCGACGCAGGTGCCGATGGGGTCGACGCGGCGGTCGTGGCTGACGACGGCGATCTTGGCGCGGCTGCCGCTGTCGCGGGCGCAGCTCTTGATCTCCAGCAGACCCTGCTCGATTTCCGGCACTTCCTGGGCGAAGAGTTCCTTCATGAACTCAGGCGCCGAGCGCGACAGCATGATCTGCGGGCCGCGCTGGGTCGGGTCCACGCCGAGGATGACGGCGCGCACACGGTCACCGGTGCGCAGGTTCTCTTTCGAGATCATCTCGCTGCGCTTCAGGCGGCCTTCCACCCGGCCGCTCTCGACAATGATGTCGCCCTTGTCCAGGCGCTTGACGGTGCCGACGAAGATCTTCTCGCCGCGCGACATGAAGTCGTTCAGCAGCTGCTCGCGCTCGGCGTCGCGGATCTTCTGCAGGATGACCTGCTTGGCGGCCTGCGCGCCGATACGGCCGATGGGCACGGACTCGACGGGCTCCTCGATGTGGTCGTCCACCTCGATGTCAGCGATCTGTTCCTGCGCTTCGAACAGCAGGATTTCGGCGTCGGCGTTCTGCAGGCCGGCCTCGTTCGGCACCACATGCCAGCGGCGGAAGGTCTCGTACTCGCCAGAGTCACGGTCCACGCTGACGCGGATGTCGGCCTCACCGCCGTAAATCTTCTTGGTGGCCGAGGCCAGCGCGGCTTCGACCGCACCGAACACGACATCGCGCTCCACGCTCTTCTCGCGCGAGATCGCGTCCACCAGCATCAACATTTCGCGGTTCATTGCTTGAGACCTCCGTCAACCTTGTCTTGGCCGGGCGCCGCCTGAGGCTCGCCCGCTTGTTTCTTGGCCGAAGCTTTCTTCGGCTTGATGACGCCCCGCTGGCCGGGCTTTCGATCGGGCGCCGGCTCACCGCCGCGCCCCTTGAAACTGAATGTCGGCACCAGGCGGGCTTCACGCACCTCGTCGAGGGTGAAGTCCAACGCCTGCTCGGCCTCGCCGTCGTCGAAAACCAGGCGCCAGGCCTGGTCGTCCGCGCTGTCCGGCTGCGAACTGACGACGCCGCGGTATTTCTTCCGCCCCTGGAAGGGCATCTTCAGCGTGATGTCGATTTCCCGGCCGGCGAAGCGCGCAAAGTGCGCAGCATGGCGCAGCGGGCGGTCCAGACCCGGCGAGGACACCTCGAGCCGGCTGTATTCAAACGCTTCGACTTCCAGCACATACTGCAACTGGCGCGTGACCTTCTCGCAATCGTCCACCGTGATCAACTCGCCGGCGTCGGCCTGCGCCGGCAGCTTGTCGATCGTGACGCGCACAGTCCCACCACTGGCACTGCGATCGCAGTCCACGAGTTCGTAACCGAGTCCGGTCACGGTCGTTTCCACAGCGGTTTGCCAACTCATTCGGGGTATGCGGGGGTCTAGCGAGAGAAAATCGAAAAAGCAAAAAAAATGGGCTGGATGAATCCGCCCACTCGTTCACCTGATATCGCGCACCGGGGGATGTCGTCCGGTGCTCGTTGAGAGCCTCTTTTCAGAGTTCCCTCAAGTCTGGTGAAGCTCGGATTGTACTGTGCAAGTCCCGTGCCGGCAAGCTGCTACGCCCTGCGCATGCCAGAATCTGAGGCTGTTTGAGACCTCACAGGAGACAAGAATGGGCTTTCTCGCCGGCAAGCGGCTGTTGATCACGGGCGTGCTGTCCAACCGCTCCATCGCCTACGGCATTGCCCGTGCCTGCCACCGCGAAGGCGCCGAGCTGGCTTTCAGCTATCAAGGCGAGCGCTTCAAGGACCGCATCACCGAGTTCGCCGCCGAATTCGGCTCCCAGCTGGTTTTCGACTGCGACGTGACCAGCGACGAGCAGATGGAAGCCTTGTTCAACCAGTTGGGCGAGGCCTGGCCGGAGTTCGACGGTTTCGTCCATTCCATCGGTTTCGCGCCGCGCGAGGCGATTGCCGGCAATTTCCTCGAGGGCATGACGCGCGAGAACTTCCGCATCGCCCACGACATCTCGGCCTACAGCTTCCCGGCCATGGCCAAGCTGGCGGCACCGCGCCTGCGCGAGGGCGCCGCCCTGCTGACGCTGAGCTACCTGGGCGCCATCCGCGTCGTGCCCAACTACAACACCATGGGCCTGGCCAAGGCCAGCCTGGAAGCCAGCGTGCGCTACCTGGCGCAGGCGATGGGCTCCAAGGGCGTGCGGGTCAACGGCATCTCGGCCGGCCCGATCAAGACGCTGGCGGCCTCGGGCATCAAGGACTTCGGCAAGCTGCTGGGCCAGTTCGCGGCCCAGGCACCCATCCGTCGCAACGTGACCATCGAGGACGTCGGCAACACCGCCGCCTTCCTGCTGTCCGACCTTGCGGCCGGCATCAGCGCCGAAATCACCTATGTCGACGGTGGTTTCAGCCATACCGCGATGGCCATGGAGTGAGCTTGCGCGGGCTGACCAGGTCACGCACAACTCGTGACATTTGCACAAATCAGCCACGCAAGTCCTTACAAGACTGACATCCTTGGTCAGCAACGAACAGAAATCGTCAGTTCGATCGGGGCCCCAAGCCTCATAACCGACGCACGACGTCAGTTTTGAGGCCCGCCAGGCATGGCATGAGCTTTGCGCCGGAAAGTCGCCTTCTTTCGGAGCGACGCCATGCCCTGCCCTCTCCCGCCACGTCTTGTCCGCATCGCCGCGCTGGCCGTCGCCGGCGGACTGGGCGCCGGCCCTCTGCTCGCCCAGACCATCACGGTCTACAGCAGCGGCAACCTGCCCATCGCCACCACCCGGCAGCTGACGGCCTATGTGCCGCTGTCGCCCAACACCGTCACCTGGACGGTCAACGGCATTGCCGGCGGCAACACCACCATCGGCACGGTCAGCGACCGCGGCCTGTACACGGCGCCCGCCACGGTGCCGATGCAGAGTGACGTCACCGTCGCGGCCACCAGCACGGCCTACCCGGCCAAATCCGGCAGCATCACGCTGAGCATCACCCAGGTCCAGCCGCGGCTGTGGAGCATCAGCCCGGCGGCGGTGCCCGCCGGCGCCTTCACGCTCAAGTTGAACGGCGCCGCCTTCCCGACCAATGTGGCCGTGAAGATCGGCGACCTGAGCGCGACCGTCACTCGCGTTTCGGCCACGCAGCTGCTGGCCTCGGCGACCGCTCCCAGCACCTGGCTGGGCAAGACGCAGCCGGTGCAGGTCTGGGCGACGGGCCTGGGCACCATAGGCTCGGACATCGTCAATCTGTCCATCTCCACCGCGGCGCCGGCTCCAGCGCCCACGCCTGCGCCGTCGCCCTCTCCATCGCCCAGTCCGGCCCCCTCGCCCGCTCCGGCACCGGCGCCTTCACCGGTCCCCGGCCCCGGCCAAGGCACGGCGAATCTGGCCGCCGCGCGTTTCCTGGAGCAGGCCAGCTTCGGCCCCAACGCCGGCGCCGTCGCCCGCGTGCAGAGCCTGGGCCAGGACGCATGGCTGGCCGAGCAGTTCGCCATGGCCGAGACGGCCGTCGCGACGCCCACCGACGGCAGCACGTCGACGGTGGCGGCCCAGATGCTAAACCGGCTGACCGACGCCCCCGACCAGCTGCGCCAGCGCGTGGCCTATGCGCTGGCCCAGGTCATCGTCATCTCGGCCAACAAGAACATCTATGCCGAGGAAATCGCGCCGCATCTGCGCACGCTGAGCAAGAACGCCTTCGGCAACTACCGCACGCTGCTGGAGGAAGTCGCGCGCAGCCCGCAGATGGGCAAATACCTGGACCTCGCCAACAGCAACAAGCCGCTGGGCGGCTCGGCGGCCAACGAGAACTTCGCCCGCGAGCTGATGCAGCTCTTCACCATCGGCCTCGTGAAGCTGAACGCCGACGGCACGCCGCAGCTGGACCTGTCCGGTCGCACCATCCCGACCTATGACCAGTCGACCATCCAGCAGGTGGCCCTGGCGCTGACGGGCTGGACCTATGTCGGCACCGGCAGCAACAACTGGGAGAACTTCAGCGGTCCGATGGTGCTGCGCGAGGTCAACCATGACCAGCGCGCCAAGAGCTTCCTCGGCTGCAGCCTGGCCGCCAGCCAGGGCACCGATGCCGACCTGAAGGCGACGCTGGACTGCCTCTTCCAGCATCCCAACACGCCGCCCTTCGTGTCGCTGCGGCTGATCCGCCAGCTCGTCAAGAGCAACCCCAGCCCGGCCTATGTGCAGCGCGTCGCCGCCGTGTTCACCAACAACGGCAGCGGCGTGCGCGGTGACCTGAAGGCCGTCGTGCGCGCCATCCTGCTCGATGCCGAAGCCCGCAACGACACGGCCGGCACCAACGACGGCCGGCTGCGCGACCCGATGCAGCACATCGCGGCCACCCTGCGAGCGCTGAACGGTGGTTTCCAGCCCGGCAACCAGCTCAGCTGGGAGATCGGCCGCACCGGCCAGACGCCGCTGACGCCGCCCTCGGTTTTCGGCCACTACTCGCAGGTCTTCCGCCTGCCGCAGACGACGCTGAACGCGCCCGAGTTCCAGATCTACACGCCGACCGAGGCCACGCTGCGCGGCAACTTCCTGTGGGCCTTGCTGACCCAGCCGGGCGGGAATATGCGCATCAATCTCCAGCCCTTCACCGCGGTGGCCAACGACACGACGGCCCTGATCAACGCCGTCGATCAGGCCCTGCTGTGGGGCCGCATGCCGGCAGCCATGCGCCAAAGCCTGGCCAACGCCATCAATGCCCAGTACGACGCCACGCAGCGCGTGCAGGTGGCTCTCTATCTGACGCTGCTGTCCGGCCAGCACGCCATCCAACATTGAGGAAGGACGCGCCATGACCGCCCACAACACCACCCGCCGCGCCCTGCTGCGTGCCGCCTGCGCCCTCACGGCTGCACCGGCCTTCTCCAGCCATGCGCAGACGACCGAGGACTACCGCGCCCTGGTCTGCGTCTTCCTCGCCGGTGGCTGCGACGGCCACAACGTGCTGGTGCCGCAGGGCGCGGCCGCCTACGCGGCCTACAAGAACCTGCGCGGCGGCCTGGCCCTGCCCGACCAGAACACAGCCCTGCTGCCCATCACCACGACCGATGGCGTGGCCTATGCGCTGAACTCCGGCCTGCAGACCGTCCATCCGCTGTGGGCCCAGGGCAGGCTGGCGGCCATCGCCAACGTCGGCCCGCTGCTGGCACCGACGACGCGCGCCCAGATCTTGGCCGGCGCGGCGACCCTGCCAGCCAACCTGTTCTCCCATTCCGACCAGATGCAGCAGACCCAGGCCGGCAACGGCAGCGGCGGCGGCACCGGCTGGGGCGGGCGCACGGCCGATGCCCTCGTCGCGCGCAACGGCACTTCACGCTTCCCCGCCGCGGTCTCCATGGCCGGCGGCGCGCTGTTCTCCAACGGCGCCCAGGTGCCCAGCGCCAGCCTGGTGCCGGGCTTCAACCTCGATGTCAGCGGCATGAGCACCTGGCCGGCGTCCGCAACGGCCGCACGCAGCCAGGCTCTGAGCGAGATCCTGGCTCTGGACGGCGGCGTCAAGCTGATCCAGGCCGCCAACCAGGTCAGGCGCGACGCGCTCAGTCTGGGCATGCTGCTGCGCAGCAGCGGCGCCGGCACCGTGAGCACCGTCTTTCCCGGCACCGATCTGGGCCAGCAACTGCAGCAGGTCGCCCGTGTCATCGCGCTGCGCAACACCGTCGGCGTCAAGCGCCAGGTCTTCTTCGTGCAGCTCGGCGGCTTCGACACCCACAGCGGCCAGAGCTGGCAGCAATGGGACCTGCTGCGCCAGTTGGGCGACGCCATGGGCGCCTTCTACAACGCCACCGTCGAGCTCGGCGTCTCGCAGATGGTCACCAGCTTCACGCAGAGCGAATTCGGCCGCTCCCTGCAGCCCAGCGGCTCCGGCACCGACCACGGCTGGGGCAACCATCACCTCATCCTCGGCGGCGCCGTCAAGGGCGGCCAGGTCTACGGCCGCTTCCCCTATCCGGCCCTGGGCGGCGCGGACGATTCCGGCAGCCGTGGCGCCCTCATACCCAGCACCTCGCTGGAGCAGTTCGGCGCGACACTGGCACGCTGGTTCGGCCTCGACGCGACGGCCCTCAACACGGCCTTCCCGGCGCTGGCCGCCTTCTCGCCACAGGACCTGGGATTCATGAGCTGATGCCCTCGAGCCGCACGCAACTGCTGCCGCCCAGTCCGACGCTGACAGCCTATGTGCAAGCCATCGCAGTGAGGCGGCCAAGTGCTGACGGGCCGGCATTGCCCGCAGTGCAATGCTTTCCCGCCAACGTGCAGGGTGCCCTCACCGTGCTGCACCGCGGCGACTGGGTCGACGGCGACTCGGGGCTTTCGCTGGCCGACCTGGAGCTGGCCGGCCCTCGCCTCGTTCCTGCGCGGCGTGTGTACGCGAACGACCCGGCCATCACGACGGTGCTGCTGCGCCCCGGCGTGCTGAGCTGGCTGTTCGACCTGCCGGCCGCGGAATGGGTCAACCGACGCGGACCGGCGGCCGAAGTCATAGGCTGGCCAAAGGCCGAGCTGTTGCTGTCGCAACTGCGGCGCGCCCACAGCACCGCGGCCCAGGTCTGGATCATCGAGCAGCAGTTGCATTGCTGGGTGGAAAAGGCCCAGGCGCGCCGCGCCTGGCAACCGCCGCCACGCGTACCCGCCGCAGCCCTGAGCGTCAATGACTGGGCCGACGAGGCCACGTCAAGTGCCCGCCAGCTGCAGCGCCGCGTCGGCGACGCCCTGGGGCTGTCACCCAAGGCGCTGCTGCGCATCGAACGCCTGCACGAGGGGCTGCGTCGCCTCGCCGATGGCGCGGCGCTGGCCGACGTGGCAACGCAATGCGGCTTCAGCCATGGCGCCCACATGGTGCGTGAGTTCCGCGCTCTGACGGGCCTGAGCCCGGCCGGCGTACGCCGCGACCTGGCCCGTCACGAGGGCCTGCCCTGGCGTCTCGGCGACGCCCTCGCCTCAGCCTAGGCCTGCCGATCAGGCCTTCACGCAGTCCACGTAGTAGCGACCGCGGCCGGTCTCTTCGTCCACCTCGTGCACGAGGCCGTGCACATCGGTCGCAAAGCCCGGGAACTTGGCGTTGAAGCTGCGCGTGAACTTCAGGTAGTCGCAGATCTTCTTGTTGAAGCGCTCGCCAGGAATCAGCAGCGGGATGCCGGGCGGGTAAGGCGTCAGCAGCGAGGTCGTGATGCGGCCTTCGAGATCGTCGATGCCGACGCGCTCGGTCTTGCGCTGGGCGATGTGGGCGTAGGCGTCCGTCGGCGTCATGGCCGGCTGCAGGTTGGACAAGTACATGTCCGTCGTCAGGCGCGCAATGTCGCCCTCGGCATAGGCCTGGTGGATGCTCTGGCAGAGGTCGCGCAGCCCCATGCGCTCGTACTTGGGGAACTGGGCGCAGAACTCCGGCAGGATTCGCCACAGCGGCGCGTTCTTGTCGTAGTCGTCCTTGAACTGCTGCAGCGCGGTCAGCAGCGTGTTCCAGCGGCCCTTGGTGATGCCGATGGTGAACATGATGAAGAAGGAGTACAGACCCGTCTTCTCGACCACCACGCCGTGCTCGACCAGGAACTTGGTGACGACGGACGCCGGGATGCCGGTGGAGGCAAAGCGGCCTTCCATGTCCAGCCCGGGCGTGATGATGGTGGACTTGATCGGGTCCAGCATGTTGAAGCCTTCGGCCAGGCCGCCGAAGCCATGCCAGTCCTCGTCGGCATGCAGCATCCAGTCGGCCGACATCGGCTCGCTGCCTTCCTCGGCACGCAGGAAGTCCGGCCCCCAGACCTTGAACCACCAGTCGTCGCCATACTCGCCATCCACCTTGCGCATGGCGCGGCGGAAGTCCAGCGATTCGCGGATGCTTTCTTCCACCAGCGCCGTGCCACCCGGAGGTTCCATCATGGCCGCGGCCACGTCGCAGCTCGCGATGATGGAGTACTGCGGGCTGGTGCTGGTGTGCATCAAGTACGCCTCGTTGAAGAGGTGCTTGTCGAGCTTGACGCTCTGCGAGTCCTGCACAAGCACCTGCGAGGCCTGCGAGATGCCGGCCAGCAGCTTGTGCGTGGACTGGGTCGCGTAGACCATGGCCTCCTTGGGGCGCGGGCGGTTCTTGCCCATCGCGTGGAACTGGCCATAGAAGTCGTGGAAGGCCGCGTGCGGCAACCAGGCCTCGTCGAAATGCAGCGTCGGGATGTAGCCGTCCAGCTTCTTCTTGATGGTCTCGGTGTTGTAGAGCACGCCGTCGTAGGTGCTCTGCGTCAGCGTGACGATGGAAGGCTTGACCGTGTCCGGGTCAATGTGGGCCAGCAGCGGGTTGGCGGCGATCTTGGCGCGGATGGTCTCCGGGCTGAACTCGCTCTCGGGGATGGGGCCGATGATGCCGTAGTGGTTGCGCGTCGGCGTCAGGAACACCGGGATCGCGCCGCACATGATGATGGCGTGCAGATTGCTCTTGTGGCAGTTGCGGTCGATGACGACGACGTCGCCCGGCGCCACCGTGTGGTGCCAGACCATCTTGTTGGACGTGCTGGTGCCGTTGGTGACGAAGAAGCAATGGTCGGCATTGAAGATGCGCGCGGCATTCTTCTCCGACGCGGCGACCGGGCCGGTGTGATCCAGCAGCTGGCCGAGTTCTTCCACGGCATTGCAGACGTCGGCGCGCAGCATGTTCTCGCCGAAGAACTGGTGGAACATCTGGCCGACCGGACTCTTGAGAAAGGCCACGCCGCCGGAATGGCCGGGGCAATGCCAGGAGTAGGAACCGTCCTGGGCGTAGTCCATCAGCGCCTTGAAGAAAGGCGGCGCCAGGCCGTCGAGATAGCTCTTGGCCTCGCGGATGATGTGGCGGGCCACGAACTCCGGCGTGTCCTCGAACATGTGGATGAAGCCGTGCAGTTCGCGCAGCACGTCATTGGGCAAGTGCTGGCTGGTGCGCGTCTCGCCGTAGACGTAGATCGGGATGTCCGGGTTGCGGTTGCGGATCTCCTGGATGAACTTGCGCAGATTCAGCACGGCCGGATCCAGGTCGGGACCGGAGGTGAACTCCTCGTCGTCGATGGACAGGATGAAGGCGGAAGCGCGGCTTTGCTGCTGGGCGAACTGCGACAGGTCGCCGTAGCTCGTCACGCCCAGGACTTCCATGCCTTCTTTCTGGATGGCCTCGGCCAGCGCGCGGATGCCCAGTCCCGAGGTATTTTCTGAACGGTAATCCTCGTCAATGATGACAACGGGGAAATGGAAACGGATCATGGCGGCCTCCAGCGGGCGGGCATCAAAAAAACGAAGCGGCGAAGTGTAGGGCCGCAGCGTGTCTCACCCATGTCGCGGGTCTAAACTGGATCGATACCACAGCCTTGGGAGGCGAGATGGATTGGAACTGGGCCACCGTCTGGTGGATTGCAGCGGGTGTGCTGGTGGCGGCCGAACTGGCCAGCGGGACGTTCTATCTGCTGATGCTGGCGGTGGGAGCCGCGGCCGGCGCGGTGGCGGCTCATCTGAATCTGGGCCCCGCGGGGCAGATGCTGGCCTCGGCCGTCGTGGGCGGAGCGGCCGTTTTCGTGCTTCACCGGCGTCGCGACAAGGCGCCCGAGGCGGCGCCGGCCGCCAGCAACCCCGACGTCAACCTCGACATCGGCCAGAGCGTGCAGGTGGACACCTGGTCATCCGAAGGGCGGACCCAGGTCCAGTACCGTGGCGCGGCCTGGCAGGCCCGCTTCATCGGCAACCCGCCTGCCCAGAGCGGCCGGCACATCATCCGCGCCATGGAAGGCAGTTGCCTGCTGCTGGACCGCTGAGCGTCATCTCCTCCCATGTTTCTGCAGAACTCCGCCTGAGAGGCCTCATGGAAATCGCACTCGTCATCCTCGTCATCGCCGCCATCTTCGTGGTCCGCTCGATCAAGGTCGTGCCCCAGCAGCATGCCTGGGTCGTCGAGCGACTGGGCCGCTATCACGCCACGTTGACGCCGGGCCTGAACTTCCTGGTGCCCTTTGTCGATCGCCTGGCCTACCGCCACTCGCTGAAGGAGATTCCTCTGGACGTGCCCAGCCAGGTCTGCATCACCAAGGACAACACCCAGCTGACTGTCGACGGCATCCTCTACTTCCAGGTCACCGACCCGATGCGCGCCAGCTACGGTGCCAGCAACTATGTCGTGGCCATCACCCAACTCGCCCAGACGACGCTGCGCTCCGTCATCGGCCGCATGGAGCTGGACCGCACCTTCGAGGAGCGCGCCCTCATCAACACCTCCGTCGTCGAGGCCCTGGACGAGGCGGCGCTGAACTGGGGCGTCAAGGTGCTGCGCTACGAGATCAAGGACCTGACGCCGCCACCGGCCATCCTGCACTCCATGCAGGCCCAGATCACGGCAGAACGCGAGAAGCGCGCCCTGATCGCGGCCTCCGAGGGGCGCCGCCAGGAGCAGATCAATATCGCCACCGGCGAGCGCGAGGCGGCCATCGCCAAGTCGGAAGGCCAGAAACAGGCCGAGATCAACAAGGCCCAGGGCGAGGCGGCGGCCATCACGGCGGTGGCCGACGCCACCTCGGACGCCATCCGCAAGATCGCCGCAGCCATTCAGCAGCCGGGTGGCGACCAGGCCGTGCAGCTCAAGGTCGCTGAGAAGGCCGTCGAGGCCTATGCCCAGCTCGCGCAGAAGACCAACACCATGATCGTGCCGGGCAACATGAGCGAGGTCGGAGGCCTGATTGGCACGGCGATGGCGCTGCTCAAGGGCGGCGCGCGACCCTGACCTTTGAATACAAAAAAGCCCGCGAGGGCCCCTAGTCAGGGCGGTCGCGGGCGCAAGACGTTCGGGGGGCGCCGAACGAAAGCGATGGAGGTGTCGCTTTTCCTACTTCCTACGGGCTTTAGCTGCCGGTGTAGGGCAAACCGAAGATTTCAGCAATCAGGTTCCACATGTTCCGCTCCATCTGGCCACCTGGGCCGAATTCAAGATGGGGCGGAGTTTGTAGGACGGCAAGAACGCGGGGAACTACAAACCCTTGTAGGGCGCGCCTCGGGCACTACAAGAGGCCAAGCTCCATGGCCTTCAATACCGCATGGCCCTTGCTCGACACGTCCAGTTGCTCGAACAGCTGCTTCATGTGGTAGTTGACAGTGTTCTCGCTGATGCCGAGAAGGCTGCCGACAACCCAGGCACTCTTACCTTCCATCGTCAGCTTCAGAATTTCAAGCTGGCGCGGCTTCAGCTGAGGCGCGTCGGATCGACCGGTGCGCGGTACAAGGACGCGTCCAGCAGCGTCTTGTGCATGGATTGCGAGCAACTGCAGGTCGGCAACCATGCGATTCAGCTTTTTGGGGTCGCGAGGCAAAGCCTCATCACGATCAACGCCCAACAGGAACCGCCGATAGGTCGGCATCAACACACTGACGGCTATCCCGGTACGGTAGCCGTAAGGTGCTTGCATTTCCCAGAGATCGCCGGCGTCCGCGTCGGCATAAAGCCTCTGGTCATAGATCAAGGGCGTGTGAGCCCGTGCCACGTGGCGATGTACGGGATCCCGCTTCACGTTCTCCAGATCGCCGGACGCGGCCAGGAACTCAGCTGGCGTATTGCCAATCGGAACGTACTGCTTCTTGGCGCCCGGCGTTGGTCGCTCAATGACCATGACACCTGAGATCAACCCGAAGCCCAAGTCGTGCGCAGCATCGATCAGTCCTTGCCTGAAAGATGCGAAATCTGCCGCTTGACTGACTTGTTCGTACCGCTGGAGGTTCATGCGCTACTAGGGTTGGTAGGAGCAGCACAGCGTCGACGAACGCAAACTGCGAGCCATCCAATGACGGGGAGATCCGAATGCAGATGGCAGCATGGCAACTGATGGCCTGCGATACGGTCGTTAAGACTGTAAACGAGTTTGAAAAGGTGACTCATGACCTGCGACAAGTCGGCAGCAGTGTCAGAGTGCATGATGCACGCTCCGGGCTGAGAAGCGGACAGGAGGTCTGGGCAGCGCTGGCCGATGGCGAAGCCATCCAGATCGCCTGGGAGTGGACCGAGATCCAGCCCGACGTCGTGGCCCTCTTCGACCCGATGAACATCCTGTGCAACGTCGCGCTGATCGACGGCACCGGCCATGAACTCGCCCGCTCGCGGCGCATGCTGCACCTCAACAACGTCGTGCACCAACTCGACTGGCGCGGCGCGCTCGACTGGCGCAGCGCGAACTGACCGATTGACTCTCCGCAGCGCTCGCCAATGCGTTATGATGGCGGGCTTGCAGGAGAGGTGGATGAGCGGTTTAAGTCGCACGCCTGGAAAGCGTGTGTGGGTTAATAGCCCACCGCGGGTTCGAATCCCGCCCTCTCCGCCAAGCACGATCGGGCCCTCTGGGCCCGTTTTGCTTTCCGGGCCCGGCATTGAGCGACCCTCGGTCGCAGTTCACCCCACGGAAAGCGCAGTTCGTCGCGCCGCGCTGGCCCGCTACCCGGGCTTGTTCAACACTTCAATCCGCGCCTTGCCCAATGCGAGGATGGAGTCGGAGATGCCAAGAGTGAAAAAGGGATGGTGGTGCCTCAGCCTGACGCTAGGTCTGCTGGTTGGCAGCCTGCCCGCTGGAGCCAGCGAAGTCGTCAAGCTGGCTCGCCTGGTTGTCAGCGGCAAACGCGGCACGACCGAAGCCCCCAAGGCCGCCGCTCCGACCGAGCAGCGGCAAGCTCCCGCGGCCCCTCAGGCCCACGGCAACGGCGGCAATGACGACGCCGGCACAGCACCTGCCCCCGCACGCGGCCTCGTTTCCTGAACAGACAAAGAAAAAGCGCCGAAACCTGATGGTTTCGGCGCTTTATTATTTTTGGCGGAGTGGACGGGGCTCGAACCCGCGACCCCCGGCGTGACAGGCCGGTATTCTAACCAACTGAACTACCACTCCGCGTGGGATGAATTCGATACCGTCTTTCGACAATATCCAAGCTCATCAAACTCGCCCGTCTTGCGACAGGTTTTCCGTCTTGCGACGGGATTGCCAAAAGCATTCTCGTCTGACAACGAGATTGCCAAAGCAACTTTGGCGTCCCCTAGGGGATTCGAACCCCTGTAATCACCGTGAAAGGGTGGTGTCCTAGGCCTCTAGACGAAGGGGACTGAACTTTTCAAACCTACTGCTGCGAACCACTAAATATTCAAAGAATATTTGGTGGAGGTAAGCGGGATCGAACCGCTGACCTCTTGCATGCCATGCAAGCGCTCTCCCAGCTGAGCTATACCC